>JBGTAN010000046.1:0-80117 GCA_041749855.1 Bdellovibrionota bacterium
GATTGGATTGAAGTTTTTTACAATCGGCAGAGACTGCATTCCACGATTGGATATAAAGCGCCAGCCGTGTATGAGCAGGAAAACAACGCCGCCTAGCGTGTCCACTTTATTGGGGGAAGATCACAGTCGACTTTCAAGGGAAAGTGCCTACTTCAAGTCAAACTCAGCGATAACGGGGGCATGATCCGAAGGCAAAAGGCCTTTGCGTTCATTGCGATCAATGCGTGAAGCCGTGCACTGCGCATAGAGCGCGGAGCTTGCGAGCAAGAAGTCGATTCTTAAGCCGCGGTTTTTTGGGAACCCCATCATCCGATAATCCCACCAGGAATAGAGCCCTGCTTCTGTTCGAAACTTTCGAAAGGTATCGTGCAGGTCGGCGGCCACAATCTCGGCTAAAGCGGCTTTCTCGGGTTCCGAGAAGAGGATCTGCCCCCGCCACCCTTCGGGGTCGTAACAATCTCTATCTTCCGGAGCGACATTGAAATCGCCTCCTAGCAGAAACCGCGACCCCCGAGGGGCTTGTGCATTCAAGTAAGAGCGCAAGCGGGCGAGCCAGCGAAGCTTGTACTGGTACTTTTCGCTTCCCACGGCCTGCCCATTGGGGACATAGGCGCTTGCTAGGCGGATGCCATCTACCGTGGCCGCTATCAACCGGGCTTCATCCAGTTCGCCATCACCGAGACCTATCACGACGTCTGTCGCCGGACGAAGCGACACAATGGCCACGCCGTTATAGGCCTTTTGACCCGAAACGGCGGCGTAGTAGCCTGCTTTTTGAATGGCTTCTAGGGGAAAAAGCGGCGTTTCGCACTTCAGCTCCTGGAGCAAGATGACGTCGGGCCGTTCTCGCTGTAAAAAGGCAATCAAACGGTCCAAGCGTGCTTTGACGGAATTCACGTTCCAAGTAGCGACTTTCCACACGGCGGCGCGAGTATAGGGTATAGGAGCAGGCAATGAAACCCCGCAAAGAGGAAAAGCCCTTAGTGGCGGTCGTAATGGGAAGCGATAGCGACTGGCCCACCATGCAGGCGGCTTCCCAGATATTGGAGCAGTTCAATGTGCCGCATGAGTGCGAGATCGTTTCTGCGCACCGAACACCCGATAAATTAAATGCTTTTGCTAAAGCCGCAGAGAGTCGGGGTATTGAAGTGGTGATTGCGGGGGCGGGCGGAGCGGCACACTTGCCGGGCATGATTGCCTCACAGACGGTACTTCCGGTCTTGGGGGTTCCCATAGAGAGCCGCGCCCTCAAAGGATTAGATTCCCTGTTGTCGATTGCTCAGATGCCACAAGGCATTCCGGTAGGAACCCTTGCCATCGGAAAGCCTGGCGCTGCTAACGCGGCACTTCTTGCCGTGTCGATTTTGTCGGCTCAGCGGCCGAAGTTGCGTAGCCTATTGCGCGACTTTCGTAAGGCGCAAACAGCAGGGGTTTTGAAGAAGAAGCTGCCCAAACTCACATGAAATTTACTCCACTTAAAGAAGGTTCTCAGCTAGGTGTTCTCGGCGGGGGGCAGCTCGGGCGCATGTTTAGCCAAGCGGCGATTGCCTTGGGGTTTCAACCTCACGTGTTTGCTCCAGAGACGGAAAGTCCCGCCTTTGAAGTGGCAAGCCATGTGACGATGGCGGAGTATTCCGACTTAAGGGCCATTCGCTCATTCGCAGGTGCAGTCGATGCGGTGACCTTAGAATTTGAAAATGTGCCGGTCGAATGCTTGAAGGCTTTGGAAGAGATTGTCCCGGCTCGCCCGGGCGCCCATGTGCTGCACATCGCGCAACATCGCGCGCGCGAAAAGACCTTTCTTAAAGAGGCGGGCTTTCCTGTCGTCGAATTTGCGCTAGTCAGTAATTTGACCCAAGCGCAAGAGGCTCTTAAAACCGTGGGACTTCCTGCGGTGCTTAAAACTGCGGGTTTCGGGTACGACGGCAAAGGGCAGACGAGGATCCGCCAAGAGTCGGATCTGGTTGCCGCTACCTCCCAACCGGGCGAATGGGTACTAGAAGCCTGGCAAGACTTTGAGAAAGAAGTGTCCGTCATTGTCGCGCGTGCAGTGGACGGTGCCATGGTGGACTGGGGCGTCATTGAGAATCGCCACGTAAACCACATTCTCGATATTTCGTTTTCTCCCGCAGCTGTATCCAGTGAAGTGGAAGCAGCGGCGATTTCCACGGCCCGAGCCATTGCGGTGGAGCTCAATGTCGTAGGTTTACTTTGTGTGGAGTTCTTTGTTGGAAAAGACGGGAGCGTTCGAGTGAACGAAATCGCCCCTCGCCCCCATAACTCTGGCCACTGGACGATGGACGGATCGTTTACTTCACAGTTTGAGCAGCAGGTGCGGTGCCTTGCGGGCCTAACTTTAGGGGCGACCACCCGGCGACCTACTGCAATGGCGAATCTTTTGGGAGAGGTTTGGAAGGGTACTCCCGAGCAGTGGGAGAAGCTCAAGGCCTTTCCGAGAGTGACCCATGTGGATTATGGGAAGAAAGAATCTCGTCCTGGCCGCAAAATGGGGCATCTTACCGCGATCGCTGAGTCGGCAGAGGAAGCCGTTCGCCTCGTGCTTGAAGCCCGCAATGCCCTTTAAATCCCAAAAGGTGCCCGTCTATTTTTGGGCGAAGGTGAAAAGTACCCGCCTTAGGAGTGTGCCTAAACAGGCAAAGCGAGATCTGTTTCCGTGTGCCCGGCCCGGCGCAAGCGATCATTTATCGCAAGGCCTAGGCCATGAGCGGGTAGAGGGCGTGCGACTATCAGGTCGAAATCTTGCGCTTCCAATTCTTGCAGCGTTGCAAACAAGGCAGCTGCTGCTTGTCGCATGTCCCCTGTTTTGGAAAGGTAGCGGTGCTCGGCATACCCGCCTTCTTCTTTTTCTTCCGGGGAGAAAGTAAGTAGCGCCACACGACGATTTGATTCAAAATCCACGGGTTCGCTGGAAAAGATCAAAGGCGTCTGTGGAGCATAGTGACGGGGTAATCCCCCCGGCGCAAGCGGGCGCGCAGACTGGGGTGCTTCGAGCAAAGTGCCTGTGATAGCTTCAATGTCTTCCACGGCAAGAGCACCCCGTCGGAGCAAACACGCTTTTCCGTTTACCCATCCCACAATCGTGGACTCAATACCGAGCCTGCACGGCCCCCCGTCTAAATAGACATCCACCTCGCTCCCTAGCTGAGCGCGCGCATGTTCGACCGCGGTGGGGCTGATGCGTGTGAAGCGATTGGCACTGGGCGCGGCAATGGGCTCCCCCACCTCCCGCAAGAGTTCTTGAGCGAGCGGGTGCGCGGGCATGCGCACGGCTACGGTTTCAAGTCCTCCGGTTACGATGCCGGAGATGTTCTTTTTTTTGGGAAGTACCAGTGTCAGAGGTCCCGGCCAGAAACGCTCGGCAAGTGAATAAGCTTGCGCGGGAATACCTTGGGCAACTTGCTCAAGCCATTCCCGTGCGGGTAGGTGCACGATAAGCGGGTTAAATCGGGGTCGGCGTTTGATCTCAAAAATGCGAGCCACCGCTTCAGGGGCTAGTGCAAGCGCTCCCAGTCCATACACAGTTTCCGTGGGAAACACGACAGTGCCGCCTGCCTTGAGTGCCTGAGCCGCATGATGAATGGATGAATTCACAGAGCAGGATTTGTAGATGATTTTGCGCTTTGTCACCAGGGATTTCCCAGGGTAAGGGGTAGGGCATGTTTAGACTAGTTTTGCGTTGGCTCATTACCAGTCTCACGATTCTCATGCTTCCGTCGCTGGTGGCCGGAGTCACCGTGCGTGATTTTGGGGCCGCACTCGCAGCGGCCGCCGTGCTGGGTATCCTTAATGTCATCGTGAAGCCCCTTTTGATCATCCTGACCCTTCCTCTGACGGTCCTCACGCTCGGATTGTTTCTGCTGTTTGTGAACGCCATCGTCTTCTCTTTCGCAGGGGCTTTGGTGTCCGGTATTCACATCGCGTCCTTCGGCTCGGCCATCCTTGCATCCGTGATTGTGAGTCTGGTGTCGTGGGTAACGAGTAGTTTCGGAGACAAGCGGCTGACGGTTCGCACTTCACGCACAGGGTTCAGCGGCGGCCGGCCCCCCCGAAATATCGGTGGCACGCTCGATATGGAGCAGGGCGAAGACGGAAAATGGAAGTAACACCATAATTGCTTCCCTATGCCTTCACTAAATTGGACGAACCTAGAAGGTAGCCCCCAGGCTGAGGGTTTTAAACGACGGTCATCACATCTTAGGTACGGGGCATTCTCTCAAGGAGGAGAGCTATGAACCGTCGTCGCGTGATATTTGCGTTGTGTCTTTTTCTTACCACCTGCGGTCAAGAAACCGCGGAGGTGCTTAAGAACACCGTTCCCGCCGATGCAGCTCAATTGGCGGTTACTCCTACACCCGTCTTTCAATTCGACGCGCAGCTTGTGGGCAACACCACCTCTCAACTGTTCACGGTGACTAATACAGGGGTGAAGGGTGCACAAGCCCTGGGCAGCGACTTTCATCTGTCTATCACTTTCAAATTTGAAGGCGGCTATCCCGGCGTGGGGGGCACTTGCGCCGATACACTGGCATCGGGAGAGTCCTGCCTATTGAAAGTGACGTTTGCTCCTCAGTATGTGGGCGATTTTGAGCAGACACTCCGAGTGAGCTTTTATGATGGGTATTCGCAGAGGATTACAGACTATCCCGTGCTCAGAGGACGAGGGATCTAGCTATATAGGAAACCTTGAAAGCGCGTGCACGGCAATCCGCAGAACTCACTCGATCGAGGGCGCGAGCTTGTTCTACTCCAGCCACTTATAGCCAAGTTCCTGAAGCAAGCCGCTCATCCAAAGTAGCGGGATGCCGGTAATCGCAGAAGGATCTTGAGTTTCAATGCTTTCGAACATGCCGATGCCAAAAGCTTCGAAGCGGTAACTGCCACAAGCATCCAGAGGCTTGTCCTTGAGGACATAACGCAAGATCATCTGGTCATCCATCTCCCGCATCGTGAGACGCGTGATGTCGGTGTTTTTGTAAACGCCTTCCCGCGTGTACACCGAGACCGAAGTAATCAAAGAGTGGGTCTTACCAGCTAGCATTCTGAGTTGAGCTTGAGCGTTTTCCAGGCTGTTCGGCTTTCCGAGCATTTTGCCTTCGCACTTAAGCACCTGATCTCCGCCAATCACCACTGCGCTACCTACGCGAGAGCCGATGCTCTTGGCTTTTTCAGCCGCTAGGCCTTCTGCAATGGCTGCTGCAGAGAGATTGGGGTTCTTAGCCTTCCAGGCGTTTTCATCCACCTCGGGATGCCGGGTTTCGAAAGGAAATCCGAGTCGCTCAAGACTTTGTTTGCGTGCGGCCGATGTGCTTGCGAGAATAAGTGGGCGTGCCATGGCGAATAAACTAGGTGCGTCAGGCTCGAAAGTCACCTAAGAAACATGCGAATTAGCTTAAAAACGCTTTGGCTCGGACTCTTTCTGACCGCATGCGCCACGCCAGGCGTGCGACGGCAGCAGAGTTTTTTTCAGGCAGTGGAGTTGGCCCGCGCGGGCAAGCTCGAAGCCTCACGCGAAGCCTTCGATGTGGCTTGTTCAATGAATAGCTCGGCCGCCTGTCAGCGGTTGGGAGATAAAGTCGATCCGGCGTTCCCTCTCGCCATTATGCAGGGGGCGACCGACGAATCCGCAACGGAAGTGATCGTTCTGGTTCCCCCTGGGCAGAGCGCTGAGATGTTTCTATGGGATACGGTGCGCGATAGGCTCGTTGAGCCGTTGCTCGTCAACCCCACGGCTTTGCCGGCGGACCAGGGGCGACTCGTACAGCTTCGGTTTGAGGGGCTGGTTTCAGGAGTAAACTACAACCTTCAAGTCGTTGGCGGTTCGGGCGAGCTGCTCGATCGGCGTACCTTGCAGACACTCGATGTCTCAAAAAATGCCATTCGGTTCGCCGTGGCTTCCTGCATGTTGGATTCCCATCCCGCCCAAAAGCCGATGTGGAAGGACTTGTTAAGTCATGATCCGGAAATGATTGTTTTGATCGGCGACAACGTTTATGCCGACTCACCTGGGGTGCCTGCCACTCCCGAAATCCTCTGGAAAAGGTATACCCAAACCCGCGGCACGCTCGAGCTGTTCAAAAGCCCCAAGCTCGTTCCGATCTTTGCGACTTGGGATGACCACGACTATGGCGCAAACGATGGGGATGCCAGCTTTGAGTATAAAGCTGCAGCCAAGCAAGTGTTTCAGGCCTTTTTTGGGGGCGCGCAGTACCCGGGTACGTTCGATAGGGGTCCGGGTGTTTCCAGTCGCTTGAACGCCTTTCGTCAGCGATTCTTTTTTCTCGATGATCGTAGCTTCAGAGACGGCGCGACCCATTACGGAGCAGACCAAGAAGCCTGGCTGTTCACCGAAGTGTTTGCCGATGCACCGGTGTGGCTCATTAGCGGCAATCAGTTTTTTGGTGGCTACCACAAGTTCGAGTCCTTTCAGGGAAAACATCCCGAAAGCTTTACTCGCTTCTTGCGTCGTTTGAAAAATGCTCCGGCACCCGTGGCATTCATTTCAGGTGATCGGCATCTGACAGAAGTGATGGCTATCCCGAAAGAAGTGCTGGGTTATCCCACCGTGGAAGTCACATCTAGCAGTATACATTCCTCGGTTTACCCGGATGCATGGAAGGATGCGCCCAACCCGTTGCAAGTAGAGGGTGTGTCGGGGGTGAACAACTACGTCATCATCGATTCGGACAGTCGGGTGCCATGGAAGATTTCCGTTCGCGCTTACGGACCGGATAAGCTGCGCCTGTACTCGCGTTCTTTTGAGGTCAGCAGGTGAGGCGCGCAAGGGTGGGCCGGATTGCCGGTATCACCTTGGTCGAGTTGCTCATTGTCGTAACGATCATCGGCGCCCTAAGCGTGATAGGCGTGCCAACCTTTCGGCGGATGATTCTGAAGGCAAGATTCGCTGAGGCCAAGGTAGCGCTGGGCGGTTTAGCTAGAGCTGAAGGGGCATTCTTCGCCGAGTGGGGAACCTACGGCACCAACCTACATGCAATGGGCTTTGAGGTGACCAATCGTTACTATGTCGTGGGGTTCGCCGTTGCAACGGGTTGCGTAGATATAGACGCTGCCGATTCAGCCCCAACAAAGGCGGGCAGCCTTGGGGCGAGGGTTTTCACGCAGCTTCCCTCTTATTACGCCCCTCCGCTCGCGGGCAACGGTCCCGGCGGTCAAACCTATGTGAGTCGAATCCTTCCTGTCGATGCATCGGATACACCCTACTACCCCTATGCCGCTGGTTGCGCCGCGATTCGAGGTGGGGGCGATTTCGCACCAGCCATTAGAGGGGCCGGACTAGGTGTCTGGAGCAATACGGATCCAACGACTATTAGTCACCTGGGTATGGGGCTGGATGGCTATCGAGCCGTTGCAATGGCTTCGTTCGAGAATGAAACCTACGTGTCCTCTTTTTGGGTAGATTCGGAAAGGCAGTTGGTACAAGCCAATGACGGCGCTTTTCCGTAATACGACGCAGAAGTTCAACCGGCCACTGGTTGGTTGGTGTCTTTTCGATGTCGCAAACTCTTCCTACACAACGCTCATCATCACCGTTGCTTTCAATGTGATCTTCACGAGCTTGATTGTCGGGCCCTCTGCAACGGGCTCTTATGCCGAGGGCAATGCTCTGTGGGCGTGGGCGCTTGCGGGCAGTTGGGCGATGGTTGCCTTGCTCGGCCCTTATTTTGGTTCGCTCAGCGATGAAAGGCGCTGGCGCAAGAAGCTTTTGATAGCAAGCGTCGCGCTGTGTGCGGTAGCAAGTAGTGGTCTGTACTTCGTGCGTCCAGGGGATGTGTGGCTCGCCATTTTGCTCGTGGTCCTTTCTAATATTGGATTTTCCTTTTCTGAAAATTTCATTTCGGCCTTTTTGCCGAGTCTTGCATCCAAAGAGGCAATGGGGCGCATCAGCGGGCTCGCATGGGGGCTGGGGTATTTAGGGGGGCTCGCCGCCATTGTCCTTTGTAGTTGGGCAACCGGACTGGATTACCGGATGGAGAATTGGGAGCGGCTGCGGTGGGTGGGGCCGTTGACTGCCGCCTTTTTCATAACTGCATCTCTGCCGGCGCTTTTCTGGCTGAAAGAGCCACAAGACAAAGGCTACCGGACTTCCGGCTTCGAGCTTTTGTTTCGGGGTTTTGTCCGGCTGCGCGCTTTGCCGAATTTAGCGCGCTTACTGTTCTCCTTTTTCTTCTTTCAAGGCGGGTTGGGTATTGCGATCAGTTTTGCTGCTATTTACGGCCAACAAGTGGTGGGCCTTGATGGCCAGTGGCAAGCGATCTTTTTTATTTCATTGCAGCTTACCGCAGCGGCTGGAGCATTGGGGTTTGGATGGTTGCAGTCACATATAGGCGGAATACGTACCCTAAATCTTACGCTCGTGCTGTGGGTGGTAACGTTGGTACTTATCTACGCGTTGGATGTCGTCTCGAGTGTGCTCGGCATTGCGGATAAGCGCGTTGCGTTTGTGATGGTGGGCAACCTCGCGGGCCTGGGTTTGGGAGCTACTCAAGCTTGCACGCGCGCCTTGGTGGGCCAGATGGCTCCGCAGGAGCACTCAGGAGAAGTGTTTGGTTTGTGGGGATTTGCTGGGAAGCTAGCGATGGTGTTTTCGCTCATTGGTTTTGGAGCGTTGCAGGCGGTGTTTAGTTTGCAAGCGGCGCTGCTACTTTGTTGCGGCTTCTTCATCATTCCGCTGATTCTTAATCATTGGATCTCGGAAGTGGAATCAGGCTGATTCCAGATGTCGATGAAGGCAGGAGAAGTCGCTTGATCGTCCGGCCAGCTCTCCGAAGTTTTGAGGGCTTCTTCCATTAGGGATTTGATGGATCTTACGCCACGGGGTTCGTCGACCTTTGCAAGTTCGCCCGTCGAGAGTTGCGCCAGGGCTTGTTGGGCATTTTCCGTGTAGAGCCGCTTGTACCAGAAGTAATTGGAAAGTACGTAGCCGACGTAGTCGCGCGTTTCCCGATAGGGAATCAAATCAATAAATAGGAGAAGATCGGTCGTGGGATACCGTTGGGTCCAATTGGCCACGGATTGCTCGCCCGCGTTGTAAGAGGCGACAATCAGGGGGAGTTGCCCCTTCATGTGCGAGTACAACTCGTTCAAGTACCGCGCTGCCAGTTCAGCGTTAATACGAGGGTCGAAAAGATTGAGTTCCTCGCCGCTTAAACGCTTCGCAGTGTCGGGATTAAGCTGCAATAACCCCTGTGCGTTTGCAGGAGATACCGCATTGGGATCCATGGTGCTTTCTTTTCTTGCAATGGCGAGTAGCAGGAAGGGATCGACTTTGCCGGCATGCGATTCGAACAGTTCGAAATAGGCCTTTGGATACGCTAGCTGAAAATAAGTGGGTGTGCGCAAAGCAGGGCGGGTCAGTAGCAGCGCCTGCACATTGCGTATTTGCGTAGAAGTATTCCCAAGCGTTGCGAGGTAGGCACGCAAGGGGGGCTCACTCGGTGCAAAGCGGGTGAGAGCAAAAGTCACTATTTGTGAAGCGGAATCGGCAAAGCCCATTTCTCGCAGAGTCTCGGCCTGTTCAATTAGGTTGTTGGCTTGGTGGTTGGTTTTGCTTCTGGTGGGCAGTGCGACAAAGTCAGAGTTTAGCAGCGGATCGCTATTTTCCTGTGCACGCACCATCAGCGCATGGAAGGAAAAAGGGAGCTGGGATTTGAGGCGGTCGAGTGTGGCTTTTGATTCAGTCGTTTTGCCTTGAGCTAGGCGCGCACGACTGAGCCAGTACAAAGCCCGACCTGAATAGGCATCTGCGGGCACGACCTTCGCCAGAACTTTTTCCGCAAGGTCTGGTTTTCTGTCCAGCATGTGAAAGAGTGCTGCTCGAGTCAGAAAGTGCTCGTGGTTGGCTGTCTTGCGCCGCGTGCACTTAGCGCCCTTTTCGTAAAGAGCCGCAATTTCCGGTCCCACATTTTCAAATGGCAGATGGATTTCCAAAAGCGCTGCCGTGGCGATGGAAACGTGGTTCGGGCACTCTTTGCGTTTGAGAGCAAAACGTCCGGCGGCTCGAAGTTCTTCGAGCGTTAGCGTGCGCATTCCTGCTAGTAATCCTTTGAGACTTGCCTTCTGCACGGCGGACCAATTAAGGATCTTGCCTTTGGCTATTTGTAAGTCGAAGGGTTCTGGTTTCGTTCTAAAGGTGGGCTCGGCGGCGCGCTGCACGCGTTCGACGTGTTTGCGAAGCAGGCGCTCCTTATTCACGGAGAAGCAGAACGGATTCTCCGAATTGTCCTTGGATCGACAAGCCTCCAGAAGTAGTTCGCGGTCTTCCGGGGAGAGCTCATTTTTCAAAAAGGCGTCAAACCGTTTCGCTTGCTGGTAACGGGGGGTTGCTTTTACAGCTTCCGACACCGAGTGTAGATCCTCACCCGTTTCAGGAGGCGTGGAGAGGCAAGCACTAAGAAAGAGGGTGAGGGTAATTCCCAGTAAGGTAGAGCGCTTTTGCATTTTTACCGTAAAGTTTGAAAAGCTTTGTGCGTGGCGTTTCGCCCGTTCAGGATATCCTAAGCTTGAGCTAGTATACGCTAGCTTCAATAAACTCGAGAAGTAGCCTAAATGCTTTTCGGTTTTCCGGCGGAGTCTATTGATGGATTATGTGCTCAAACCACTGGGAATTTTCGCTCGTGCGGTCTATTGCGTGGGAAGAAATTACGCAGCGCATGCAAAGGAGCTTGGGAACGCGGTTCCTACTGAGCCTGTTATCTTCCTTAAACCTACCTCTTCTTTGAGTCGTACGGGTTGGCAGATCGTACGCCCCCCACAAAGCAAACGCATCGACCACGAAGTCGA
Organism: Bdellovibrionota bacterium; assembly: GCA_041749855.1. GTDB lineage: Bacteria > Bdellovibrionota > FAC87 > UBA2466 > UBA2466 > JAIEOG01. The sequence continues at coordinate 10,819 of JBGTAN010000046.1, forward strand.
AGTCGTTGTGGTGATGGGTGGAGGCGGAAAAAACATCCGCGAAGAAAATGCGATGGATTTTGTCTCGGGTTTTGCAGTCGGAATCGATGTCACGGCGCGTGATCTTCAGGAGGAAGCCAAAAAAAAGGGGCTGCCTTGGGCGGTGGCCAAAGGTTTCGATACTTTTGCGCCTGTGAGCGACATTGTGCCTAAAGCGGAATGCGCAGAGGGGCCATGGGATTTTTCGCTTTCAGTGAATGGACAAATGCGACAGAAAGCAACGACCGCTGACATGCTCTTTCCGATCCCTAGGCTCATCCACTATCTATCGACCCTCTTTACTTTGAGTCCAGGGGATCTGATCTTTACGGGTACTCCCGAAGGCGTCGGTCCATTGCAACCAGGCGATAAGGTCGTAGCAGAGGCTTTCAAGGGTAAAGCGCGACTCGAACTGAAGGTGGAATAGTGCAAACCGCAGAACAATTAAAGGTCGATCCGCCCGTTTACCTCACCGGACGCGCGGAGTTTCTCGTCCTTCTGGTCATGGCGGGCGTGCAGTTCGCACACGTCACCGACTTCGTCATCATGATGCCACTGGGTCCACAGTTTTTGAGGATCTTCCAGATTACTCCATCGCAATTTAGTTTATTGGTCTCGGCGTATACGTTTTCGGCAGCGATTTTCAGTCTGCTCTGCGCGCTTACGATTGATAGGTGGGAGCGAAAGAAGGCTTACCTTGCTGTCTTCGCAGGCTTCCTCGTGGGTACTGCACTTTGTGGGGCAGCTGCCACCTATGGGCAGCTGCTGGCTGCGCGCGTCGTCGCGGGCGCGTTCGGCGGCACCGTCTCCACTCTCTGTTTTGCGATGGTGGGTGATCTCATTGCGCCTGCCCGACGTGGCCGAGCGATGGGCATGCTCATGGCCTCGTTCTCAGTAGCTACCGTCGTTGGTTTGCCGGTGGGGTTAGCCATTGCGGCGCATTTTGGTTGGTCTTGGACGTTCTTGAGTATCGCACTGGTGGGGGCGGTTTTCTGGGGAGTCTCAGCGGCTGCCATTCCTCGCATCCTAGTGGTTTCCACGGCTAAACGAGCAGGGGTGCTAGAGCGGGCACTCGCACTTTTTCGACTCGCCGTTTTGCCCAAAAGCTTACTGGGGTTGAAGCTGGTGGCGGTGGTGATGAGTGCGGGGTTCCTAGTCATCCCCTTCTTGAGCCCTGCGCTCGTATCCAATGTGGGGGTGCGCGAACAAGACTTGAGTTGGATCTATTTTGTGGGTGGCTGCTTCACGTTTTTTTCGTCGCAAACTATCGGACGCGCGTCAGATTACTTCGGCCATCGCAGAGTTTTTACCGTAGTCGCGTCTTTGAGCGTGTTTCCCTTGCTCTTGGTGACCCATTTGCCGCGTCTGACGCTTTGGCCGGCTATCGCCTGCAGCACGCTTTTTATGGTGCTCATCTCAGGTCGAATGGTCCCCACGATGGCATTGCTCACGGGTATCCACCCGGGTGAATCTCGGGCCGGCTATATGAGCCTCGTTTCTTTTTGTCAGCAACTTGCCATGAGTGTGGCTTCGTTTATCGCTGGCTTCATCGTCTCGCAAGGCAATGACGGCAAACTTCTCCACTACCCGCGCGTGGGCTACGTGGCAGTAGCCCTCACACTGGTTGCGCTCTATCTATCGACGGGATTTAAAGACGGAAACTCGGCGACTTAATTCTGCTCAGCTTGCGCCTTCGCTTGTGCTTCGCGATCCTTTTCCGCTTGTTTCTCTTCTTCAATGCGCTTTGCTTGAGCCGCTTTGCGACCGGAAGAACCCTGGAAGCCTTCTTTGAGCTTGCTTGCGGACTTTTGCGCTGCCGCCTTGATGTCGTCTCCGATAACTTGAAGTTGTGAGGGGACTTCAGCAGAGTCAGCTAGAAGAGCGTAGCTTGCGAACAAGAGAGCGCAAGACAATAGAGTCGTTTGGACCTTCATAAGAAAACCTCCATGAGTAGTGAGTGGGACCTTAGCAAAGAACGGTGGCTCTCGGCAAATTGCGACACTCTAAATTCGGTATTCGACACCGGCGCCTGCGACCCATCGCCGGTAGCGGTAGACATCGGTAATATTGGAGAGGTTCTCGTAGAAACTCGCTTCCAGCACAAAGTGGAGGGTTTCCCAGATGCGGTAATTGTAGGCAAGGCTTCCACCGAGCAGCGTGTCGTACCGAGCGGCGGTGGGACGGCTGGGATACTCCGCGTAGCCTGCCGTTGCGTTGAGTAGCAATGAAGCGCGACCACTCATTATGAATTGGTTGGAGACCGTCAACTCCAAGCCCCGTCCCTTGAACTCATCTCCATTCGTCTGCTGCAAAAAAGTTTCTATGCGAATGCCCGGATTGAAGAGCCTTCCGCCGGACGTATATTGCAAACGAGTCCTGAAGCGCCAATCAAATCCGGTTTTGGCAAGGTACCCCTCTAAGTCTGGATCGGTAAAAAACTGTTGAGGCGTGACGGAAAGCTCGTTAGTCCATTGGCTTTTTGCCCAAGTGAAGCGCGCAAAAGGAGCAACGGGGATACCTATGCTCTGGCCGGTGAGTGAACCCCCGGTGGTCACCGCCGAGTTGTCGCGCAAGACATAGGTGACACCTGTGCGAATGCCGTATTGCTCGGGGGAGTTGGCACCGGAGAGAAACGTGATTCCTACGTCGTTAATCTGAAATTGTCCGCCCTTGGAGTCCGGGTTGAAGATGTAATTGAAGGAGCCGCTATAAGTAGGCGTAATCGTCGAGGACTCCAATCGAAATTCATAACCCAAGCCGACCCTGCCTGCTTGCACGAGCGTGGGTGCGCCTGTGGTTCCTGCAACTACCAATGGGTTGAGAATCGGATTGCTGTCGTATTGGGTAACGACCGCCACGCTTCCAAAAAATGCTGAGTGCTCATCGGCCGACTGTGTCACCAGTGCGCTTTCGGCTCGGCTAGCCAATCCGCGAGCGGCTGTCGCTGAAGCATCGGAGACATTTCTACTCGTCGCGATATTTTCTGCTAGACGCTTTGCTTCTCGCCAATCGTAGTTGGCTTGCTTGTAATCGTCCCGTCGTTTCGCAAGCACCCCTAAGTAGTACAAGGCAGAAGCTCGCAGAAGTTCCGAGTCGGTTCTCACTACAAATCTGAAATGGGATTGCGCTTCTGCATCTTGCATCTGAGCCAGTGCAATGACCCCCAGGTAGTACTTCGATGCGGAAGGGTTGAAGTCAGCGCGCAACGAATTGAGAAACAGCAGCCGAGCTTCCTCCCAGCGTTTCATTTCAACGAGCAGTGTGGCTGTTTGAAAGTCGTACGGAGCCTGCTCGGAAGCGGGTAAACCAAGGCCTATACCTACTTCTCTCAATGTTTGAAAAACTTTCAGGGACTCCTTGAGGTAACCACGCTCGCGCAGTGCCAGTCCTCGCAACTCTAAAGCGCCGCGATGTTGGGGTTCACGGGCTAAGAGTTCCTCCGTTAGATTGACGGTCGACCGGAACTCGCCTTGTTGAAAAGCAATCACGGCTTCGGAGAATTCCGCTTCAGTAACAGGAGTGGGCGCGGCAAAAGCCGAAGTAGAAACGGTAAGACATCCAAGCAAGATGACGGGGAGAAGTTTCACTTTGAGTCATTCTACGTTATCGTTATCCAATGGCAAACGTCGCTTTCGCCTTTTTGTTGGCGCTCACCGCAGCGGGCCCGGTATGGGGCGATAATGCAGCGCGGATTGTGAGTCTTAAGGGCGACGTATCGTTGGGAGAAAAGCAACCGCGCGCAGGCGATGCGGTCGGGGCGGGAGAAGTGATTCGCACTGGTGATCAGAGCGCCGTGAAGTTGCTCCTCGTCGATCAAAGTATCGTCGATATTGGGGCAAACACCCTCTTCACGGTGGAGTCGTCTTCACAGGACGCCGGTAGCAAAACACGGCTTGATTTAGGGCTCGCCCGGAGTTCGATTCACCGCAAACTAGAAAAGAAATTGCCCTTTCACATGCGCACCAAGACTTCCGTGCTTGCAGTGCGCGGCACCGAGTTCATTGTCCGAACTTCAGGCCAGCCACACCAAGCCGGCCCAGTGAAAGAACAGATTACGGTCGTGAACGGGCAAGTCGGCGTGCAAACCGCAGGCATGGGCTTTCAACTTCTCAAACCTGCGCAGCAGTTCAATGTAACGGCGCGTTGGGAAGGGGGCCGGGTGGCTGTGGATCGTGCTGCTTCCAGCACCGTCCAATTGACGCCGGAGGCGCTGGCTCACATTTCGCAGGGTGGAAAATTTAGGGACCCTACTTTTCGTCAACAGATTGAAATCGAGTCTGATGACACAGGGAAAAAGGGAGGTCCCCAGCGAGGCCCGCGCCCTAATCAGGGACAGCGTCCTAGTCGCGGTGCGGCCACTGTGAACCATATCGCAACCAGTGCCACAACCGACTCTAGCCCCGAGCAAGACCATCAGCAGCAACAGGTACAGAATATTCACCAGCCAAACTTTGGGCCGGGCGGATTAAACGCCATCGCTGGGAGCGGTGCAGAAAACGCTCAATTGGGTGGCGCCAAAGTGAAAGTAATATTCCGACCTAACCCTTAGAACTTACCTCGGAAATGCCGATAAGAGCTTGTGCGCAAGAAGCTTTGGCTCGCTCATGCCTTTTGGATGACTCTATGCATCCTCGCTTTCGTTTCCTCTGAGTGGGGAAATCGATGGGGCCTTGCACGTCCACTCCACGTCTCGCTCTATCCGGTAGTGAAACGCATGGACGGCATGATGCGCGACTTAAAGCTGCGATTGCGAGGCTATCGAGCGCCCAAACAGAAAATCGTTTTCGTCGACATTGATGATCAGTCCCTGGAGCAGTTCGGCCGATGGCCGTGGCGGCGCGATGTTATTGCCCACCTGATCCAGGAAGTGTTTTCCAATGGAGCTTCGATAGTTGGACTCGATATCGTTTTCTCAGAGAAGCAAGAGAGCATTCCGGACGAATTGAAGGAAATTCTGAGGGGCCAAAACCTTGGGGAATTCGTCACCTTGTTCGACTACGACAAGCGATTAGCGCAGACTTTTGAAAAACATCGCGAGCGATTGGTTGTCTCTTGGATGGGAATCGTAGAGTGTCGACCTGGTTTCGATGGAGCTGAAGATTGCCCCGTAGAGAATCCAGATGCCTTGGCGCTAGTTCCTGAGGATTTTTCGAAGTTTGCACTTTCGGACGTGCAGGGGCAGCGAAAATCACAAGCGCAGTCGCCTCTTAGAGCTGCCGTAACTCTCGCGCCCCCGACAGACCAGTTTCGAAAAGTGGTAAGCCACGCCGGATCGGTTAACTCGGCGCCTGATGCGGATGGATTGGTTCGGCGCTATACGCCATTCCTCCTAGTTGGCGAAAACGTTTACCCCTCGCTCGCTCTAAAGATGGCAATGCTAGCCCGCCAAGAAAAACCTTCCCTCCGTCTCGACTCGAAAGGGTTCGTTGGGGCTTTGCGATGGAAAGAGTCGAATCAGCCGATTCCTACTAGTCCACTGGGTGTTTGGGAGATTGGCTACCTTGGACCAAGGAACCAAATTAGGTACCTTTCAGCGAAAGATATTCTTGTCCAAGCCGACGAGAACCCCCCGGTTCGTGGCATTGCAGGACTTTCGAGCGTACGCGAGGTGCTGGAGGGAGCACTTGTCATTGTCGGAGTATCTGCGACAGCCGCAGGTGACAACGTCGCGACTCCCTTCGAGCCGATTCATCCGGGGACCGAAGTCCAAGCCACCGTACTGGAAAACCTGCTGAGCGATTCGCTGATTAGCACGGGGCCCAAGGGGACACTGTGGATCTTGATGGGTTGTATGCTCGTGCTGGGGTTTGCCGCCGTATGGATGGGACAGAAGTGGGAAGCAGTGCCAGCGATGGTGGGTGGGGTGGTGCTACTCGTCGCGACACTTAGCCTGGATCTCGGGTTGTTCTTTAGTCGTAATCTCGATTTCAATACGGGGTTTTGGTACGTCCAGTTGGTGGGGTCTTTTGCTCTAACGCTGGCAGGTCGATACATCATCGAGCAGAATGACCGCAAGTTCGTGCGATCCGCTTTTTCGAAGTATGTAGCTCCGACCGTCGTGGACTCCATTCTAAAAGATCCCTCTCAGCTCATGCTCGGTGGCAGGCGTGAAACCTTGACTGTGCTATTTAGCGATATTCGCGGATTCACTTCTTTGTCCGAGAAATTGGGAGCCAAGCAAGTGGCTGAGTTTCTCAATGACTACCTTGAAATCCAAACTGAAATCGCCTTTGCGCATGGTGGAACCCTAGACAAATATATTGGAGACGCTGTGATGGCTTTTTGGGGAGCCCCTTTGCCACAAACCGACCATGCCCACCGAGCATGCACAGCGGCCCTTGCGATGGCAGCGGAGTTGGAAAAGAACCGAGCGCGGTACCAAGAAAAATACGGCTTTGTCGTTCAGATGGGGATTGGTTTGCACACGGGAGAAGTGAACGTCGGCAACATGGGCTCGACTCGCACGTTTAGTTACACGGTGCTGGGAGACAATGTGAATCTCGCGTCACGGCTTGAAAGCGCTACGAAGCAATTTGGTGTGGAAATTCTCACCTCCCGCGCGACGCTCGATTCCGTGGCATCCACCGGCCATGCGTTGCCGTTGCATCGCAGTCTCGCCTTTACGCGCGTAAAGGGAAAGCAACAAGCCGTAGAGGTCATCGAACTTCTCAAGCGCCCCGCTGTACCAGGTCATTTGGAGCGGTATACCGAAGGGTTGATCGCTTTTCGTTCCCGCCGCTTTAAAGAAGCCCTCGAGCTGCTGCTCCAGGCCCGAAAGGATAATCCCACCGATATCTCCATCGCGCACTACATCGCTCAATGTGAAGCGCTTCTGAAGACCCCCCCATCCGAAGACTGGGACGGCGTGTGGGATTTGACTGAGAAGTGATCTAACCAAAAAGCCGCTCACGGCTAGGGGGTTAAAAGCCCATGGTCGTAGGCGTCGGCTTCAATTTCTGCTCGTGCATTGGCAGGAAGCTTTTCATCCGACAGCAGCTGCTTGTACAAGCGTTTCAAATCGGACCTTGGCAGCACGTCGCGCACAGCGAGTGTGTCGATAGCCATTCCGATTTCCTCCAAGAAGGGGGAATAGGACGCTTGTTTGGAGTAATTGTGGAGTAGGTCGAGGTAGTCCACCCCTTCGAAGTTCATTTCCTCTGGAGTTGACGAGAGGTTTGCGACATAGGGCAAGAAATCCAGCGCGGCCAAGCGTGTACGAGCCAATTGCTTCGACAGAACTTTGCGTCCCGCCGCACGAGCAGATTCATTAGTTGGTGCAAAGTCCGTCTCGACGGCCAGCAACCAATCTAAGTAATCCGGCCCGTTATTTAACTCTCGGTATTCCGCTATCTCGGCAAAGGCTTCTTGATAGGTAGTCCGCTCGTGCGCTTTGGGACAGAAAGTTCCTGGCGATGGATCGGGTGTGCAGTCGATGAAAGAGCGCACGAAATGGCAGGTATCATACTCGTAGTCCGGATCTTCCGCGTTGGCTTCATCCTGCACTTCTTCCAAGCAAGCTCTGAGCAGTAGCTGCGGCACCGAAACTGAAGTCTCTTCATCTTCTGTCGCGAGTCTGAGTTGCGATAGTTTGCGCATTACGAAGTTTTCCAAAGTAGGGAAGGTCGGGCTATCAATTTCCTCCTCGTCATCAATGCGGATGGGTGCTGACTCGGGAATCGAAGAAAAAGAAGCGAGCGTGCGCTCCCGGCCGGGTGCATCGAGTGAAATCAAGTTTTGGAAAGAAGTCGCTACGGAGAAGTAAGCAATGTGCCTTGCGCTGGTGAGATCTTGAATCTCACGCCCGGTGTTGGAGGCACGGTGAACAATGCCCGCGAGCTTGCCCTCTTCGGTTAAAACGGGCGAGCCACTGTTGCCGGGTGGGCACACATGCTCTGAGCTGCACCAGTCGCCCATTTGCCGAAACGCTTTAGATTGTGACCAGCGTTTCAGGCCTCCGAACGAATGTCCTACAATAAAAAGGGGTTCATTGAGCGAAGGGCCTTGGGTCGCAAAGGAAAGCTCAGCGGGCGAAACAAAGCGAGCCGCCTTGGGTTTGCCTTCTTCCGGGAGATAGAGCTCCAGAATAGTGACGTCGGACTGACTGGCTACCACTAGAGGCACTGCGTACACTTCCACTTTTTTACTTTTGGAACCGTGCTGGTAGTTCAAATCGATATCGAAATAACAGCCCTCCCGAGTGCAGTTATCGGGACCAATCACGTGTTCATTCGTCGCGAACAAGCCGCCCTCTATGAAAAAGCCGGTCCCCAACTCACCTAAGACGGTTGAAATGCGAACGACTGCTTTGCCTGCTTTGCTAATGGCAGGCGGGGCAAGTGGCATGGGCTGTAGGGGGAACAGCGCATCGTTTTGCGAGGCAAGTCCGACAGATGTGAATCCGATGAAAAGCAGGCACGCGATTTGTCTCATTTCAAGACCATGGATGAGGTTGTCACCGCGTGTCAAAGAGAATAAGAAGGACGGCAAGAAGGAGATAAAGATTTATGACAGAGAGAACCCTCGATATTGGAATTGGTGAGTCGGACAGGAAACAAATAGCGGTAGGTCTGGGCCGGTTGCTCGCCGACACCTACACGCTTTTGCTTAAGACGCATAACTACCACTGGAATGTCACAGGCCCGCATTTCGGCAGTCTTCATTTGTTGTTTGAGGGGCAGTACACCGAACTCTTCGCAGCAGTGGATTTAATTGCCGAGCGCATTCGAGCGCTGGGGTCGACCGCTCCCGGTTCTTACCGTCAGTTCTCCGAACTTGCTTCAGTGAAAGACGCTACTTCCGTTCCGCGCGCTATGGAAATGGTACGGGAGCTCATGTTAGACAACGAACGCGTTGCCAAAACAGCGCGTGAAGTCTTTCCCATTGCGGAAGCAGGGGCCGACGAAGCAACGATTGATCTGCTGAATCAGCGCCTGAATATTCATCAAAAAACAGCGTGGATGTTGCGCAGCACGCTCGAAGAATAAATTCACTAGTCGAGAAGCCGGGGAAGCGCATCCAGGCCTTTCTGAGAAGCAGCGCGCGAAGCTTTAGCTTCGTGCGCATCTCGTACGGCCTCGGCGGATTGCAACGTCGTCGAGTCGTTCATGCGAGTTGCCGCTGGCTCATGCACCCAATCGTGCGTGAAAGATGCCAGTGTCAAGGCGCAACCGCCCACAATCATCGTCGCCATCGCCCACTTTGAGAGTCGCAAGCCTCGCTTAACGTCTTCCAAGAAGCCTGAGGGCCCTGCGGGTGCATGCGTCTGAATTTGCTCGATGAAATCGCTAAAGCCCTTGATGCCTATCGATTCCAAATAGGAATCAAATGAGTCGAAATGATCTTCCGCATTTTCCGGTTTGAAATCGGGGATTCGGCTGTAGTCTGTGTAGTACCCTTCGAAAATTTCTAAGTGAACTAGCCCCGCGCCGTCTTCTAGCAAGTAGTCCCGCGGCTTGGGATAATTCATCTGCAGAACCGAATGCAGACGCTTTAGCTTTTGTAAGTCTACTTCCACTTTGCGATTAGCGAGCATGATAAGGAAAAGCGAATAGAGCTGACGCAATCCCCGATGGCCGTTGGCATCGGTAAGAATACTCCCGATGCTGCGCACGGCGCGTATCAGATCGGCGACATTAGCGTGATTTTCCTCGCTAAGTCGCTTTTCTACTTTTAGCAGTTCTCTTCGTACTTCAGCCGGTGGGAGGTAGTCCGCAATCCGGACAAGGCGAAAAAGGGTCACTCCATCAGCATTCCATGCGCTGTGTCCCTCTCGTGCTAGGGCTTGTGCGGCGCCATCATCCGCCCAAGTGGGGACCGCCCACAGGGCAGTCAAAAGGCAAAGTGCGATTGCTCTCATGGTTGCTCCTCCCGTGCATAGGCCAGGCAGCGATCATCGGTGCCTTCAGCTTTTAGCAGGGCGTTATAGGTAGTCACATTCTCAATATAGGCTTCAAAGGGCCAGCGGCGCGCTGCGGTTTCATAAGTGCAGCGACAGAAATGCTTCCCGCGTGCTTTCACGGTATCGCTTTGGCCGCTGAAAGACTCCTCGCAAGTAGTGGTGAGTTGTTGGAGCTGCGATTGGGACCACTGGAGCTGGGTATTTTCTCGATAATCTAAAACACCTGGGAAAATTCCCCCATCGCGAGTGAGACGCTCTTGCTCCGGTTCAGAATAGAAGGCGCCTGCTCCCAAAGTATCCAGCGCGTCGAGAAACGGGGTAATCCGAACAAAGGCGTACTGGCGAGTAGGATCGGAAAGCGCTTTTGAAAACACTTGGAATCGCTCCCAGCCCCGAACCAGTTTGGACCAACCGCGTTCTTCTGGATTGCGCGGGTCTCCGAAAGAAGCAGGCAGAGAAAAGCGATCCCGAATGCTAAACCACGATTCGGTGGTTTCTTTTTGTTCGGAACGCGAACAAAGCAGAAAAGTGTCCAGCGGATGTGGACCTCGTGAAAAGCGCAGCGGTCGAATAACTGCGCAGTGCCGCAGGGCTACTTTGAATCCGAGCTTAATTTCTTCTTTGATGAGCGGAAGGCGCTCATCAATCGACACACGTGAGCGCTGACTATCGCCTACGGCTACTTCAACCGAAGCGTAAGTTTCTTCATTGATGTTAAATGACTTGTAAACGGTACTGCCGTTTGCCCATAGCTCATACCCGGCTTTCGACGATGACCCATGGATATGTTGGAGAAGCTCCTTGTCGCCTTCTAGCGTGCGATTGCTGATTTGCGCTTCGTTGAAATAGGACGCGGCGAGTGAAATTTGAGAGCGCCTATCCGCCACAATCCGCGGAGTGGGTTGTAACGCTTTTTCCACCACATCGAACTGAGAAAAATGAAAAAAAGTCTCCGGCCGTTGTTTGCACAAAGGCTGATCTACTTTAACGAGCTTTGCGCAAAATGGAGTAAGCAATGCGGTCGCGTTCACGGTTTTGCTCGAAAGGGCTTTGAGGAGAGGGTCCTGCACAGTAGGAGGTAGCCGAGCATCGGTCCAAGGCTTCCAAGTTTCATCAGGGAGCGTTCCATCGGCAAGAGTGACCAGCGGGCCGTAGCCTGACCAAAAGCGTGCGTAAAGTTGCAGAGGGGTCTGCTCCCAACGCGTGCGAACGACAAAGCTTGCGCCTTCCGGGGTAGCCATCGCAGTCGTGTAACTTGCCGGCATCGTGCGAGTAGCTGCCGCAGTTTCGGATGTGACTTGTTGATTGGCTGAAGTATCTTGAAGGGGGTTCGCAGTAAAAGTGGTCTCCAATTGGACAGGCAGGGGACCGAGCTCCGAGTTACCAATCGGCGTCAGTTCCAAGTGAAGACGTGTGCGCGAATCCAGTCGAGGTTCGTCAGCAAATCCAACACCCAGCGTAAAGTTCGCTAAAATCTCTCCCTGTCGCCCCGTGACGACTTCCCCTTCCCAACCGGCAAGAAAACCATTCAAAGGAGCTCGGTTGTCTTTGGGGTCTAGTAAAAGGACCTGAAGACGAAACCGAGTGCCGGGGCGAAGGGCCCCAGGGCGGTAGTCGCCTTGAGCGTTGGGGCGAATCAAACTCGGATTCAAAACAACGGAGTATCGACGAAGGGCAGTGAGTTGAAGGTGATCGTCGATATGGAAGTCGCGCCCCAGAAAAGCAGTGGTGAAAGTGGGAGGTAAGACCAGTTCGGAACGCTGCTCGGAGCGAGCTGCATACTCGGGCTGGCCGTCGCGTTTATCATCTCGGTAGAAAAGCTCACCTCGTTGCCATGGGTTTATATGGACGGGGACGACCGTGATGCTTCCCGTATGGAGCGGTCCGCGGCTTCGTATCAGCAAATAGCGGTGCAAATAGGATTCGGGGTTCAAGTCGCTGTATGTCAGCTGACCCTGATATCGTATCTCGCCATTGATTCCCGACACCACCACAGTGCCTGCTTCTCGTTCGGGCCATTGAGGGCTCGTTGCCAGCACCACATCGAAAGGCTGTGCAGGGACGCCCATACCCGTAAGTGGGTCTAGCAAGGGTACTTGTGCTGCAAATCCCACTGTGACGGTTCCCGTTGCCGCATCGACTTTGTACTCTCCATTGAATCGTCCAGTGGATCCTTCCGTGATAAATGCCGAATCGGTGGTTTGCGGTTGAGGGGAGTCCGGCGGTGTTGTCCCGCTAAACGAGCATCCCACGATGCCCAGGCCTAAAATGAAAAGCTTAAAGTACGTCATGATTCGTACTCACTTGTAAGGCAAGCCACTGGAGATCGGATTGACGGCCGTTGGGTGCAAGCACGCGTGCATCTACCCAGCTCCCCTCGAAAGCAATTTTCTCTTTGGGAAGCGCGACGTTGAGTCCTAAGCCAAACCCGTTGCGATTGCTGTGACCAAAAGTGCGATCGCTGTAAAAGGCGGGAGCTGCATCGGACTCCATTCGAAAGCGATTCAAACTGGGCGTGATAACGACTTGGGGCGTGGCTTGCCAGGCGAGTTCCAAAGTGGCACGCCATCCCGAGCTTTGTTCCGCGGGCGCACCGGTATTTGCAATGGCTTGAAACTTCAACTGCGGTCGCAGTTTGCCCGTTTGAGCCCAAACCCCTAAACCCCATTCCCATCCTTCAAACATATAGGCGTAACGAGCGTTGGCGGCAACTTGTCCAATTATCGTATTGCCCATGAACGCGGATTGAAGGGCTGAAGGCGTCGATAAATCTGCAAAGCGAAAATGAGAGCCGTGCGCTTTCAGCCCGAAATGTGGGTTGGGTGAAAATCCCAAAGCTGCGCGCTCTAAGTAGAAAGTGGGTAGTTGAGAAGTGCCCGAAGTATTCCAGGGATGTAACAACGCGGTGCTAGAAGTGTCAGCAGCGATACTTTGCTGCGCGGATAAGCTCCACTCAACCCTAGCGACCGTTCCCGAGAGCTCTTGTCGAAAGCCGGGGAAAGTTTGGCGCTCAATCAGCAAGGGGCTTTCCAATCGCTGTTGGTCGAGTGCACCGAGGGTGAGCGAGAGTATTTCAAAGGGGGCCCATTCCAATTCCGCTTGTCGTAAGCGTAGAACCCGGCGCGGGAGAAAATCCGACTGAAAACGCGAATCTGTTGCTCCTACTTCGAGTAGCGCCCCTGCAGCAAGGCGAGTGCGCAGCGAAGGGGCGAGTACGCGATCGAAACGCGCTTCGATTTCAGATCCAGCGATTCGGGAGCGCGTTTGCAGGCTCTGCACTCCGTTGCCAAAAAGTGCGATTCCAACCTGCAAGTGGGGCGGCTGAGCGCCTTCCACCCCGCTCGCAGCGAGCAGAGGTAGAGCGCAGATAAGCCGCCAAGTGATGGAACTTACAAACCGCATAGTTTCGCGACTATAGATGAACTTTCTAAAAGAACTTTTAAGGTTGGTTTAGGGTTTTGGCGGCTTGTTAGGCTTGTGTTGGGATGCGGTTGGTGAACCGTGCAGCGCGTTAAATCACTATGTTTACCAAGCGGTCCGGAACAACGACGACTTTTTTAGGGACTTGCCCCGCAAGAGCGGCCTGGACCTTGGCTTGCGCGAGGACTAGTTTTTCGAGAGCTTCTTTGCTGAGGCCCCTCTCCACTTCCACTTTGTCTCGTACTTTTCCGTTCACCTGCACCACAATCTGAACGGTCGAGTCCGTAACGAGAGCTACTTCAAACTTGGGCCAAGCTGCTTTGGCTAGTATCTCTTTAGCGCCCAGTTTTTCCGACAGTTCTTCGGTGAGGTGGGGCGCATAGGGCGCTAGGACCTTTAGAAAAAGTAGAAGCGTTTCCCGCGGAAGCGTTTTTGTACCCGTTGCTTCGTTGACGAAAATCATCATCTGAGAAATAGCCGTGTTAAAGGCGAGCTTCTCGGTATCTTCTTCAACTTTTTTTATCGTCTTGTGAAGGTTCTTCCAGAGTTCGGGCTCGGAACTTCCTGGGGCGTCGTTCAGTCTTTCGGTAAGCGCTGAGGTGCGCTCGTCGACGACGAGGCGCCACACGCGGGCCAGAAAGCGCGAGACGCCTTCAACGCCGTCCATGTTCCAGGGTTTGGTCTGTTCAAGGGGGCCCATGAAAAGCTCATACAAGCGCATGGAATCCGCACCGTACTGGTCGATCACTTCGTCGGGACTGACGACGTTATTCTTCGATTTGGACATCTTCTCAACTTGCGCAACCACTTGGGCAGATCCTGCGGTCAACTTGCCATCGTGATGGGTGACCTGGGAGGGGTGATAGTACTTCCCAGCCGAATCGCGGTAGCTTGTGCCAAGGATCATGCCTTGATTGAAAAGCTTTTGGAACGGCTCCTTCGTGTGAACCAACCCACAATCAAACAGGACCTTGTGCCAGAAGCGCGCGTACAACAAATGCAAAACGGCGTGTTCCACCCCGCCAATGTAAAGATCGACAGGCAGCCAATATTCTTCCGCTTCTTTAGACCAAGGCGCTCGGGTGTTTTTGGGATCGGCAAAGCGCAAGTAGTACCAACACGATCCTGCCCATTGGGGCATCGTATTCGTCTCTCGCAGCGCCAGTCGGCCGTCGGACAACTTCACCTGGCGCCATGAGTCGGGGGCACGCGCTAAGGGCGGTTGCCCATCTTCTGTCGGTCGATATTCATCAATAGCAGGGAGCTCCACTGGGAGATCTGTCTCTAGAAGGGTTTCGACATCTCCGTCCGCGGTGTGCGCCAGCGGAAAGGGTTCGCCCCAATAGCGCTGTCGGGAAAAAAGCCAATCTCTCAGTCGGTAGGTTACGCGCGCTTTGCCCGCGTGCTTTTGCTCAAGCCACGCGACGATGGTCTTTTGGCCTTCCTCCACGGTGAGTCCGTCGATAAGTGGGGAATTCATGAGTTTCCCCGAATCGGATACCACTTGCTTGATGGGTAGCGAAAAGGCTTGCGCAAACTCCCGATCGCGTTCGTCGTGTCCGGGGACCGCCATGATGGCTCCCGTACCGTAAGTCATCAGCACATAGTCAGCGACCCAAATAGGAATGCGTTCGCCTGTCACGGGGTTTGCAGCAAACCCACCGGTAAAGACCCCTGTCTTTCCCCGGGCGAGATCGGTTCTTTGCAAGTCGGTTTTGTTACGCACTTCTTGGAGGTAGGCTTGCACCGCTGCCTTGTTTTCGGAGCGTGTGATCGCCGGGACAAGGGGGTGCTCAGGCGCTAGTACGCAATAGGTCACGCCATAGATCGTGTCCGGTCGAGTGGTGAAAATGGAGAAGCTTTTCGCTATGCCCTCCACTGGAAACAGAATCTCCGCTCCCAGCGATTTTCCAATCCACTCCCGCTGCATTTCTTTAACGCCTTCTGGCCAGTCAACCGAATCCAGATCTTGTAAAAGCCGCTCGGCGTAGGCCGTGATCTTGAGCATCCATTGTTTCATGGACCTACGTTCGACGGGATCCCCTGTCTCGACGTACTTGCCATCTTTGACTTCTTCGTTCGCTAGAACCGTACCGAGCGCAGGACACCAATTCACCGGAACTTCAGAGAGGTAGGCCAAGCCCTTTTCATGTAATTTTAGAAAAATCCACTGGGTCCAGCGGTAGTAGTCAGGATCCGTCGTAGAGAATTCGCGGCTCCAGTCGTAACTAAATCCGAGTCTCTTAATCTGTCGACGAAAGTTGTCGATATTAGTCTTAGTGATTGTTGCTGGGTGAATGCCGTCGCGCATCGCCGCGCGCTCCGCAGGCAACCCAAAAGCATCCCAGCCCATGGGGTGCAAGACATTGAAACCTTTCATCCGCTTAAAGCGCGCAACGACGTCGGTTGCTGTATAGCCCTCGGGATGGCCAACGTGTAGGCCCGCGCCGGAGGGGTAAGGAAACATATCCAATACGTAATACTTTGGCTTCTTCGGCAGGTCCGAAACCCGAAGTGGGAGTTCGAAGACTTTGCCGTCTTCCCAGCGTTTTTGCCACTTGGGTTCTATAGATGCGGGATCGTATTGCACTGTTTCCCAAAGCTAATGGCTCGAAGGCTGTCTGCCCAGCGTTTTTTACCCTATCCGATTTCCAACCCCTCAGAGTTCGGCTTCCGGACCCGGTTCACTTTGCCCCTGCCTCCGTGGAAGGCCCCTGCTTTGCAGAGCAGCTGGCATTGGGAGGACCTATGATTTGGTGGATAGTTCTATTCGGTGCATTTGTAGGTTGCGCGCCCGAGCCTGCGGCTGTGCAACCAGAGGCGGCGCATGCGCCCCGCGCGTCAGTGGTTCCCTTGCTGAAGGGGGAACTCGCTCCAACCTCGATGCCAGGGCTGTATGATGTAAAGCTCCGATGGGAAATAGAAGACGGGTTTTATGAGCAAGTGTGGATTAAACGCACCCTAGCGGGATCCAAAGAAGTGATGGCCCAGTTGCCACCGGAGAGTAGGCAGTGGACTGACACGGGGCTTACCTCAGGCTCGCACCCCCGCTACGAAATCGTTCTGCTATCGGATGCCCTTCTCACTTCGATGAGCGAAGTGCAGGTCAACATACCCTTGGATTGGGTGGTAGAGGCGGGAGTACATGCCCCCCCTTCTACTTCCTACGGAAGAATCTTTCTGCGTGAAGGCGCGGTCATTCGGACGCACGGACAACTTCTTGAATGGGATTTGCTCGAGTTGCATTCCGATGGCGGTCGTATCGAGACGTATCCAGAAGCGGCGGTTGCCTCGCCCGGAATTCCGGGTGGACCCGGTAGCACGGTGTCTATTAAGGCGCAGTTCGCGAGCGGTCATTTAACCGTAAACGCAAGCGGCATGAAAGGCGGTCAGGGATCGCCGGGAGCGAAAGGGCCAACAGGCGATGGCGGCACTCCCTTCGTGAATCTGCCGGGTTCGCACCAGGATCTGCAAGCCAGAGACGGAAGCCCCGGCGGGCCCGGGACCGCAGGAGGACAAGGTTTTTCGGGTGGCGACGGCGGAGCTGTGATGATTGATGTCGCGCGTGCAGCGGATTTTCTGCCTTTCGTTACTTCTGCGGGAGGGGAGGGCGGAGAAGGGGGTCCTGGTGGGCCGGGGGGCGATGGCGGATCTGCAGGGTGGACCCCGCGCGATTTCGCGCACTCGCCTCAACCGGGCCCTATCGGTTCGGCAGGGCCCGCAGGTCTTGTTGGTCTGCCAGGAAAGGCTGGCGCCGTTTCAATCAAATTGAATGGGAATCATCTTTTCAGCGTGGAGTAGCAGATGGAAGCAAAGAGAAAACTCACAGGGCATTCACTCCATGCGGAGGCGATTCGATTGGCCAGATCCTATCGGCTCACGGAAACTGAACTCATTGGGATTTTGCAGCAAATTGATTCATCGAAGATTTTTCAGTCTCTGGGGTACACTTCCCTTTTTAATTACTGTGTTGAAGCACTCGAGCTCAGTGAGAGCCAGAGTTCTACTTTTGTGGGAGTCGCTCGCAAGAGCATGGAGATTCCCGCGCTACAGGAGGCGCTTACTTCCGGTACGCTCACAGTCTCAAAGGCAAGACGCATTTTGCCCGTAATAGAAGAAAGTAACTGTGCCTTCTGGATCGAGAAGGCGGCAGTCCTGCCGCAAAAGGTAATTGAAAGAGAAGTTGCTAAACGAAACCCCGACTTGTCGGTGGCAGAACGCATACGTCCGCTATCAGAGACCCAGGCAGAATTGCGTTGCTCGATTACCTACAAAACCGAAGAGCAGCTCGAAAGGTGCCGTCAGTTGCTTGGGCAGAAATTGAAAAGGCCCATTCGAATGCAGGAGGTTTTGGGGATATTATCGGAGCAGTACTTAGAGGCGCATGATCCAGTTGTAAAGGCCGAGCGCATGGCTACGCGGGTAGCGGCCCAGCATGTGAAACGGTCAACCCGCCTTAGGAGTGTACCAAATCCACGAGCCATTCAAGCTGGGTTACGACACCAGATTAACCTTAGGGATCAAGGCCAGTGCACCCAAACACTTCCCAATGGAACTCGCTGCCCGAGTCGCCAGTTTCTGCACTATCATCACATCAGGCCGATCGCTCGGGGTGGCTCCACTTCCTTGGATAACTTAACTACGGTGTGTTCAGCGCACCACAAGATGATTCATTTAAGGGGTGGGAAGTCAGGGTAGTCTTTTACTGCGCCGAGACTCTTCCCCGGCCATTAAAGCGCAGCGTTTCAGCCCCGTTACTGACTTCAACCGCGAAATCAAAGTCGCCTATTCCTGATGGCACTCCCGCGAATTCCCCAGTCGGACGAAGGCCGAGCCAGTTCGGACCACTCAGTTTTTTATAGGTCAGCGTTGAGTCTTTGAACGTTTTGGAAAGAGGGTATGCAAACAGTTCGCCCTCGTACGCCGTCGGCAATTTTATAGGATTGTCCGTAGGAGTAGGGCGTTTCGATTCAGGTGCTACTTCAATGTTGGCAGTCAACTCTGCGGATTCCTTGTCGCGATCTCGAACGCGAATCACGATCTGTTTGGTGCCTGCCTCCGATCCCTTTGGTTTCCCAAAAACTTGACCATCGGGAGAAATAACCGCCCAGGCAGGGCCACTTACCTTCTCAAAGGTGAGTTTATCTTTTGGGTCCGGGTCGCTCGCGAGATCGCGAACCGATTTCTTAAATGGAAGTCCGGCCTTCACTTTCCCCCAGTCCACAGCGCGTTCAGAGAATACGGGAGGCTTGTTTTTGCTAATCACCTCAAAGCTGGCCACCGTTTCTGCCGATTTGAGATCATTGGAAACGACTAAAACGAGCGAATGTTTTCCGACATCCGCGTCACTAGGGGTTCCCT
Source organism: Bdellovibrionota bacterium (assembly GCA_041749855.1). Lineage (GTDB taxonomy): Bacteria > Bdellovibrionota > FAC87 > UBA2466 > UBA2466 > JAIEOG01. The sequence continues at coordinate 29,516 of JBGTAN010000046.1, forward strand.
CTAGAGCTCCATTCGCCTGAAGCGCGAGCCAAGCGGGGCCGCTCTTCATCGAGAAGGTGACCGGTATCCCATCCAAGTCTTTGGCTCGTAGACTCAACGATTCCTTAAAGTCCTCACGGGCCTTCGCGGTAAAACCAAAGGTCGTTGAATTCCACACGGGTGCTCTGGGTTCTCTTGAGATGTCGACTGAGAACGACCCAACCGCTTCGCTTTCACCGTCTTTTACTTTGAACCCGAATGTGTGCTTGCCGATATGCTTAAACAGGGGTCGCAACACGCATTCTCCATTCGTGTTGAGCGTAAGCCAATCTGACTTGTCGCTCAGCTCAAAACGTAATCGGTCTCCATCAATATCCTGAACGAAGGATTTATCGTCTAGGTTGATACGCGCTGTGGCGCGTTCCTTGAAGCTAAAGACAAGATTGTCCCTAGAAGAGATCGTCGGTGGGTGATTTTGCATCTTCACTTCGATTCGTACCGTTTTGTCCGCTCCCCTATCTGCATTTTCAGCTCTAAGTACCAGGTCGCTGGTGCCAGCATCTTTGTCTTCAGGTGACCCAACCAAGGCCCCTTCGGCCGAGACAGTGATCCATTCTGGGCCTGATACCTTGGCAATTTTAAGGGGCCTGGCGTCCAAATCGCGTGCACGGCCTGCAACCGTATCTTGAAACGGTTTTCGAGTAGTGGCGGTGAACGTGACTTTGTCCTTGGTCCACTCCGGAGCTCGGGGGTCGGCAATGACCGAAAGGGTGGCAGGAATAGCAACGGATTCTTCCTTGTCGTGAGCGGTAAACGAAAAACGGTGATCTCCTATTTCCTTAAAGCCAGGAGCAAATTTGATCTCTCCTGTGGCGTTCAAGGAAACCCAGGCGGGCAGGGGTTCAGATGAGAAACGTAGTACTTCCTTATCTGGATCGGCTGCAAAGTCTTTGAGTCCAATGCGTTGGACTTCGCGTTCTTTCACCGTGATTTCCACGGGCTTCACTAAAGTGGGTGGATAATTCTTTTTAGTGATTTCAAGTCGCACGGCTTTCTCTGAGCTCATGATTCCGTTGGAAACCGACACGACCACAAACGTTTTACCGGCATCTATATCCGCCGGTGTGCCTTGTAATTCACCGCCGTCACTCACTTCTAGCCAGGTGGGCCCGGTTTTCTTGGAAAAGCGCAGGCGCAGTCCATCTCTTTCACGAGCTTCGGCTCCCAAATCCGCTTTGAAGGTGTCGCGAGTTTTTAAAGTAAAGGAGAGCTTTTTCTCTGACCAGACGGGGGGCTGAGGGTTGTCCGAGTCTGCTGCTGCCTTGGAGGCGCTGAACAAACAAAGAAGGGTTACGAGATGGGTAAGTCGCATGGCGCTCCTGGGGGAGAGTGGGTATGCGGTCATTGTCTCAAAGGCGGCAGCGCGGCGCATCATGCAGTGCAATATTCGCCTGGGGGCGACGGTTTAGCTGTTTGGCGTTTCTATGGCGTTTTGCTACAACCATTAAATCATTTAGTGGTTTGCATGAGAGGCAGGCTATGGCGCGCAAGGTGAATCTATCCCCCTACGAAATTAACGTTCCGAATGTGTACTGCAACCCTGATCCGGCTTTCCTTTATGAAGAAGCGATTCGGCTTGATCCCGGTTCGATTTTGACCGATTCGGGAGCGCTGGTTGCCTACTCTGGCGAGAAGACGGGCCGCAGTCCGAAAGACAAACGCATTGTCGAGCACCCTGATAGCCAGAACGACGTATGGTGGGGCACTGTAAACATCAAGATTGATGAACACACGTTTCTTGTAAACCGCGAGCGTGCCATCGACTTCATGAATACGCGGCGGCAGCTTTACATTATTGATGGCTATGCCGGATGGGATCCTAAATACCAAATCAAGGTGCGCGTTATTTGCTCGCGGCCTTACCATGCTTTTTTCATGCACAATATGCTCATCCGCCCGACGAGCGAGCAACTCGAAACGTTTGGTGAGCCCGATTACGTTATTTTCAACGCGGGTCACTTTCCTGCGAATCGATTGACTTCCTACATGACGTCCAAAACCACGATTGATTTCTGCTTCAACCGAAAGCAGATCGTCATTCTAGGAACGGAATACGCGGGCGAGATGAAGAAGGGTATCTTCACCGTGATGAATTACCTCATGCCCAAGCAAGGCATCCTGTCGATGCATTGCTCGGCGAACGAGGGAAAGCAAGGCGATGTGACTTTGTTTTTCGGCCTTTCTGGTACCGGAAAAACCACGTTAAGTGCCGATCCCCGCCGACAGCTTATTGGGGATGATGAGCATTGCTGGGCCGACAGCGGGGTGTTCAATATCGAAGGCGGCTGCTACGCGAAATGTATTGGTCTCACAGCAAAGTCTGAGCCCGAGATTTTCCAGGCGATTCGGTATGGTTCGCTGCTAGAGAATGTGGTGGTGGATCCAGTAACGCGTAAGGTGAAGTACGACGACGCCTCCATTACTGAAAATACGCGAGCGAGTTACCCCATTGAATACATCGAAAACGCGAAGGTTCCATGCCGAGGAGGCCATCCGAAGAACGTGGTGTTTCTCACAGCCGATGCTTTTGGAGTGTTACCGCCCATTTCTAGACTTAGCCCGGAACAAGCGATGTACCATTTCATTAGTGGTTACACGGCGAAAGTGGCGGGCACCGAAGTCGGAGTGAAGGAGCCAGAAGCGACTTTTTCTGCCTGTTTTGGTGCGGCTTTTATGGTTTGGCACCCGAACAAATACGCCGAGATTTTGGCGGAGCGGATGCGTAAGTTTAATTGCACGGCATGGTTAATCAACACGGGTTGGAGCGGTGGACCGTATGGAGTGGGGAGTCGAATGAAGCTCTCCTACACACGCGCTATGATAGATGCCATTCACTCTGGAGAGCTCGACAGCGTAGGATACGATGTAGATCCCGTGTTTGGGGTAGAAATACCCCGCCAAGTACCAGGTGTGCCCGCGGAAATTCTGCAGCCCAAACTCACCTGGACTTCTGCTGAACACTACGATCAAACAGCTGCAAAATTATCGAAGCTGTTTCAAGACAACTTCAAAAAGTTTGCTTCGGGTGTTCTAGATAAGCGCGTTCTGGATGCCGGGCCGATATAAGCAGGGAACAGGCAAAGGCTTCTCAAATCGCTGGGTGCTCATTGCCCTGGTATTTGCGGGGGCGCGCTGCCTGTGGCCTGGCGATATTCCCTTCTGCTTTGATGAACCGCAGCTGCTGGAAAGAGCTCTGGATCAAAACGCTGCGGGCGCCTGGACGGTTCACGGACTCACGGGTTCCCGAGGAGTGGATTACGGCCCACTGCCCATTTACTTTTATCGGCTGCTGCTCCTGTTTACTCACGACCTGGTAGTCGTAGCCTTTGTAAAAGCAGCGATTGTAAGTTTTGCCACGCTTGGCGCGCTGGCGATTTTATTTCGTCAATGTCCTTGGATCCCTCGACCGCTTCTTGCGCTGCCTTTTTTAAGTCCCTATTTGTGGCTTTCCGCGCGCGACATGTGGGACAACAGCCTTTTGGTTCCTTTTACGGCCTGGTTTTTTGTTTCTGTCGTGGTGCTGGCGCAAGCACCCAAGTTCAAGTGGTGGGCGGTCTTCTTCTTTAGCGGTACCGCGGCTTTTCTGACGCATTTGCTGGCAGTGCCTCTTCTGCTTGCAGGTACTTTCGTGGTCCTACTGGCCCAAGTGAAAGCCAAAACGCTTTTCAGGCAGTTGCCGAGCGTGGGCGCCTTGGCGGCTGCTTGTTTTGCTGTGAGTTTTCCCTATCTGCAGCACCTTCTAGCGTCGGCCCACGGACCGGCACCCGCGCCACGAGTGGCATCGTTCTTCCATGGTTTCTTTGGAGCGCGGCTCTTTTCAGGGCTTGCACTCGAGTATTTCCTGGGCCCGATGTGGTTTCTGCGAGGGCCAGCCATGATTCAAGCACTGCTCGTGTTGTGTATAGCCATGTCGGCAGTTGCGTTTGCGTTGGTCTTTCACGGGATTTATATCGCAGGGCAGAAGCTTAGGCGCACGTCCTCGCCGTCGGAGCGGGTGGTCGCGCAGCTAGCTTTGACTGCCTGGGTTTTCAATATCGTCCTTCTTTGGATGAATGGGTTAGTCAGTCACCCGCAGTACTATCTAGCGACGACTTGGGTGGTATTTGCCTTCTTGTGTTTTGGTGCAAACCACTGGGCTGCCCGTCCAGGTAGCCGCCACCTGCTTTGGGGCTATCAGCGGGCGCTGGGGATAACGCTCCTGTTCATGGCGGTCCTGTTACACAGTCAGCACGGGAATCGGCAGCCACGCTACGGGCCCACGCTAGGAAATCAGATAGAAGTGGCGAGGCGAATGAACCACTATGGCAGCGAGGTGCCCGTACAGGATGCACGTCCTGCGGGGCACTTAATTTCACTGAGGGTTCTACGACGCTTTCTGCCGGTACCGCCGCAGCTAAAGCAAGCCTCTGGACTTGAAGTGGTCTACCTGTTTCCGGAGCGCGCAGAGGATGGAAGAGTCGATATGGTGGTCTTAAAAAGCCCCTGAAATCGGGGTCGACGCCTCTGGGAAAGTGTGGCAGAGTCGGGACGTTTTTGGATAAATCACAGATGGGATCTAGGCAATGAAGACGGACGATACAAAAGCAGGACGAGGCGGAGACCGCGGCGGATTCGGTGGAGGCCGCGGTGGTGGCGGTGGTGACCGAGGGGGAGATCGCGGTGAGCGTGGCGGAGATGGAGCCGGCCGTCGTCGTTTTCCTGGAATGGACCGCACCAAGCTCCCGCCGGGATTTCTTTTTGACTTCAAGAACCCTCTTATTTTGCGCAATTACATTACTGAAGTAGGCAAGATCATGCCTTCGCGAGTGACCCGTCTTTCTGCGAAACAGCAGAGGCAGCTAACAACGACGATCAAGCGAGCTCGGCATTTGGCTCTTTTGCCCTATAACGACAAGTACAAAAAGTACTAACAACCAAATAAAACTCAGAGAGCAATTCGGCTTGGACCTATGCTAAGAAGGCGCGGTGTTAAGCCTCAATTTTCGCCTTTGTTTTCCGGTGTTGCTCTGCGCGCTAACCGGAAGCCCTTCTATTGCCCTTGCCGGTAAAGTGGGTTTTGGCTCGACCACTTCGGTCGCTTCTCGATCGTTTCAAGAAAATGTCTACTTGGGCTTTGAGGCAGGCATGCACAAAACTCTGGGAAAGGAAAAGACCGATGCCTTTGTCGTGGCAAGCCAACTCACCGATAAATCTCCTTTGTCTGCCACACGCAGCGCCGAAACCCTTTTAAAGAACGGGGCTATCGGCCTCGTTGGATTTCCAACGAGTCACGATGCGCTGCTCGCTGCGGATGTAGCACGCAAGGCAGGCGTTCTGTCCTTCTTTGCGGGCGCTGCACACCGAGACTTAGCGAAAAAAGGTCCTCTTGTTTACAGCACGGGCGGGAGCATGGACTCACTTTTCGATTCGCTCTTTATTTTCTTAAAACGCACTTTCCCACAAAAGCGAGGACTCGCCGTCGTCAGCCCGTTCAATGCCTTTTCCATGAACCAAGAAGCGACGCTTTTGGAAAAAACAAAAGCACCTGACGCAAGCCTTCCTTTGTTGGATCTGCGTCGCCTTACTAAAGCGCAGGTGCTCTCCAATGAAGACCTGGCACAGGTGAAGGCAAAGACTTACGACTATCTCTATTTGACGCTGTATCCGGAAGACCTACCGGCGCTGCTTAGTCAACTCACCGCTGCGAAGATTGATTTGCCGATGGTTTCCGTTTCGGGGGCGGACCCCAGCGTGTTGGAACGCTTTCTAGCCAATATGAAGTCCCCCTTTTACCTCGGCTCTTCGTACGATCCACGCACTTTGGCGGCAAGGCACCTGGATCAGCAGATGCTGAAGCAGTTTAAGGTGAAAGCGAACCCTGAGCTAGGGATGGGCTACGATCTAGGCATTGTTGTGGGAACCATTCTCTCCCGAGTGTCCGGCCCGTTAACTAAGCAGAGCTTTATTGACGCTTTCAATAAGGACCGGTGTTTTACAGGCATCGTTCGAAGCGTCGATGGAAAGGTGTGCTTCCCCCAAGGCGGCGGCCATATTTTTCAAGGAGCTATCTTTCGGCGATTTGAGGGCAAACCATGAAAGCCCCGAAGCAGAAGTTTCAGCTCTTGCGTCAGTTAACGACCAATCAGCTACTTGCGGTCTTCTTCGGCGTTTTGTGTTTGAGCCTTACTTACTTCTTTGTCACGCGAGCAACCTACAAAGAGGCTCTGCTAAAGGAACGCGCGAAGGTGATGCTCAGCCTGGAAGAGCAACATGAGAAGTGGCGTACCTGGAAGCAGATTGGCCTGGAAGAAGTTCTTAAAGATGAACTGACGTCGCACGCCAAAGTATTTGCCTTAAGTGACTTGGTGGTTTTGCCCGTTGCAGACCTTCCGTCGAAGCTCAAGCGCGAAGAAATTGTCATGCCCAAACCCAAAGGCTTGTCGGCAGACACCTTGGTCGTCTTTGCTCGCCTCAACGCCGAGCATATTGAAGCCGCCTATGTGCCCTACCGATCTAATTTAGTGCTGCTGGTGCTTTCTGGCGTGTTGTTTACGTTCGTGATTTTTCTATCGAGTCGCTACATTCGAAGGCATATTTACACGCCCTTTCTAGAGTTGCGGGGCGTGTTCGAAGCGTACAACGCGGGGCGCGAGGTTAACGAAGCCGACATCAAAGCAGAAGGTGAGATTCGTGAATTCACCCTTTCGCTCATGGACCTGTACAGAAAACTCAAAGAGAACGAAAAAAACGCGGCGATGGTCTCCGTAGCAAAGCAAGTGGCTCATGACATTCGCTCGCCGCTTGCAGCTCTCGATATGATTTTGGATACGCTTTCGCAGGTGCCCGAGCAAAAGCGGATGATCATTCGAGGGGCGCTCTCGCGAATTAGAGATATCGCGAATAACGTTTTGGAACGCAGCCGCCGTTCAACGGCGATTTTGCCAGACACGGCCCCTCGGCCAGGGAAAGTGGGTACTGAAGATGTCAGTAGCCATCCTATTGCGAGCCTCGCGGAGGCAATCGTCACTGAGAAGCAGGTGTTGATGCAAGACAGACCAGATGCTGTGCTGGATATTCGGATAGAGGATTGCGCTTACGGGCTATTTATCGACGTGCAGCCCAATGGCTTTAAAACCGCCGTATCGAATTTGGTGAACAATTCACTCGAGGCACTCGAAGGTAAGGGCAGAGTCGAGGTGAGGGTGAAAGCGGGTCCCGGGCAAACCGCGAAAATCACGGTGTCCGATAATGGTCGTGGCATACCTGCTGAGATTTTGGCGAAGCTACGCACGCAGGGTGGGTCTTTCAATAAAGAGGGGGGCTGCGGACTCGGGCTTTCTGATGCCAAGCGCTTGATCGATAGTTGGGGTGGTCGGCTTGAAATGGGTTCCGTTCAAGGGGTGGGGACGCAAGTCGATATCTACATTCCCCAAGTGAAGCCTCCGCGATGGTTTGTTCCGAAAATCGAGGTCGCCGAAGGCTCCACGGTGATGGTGTTGGACGATGATCCTAGCATTCATCTGGTTTGGCAGCAGCGCTTCAATGACGCGATGAAGGCGGCAGGCGCGGGCATTTTTCTTGAGCATTTTTCCGATACCGTGAGCCTGCACCGTTGGTGCACCGAAAACCAAAGGCTAATGAGCAGCGTACTATTTCTGTGCGATTTTGAAATTCTAGGGGCTCCTGAAAATGGACTTCAGGTCATTCGCTCGCTTGCGCTGTCTCATCGCGCCGTGTTGGTAACAGGACGTTTTGATGAACCGGCGTTGCGGCAAGAGTGTGACCGCTTGGGTATACGCCTGCTGCCCAAAGGGTTGGGGGGATGCGTACCTATCACGATTTTAAAGCGTGTAGCTGCCGCCGCAAATCACGCAGAAGCGGGTTCCCTCGTCGACGCCGTAGCCCCGTGATATTCTTTCCCCATGGGAAAAAATGGGGTGTTAGTAGCCATCTTTGCTTCGATTTGCACGCAGGCGTTTGCCGCACCAGAGGATCCATGCCCTCTGCGTTTAGATAGGCCGCCAGTCGAAGCCGCTCCCGCGCAGGAGTTCCCCCCGGCCTCCAATATGAAGGCTTCCCTAGATCACCTGCTTGCTGAACCGACAGAAAATCTCTGTGGTGTTCTTAAGGAGAAGCTCTCCAACTTCGAGGCCTTTCGGGTCAAGCTCTTGGCCTTCCATCGAAAAACCGTAAGCCCTACGCCTCGCGATTACCAGGCCGAATCTCGACTCCTCTCAAGAGAGCTTTCTGCGCTCATCGTATCCGGTTTTTTTCGCAGAGACGAAATCTGGGAAACGGGAAAGATCTGCAACGGAAAACCCATGAGCGAGTCCGTCGAAACTAGCCTAGTTCAACTCGTGCGCACCATTTACGCGAGTGACGAGTACTTGCGCAAAATTGCAGGAATCCATGGAACACTGCTCGAGTTGGGTGGTTTGCCCGATATTTTCAAACGATTTAGCAACTTGATTCAGGAAGAAAAGGCGCTGCGGGACGAACGATTTGTAAAACGTAGCTGCGTGTTGCTAGCGGAAGAGTATGAAAAGATCGCCGAGCAATGTGGCCCTAGAAAACTCGATAGCCTGCCGGGCAGCTCAGCCAAACGCGCGCCCTTGGTGTTAACGGAGGCGCGCAAGCGGCACTGGGATCAGATCAGATCGCGTTTTGAGAAGTACCAAAAGGCTTCTCTGGAAGCAGTGGGCGGCAAACCCTATTGGCAACAACTGGTGGCGTTTGGAAAGTCAGGCAAAGTCGACGCACAAGACTCGTTCGCTTTAGAGGACGCTTTTTTTCGCCAGGCGGCTCCCATGCTGAAAATGTGTGGACTCATGCGGCTTTTTGCTGACGCAAAAGGGGAACCCAATACCAGTAAGTACCTGCGCTTGAAGCAAGATCCACCCCATCAGTTTTACAAAGAGCAATGCAGTGCCTTTTTCTGCGCAGAACGTGGACTATTACGAACTCCTGACTATGCGAAACAAGAAGGGGGTTTTGATTCCGAGCAGCTATGCGCTTATGTGAAAGACTATCGCAAGATGGAACAGCGGTATCTGGAAGGCTTCAAAGCGGCGGCGCGCCGGCCTCGGGCCACGGGGCCTATTTCGTTCTGTCCGGCTCCCGACAAGGGTACCGTTCGGCATCTGCCGCCGGTACATGAAGCACCTAAGACCCATTAGAATAGATGGGTAAGCGCTCCAAATCGAAGCTTCATGCCGACAGCCAATCGAGTCCATTCCACGGAAGTCACACCTGGAAACTGCCACTTCGTAAACTCTCCATAGAGGCTTAAGTCAAAGCGGCCGCGCGCGGCGGGCCAGGCATATTCGGTACGAGCGCCCCAAGCAAAGCTATTTCCAAATCCAGTGGCAACCAGGGCCGGGGCCGCCAGGACGGAGGTCGTCCAAGCCGCTCCGCTTCCATACCCGTAACGCATTTCTACGAGCGCGCGAGCCATGAAAACGTTCTTAAACCCATTGTCGATAGGCCTCATCCAACTGGAAAGGTAGCCCGCACCTAAACCAGCAGTCCAAGAAAGTCCGAGCGGAGCACCTGAAAGAGTAAAAACAAAATCCGTGGAGGCCCCTAGAGTGGTAACACCCGCTGCCTGCCACGGAGCCGTCGCAAGTTCAGCGCCTAGCCGAACCCCCGTTCCGTCGCTAGAGAGCCGGTAAAAAAGATCCAGAGTAGGGCGGGTGCCTGCTTGCGCAGAGGGGCCTCCCGAAGTCGCCGTATCCAGCACCGAACCGATTCCGACCTGCGCCGAGAGTTCGGTGCGCTCCCGATCGATGAAAGGCTCCAGCGCGCGCGCATCGGTGATTTCGAGAAGGCTCCTCTTGGTTTCCCAGTCAGAAAAGGTTTCGACATAAGCATCGAGCGCTTCTTGGGTGGAAAACTGAGTTAACAAGTCGCTCGCAGGACCGCGCAGTACGGCCTCGCCCTGCGGGTTCTTCCACAGCCCTTTAACCTCTGCTTCCATCGCGCGTGAGGCAGCCTGCGCCTTCATCCCCTGGAGACTGGACAGAAGCAGCTCATAGACCCGCTCGCGCGTTGATGGATCAAGCGCTCGGAGGTCTTCCAGCTTTTGCCCGCCGAACACTTGAAACGCTTCCTCGAAACGATTCATTCTGTATAGGCTACTCGCTAGCAGATAGCTCACCGTGAAAGCATGTCGAGACTCGGGTGTCTGCTTCAAAAAGGAGAGCGCATTCTCGAGTACTTGGGCGTAGTCGCCGTTTGCGAAGTAGACCTGAATGATTTCCGCGTCAGCGGTTTCCAAGTCTGCTTCGTCCAGCAGGGAGGAAAGCTTCAGATACAGCTCAATCGCTTGGGTGTACTTCTTCGCGCTCACTGCCTCACGGGCTTCAGACCAGAGCTTTTTGGGGGAAGCGCCAAGCAGGGGAAGGGCGAAGAGCAGTGCCCCCATCCAAAGCGTGCGGGCCCAAAAGCCGCGGCCTATTTTTCGAAAACGTAGAAGTCGGGCTGTTTTTCCCATTGGCGGATAGCCTCGCTGTCTCTGTCGATGACACTTCGGTCATGGTGAACTAGTTCGATTTGCCCCGGATAATTTAGAAAATCCGTCGTTGGAACCAGAATATCATGCCCGGCCTTGCGAGGTTCGATGTTCATCTTGGATCGGAACCAGGAGTCGAGCTTTTCAATCCGTTCCATGTAGGGCATCGAAATGACTTTTCCCTGTTGCTCCGTCATTAAATAGATAATGCGGGCAGGCTTGGAGGTGAAGGGATTTTGAGTTTTGCGATGGAAAGCTGCTGGGTCGAAATGGACATCTAGGAGCAGATCGATCACATTCAATCCCGTCGCTTTCTCGACGAGGACCGCATAGCCGCCGCCCGACAAGCGAGCCCCGATTTCCACCAAACGGCACCCCTTTTCCGTTTTCTTAATTTCCAAATGGGCGGGTCCATGCTCGATGCCGAGTGCCCGCACCACCCGCTGGGCATACTGAATCAGCCCGAGCTCGACGGCCTCTTGATACGAAATAATGTCTTCCGCCGCGTAAACCTGGGGCTGTCCGTTAAAGGGAACCTTGGTGTAGCGCGAAACCGCCGTGACGTACGTTTTGCCGTTCGAACTCATCGTGTCCACCACGTACTCGGGGCCGTCTAGGTATTCCTGGAAGAGTACGTCCACGATGGGGCGATTGGTAATCGGGTTAACCAGTGCCCGAATTTCATTAAAGGCGTGAGTGATTCCGTCCGCGTCGTGTTCAATATGCAGCCCAATTCCGGCCGCTCCATCTAAGGGTTTCAAGACGACTGGAAAGCCCAGCGAGGGGGCTTTTGCCAGGGCTGAATTGATATTGCGAGAGACAAACTGAGCGGCGATTTCCACTCCGGCTGCCCGCGCAGTTTCCCACATGAGGTACTTATTGCGACGCGCTTCACTGAGTGTGGTGCCATTGGTCATGAGCCCCAAACGCTCGGATACCATGTCTCCTACCAAGACGCCCGTTTCACCGCCGATAATGACGCCCACTGGTTTAAACGCAGAGAGCTCACGGGCTGTCTGTTCCAGATCGCCTCGATAGACGAGTTGCCGGTCTTCAGAGAAATCGTTCAACCGGATACTGTCGCGCAAATGCGGTTCCATATTGTCATCGGACAGCAAGTGCACGACATCAAAGCCGCGCTTCTTAGCCGCAGGCGCAATGAGATTTCCGGTTGAAATAGCATCCGCAATGACGATGTTTCCGCTCGTGATGGGAGGTGGATAAACTTGCTCGGCAATAGCCCGTGAGCAAACGGAGGCCTGACTCTGCGCGACCGCAGTCAAACCAATGAAAAGTAACGTGCAGAAGGTCTGTGAACGCCCCAAAACCATGACCCGTAACCAGTGCGAATGTTCGATCGAAGCCCCCTCCCGGAAATCCCGTTGGTCATTATTGATACCGCGGCGCCACAAAATCGCAAGCATTCTTTGAGGCTTTTCCAGTGTTTACCCCTCTTTTCTAGATTTACCGAAAAGCACATAATTTTACTTATGCGACTGTGTTTTTAGATGCGTTGTCCCAGCGATAACCTTGCGATTTCACGAAAACTTCCAAATAAGGTAAAGGCCCATCCCACTCGGTTTGGCGCGCTGCACAACGCCGCGATTCTCTTCAAGAAATACCTACGGGACCCCCTTGTGAGTACCGATAGAGAAAGTGGACATGTCTGCCGTACTTAAAATTCCCGGGGCGAATCTATACTTGCTCATAGGCGACCAGCGCCACGGCCCTTTCACGCTCGACCAAATCCAGAGCAAGTATGCGACTGGGGAAATAGCCCGCGGTACGTACCTCTGGTATCCCTCCCTCGCGAATTGGATAACGGTAGGAGACATTCCTTCCATTGACCGACGAGATGCACCGACTCCTTCGGAAAAACCCGCCGCTCCTAGTGAGGAAGAGAAAGTTTGGATTTACGAGAAGGAGCAAGTCATTTCGATTGCGGTCGAGACCCTGGTGGCCCAGGTTCGCGACAACCATTTCCGACGTGCCGATTTGGTGTTTGATGAGCCCTCCAACCAATGGATGCGGGCCGACCAACATCCTATTGTCGCAAGGTTGTTCCGTCCCGCGGTGCCGCCGCCGATTCTTCCAGCGTTGGCAGCGGCTGCTCCCGTAGCGCCTACCGTGGCTTATAAAGCTAATGCCCAAAGCACTCTCAAGAAGTCTGGACACTCAGACGGGTTGACCCCGTTCAGCGAAGAGGATGAGGATCTCGATATTACTGTTACGGGGGTCACCTCAAGTCCGACGGCGGTTGCCTCCAGCAAGTCGGCGCCACCCCCACTTAAGACAGTCACGACCACTCCCAAAACGAGCGGGTTCAGTTGGGTTTATCCTGGGGTCGGATTCGCGGGAGCCGCGCTCGCACTATGGTTCGGTTATGGCTTCTTCAATAGCTCCCCACAAAGCCGTCTTCCCGCCTCGATTTCCGAAGTCTCTAACGAAGCATTGAGATTGGTTTTTCCTGTCGGCGCGCCTTTGAAAAGCGTCAGCACAACGCAAGAATTCCGCACGTGCAAGACCGTCGATAAAGTGAGCGACATGGTAGTTTACGAATGCACGGGCTTAAACTCTGCCTTTTACCGTTTCCGCATGCTCGTGCGAAACGACAAGATCTTCCGGATAACGGCGACTTTCCTGCCGGTTGTCACCGGTAAGGACTACCTGGATGCCTTGGTAAAAACGTATGGCAACCCAGCAACTAAGCGCAATGTGGGATGCGATGCCCTTACCCCGACGGAGCGAAGCATGTACGCTCAGCGCTGCAAGGGAAATGGAATCGTCCTCGCCGAATGGAAGTCTCCCGTCCATACCGCTCGTGTCCTGAGCTTTACGACGGACGGCGGCGAAAAACCGCTAGAAGCAACCGTGGAATCCCTTCAATAGCTAATCTGTCGTCCGAGACCTTCAAAAGTAAGAAAGAGCGTCCCATCCGGCTGGGTCTCGGGAGGCAAACGCTCCGCCCATTCCACAAAGACAAATCCTCGAGCTCTTTGCGCTTCCGAAAGCACGTCGAAGAAACCTGTTTCCATGAGTCCTTCCATCGACAGATTCTCCAAGCGATAGAGATCCCAATGGTCTACCGAAGGCGATAGGGGGTAGTGCTGATGAAGGACGTAGCTGGGACTGACCACTCGAGGGGCTTGTGCCCCTGCCCTATCGCAAAGCACTTGGACAACGCTGCGAACGAAACTGGTCTTCCCCACGCCGAGTTCCCCTCGGAGCCCGAAAAAGCCGCCTTCGACATTCTGACTCACGAACTCTCTGGCAAAGGCGTCCCAATCCGAAAGCTTGCCTATTAGGTGGGTGGGCATTCCAAATCCTTCAGGACGTCCGCAATCTCGAGCGTGATTTCGCTCGCGAGCGAAGATCGGCTGTGGCCCCGTCGTGCAGATAAGCGCTGGGATGCCGATCCATGAAGATAAACCGCCAGAGGAACCGCGTGCAGCAGACTGAGTCCTTGGGCAAAAAGGCCTGCGAGTATTCCGCTAAGAACATCGCCGGTCCCCCCTTTACTCAGGCCCGAATCTCCGACATTCACTGCAATCACAGGTGACCCCGGCGCAGTACAAAGCGTGCCGCTGCCTTTGAGGATGATGCCGCATTTCCACTTCTTGCTAAGCGCATTGGCTGACGCATACCGGTCTTGCTGGACCTCGTCGATAGTCGTGCCCAGCAAGGTGGCGGCCTCCTTGGGATGGGGTGTCAGCACGGTGCAGCTGCGCGCAGCCAGCAAGGGGACTGCCTCTGCTTCGTTTTGGGAGAGCAAGGTAAGACCGTCTGCATCAATGACCAAGGGGGCATGGCGTTTGAGGCACTCTACCAAGATAGTCCAAGCGCTTTGGTCCAGCCCCAGACCGGGCCCTACCACGACGGCTGCTTCCGAAAGCGCTCCCCATGCACTTGCGCTCAATGTCTGAGTCATGATTTCTGGAGCCATGCGACTTCTCAGCGTCGCCAAATTGGCCTCGGGTGCTAGCACGGTGACTAGTCCCGCGCCCGATCGCAAACTACCTAGAGCGCTCAGTGCTGCCGCCCCCTCTCGATCGCCGGCTCCGGAAACAATCGCGACCCTGCCAAAGTGCCCTTTGTGACTATCCTTGCGCCGCAAAGGCAGGCGACAGGCGTCTTCTCGCGTGTACAAGAAACTGTTCCAACCCTCGGAGGAAACGGCACGAGGAATCTGAATCGGCGCCAAGCTCAGTTCACCCACATAGTGAGCCGCTTGTCCCGTGACGAGTCCACGCTTGTAAAACCCGAAGGTGACGGTGGCTGAGGCCTTAATCGCGATAGGTAGGGGATTACCTGTGTCCGACGACAAGCCGCTCGGAATATCCGCTGAGACAATCCATTTGCGCCCCGCGACTGCATTGACCTGTTGAATGCGATCCGCAATCGAACCTTCGACGGGTCGAGAAAGCCCACTGCCCAAAATGCCATCTAGAATCCAATCGCAAGCCTCTAGTAACGAGGTGTCGAGTTCCGTTCCCCAGGCAATTCCAAGGTGACCCAATAGCTCCAACTCTTTGCGAAGACCCTGTGATTGGGACTGGTCGGAGTCCGATAGGATGACAAAGAAATTCTGACAGCCCCGCTGCCAAAGCAGGCGAGCAGCGGCAATGACATCGCCGCCGTTGTTGCCACGACCTGCAACCACAAGCCCCCGGGTATCCGGGAGCAGTTTTCCAAACCGCTTTTCGAGGTGTTGAACGAGCGCAAGTGCTGCGTGTTCCATCAGCAGAAGTTCAGGAATTTGAAAGGTCTCAATCGCTTCTGCGTCCGCGCGACGCATTTGCTCTGAAGTAAGAAGGGGCTGCACCGATCACCCGAGCTGAGCCGAAATAGTATGACAAATCTCTCGGGCGTACTCGCGAATCAAAACAGAGTCTTCGCCTTCGACCATCACACGGGCCAGCGGCTCCGTTCCAGAGTATCGAACGACTACTCGGCCGGACTCGCCCAAAGCTAATTGGACTTTCTTGATGCTGTCGGTGATCTTCGGAAACCGGCCAAAGTCTTCTTTCTCACGCACAATCACATTCTCAAGTACTTGTGGGTAGAGATCGATTTGCTTCTTGAGTTCATGAAGCGATTTGCCAGTCTTTTTCATGATCGCTAGTACCTTAAGAGCAGCCATCATTCCGTCGCCCGTCGTATTGTGATCGAGAAACACCACATGACCTGACTGTTCTCCGCCCAGGTTGAGATTCATCTTCCGCATCATTTCGACGATATAGCGGTCACCGACTTTCGCTTCAACAACGGTCCCGCCAGCGCGTCGAATAGCTACGTTCACACCCATATTGCTCATGGGGGTGACCACGACAGTATTTTGCTTAAGCGTGCCTTCTTTGAGCATTTGGAGAGCGCAGATAGCGAGTATCTGATCCCCATCCACAATTTCGCCCTTCTCATCGCAAAGAATGAGTCGGTCGGCATCCCCATCAAGCGCAATTCCTATTTCAGCGCGGTGCTCATGCACTGCTTTGGCCATCGATGATGGATAAACAGCGCCGCACTGTTCGTTGATGTTGCGGCCATTGGGTTCGCAATGGATTGCAAACACTTCCGCCCCCAGTTCTTGGAAAACAATGGGGGCAACTTTGTAAGCCGCGCCGTTAGCGCAATCTAAGACAACGCGAATGCCCTCAAGCGATAGCTCCTGGGGAAAAGTGTCTTTGATGAAAACGATATATCGGCCGATAGCATCGTCGATGCGCTTGGCCCGCCCAATCCCCTCATCCGTCGGACGGCAACGCTCGAGTTCCTCGGAGCCGATTAACGATTCAATTTCGTTTTCCTTCGAATCCGGGAGTTTGTACCCCATGCGATCGAAAATTTTGATGCCATTATAATTGTAGAGGTTATGGCTTGCTGAAATCACAACGCCCACGTCCGCTCGCATGCTGCGTGTGATAAACGCGATACCGGGCGTGGGCAGTGGGCCGACCAAATAAACCTGGGCACCCATCGAGCAGAAGCCGGCGGAGAGCGCATTCTCCAGCATATAACCCGACAGGCGCGTATCTTTTCCGATAACTACTTTAGGGGTGTGGCCAGCGCGGGTGCGGCGGTCTATCAGCGTGTAGGCCGTCGCACGTCCAATGGCCATGGCGGTTTCGCTCGTCATGGGATGCTGGTTGGCGATCCCTCTCACACCGTCTGTACCGAAAATTCGCGCTTTAACCTGAGAATCCTTCTCAGCAGACTTGCTCACCGGGAAACCTTCCTTGTCTTAATTCTCACTTTGACGACACTATCACGGGAGAGCTGGAAACCCTGACTGGTATCTACTTCTGCTGAAACCTCAGCCTCCTTAGTACCTAAAAGTCCATCGATATCAATGGGTTCCGTCCCAATACTCCCCACTCGCCCTAGCAAGTTCTTCGGTCCGGTAACGGCCACTTTCGAGGGTATGGTCTCTATCGAAGCGATCTCATAACCGCCGGCGGTTGCGCCTCTTAAAGTGGGACTCACGGGGATGTACCTTTCAACCACTTCTTCCAAACGAATCACCACGCTGGGAGGCGAAAAGCCGAGCACCCTTACCTCTTTAGGCAATTCTCCGAGTAGCTCTTCGTCGATGGTAATCCCGATGGTCGTTTCTTTATTACTGCGCAAATCCGGGCGAATAGGATGAAGTTTCTTGTCGACACTTTTCAAAAGGAGACGGGGCCCGGACAGCGTGAAATCAATGTGTGTCGGGATCTTTCGGGTGATCATCATGCCCGGTGCGAGCAAAGGTTCGAACTTGACCCGCTTGTGCATTTCTTCGCGTTTGAGTCCGAGGAAGGTAATCCAGAGAATCAAAGCGAGTAGGAAACTCACCACTTTGAGAGCAAAGCTCTCCCAAAAAGGAATCGAGCCGCGTTCGCTGCGTACGATTTCTAAGCCCTTGTTCATTGGCCCGCCTTTTCTTCAACGCGGACTTCAAATTTTCGAAGACCCAGGAGTTCAAGAAGGTTCTGCCGTAAGGAATTCAAGCTTAGGTCGCGCAACATGACGCCATGATGGACAATGGAGATTTCGCCGCGTTCTTCAGAGACGACGATGACCACTGCGTCTGTTTCGTGTGTCAGCCCCAAGGCAGCACGATGACGGGTTCCCAACTCTCGCTGGATACTGGGGTCTCGCGAGATGGGCAAAAGACATGCGGCAGAAGTGATTCTCGAATTGCGAATAATCATGGCGCCATCGTGGATGGGGGACGTCGGATGGAACACACTGAGAATCAAATCCGCAGTGACCCGTGAATCTAGCTGGGTACCGGCCTCAATGTAGTTCTTAAGACCCGTTTCTCGCTCCAGTACTATCAACGCCCCTACGCGCTCTTTTGCCAGCTGTGCAGCTGCCTGACACATTTCTTCCACAACAGCGACTTCTTCAATCGTGTTCGTGCTCGAGAAGAACGGATTGCGACCGACTTGTGTGAGTGCTTTTCGAATCTCGTCTTGAAAGACGATGACCAAAATCAAAATAAAATTCTGGAAGAACTGCGCAAGAATGGTTTCCAGCGTATGGAATTGCAGTTGGTCGGAAAGGTAATACAGAATCAAGATGATCCCAAAACCCGTGAGCATTTGAACGGCCCGGGTTCCGCGAATAAGCAGCAAAACGCGGTAAACGATGTAGGTCACGAACAGGACGTCGACCAAGTCCTGCCAGCGTACAATCTCGCGTAGGTTGTTGAGGTATTCCGTCATTGATTCAAGTGGAAGTAGGCTGCCGCTCTCAAAAGAGATTTATGCCGCTTTGAGCCACAAAGCTCAAGCGACCCCGGCCTTTTATTATCGGCAGATAGTGACCGAAACTTAAAGATATCGGCTTGTTAGGGAGCTTTCGGAAGGGTTGCTTTAGGCGACCTGGGGAGTGCCCATGGGAGCGGCTCCGCCGTTGCCCGTCTTCTTTTCGCCTGCAACGCCCGCCGGCTTTTCCAGCGGTGGTAGCGTCTTACCTTCAATCAGCAGCTCAATGTCGGCTGCATCGATGGTTTCACGGTCCAAGAGCGCTTCGGACATGCGGTGTAGCAGGTCTATGTTGTCTTTGAGGATCTTCATGCCGCGATCGTAGTTTTTCGTGATGAAACTACGCATCTCCGTATCGACCGTTTCGGCGAGTTTTTGCGAAATCCCGTCGTTGGCTTGATGAAATTCTCGCCCCAGGAAGATGTCCCCGCCCTTTTTGCCAATGGCCATGGGGCCAATCGCATCGCTCATTCCCCATTCGCAGACCATGCGGCGAGCGAGATCGGTCGCACGTTCGATGTCGTTGCCAGCGCCCGTGGTTTTTTGCCCGAGGATGAGTTGTTCAGCGATAGCGCCCCCCATAAGGAAGGCAATCATGTTCTCAGCTCGCTCCTTTGAAAGCGTCAGCTGGTCTTCTTTGGGCAAAGTTTGAGTTAAACCGAGGGCCATCCCGCGAGGGATAACCGTAACCTTATGGATTGGATCCAAGCCTTTGAGCATGCGCCCCACTATGGCATGCCCTGCCTCGTGATAGGCAATCGCTTTGCGCTCTTCGGGGGGGATGATCATCGATCGGCGCTCGGAGCCCATCATGACTTTGTCTCGCGCCGCTTCGAATTCAGCCATCGAAACATTGTTGCGATTGCGACGAGCCGCGATCAGGGCAGATTCGTTTACGAGATTCTGCAAATCAGCGCCCGAGAAACCGGGGGTACCGCGCGCAATGATCGAAAGATCCACATCGGGAGTCATGGGCACTTTGCGAACGTGCACTCGCAAGATGGCTTCACGTCCACGGAAATCGGGACGGCCCACGGTAACGTTTCTGTCGAATCGACCTGGACGAAGCAAGGCCGGATCCAAAACGTCGGGACGGTTTGTTGCGGCAACCAAGATCACGCCTTCTTTAGAATCAAAGCCATCCATCTCAACCAGCATTTGGTTGAGTGTTTGTTCGCGCTCGTCGTGCCCGCCACCGAGACCTGCGCCACGCTGACGTCCGACCGCATCGATTTCGTCGATAAAAATGATGCAAGGTGCATGTTTACGGCCTTGCTCGAACAAGTCGCGCACTCGGCTGGCACCGACGCCCACAAACATCTCGACAAAGTCTGAACCGCTGATACTAAAAAAGGGAACGCCCGCTTCGCCGGCCACTGCCTTAGCGAGAAGCGTCTTCCCCGTTCCCGGAGGTCCCACCAACAAAACACCCTTGGGGATATGTCCGCCGAGACGAGTAAATTTTTTGGGGTCCTTTAAGAATTCGACGATCTCTTCGAGCTCTTGTTTCGCTTCGTCACAACCGGCAACGTCACCGAAACCGACGCGCGTATGTCCATCGGTAAGCAGTTTTGCGCGTGAACGACCAAACTGCATGGCTTTTCCGCCCGACATTTGAATCTGCCGGAGGAAGAACACAAGCAGCACCACGAAAATGAGCATCGGACCCCAACCCACGAGAAACTGTACCCAAATGGAATTGGCTTGTTCGATGTCGTAGCTCGGCGTGAGGTTGTGCTCGGCCAAAAGCTTCAAGTAAAATTCAGAGGAAGTGTCGCCAATGGATTCGAAAGGAACGCCCGCTTCGTGAGTAGCCGCGAACTTACCTTCGATGCGACCTTGGTCTTTGAAGGTAACGCTCTCGATCTTATTGGCCTTCACCAGCTCGATGAACTGATTAAAAGTAATCCGTTTCGTGGTCTTATGTTCGCGCGCCGTTTGAAACAACATGAGCGTCGCAACGACCAGCAACAACCAGGCAATCATCGTCTTTTGGGAAGATTTCATCGAACCCTCTTCTTCTGCCTCATCGACGGAAAAGCGGGTTTGCTCAAGGACTGTTTACATTTCCTAATGATTTCACTGACGCAGCGAATGCAAAATCAACTGCTTGAATTCGAAGGGTAAGATGGGGCTCCGGGAAGACCCAAACCACTTCGGATGTCCCTTTTCGAGCCAAAAGCGGGACGATGCGTCGCTCGGGCTTGGGGATACGATTTTCGAGAAAGAACGTTTTGAGCTTTTGGCCAGCGCGCCGGTCCCCGGGCTGGAAAAAGCGCACCTGGGTATCAGGCTCAATGCCTGCTAGCGCAATGCCTAGATCCGATACCAGAGCGTAGCCTCCCTCTTCGTGCACGCGAAGTGCCTGCAGCCGCTGCTTTTGTGCGGGAGTTTGGAAGTAGGTATACCCACAAGAGTTCTGCACGCTAAACCCTGGCCCGTCCCACGCGCGCTTAGCACCCTGGGTTAAAGTGTTTTCGAGGTCTTGCCGCGACAAGGTTTCGACGCCCAGCTGCTCCAAGACTCTTCGCAGCAGGCGCCGCTGCCAAGGGCGCGGCACTCGATCAAAGAGTCTTGCATCCAATCGCGTCCACAAAACCGTCGGCGTCACCATATGCGCGGCAAAGCTTCGAGCCTGTTCGTCAAGCAACTGCTCGGCCTCTTGCAGTTCCGTAACCAAATCGCCAAAGCGCGCAAGGCGCGAAGCATCTGACCCGCAGTCTTCGAAGACCGAATGGAAGGTAGGGACGAGTGAATGCCGGATGCGATTGCGCAAGTAAGTGAACGATGCATTGGTCGCATCTTCCCGGTGCTCAATCGTATTCCCCGCGGCATACGCTTCCAGTTGCGTACGACTGATTGATAGCAGTGGTCGGAGCTTGGCGCCTTGAACACAGGGCATAGACCCCAAGCCTTTCAACCCCGTGCCGCGACCCAGTCGCATGAGAAAGGTTTCGAACTGATCGTCGAGGTGATGTGCTGTCACGAGGAAGTCGCACCCGGTAGAAATGCGAGCCTGCTCCAAAAAAGCGTGCCGGTCACGACGAAGGTCAGCTTCACTACTGCCCTTCCCCCCTTCACGACGGGCATAGACAAAGGGCGCTTCGCCCACGCTACGGCGAACAAAGGCTTCGTCACCGTCCGAATCAAGGCCGCGAGTGGCGTGGTTATAGTGAGCCACCGCTAAGGCGGATGGGGGAAGCACCTTTTGAAAGAGTTGCAAAAGCACCATGGAATCTAAGCCCCCAGAAACGGCGAGCAGGTACTTGGAATCGGCGTAGTTCTCCCCGACATGTAGCGCGAGGAAGGCTTTCAGGGCAGCTGGCAAATCCACGGGCTGGGTATAGCACGATTTATTTCCAGGGTAGCACTAAAGGGGAGCGGGTCCGACCCCGCCACGGAAAATGAAGAAGGCGACGGTGACTGGTATGTCGCGGGACATGCACTTTATCGACGATAGTTCTTGCCAATCCCCGAAAATATGAATACTTATGTATTCATTGGAGGCTATCGTGAAGTTTATCGAAATCCCTGCAATCAGCTTGGCTTTTATTGAGGCGCAATCGGACGAAAAGATTCTCTCTGGCATCTCACGACTCATTTCCGCTGACAGAAAACGCAAAGCGCAATTGGTGGCCTACCTTTCTGAAGCCATTCGGCGACAGCTGTACGCAAAAGCTGGGTGTGGAAGTATGTTTCGCTTCCTGGTTGAAGTTCACGGCATGTCTGAACACTCAGCATTGAAACGCATTCAGGCAGCGAAACTCGCCATTCGCTACCCTTTTCTCATCAGAGAGATCGCGCGGGGTACCTACTCTCTTACTGTGCTCAATCGACTTGCTCCCTTCATCAAGAAGGGAACCGACGAGTTTCTTTTTAATGCGAGTAAGCGAAAGTCGGTTCGTGAAGTTGAAAGTATTCTGTTGGCCAAGTTTCCAAAGGAAGATGTTGAGGAGCGGCTTAAAAAGACGGTTAGTCCATTAGGTGGAGGCAGAGTTGCTGTGCAATTTACCGCTGACGAAGCGTTTGCTGGTGACTTGGATGAAGCCAGAGCATTGCTCAGTCACCGGTTCCCTCAAGGCAAGATGAAGGACATCATTGGGCTTGCGTTGAAGACCCTTATTCGTGACTTGAAGCGAGAACCCAGAAAGAAGACGACTCAACATCAATCCGCAGTAAACAGATCTCATATGACTCGGGACATGCAAATCCACACTCCGCCAACTATGCCTTTTGCGCTTCAGAACAGTCCGGCTCGAATGTCAGGCAACCGTTCGAGACACAGTGAAAAGCTCGCGCCTAGCATTTGGGTTGATAGCTGGGTCGACCGTGCGCGCGCTTTCAAGGTTGGTTGATCTACCTCTCTCTTCGGTCGAGGCCGAGGCAAACGACGGTTGGAGCTCGAGAGTGCTTTGGACGCATAATCAGCTTAGATCGAAAGTCACTTTCGGCACCAAGTGGCGTCCCAAGTTGCCCGTTGCCGCTAGCTAGGGCGTTGGGCTTTGCGAAGGCTATTGCTCATCTGGCTCGGAAGGGTCGGAATCGCCGTCTCCGCCCAGTGCGCCATCATCCACGGCCGAGTCATCGAATCCCTCTTCGGAGTCGGGGTTCTGTAGGGCGGGACGTCGGGGGGCAAGGCGAGGATCCAGTAAACGAGGATCGCGTGGATCACGCGGATCGCCGAGCGCTCCCGGGGGCATTCCAGGCATAGCCCGCATATCTCGTTTCGCTCTTTTGCGAATGGGGTTCTCTTCATTCGGCTCTTCAGCAAATTCGTCTTCTTCCGAAATCTCCCCGAGATCGGGTTCAGGTTCGGGATCGGCGTACCGCGGCTCCTGCATACGGCGTTCGGGTTGAACGGGAGTAACAGAAGGCGGAGGGCTTGAAGCACGTCGTACGGTGGACGCAGACGGCGTACGTGCCACTGGCTGGCCTCCTGGGCTCTGATTGGAAATCGGCTGAGGCGCCTGCGTTGTCGTGAGGGAACTCGAAACATTTCCTGTTGTGTAGAGCATCCACCCACCGGCAGCGACCATCAGCAGTGCAAAACTGCCGAATAGGACTTTCGGATTGATCCAACTCGATTGCTCCAGCGCACCCCGATCAATAATGACCGTGGGGTCGTTGTCTGGGTCTTCTTCGCGATCCAAAATCAAATCCATTGCAGCATGGCTAGAGTTGCGTGGGAGGAGATCTTCCGGGGCGATATTCAAAAGCTCGGCAGGCACTTCGGCTATCAGCTTTTCCTTGATTTCAACGACTGGCTCCACTTTGCGGCGCTCGCCGGTTTCCGCGCCCGACACTTGAGGCTCTCGGCGCCTGTCAAAATCCGTAAATTGCCAAATCAGCTTCCATTCCGTGGGGGCTTTGGAATCGGATTTATCGGCGATAAGGTAGGCAATATCATTGCGACGCAAGACTTGCGTGCGAAGAAGTTCATTGATCTCGTCCACTGAAAACGGGCCGCGAGGACTCTTGTTCAGAAGGACGATGTATCGGTTTTTTCCATTGCCGGCCATGAGGCCCTTTTGAAAAAACCGTCCTTGGTCAGGGTTTAACCCCGAATGATTTTAATAATGGATTCGTGAAGGCGACCGTTAGTCGCCAAGACTTCTTTGTCTTGAATCCCGGCTTTACCACCCTGGTAGTTACTAATTTTCCCACCCGCTTCCGTCACTAACACGAAGCCGGCAGCTACATCCCAGGAGGAAAGCCCTCTTTCCCAAAACCCGTCATATCGACCGCACGCAACATACGCCAGATCCATTGCGGCCGATCCAGGGCGCCGGACACCTAAAGACTTGTCCTGCACACGACGGAAAATCTCTAACTCTTCGCGAAGCTGCTCACCCGTTGAATAATAAAAACCTGTGCCGAGCAGGGCGTCGTTCATCGCTGAAGTTTTGGAAACGGAAATCCGCTTACCATTGAGGAAAGCGCCTTTTCCGACTTCCGCGAAAAATCGTTCTTTCGTCAAAGGATGATAAATCATCCCGGCTCGCGGATTCCCGTTCTCGTAAACTCCAATTGAAACGCAGAACCAGGGAAATCCGTGAGCGTAGTTCGTGGTCCCATCGAGCGGGTCGATGATCCAGCACAACTCCTCACCCTTTCCATGCATTCCGGTTTCTTCTGTAATTATCGAACTCTGGGGGAAATTCTTGAATATTTTCTTAATTAAAACCGCCTCGGCGGCCTTGTCGGCTTCGGTAACAATTCCAGCGCCTTCCTTGCGCTCAATCTGCTTAACCTTGTGAAAATACTTTAAGAGCACCGCGGCGGCGCTATCACCCAGTTCAAAAAGGGCCTTCTTGAGCTTTGCTGAACTAACTTGCTTCATTTCAATCGCGCCTTGCGCCTTGCCTCTTTGGACAGCCGGTCGAACTCTCGATCGGCTGCGACTTCTGCCTGACTTTTCACGCTATCCTCAACTTCTTGATTCTCGGATAGGAGTCGCTCGTACTCCTTTCGTTGGGCCTTGTCTATTTCTTGCTGCAGGATGGTGGCATCTACCCGCTTCTCAAGATCGCCCATAGAAGTCTTTAAATACGCCACAATGCTCGGATCATCGAATCCAATGGTTTTGAGGGGTTCATTTTTTTCACGGTAAAAGCACAACGTTTTACGAATGAGCAAATCAATGGCGTTTTGTTCTCTCGATTCGGCCGCGGTTTTTTGCATCTTGTCTCGTAAGGCCAGGACAGTGAAAATGCGCTTTGAAAGCGCTTTATCCTTGCGCAGTGAGCCTCTTCCGACCGCTCCGAAAAATTGGATGAAGGGTCCGTTATCGGGCAAAAGCTCTGAGCACTCCAACGGCAAGAGGTAGACCGTGTTCTCCGCCCGAGCCGCAGGAGAAATAGCGCACAGCAGTAGTACCACAACCAGAAGACGACAGACTTGCCCTAACATCAAGACCTCCTTACACTCTTAGCCAGTTCACTACTCTAAAGTCGCCCAGGGGGTTGGCAAGTGGCATTCGACGAATTTCGCTTACTCGTAATCGGCAATGAACCAGCGGGTCTTTGGTTGCTCGATGCTTTGAGCAAAATCGAACCTGCCCCTGGCGAGCCTTCCCGATTGGGGTGGCTCTGCTTGGATGAGGCGCCCTCACCCGTGTGCTTCCCCTCTGCACTAGCGCCCGCATTTAATATTTCCCCGGGGGCTACGTGGTCTGCGGAACTCTTGCTACCGAAACAAAGCGTCACGTGGAATCAAAAGACGGCGGACAAGTGGTTTTCGTCACTTCCACCTGGCGACCCTGCCAAGCCCCGAGATGCACTGACTGAAATGATGGCCCCCACTGCGGCACAGATGCAGGCTATTCGATCTATCATTGCGGCCGATCCGGATGTGATTGGGCTGGCGCAAGGGCTTTGGAAGGCGTTGGGGCGCACGCAAAAGCAGATGCCAGAAACCGTGGTCCATCAGTCGCGTTTTTTGACTGCGATGCAATGGTGGTCACCTGAGCGAGAATTGCCTGCAAACGTTGAAAAGGTCTCTCTTAGCTGTGATGCGAATCCGCTCACCGCATTTAAGTCACGCAAGTCCGAAGGCCTCAGCTTTCATTTTAAAGACCACGGGGAAATCACCGCTCGGCGCTGCGTTTTGAACTTGGACCTGCGTTCGCTCTTTTCCTTGTGTGGCAATCAGCCGGACTTTCTGTCTTTGCTGAATTTGGAATGGGAGCCCGCTTCCTTGCGCGCAATGTACCCGTTGCGCCTGTTAGTGGAGAGCGATGCAATTCCTTCCCCCGTGTCGCCTCTGACGCTTTTTTATGACACTGACTTGATCCCTGATCCTATGACAGAGATTTGGCCCATCACATTGGGACCCGCAAACTCCCTACGAGAACTCACGCTTTGGGCCAATGCCCCTGGTTTAGTTTCCGTCGAAGCGGTACTGGATGAGTTTCGCAAGGGCATGAAGCGTGTGCACCGACTTTTCCCTTTCATAAATCAGAAGATCCATCAGATGTCGGTGCCGCTCGGCATGGACAGCTGCTACTCGGAAGAAAGCCGGCGCAAAGCAGGGACGCTGCTCGAGCGACAATCCACGGAGCTCTACCATCATACGGGCTTTTACACAGAGACTCGCACACCCGCTATTCAACTCCTGCTGCCCTACCTGGGGTGCAACCTCCCTTACCCAGTCGGAGCCCTGGTGCTCGCAAAGAAACTTCTTTCCACGTTCATGCAAAAGCGCAAACCGGCGACGCAAGAAGTGACAGCAAGTCCTTGAAGTCAGGGCCTGGGTTCGTTAGTGTCGCCCCCTTCGCTTAAAGAGGAATCAATGCCGTTTTCCGATCTCAAGCAACAACTAGCCCAACAAGTCGCGGACCGATGGAATCACCCCGACCTTTCGGCTGATTGGATTAGTGGTGAGTTCACTATTCCGCCTAGTCCAAAACTGGGCCACATAGCGCTTCCCTGCTTCAAGGCCTCTAAGCTGCTCGGGAAGAACTCAAACGAACTCGCAAAGGAATTGGCAGCAAGCTTGAGCGGACCCCAGCTCATGGTTACTGCTGCAGGCCCTTATGCCAACTTCAAATGGAATGTGAGCGCACTCTTTAATCAGCTCGTCGAGCGCATTTCGAAAGATCCCGATCAGTTCGGGGGTGATACCTCTGGCTCTGGCAAGACAGTATTGATTGAGTATTGTTCTCCCAACATCGCGAAGAAGCTCGCCTTTCAACATATACGCAGCACGCTGATCGGAAACGTCCTCGCCAACATCCACAAGACCTTGGGCTATCGTACCGAACGCGTGAACTTCGTCGGAGACTGGGGCAGCCAATTCGCGCGCCTGCTCGCCGCGGTGGAACTCTGGGGCGAGCCTTCTTTGCTATCGTCCAGCGAACTTGCGAAAGTCATGGATCACCTCTTTGAACTCTACGTGAAATTTCACCAGGTGTCTGAGAGTGACCCCTCCTACGTTGAACGCGCGAACAAGTGCCTGCAACAACTTGAAGCCGGCGATCCCAAGACGACCGCAGTTTGGAAAAAGATTCGCGATCTCAGTCTTGCATCGGCTCAATCCACTTTAGAACGCATGCATGTGCAATTTGATCATGTGGAAGGCGAGAGCCTATACATTTCCGAGATGCCGCAGACTTTGGAAGCCATCAAAAGCAAAGCCGGTGCGCGCGTCAGCGAAGGCGCATGGATTGTGGAAGTAGAAGGCCTGGAAGCGCCTGCACTCGTGCAGAAAAAGGACGGAACAACGCTTTACCTCACCCGCGACATCGCTGCCGCCGTAGACCGGTACGAACGCTTTGAGTTTGATCGCGCGCTTTACGTCGTCTCTGAGCAGCAACGCCTCCACTTTCAACTTCTGTTCGGCGTGCTCAAAAAGATGGGTTACGCCTGGGCGAGTCGCTGCGAGCACGTCTCGTTCGGAACGGTCCGTTTCGGCGCTGAGAAAATGTCGACACGCGAGGGGCGAGTCATCTTTTTGGATGCGCTGCTGAACGAAGCAAAAGAACGTGCGCTTCTTGAGAGCGCGAAGAAAAACCCTGATCTAGCCAACAAAGGCGAAGTCGCCGAAATGATCGGAACGGGCGCGGTGATCTTCGGAGAGCTATCGGCTAACCGAACGCGCGACATAGAATTCGACTGGGAGCAAATCCTGGCACTCGACGGAGAAACAGGTCCCTATGTTCAGTATGCCTACGTCCGGTGTTCTTCCCTGCTCGATAAAGCGACTGAAAAAGGTGTCCTAAAACCGCTATCGGCGGTTGCTGAAAACCATACCTTTGCCGACGAAGAAGAAGTTCTGCTGCTTACTTTAACCCGTCTACGGTCCGTACTGCACCAGTGCGTACGAGACTCAGACCCGGTTCACCTCACTCGCTATCTCATCGATGTGGCCAAGGCGTTGAATAAATTCTACTACCAGCTTCCCGTGCTCCAAGCTACCGACCCGGTCCAAGTGGAAGTGCGTTTGCACCTGGTTGTTCTTACGCGCCACGTGCTGAAGAATGGCTTGGGCCTGCTCGGAATGAGTTGCCCGAAGGAAATGTGATTCGAAAAGTACTCATCCTGCGTTTTAGCAGTCTGGGCGACATCATTATGACCACGGCCGCCGTGCGGGCGCTTCGCAAGCAGTTCCCCCAGGCTGAAATAGACATGATCGTTCGCGAGGATTTCTTAGATCTCGTCCGGTTTAATCCCCATCTCACAAAGGCTATTGGGTTTCCCCGGGCTGGCGGAGTGAACGGTCTTCGAAAGCTAGTAAGCGCTATTCGAGCACGGGAATACGACGTCATTTACGACGCGCACCGTTCTTTGCGCACACGCTTGATGATGCCGTTCCTCAATGGGAAACGGTGCTTTTACTTCCAAAAGCACTACCTGAAGCGAGCGTGGTCTCTCACCTTCAAGCGGCCGCGCCTCAATGAGAATCGCTTTTTAGAGCGCTTTGTTGAGCCGCTCGAACCGCTCGGCGTAAAGTACGATGGGGGTGGGCCAGAAATGAACGTCCCTTCATCGGCTGAAACTTCCGCACTTCGCAAAGTAGGTGCGCTCCCGGCTGGTCATCCCGTCGTCGGACTGATTCCCTCCGCACAATGGAATGGCAAGCGGTGGCCCCTGGAAAACTTCCGGGCCGTCGCTCTCCAGCTATTGGAAGAAACCCAAAGTTCGCTTGTGGTGTTTGGCGGCAAGCAGGACACCTTCTGCCAAGAGCTGGTGGGTGGCCTGCCGGCCAGTCGAGTGCTCAACACCCAAGGCAAGCTTTCCATACTGGAATCGGCAGCACTGGTTGGAAAGTGTCACTACGTTATCGCCAATGATACGGGGTTGATGCATGTGGCAGATGCCTTAGGAGTGCCCTCCGTTTTGATCTTCGGCCCAACCTCAGCAGGTCTCGGCTGTTTGCCTTTTCAGCCGCTGACACAAGTCGTAGAACGCGAGCTGTGGTGCCGGCCCTGCTCCAAAAATGGCCAGGCCCCCTGCATTCGTGGAAAACGAGTCTGCCTGGACATTGCGCCTGAAACCGTTTTTCAACGGGCTTTGCGCCTGCAGCAGGCCCTGTTAAAGCTACCCACATGAGGTGGTTTTACCGCTTTTTGTATCCCTTCTACGTCGTGGCCATGCGGCTCGTATCGCCCTTCGTAGCGAAAGTCCGCCGAGGCTTGCGTGGGCGCCAAGGGCTATTGGAACGGGTCCGTAAAACTCGATCTGCTTGGAATGTCGATCCCTATTGGTTTCATTTTGCTTCCAGCGGCGAATTTGAACAGGCGGTTCCGATTCTCGACTCGCTTCGAGAGCGCCAACCCGAATCCAAGATTTTTCTTTCCTATTTCTCCCCCAGCGGAAAGCGGGCGGTTGAATTAGAACTTCAGCGACGGCAGAAAGCAGGGGCTGCAACCCCCTGGGATGGTTCCGACTACTTACCTTATGATTTTCCTTGGACCGTGCGAGCGTATTTGAATGCACTCCAGCCTCGCGCCTTGGTGATTTTAAATCGAGAGTTTTGGCCCGAATTAATAGAGCAATCCCTTACGCGGGGGATCCCCGTTTCTCTTTTCGCGGCCTATTTTTCCCTAAGAGTTCGCAGATGGCTTTGGCTGTATCGGAGCCTTCTCAACCAGCTGAGTTTTATCGGTACGGTGGATGGACCGTCTGCGCGACTACTCGGTGGCCAGTTGCACACACCCGTTGAGCAGCTGGGAGATCCGCGGGTGGAGCGAGTGCTTAGCCGTAAGCAGCTCAACGCGAGTTCGGACATCCGGCCGCAAGCACGGTGTTTTGTTGCAGCAAGCCTTTGGCCTGAGGATTTTCAGGCTCTCAAACCCTCGCTCACTTGCTTGCTCTCCACCACTCCTGGATGGACGATTTGGTTGGTGCCCCACGAACCTGAAGAGCCCTTTTTGCAAGCTATCGAGGCCTGGGTGAAACTTCAGGGGGTGACGCCCCATCGCCTAAGCTGTTTGCACACAGGCGACGCCCCTCGCGTGGGAATCGTCGACTCTGTGGGGCAATTGGCGGAGCTTTACGCCCAGGCGAGTCTTGCGTTTGTGGGCGGGAGCTTTCGCGCGAAAGTGCACAACGTACTGGAGCCAGCAGCCTACGCGGTACCGGTGATCACGGGACCTTTTATTCAGAATTCTTTGGAGGCGTTGGAAATGCAGTTGGAGTCGGCGGGATTCTTCAAAACGCAGTCTGCTGAGGAGCTTGCAACTACGATAAAGAAGCTTCTTGAGACCGAAGCCGTGCAGGCGGAAGGGCTCAAGGCTTTAGCCTTTTTAGAACGCCGCCAAGGCATCGCCGCTGCCTACGCACAGCGCCTTCTCACCTAGTGCCCAAAAGTGCACGGGCACCTTTTGGGTTACCAGTGGGTACCCAGCAAGACGCGCACTTCCTGATCCCCAGTGCCCAACGTCGACAGAAGGTTGGTCGCCTGAAATAAAATACGCAGCCGCAGGCGATCCGCGAAGTGCTTCATCAGGGAAGCACGAAGGTGCAGATCCGAGCCGGCTGCCTTGTTGGCAAGCTCTCCACCCAGTGCTATTTCCACCGGTCCCAAATCGAACGCCGGCTCCACAACAATACTACTGGTGTTAAAAGCCGCGCCACGCGCGCGCAGGAATTCCGAATTCAGTGTGAAAGCCCCGGAAAGAAGACTCAAACCAAAGCCAAAACCAGACTCCTGCGGAAGACTTAGGAATTCGCTTAGGTAAACAAAAGCCGACGGCATCAGCACGACGGAGCCCATGTCATAACTGAACTGGTAATTCACAGAAAGCGCGGGAGTGGCCTCACCGCCTGCCGTACGTCCATCGAGCAGCGCGATTTTCAGCTTCCCGGGCAGAACTTTGCGGAACTCTACTTGCGCTCCCAAATCCCAGAGCCATCCGCGCGCGGCGACTTCACGCAACGTTTCCGAGTAATAATACAAAAGGTGGTCATACCGTGGCGCATCCCATTGTTGGCCATAGGCGACGCGCAAGTGTCCTGCCGAAAGGGTCAGCCAGTCCAACAACCGGGCTTGAACATAGGCGCCCGAATTGGCGACCGTAATACCGCTCCCTCCGGAGAGGGCCATTTGCGAAAAGTAGCTTGCGGAGTTATTGCCTGCTCCCGTCCCTGCCGCGCTAGGGGCAACTAATGCAATGGACGTGTTGAGATGAAATTTCACCCGGTCCGAGGCATCGAAGCGCTGATTCCACTCAATTTGGTCGACCATCCATTGCGAATAACCGGGCGCCAAACCTAAAGAGAGCCCTGTCTCCACGGAGCCATGGAAAGCACTAGAGCGATCTACCGCGGCAAGCGACCGATCGGATTCTTCTATTGCGAGGGCAGCCCAACCGCTCAAGGCACTGAAAAGAACCGCTAGGACAAAACGCATGGGTCACTCACCTTTTGGCTAAAAGCGCTCCAGACCCAACCAACGGGTCATGCGATAAATTACGCTTTTCCAATACTCTGAGCCTGTCTTCCAGACAAAGTGCAGACTGTCTTTTCCTGATACGGCGGAAGGAACGCTGTAAGGGATGATCTCTAGATCACCGAACACTCGGCGAAAAACTGCGAGCGAACGATCCATATGGTAGTCCGAGGTAACCAAAATCATGCGCGTAAGGGGGGCAGTGGCCACTTCCTTCTCGGTAAAAGTCGCGTTCTCCACCGTCGATGATGAGTTGCTATCGAGCGTAATCTTCTTCCAGACCTCTTTCAGATTAGACGTGCTAGCACCTTGCTGGTTCACAAGCTCCGTGAGACTCACCCCTTTAGCAGCGCCTGAGATGATCAAACGCTCACTCCCGCGGACTTTTAAAAGTTCAAGCGCCCTGGGAATGCGGCCTATATCGCCCGTAAGCACTACGATGACCTCGCCGGGTTGAGTGGGTACGCTGAGCTGCTCGATTCCGGCTGCCGCGCGGTCATGAAAAGTGTGATACCGCGAAAGAAAGCGGGAGAAATCCAAGGCAAGAAGCGCGGGGGGAATAAGTAATCCCAACCAAAGGTACCGCCAACGTTTTGAATGGCGGGAAAGGTCAGTAGCTTCCTGGGGTTGATGCGGATTCATGCGGCTTCCGCCAGGCTAACCGAAAACCTCCGCGGATGCGAGAAAGTGCCTTGAATTTCTCCATCTTTTTCAATAGAAGAGTCTTTTAGACGATAAAGGTGATCCATGGCACGACGATGTCTTTTCTGCGAAAAAATGCCCATGGTGGCAAATAGAGTCAGTCACTCAAACATCAAAACCAAAACGCGTAATTTCCCCAACCTGCAAAAGGTTCGGGTGAGCGTGAAGGGTGTGAATCAGCGCGCTTACGTTTGCACTCGCTGCTTGCGAACGGGTCTGGCTTTGAAACCCAAAGTGACCCAATTCAAGACTTTTGGTGTAGGTGCCGCTGCTCCCCAAGATCAAAATACCCAGCCAGTCACTGAAGCTTCCGCGTAAGTTTTAGTTTCTCAAGTTTGGCAATTCAGTCTTGATTCGAAGCGTTACAAATGTGTTCGCTGCAATGAGTGGTTGTGCCTGCACAGACAAGCACGGCACTTTGGCATGCTTTGCAAGTTCGTCTCCCCTCTAGGAGGCACGCATGTTGGATCCGATCGTCTGTGGCGCAAGCCACTGCTTTGAAAAACTACTCGAAATCGCCGACGAGTATGCAAACACACCTTGGCCCGTTTTACTTCTGGGGGAAACCGGGGTCGGGAAAGAACTTCTCGCCCGTCGCATCCACCGCAAATCTCAAACCAGTTCGGGCCCCTTCATCCCAGTGAACTGCGGTGCCATTCCCCACTCCCTTTTCGAAAGTGAACTCTTCGGACATGAACGAGGGGCCTTTTCGGGGGCGCTTCAATCACACCGGGGCCTGCTTCGCGCAGGTGATGGAGGTAGCGTTTTTCTGGATGAAGTGGGGGAACTCGACCTGTCCCTACAGGTTAAGCTTTTACGTTGGCTCGATAGCGGGGAAATTCGCTCAGTCGGCTCAGCCCGCACTGAACTCTGCCACACACGCCTCATCGCTGCCACGAACGTCGACTTGCACCGCGCTGTCGCGCAAGGGAGTTTTCGCTTGGACCTCTTAGAAAGGTTGGGAGTACTCACCCTCCAAATTCCGGCGCTTCGAGAACGCAAGGAGGATATTCCTCTGATTGCGGCCTCAATCCTCGGCGCGCATCAGGCCAAATACGATTTAGAAGATCTCGAACTTTTGACCGATTACGATTGGCCGGGCAATATCCGCCAACTGAAAAACATTCTCTTACGATGCGTGATTCGCTCACACGGCCACTTATCACGTGCCCATATTCGTAGCGTGCTCGAAGACGAATCGCGACTCGCTGAAGTGCTAGCAACTCAGGGGGGACACGAAAAACAGGACAATTCCTTGGCGGAGATCGAAAAGAGCGTCATTATCGAGCGAATCCGGCGCTGCCAGGGCAATAAGAAGAAAGCTGCAAAAGAGTTAGGCATTGCAAAATCTACCCTGCACGAAAAGATCAAGAAATGGAAAGACCAGCGCAGCTGGGTGGCTACTTCTGGCCGCGATCACGCTCGCCTCGGGTAGAGGCCATGCCCTTGATCCGGAACGAAGGCTTTGGCTCTACGACGCACTTTCCGCTGTACCAGAACCCTCCGCTCTGGGGGTTCGGCGCCACCAATTCGGTGCACACGTTCTGAACTACGCAGGTACTCTCGACGTCGGCGGCTCTGCCTTGCTGGATTTGAAATACCTAGAAGTTGCAGTGACTGCTTCCCAACGCATTTTCTTAGGAACCAGTCCGGATGATGTGGCGCTCAAAGCGGCACTGGCTACGCAGCAAACCAGCTTTGGCGCCGAGCTTGCGCGCTTTTACGCAAGTCCCCAGGGCGTGTATGGCAGGTTGGGGATAGGGCTTTTTTCCTTCGTCCCGGGAGGCACTCCCTACTGGCGCATTTCGCTGACGCTGGGAATTTTGCCCAAACCGGAGCTACCCTGGGATGTCCGCCTCTATCTCACGGTTTTTGCCTCATTCGATCGCAGAAACGATTCTTCACTCCTTGCTCTTGAGTCCAACCGTTTCCACGCATTGACCAGCACCACCCGCCTTATCGTGGGTGGGTTTTTTACTTGGGGACAAGTGATGCGAGCCGCGGTTACCGGCGAGGAAATGCTTTTGCAATTCGGTCCAGCCATTGGAATCGACGGCGGTTTTGGACGAGTAACCCTTAAATTCCCCATGCGGATTTGGATCGATAGAGTGCCCCTGGGCACATCGACCGGCTACCTTTCTGATTTCGACACGCCCGCGTTCCACGCTAGCTGGCGCTACGCCTTCTAGTCCGGAGTAGAATGCTACCGGCAAAACGTCTCTTCACAGATCTCGAGCGAGTAGTCGAGCAACTTATTCGTGTTGCACCATTTGCGAATGCGAAGCGTTTGTAGGTCTTTGTACTCGACAAAGTCCGCCTCGAGAATTTCTTTCGCTCCCTGAAAACCATAGTCAGAAAGCGACTGATAAGAAACACGATGACCCTGGGTTTCGTAAGTTTCGCTTCTTACGCCTCGGTCTCCCGTTACGACGGGGGGCCGTTCGATTTCCAACGGACCTACCGACGCCTGCATGCCTCTAAAGAAGACCGGCTCATTGGACTGCTTAGCAAACAATGCCGCGCTACCGAGCGAGAGTGAGGAATTTTTTTCGTGAGGCAACCGGATCTTCTCATGAAGACGCGCCAAATATTCTTCAGAAGGCTTTTCGTTGTGCTTTAGGAGCGTCAAAGCACTGCTACTGCCCGCAGATCTTCGTCGATGCAAGTGCGCCGATGCGAAATACTTCGAAGTCTCTTCGCTTCGAAGATTGGTTTGCCAGCAAGTGAGTACCGAATAGCCATCGTTCTTTGCGATTCGCTCCTTCAGACCGTCCGCTTGAAAGCGACTCGTGCTTAATCCGATGTCACCAAACTCCTTTGCTATTCGCGAAATCGTGTCCTTCTCGGCATTTCTGGATGCCAGGCGTGCTTGCACTTTTTGAGAAGGGGTAATCTGGAAACCATGGTCCGCCTTTGCTGAAACCGCTGCCGTTACTAAAATCAAATAGGAAATAGCTATCATAACGCTCCCTGAGAACTCACTGTCACAGGATGCAAACCACGCGCCGGAGTCTTGCGCACTGTGTTCTACGAGTGCTTGCTCAAAGCGCGTTCAGTGAGGACGGTTTGCGGCACAAATCAAGTGGCTAGCGCTAAAGACCCGCTGTCGCGATCAGATAGCACGCATCATACGTTCCATTGCGTACCATCTCGGACATGTAATAGTTCGGGTAGACCGAGTAGGACGAATGCGACCACTTTTTCGCGACAGCGTCATACATGCATTTGCAGAATGCTTGGTAGATAGGTGTTTGAGCGGTTAACGCCTGGTCCCCTGCCGAAGCTGCCTTGACGCAGCCATCAACATAGAAGGCTAGATTTTGTTCCGTCCACCCGTATTGATTGGATAATTGGGTTGGGGTTGGGGTTGGCGGCGAACCCGAACGAAACTCGTGGTTCTCACCGCAAGCACTCGCCAAAATCAACACAATGAGGATCGCTTTTTTCATCTGGCCATCGCATCCGTTCCTAAAGACCCTGGATCGCAACCCAATTCCTTCCAGCTCTGGATCAGCCAATCACGCTGCTCAATCACGGAACTACAAAAACCTGCTCTCCCCTCGATAAGCGCAACCCAATTGGGAATATCCTTCACAGTCGCCAAATCCACATCGTCTTTCGAGGTTTTCGAGGCGATTCCCAACAGGACCCTTCCACGTTGGGAATGATAGAACAAAGGTCCTCCGCTATCTCCGCCTTGCAGTCTCGCGTCATCCGGCGAAACAACCAAAGTTCCAAGCTCCGACGCTACGCCCAACGCAAGATCGTAGAATTCAGTAAACTCTTTTATCGCCTCGTAGTTTCGCACACGGACAATCCAGTTCGCTTGATCGATCTTTTGCTTATGCTCTCGAAAAGCATTTAGCTCTTTTCGATAGATGACTTCTCCCAGCCTCCCCAGAACCCGCACACCTCCCACTTGTTTCTGGGGGTTGGCGACTGCCAAGTCCCGTCGGAACTGGGCTCCGAGGCTGCCTTCGGTACTCCTCTTTTCGAGCGCTTCCACAGGTTTGGAATAGTAGTCGTGTCCAAAAGACACGACGATTCCCGGCAGGCCGATACTTGCGAAGTCTTCTTTCGAAAGTACTTCAGGGGTTTCAGGAAAGGTAATATCTGACTCCATCGCCAAGTCATCCGGCGTGAGATACTTGGGTGGCACTTGGTCAAGGCGCATGACGGACAGGTCATCGGACCCCATGTCGTCACCTTTTGCCAACGTTCTAGTCTGAGAGCGATCTACCTTAGCTTCGAATCCCTCGGAACCCCGGACCGTGAGCTGCACAGAGCCGCTCATATCACAGTGACCCGCAGTGATGATGCAACGGCCAAACGAGACTGCGGAGCACTTGGAAAAAAGGTTGGAAGTCTTTTTGATATCACCACGATGACCTACCACATGGAGGGCTTCAAGCGCCTCGCCTTCGGCTGCGGGTCGTGCGCCTAGCATCGAGACAGAACCAGCACCCAGTGGCGCAATCAGGCTATAAAGGCCCTCGGCGTGGACATCGCCTGCCTGCAGGATCCATAGGAATGTGAAAAGCAAAAATGGATTCAAAGGCACCCCCACCCACCAGCGCGAAAGCTCATCCGCAAAAGACCGTTGGTATATACGTTTTGGATTTTCAGGTCAATCAACAGAGGGACTGGCGGTGTGCCTTTTAGTGAGTAAGGTGCGAATCATCGGATATCTGGCTCAAAACGGAGACCATTTCCACCGCAGTATCCACGGCATCTCGGCCCTTGTGCCCGTGGCGCCCACCCACTCGATCCAGGGCCTGCGCTTCATTTTCCGTCGTCAGAACACCAAAAATAACGGGCAAGTCGAACTGCAAGGCCACCTGAGCACAGCCCTGACTCACCTGATCGCAAACATAGTCGTAGTGAGTCGTTTCCCCTCGAATCACCGCGCCGAGGCAAATAATCGCCTTATGAAGCCCTGTCTGAGCCAGCCGTTGCGCGGCAAGCGGAATTTCTACCGCACCGGGGACATAGACGACCGTGATCAGCCCTGGCTCAAAGCCTCGCTCTACTAAGCGCGCGCGAGCACCTTCCAGAAGTTTCTCGGTCACTTCAGTATTGAAACGACTGACCACAATCGCCGTCGAAAAGGTAATTTTGCTTTGGCTCGCGTCTAACAGGGGCATTCTCATCCTTTTTAAAAATTGAGTAAGTGGCCCAGCTTCTCTCGCTTAGTTTTCAAGTAAGCCAGATTGTGTCCCGTAGGCGCCATTTCTATAGCAACCCGTTCTACGATCTCAATTCCAAATCCAGCGAGTCCATAGATTTTGCGTGGGTTATTGGTCAGCAGTCGCATTTGCTTCACACCGAGCGCACGCAGAATCTGCGCACCAATTCCATAGTCACGGTGATCTTCCTTAAAGCCCAAATCATGATTTGCTTGAACGGTGTCGCGCCCCTGATCTTGCAAGGCATAGGCTCTAATTTTGTTGCCCAGACCGATGCCACGCCCTTCTTGCCGCATGTAGAGCAAAATGCCCCCTTCTGCGCCAATTTTGGCGAGCGATGCCTCAAGCTGCCACCCGCAATCGCATCGAGACGACCCAAAGGTATCGCCAGTCAAGCACTCAGAGTGCGCACGCACGAGCACAGGCTTTTCCAAGTCGGGAGTGCCCGAGCGCAAAACGATATTGCTGCTCCCATCGATTTTGCTTTCAAACACATCAATCTCAAAGTCTCCAAAGGGATCCAGCGGCAGCTTTGCAGTTGCGACACGGGTCACCAGACTTTCCATGCGCGTACGGTAAGCAATGAGATCGCTTACGCTCACAATACGCAAGCCATGGAGTTCGGCATAGGGACGCAAGTCCTTCATGCGCGCCATGGTTCCGTCGTCGTTCATGATTTCACAAATAACGGCAGACGGATGCAAACCTGCAAGCCGTGCTAAATCCACACTGCCTTCGGTTTGGCCCGCACGCACCAAAACGCCTCCGTCCTTGGCACGCAACGGAAAGATATGTCCCGGCGTTACGATGTCGAGCGGTCCGCTCTTCGGGTCAATGGCTACTTGGATAGTTCTTGCGCGGTCGCCTGCCGAAATCCCCGTAGTCACTCCCTGCGCCGCTTCAATCGAAACCGTAAAAGCGGTGTGAAAACGTGAAGTGTTGTCGCGAACCATCATCGGCACATTCAATCGCTCAAGATCTTCGCCGCGCATCGCAAGGCACACTAGCCCGCGTGCGTGCTTCGCCATGAAGTTGATTTGTTCAGCGGTGGCTTTTTCTGCGGCCAAAACCAAGTCGCCTTCGTTTTCCCGGTCCTCATCATCTACTAGGATGAGCATCTTGCCCTGGCGCAGGTCTTCTAGAGCTTCTTCAATGGAGTGGGTGGGCATCATTCTTCCTTTGAGCTAATCGCGTATTGAGCGCTTCAACAATCATCTTCGCCATCCAGTCCCACTCGACGTTTAAGACATCTCCCGGCCGAACATCCTGAAGGTTCGTATGACCCAGTGTGTGAGGCACCAGCAGAACGGCAAAAGCATCGTCACTCACTTCGTTCACTGTCAGGCTTACCCCGTTGAGCGCAACGCACCCTTTACGTGTTAGAAGTGCCCGATCTTGCGGGTGCACGCCTTCGATCCGGATCCAACGGCACTGCTCCCGATCATCGATGCGACTCACGACGACATTGCCATCCACATGCCCCGTCACCCAATGCCCTCCCAGACGATCTCCCACTTTAAGGGCGCGTTCTAAGTTCACTGTGGTGCCGACTTCGTATCGCAGAGCAATGGTGAGGCGTTGGGATTCTTGGCTCACATCTGCTTGAAAACAGCCTTCTTTGAGAGTGGCGACTGTCAGGCACGCCCCGTCCACGGAAACACTTTCGCCCAATTGCAGGTCGGTGAACGGCGAGCCAATCCAAAGGCGCAAGATCCCGTTGTGTTTTTCTATGGCTTCAACGCGGCCAGCACATTCGACAAGTCCGGTAAACACGGGGTCACCATACCACCTGAAGACAGACATCTCTACCCTGGGGCTCCCAAGACATCGCACCTCCGGCAAACAGCTCGCTCAGACCTTCCCCAAAGGCTGGGAACCCCTCCCCAATCAGAATCGGGGCAATGTAGAGGTAGGCCTTATGAGCCAGTCGCTGCTTTAAAAAGGCGGCAAAGAGCGCAGGTCCCGTCTCCACCCATACCTCGTGAAAGCCCATCCCTCCCAACTGCGCGAGCACGCCGGGCAAGGACAAGCACCCCTGGGGAGTCTCCAGGATATGGATCTGAGCCCCTGTGGCCGCCAGTCGTTCCCTGCGTTCCCGGGGAGCATCCATCCCCATCAAAAGCGTAACGGACTGAGCTGTAGTGAAAATCTGAGCATCGGCAGGTGTGCGCCCCAACCTATCCAAGACGACTACGGGCTTGGACAAAGTTTCCTCCAGCCGCACATTCAGGCGTGGGTTGTCCGCAAGGACCGTATTGGCCGAAGTGAGTAGCGCATCATGGTTGCGCCGTTGCAGATGCGAAAAACGGCCCATTTCCGGACTCGTAATTTGAACAGGCTTTCCGCCGGGACCTGCTACTTTTGCATCGAGACTCATCGCGAGCTTCACGGTAACCAAAGGCGTGCGATGTTCTACCCAATGTCGGTAGCTCTTATAGAATGCGTCGATTGCGACGACCGGACGGTGCTCTACTTCTATTCCACTCGCTTCGAGTTTAGCGCGGCCCTTACCGGCAACTCGGGGGTTCGGGTCTTCAAAAGAAAAAACCACCTTCGCGACTCTCTTTTGGATGAGCAAATCAGTGCAGGGGGGAGTTTTGCCTTGGTGGCAACAGGGCTCCAAGGAAACATAGACCGTAGATTCGCGGGCTACCGAATCCGGAACCTCTTTAAGCGCTTCCACTTCCGCGTGCGCGTGACCGGCGGCCCAATGCGTGCCTTCGCCTGCGATTCGCCCTTGATGGACCACAATACTACCCACGGCAGGATTGGGGGAGCAGAAGCCTTTACGCTGCTGAGCCAGTTCCAAGGTTCGTAAGAGGAAGTTTTCGGTCACTTCCGTGGGAGTACCACACTTTATCTCGCAGTGCCCGAAGCACAGGCTGGTACTGGTACTCGTAGTGAAAATAGTTGCGATGGCACCTTAAGGCATTTTCGGATCGCCGCGCTAAGCCTTCTTCATCCAGTATCAGCTCCTGCAAAGTCGAACTAATGCCTTCCACCGTGAAATCCGGGGCACACAAACCAACATCATGGGTCTGCACGATGTTTCTAAAGTCCGAGGTATTGCTGGTAAGCACCGGAACGCCCGCCGCCAAAGATTCCATCAGCTTATTACTTGCTGTCGCCAGATGACGAAGGCGCAATTCCCGAGGTTCATACATGCAGTAACTCACGTCTAGGCCCGCAATGGCGCTCCACTTGTCCGTGGGCAGCTCACCTAGAAACAGCACTCTATCGCCGGCCCCCACTCCCACGGCGACGCGTTTGAAATACTCGCGATCCGAGTGGCTCGACCAACCCCACAGCAGGAAATAAACTTTCGACAGTCGGGCCACCGCTCGAATGCCTTGTTCCAAAGCATTGCTCCGCCCCTGCCCCCCGAAGTAACCCAGCAGGCGGGCATCGGGCTCCAGTGCCAGCCGAGTACGCCAATCCGTCGGGCAAATAGATTCATTTTTACGTGGACAGTTAAAGGCAATGTATTGAGCTTCGGTCAGGCCATAGCGCTGCCGATAAATACTTGCACGCGTTGCCTCGGGAAATACGGTAAACCGTGCCCCACGCAGGGCCGCGCCTTCCAGCGTGAAGAACATCCGGTTCCAACCGGTCAGTTCGCCCGACTGATACACTTCGTGCACATGCACCACATAGGGAATTCTGAATAGGCATTTGAGAATCCAGGCAAGTGTTTGCTCATGTAATCCCTCGGCCAAGATCAATCTCGGGCGACCTTCTGAGAGAATTCGCATGCCAATGCGAACGAGTGCCACCAGATGCACCGCAAGCCCGCGCAGCTTGCGTGGCAGCTTTCTCAGCCAGGGATGTCCGAGTCTGAGGCGGGGTATCTTGCAATCTTCTTTCTCTAAATGACTTCTAAAAAAGCCGTACTCAATTGCGATGACTGGCAGCTGCTGCTCGGCCAGGAGCTCGCTGGAGTACAAACCGGATGGCACGTAGTCCAGACGGTTTAGGCGCAGTACGACTAATTTACCTTGTAGATTGAAGCGTCCTTCCACTGACTTCCCCCTTTCGAATGTGCGCGATACTGTGCATCCACTCCTGGATAGCGACTTCGTACCTTCGCCAATCCAGACTTCGCGCTTTCGCGATTACCTTCGATCTCAACCCATAGAATTTCTCGGGATCCTGAGCGAGCTGCTGCAGGATGCTCGCGATGGCGCCGCTACTACCCGCCGGAACAACGAAACCATCCACACCCTGTTCCAAAACCTCGGCAGCGCCGCAGCGGTCCGTACTGATGGGGACTAGTCCACAAGCCATGGCTTGCACCAGCGTTTGCCCAAACCCATCTTCCAGAGTGGGAAGTACAAAGACATCGAAGGTTGGCAAAAGTCGCGCAAGTTCCGCGTGCGACTTGGAAGCAAGCCACTCGACTTCCGGGTGTTTCGCACGCAAGCCACTCAAGGCAGCTTCCACCGGACCAATCACCGTGAGCTTTGCCTCTGAAGCGGGCAGCTTTTTCATGGCATCGAGCAAGTACGTCACTCCTTTGCGGATGCTAACAGAACCGAAATAAACCACTTTCAACGGAAGCGTAATGCGATCCTTGGCCAGCGGCTGAAACAGCCGAGTGTCTGCCCCGAGCGGCAATACTCGCAGCTTGTGGCTTGCCACTCCTTGCTTCTCGAAAGACTGTTGCGCAAAGCGCGACAACACCACAACGGTATCAGCCAGGGCATACTCTTCTTCTTCTCGGGCTAAAGCTCGGCTTCGATTGGGAAGTCGCAAACCAAATCGCGCATATTCTTCTTTGAGAATATCCAATTGGGCTCGAAGGTGTGCAGAGTCTCGCACGATCACTCGATGATCGTGGGAGATGCTACGAAGGCTTTCCAAAGCAAACGAAGACCACCCTATAAAGATCTCTCGCCCTGCCCGGGCCCGTAGCGCACGACTGGAGGAGCGACCAAACGACGCCATTTTAAAAAGGTCCCCACGATTCTCAATACCCAGCTTGCGAGCAAGTCGAAAAACGACTTCGGGAAACAGATTGGAGTGAATGCGCTCAGGTGGAAGATCAAAGCGCGAACGGGGAAAGGTCGACCATAAGTGAACATCATGCCCAAGCCCCAGCAACACTGCAGCGAGTCGATCAGCATGAAAGCGTCCGCCGACAGCGATGTCGATTCCAAGGCTCATGGCCCCCCCATCCTTGCGATGTTACAATACGGGCATGCGAATTGTCATGGCGGCCCCGCAACTCGGTGATGCATTTGGGCAAGAGCGCGTCATTCGATATTCCTGCGAACTTCTCAAGGCGGCAGGTCACAACATTTGGCTGGTGGGCGATCGGCAAGTGGGAGCGCTTCCTCTGGTGGATGGCTCACTCACTGTTGAAGGAATTTCTAGCTTTCACTTTCTAAGCAATCCACTTGCGGTTTCACGCGCACACGCCAAAGTGGCGCGTTTCGTGGAGAGGATCTCGCCCGACATTGTTCACTGGCATGACCTATTTGATGCTCGGCTAGTGCGCGCCTTGTCTCCCATCGCCTCCGCGGTGCTAACCGCACACACGGTGGCCCCTTCATGCCCTTCCAGCGCGCGCCTAGTGCAACAAGGGGGCGTCTGCCACAAACGCAGCGGACTGGGATGTGTTGCGCATAGCAAAGAAATCGGATGCTTGTCTTTTCTCAAATCCGATCTGCATCGAGCGCATGCTGTGGAAGGCTATCGAATTAAGCGTCGCGCCATGCAGCACGCGGTCCATCGCGTCTTTCCAATCAGCCGATACGTCGAGTCGACACTCGTTGCGGATGGTTGGCCCCAAGCACTCATGCATTTTGTTCCTAATCCCCTACCCTCGGCGCAGGCAAAATCGCTTAGCGACGCGCCTGAGAATTTAATCGTGTTTGCCGCGCGTCTGACGCCGCTCAAAGGATTGGCGGACCTACTGGAAGCGCTGCAGCACTTGGCTGAAACATCCTGGACGCTATGGGTATGTGGGGATGGCGAACTCCGTCAGTCGATGGAGCGGCTCGCGCAAACGTATGGCTTCGGAAGCCGCGTGCGGTTTTTAGGCAGAACCTCTCCCGATGAGACGTTGAGTATCATGGCTTCAGCTGCCGTGGTGGTCGCTCCGAACCGAGGCCCCGAAGCCTTCGGTTTATCTGTTGCGGAGGCGCTGTCTATGGGCACTCCGGTGGTGGGCTACGACGTGCCCGCATTGAATGAGTTGATTCCAGCCAATCGAATGGCGCCGTTGGGCAAGATTGAGTTGCTGGCGAAAAAAATAAAGGAAGTATTGAAAGATCCACATATCGCTCGTCAGGAGGCGAAGGGAGTCCAGATACGCCTTCGAGATGAATACTCATCAGAAGCACATCTAGCTGCCCTACTTTCTGGATACCGACGAATCCCCCTTGAAAGCGCGCGCACGATCGAAACAGGCGCTTACCAGGTTGAGGGCGCGAGCTGACTCTGGGCGCGAGCTGACTCTGGGCGCGAGCTTACCCTAAAAACGTGGACGTCGTGACGGTGCCTTAAGCGCTAACTCGCTGCATTCGCGCTCGTTGAGATTCACGGTGTTGCCTTTTTTGACTTCCATACATTGCACGAACATCCGGACGCCGTTGGGTTTTCCAGCAGTAACATCAAACATCGGCAAAGCGTTTTGCTTTGCATCGACAAAGTCCTCCAGTGGCACGCCATGCACCACCGTTTTGGATTTCTTTGAGCGCTTTAATTTTTTGTGAGAATAGATTGAACTGATTTTTTCGCCTTCTGAAGCAGTGCCTTCAGATTCTCCGCGTGTTCGTTCAATTGCAGCTTCTGGATCTTGTCGGTGACTTTGCTGGATACTTTTTCTAGCTGCACTTTGGCTGCGTGGATCTGTTCCTGTGTGGGTTTCATGAGTCGCTCCTTGAGTTAAGATTTCTGAGGGGGCGGCTGCCGGCTTCCAAAGCATGACCGTGATGAATGCGGCTATGACGATTGCTAATAGGACTGAATCTCGCATGGCGAACGCCTCCTTCCAGCTCCTACCCATGTGCAAG
Organism: Bdellovibrionota bacterium; assembly: GCA_041749855.1. Lineage (GTDB taxonomy): Bacteria > Bdellovibrionota > FAC87 > UBA2466 > UBA2466 > JAIEOG01. The sequence goes on from JBGTAN010000046.1 coordinate 74,085, forward strand.
GCATACGCCATGAATACACCGCACAAGCGACTGCAAGGGGGGACGTAAAGTGTCACTTTAACTAGATGAAAGAGACGCTTTTGAGACTTCCCGAGAATCTATCGATTGCGTAGTTCGATGCTGGCCCGAAGGGCCTCAATAGAAAGCTTCAGACAGGCCTTTGACCAATTAAGGGGCGTAATAGGACTGGGCAGGAGTTGCCGCCCCTGGTCTGTAAGCACCGTATTATAGGACTCCGGCAAAGCGAAAGCCGGAACGGGCATCCCATCCGCCCCCGTTTCATTCGGGCCCGTCAGCTGGCAAAGTGCGCGATTAAAGTGGGCCACTTGCCGCAAAAAGAACTCTTCATCTCCCACACGAGCGTACAAAATTCCGAAACACTGCGAAAACCAGGAATCAAAGAACCACTGCGCTTCCGTGTCAGGAACAAAGCGGTTGGCGCGCGCTCCGAAACTGCTTTCCGTACTGTGATCATCCGTGCGCGTGTCGTGCGTCAGATCCTGCGAGGTGTTCCAGTACCCCGCACTTTGATAGGCGTCACCGTGGTACCGAAGCACGCCAACGGGACGGATCAAGTCTCCAACCTTATCTAGTAGGCGTGCTCGCTCCAGATCGCTCATCTTTTTAAGGCTGCACGGATAAATCAAATTCAATAGTGCCGCATCCGAGGAACGGCACTTCGCGCTCTGGATCGGGTATTCCGGCGACTCATGCGGAAGCTGCTTCCCCAAACGGACGTAGCCCGTTTCGATGAGCATTCCAATGCGCTCATTAAAAAGACTTTCAGAGTCGACATCGAGCTTGAATTCACTGGCCTTGCGCAAGAAGACTTCGCCCCAGGTTTCCAGTTGCGAAAGCGCCTGCCACTTTTCCAATGACGCGGTAACTAATCCGATGGAAGAACTATTTACCCGTTCAATTTCCTCCCAAGCCCCAGCGTCTTCGCAGTTTGCAAAGTCTAGGCGGTCCCAATAGGTGGGCAGCCGAAGAAAAAAACTCCACGCTCCCGCAGACAAGTCCTCCGGTTTCCACTCCCCTGACTCAAGCGCCTCTGCGACAGCGATCGCTACCAACGCTACGGCGTCGTGCTGCTTGTGGTTCCAGACCTGATCCGCTCCGTTGACTTGTACATCTTCAAAACTTTCAGAGCGCCCATCGAAACGAATGTGGACTACTTGCATGGCCCCATCCGCTGCTACCACTAAAGCAGGTTCACGGATAATATCCGCTTGTCGCGAAAGCTGAGTATCCGAACCAAAGTAATCTGCAAGCCCTCTCAAAACACGCTCGGATTCCGGTGTTTGTTTCCCACCTTTTCTCAAGCCCCAATACGCCCAGACACTATCGCGCACCCACACCGCATCATAGTGAGTGGGGTCGGCCCCTTCTGTTTGCCGAGAGCTTGCGCACACCCGGCCCAAGGGGTTGAGTTCGATGGCTAAAGCTGGGCTGAGCACCGATTCCAACGCCTTTAGACTATCAAGGGTGTAGTGCGATGCTACTAGACCCGACAGTTCGGGAGCACGAGGGAGCCATTCGTTTTGTTCAAGAACATCCATTTTAGCTTTCGGAAACTGGAGCCGGTTCTTCTAGCACCAGCAACCGGTCGGCACAAGCAGCCGCTGCCTCGGCAGCCCTCGCTTCCCCAGCGCGCCATCTCGCAACCAGGTCCTGCGCATGCTTGCTATGAAGGAAGTCAGGAGCGCGCAAAAAATACAGTCCGACGATCCACTCGTGCCCCAAGGCCCGTTCCAGTTCCGCTATCGGGTTGGGCCAATGGATACTTTCATTCAACGCGTTTTCAATGAGGCCTGGAATTCGGTGTTCCGCTCCGAGATGCGCCATCGCTCTCGTCAAATGTCCGGCCCCGGAAAACGAATGGACGTCACACTCTTTCAATTTGCAGTGACACCCTGCATCTGCGACTCCGCGCAAAAGACAATCGTGCGCACAGCTAGGGAGCTCCGCACAGGTATAGATGAAATACCATTTCGACTGAGGGTACTTGGTGCGCATGCGAACAAAGGTGCGTTCAAAAAGACTGGTCAATCCCGCGCCACGCTCTTGTTTCCAATCTTTGGGTTGCATCTCGTGAATGGGAAGCGAAGGAGAGGGAGAAGCCCCCTCAGTCGATAAAAGGCCCGCAGTCAGCATGGGAAGCCGGTGCACAAAGCCCCAATGCACGCCGGGAACCTGCGCTGCGAGCGGCGTATCGGCAAACACCGATGCGGGCGAATGGAATACTTGCTCCGCCACTTCCATGTCCGCAAAGCAATCATCGGCCATGACACGGTGGTAGTGACCCAAAACATCCTGGCCCTGTTGGGAGTACTGCCCATGGTCGCGAAGCATCACATCGACTTCATCTTGAGTTTGCAGAGCACTGACTTCGTCCCACGAAGTAAAAGCCTTTTCGGGCGGAAGTTCCCACGCGAGGTTAAGTTTGACTAAATCGCCCGCATACTTTTCCCGCAGGTCCGCGCGCAACATCTTCTGCGCTTCTTCTGATCCCATGTGGAAGACACCACGATTAGGAAAAAAGGCATGCGCGATATCCGCACTGCGCACGGGCAAATGGTACGCGGGATAAAGCATTTCCCCAGCGGCTTTCATGCCGATGATCCATTTAGCAATCAGGCCCTTTCGTTTCCCGAAATGATCATTCACCCGCTGGAAGAGATTTCGCGTGTGGTGACGCAAGTACTTTCCGGCCTGCGGCGACAGGGCTTCTTCATTGCGAAAGCCAACCAGCTTACCATCGCGATAAACCGCTTCGCTCACATAGGCTAAGTCGCCGTGCTCGCTATTGGGGCGCATTTCTTCCAAAATATGATCGGGAAGTAAAATGACCGCGTCCCCGTCGCCCTGATTTCCACCCAGTTGATGACGACAGATCTTGCCATCAATCAACAGAGGCTTGCGCCCTGCCTTGATGTGCTTCGCATTCTCCTCTTCAACGATATCTAGAATTTTGTCGTAATAGGCCGGTTCCCAGGAGTCTGCTCCTGCCGGCTGAAGAAGGCGCCACCAGAAGTCCACTTGTAGGCGATCGATTCCCTTGCTGGGCGCTTCCGAAACCATGTGTCGAAATTCATTCCACGCGCTGGCGGCTTCCCAGCCTGGTAGCGTCGGGTCCACAACACGCAAAATGGAAATGGCATTGAACTCTTTGGGTGCTTTAACGGCCGCTTCGGGCCAGGAGTCATCCGCCACGCCAAGCGAGCAGAGTAGTAGAATGGCGATGGCAATCGCCCGCAGGCGAGTGCACAAACCCATTCCATTCAAGACCCCTTGCTTCATCGCGCCTTGGCTACCACTTCGGCAGACGGACTTCGACACCAAAAACCCAGATGCTCTGTTAGAAGACATACCGTCGGCCCCTGTAGAATTTCCCCTGTTGCGTGGCACAGGAAAACCGTTATGGGGCTGTACGTCAACCGTTAGGTTTTATTATGGTTTACGTCAGGATCTCGCGAGTCCACTGCCACCAACGCTTCGCTTCTGCGTCCGGATCGTCGACAAGGATGGGTTCGTGAAAGTCGAGCTGGGCTTCGATTTTACCCAGACGGACTAGGTTCCACAGGTGGGGCGGAAACAAATCATCTTCAATAAAAGCTACAGCTCGCCTAGGTTTATAGCACAGGCGGAACGGTTGAATAGGAATGCCGTGGCGCTTGGCGAGGACGAAAGCACCCCATCGCCAAGGCTTTTGCTCCTCTAACGTTGTCGTACCCGAGGGGAAAATCGCGACACTCTGGCCCGACTGCTTGATGTAAGGGGCTATTTCGTCGGCCGCTCCCTTGCGCGAATGGATGGAGCTCCGATCCACAAACACAGTGCCTACAGAGGTCATCGCCTTTCCGAACAAAGGCCATTTCTGCAACTCCTTTTTGGCAACATAGACCACAGGAGCCCGAGAGCAGAGCAACGGTATATCGAGATAACTGATGTGATTTCCTATAAACAAAGTGGGCTCTTTTGAGGGGGTGCCCGTAGTGCGTACATGGATATTGAGAATCTCCATGATCTCCTCGCCCCAACCCGTGATGGAAGCCTGGCGGCCCTCAATTTGGACTTTCGGATCCAGTTTCGAATTGCGGTAGACGGCGCGTCCGTACTTGTAGCTGCACCCCAGAACGGCCACCAATCGCTGGATGGAAGTAAGAAATCCCTTTCGCTCTAAAGTCATGCTGGACAAAACCGCCTCATTCGCTCTTCTAAGTCTTTCACGACGGCCATCTTGAAGGGCACGCCGAGATTTTGCATCTGTTTCTTGTACTCTGCAATGTCCACAATCTGAAGGCGCATTTTCGCCGTTTGAAAAAGGCGCGGGAACTTATCTCCAGGGGCCTGAATATGATGAAGGCCGCCACTATAAGCAATCAACAGGGTCCCCGAAGGGATGGCATGGAGAATATCTGCAATCCCGCCTCGGACTGACATCGGCTCGCCTTTTTTATCCAGCCCGTTTCGCCGCTTCATTCGGCCTTCTGGCGCGAGCATCACCACTCGACCCGGGCGCATTTGCGAAAGAAAGTAATCCCAGGTTCCATCGCGCTTTCGAGAAATCGGAATAGTGATGGGCGTTAGCAGCCGGTAAAACGTACCGACGATGGGGCGGCGCAAAGTAATGTCAGCGCCGGGAATCATCGCACGGCCCGCTAGATACCAAAGCACATGTAAAGGAAGGCCTGCGGCGAAAACCGGTTCGAAAAGGCTGGTGTGATTAAGGAAAGCGACTACGCGCAGGTCCTTCTTAACCACTTGCCAGGGATCCGGCGGAGCGGAGATCCACTCCATCTCCACTCGGTAAAAGAGTTTGGCAGCAAAATGGACGGAAAATAAAAGCAGAGCACTAAGCAGTCGCTTCATGTGCCCTTTAAGTTATCACATCGAGAGGGAAACTTATTGCGGAACGCCGAGGGTCGTACCTACGCGGGTGAGCGTGAAAGAAGCACTCACCGTATTGCATCGGGCGGTTGCTCCGACGAGGACAAAGACAATCGAATCACCTTGGGCGTTGCCGCTACCCGTAAAAGTTCCAGCACAAGTCTGTCGACCAGCCACCTCCGGAACAACCCAGGAAACTGGGTTCAAACGTCCGTTGTCTCCTGTGCCAGCGAGGCTTCCACCCACGCCGAAGCTAGAAATCCAGGTACCCGACACCTGATTGCCCGATTGGCTGAGCGTCACAGTCAGCTTTTCCGTCTGCTGCATTCCGAGAGTCAGAGCCGCATCGCCCTCATAGGTTCCCGAGAACGGGCCTTGGGCTCCGCAACCAACCACCGCCAACATTAAGAGGGCAAACACACTGACTCGCATAACACTCTCCGGGCCGCTAATGAGCAAGCGCCGTGCCACTCAAAAGAGTGTTTGAAACGATTCGTATTCTTCGGGACTGCAGTTCTAAACGTAGACGGAGGTGCCGCAAAACGGTCAAGCTTCACCGCATTTTAGTGGATCGGTTCGGAGGAACCGGAGGGACCCGTGACCTGGGCCTGCTGGAAAGCGCCTTGATGCGCCCCCAAACGGGCTATTACTCGAGTCTTTCGCTGGAAGCCGCCGCCTTACTCCAAAGCCTGTCCCAGAATCATGCCTTCATAGATGGGAACAAGCGCGTGGCCTTTGCAGTCACGGCCATCTTTCTGCGCATGAATGGCTACCTACTTCGGGTAGACCCAGATGAGGGAGAAACCTTCCTCATCAAGAAAGTGATTGAGCAAAAGGCCGACCTAAACGCCATTGCCCGATGGTTGGAAAAGCACATGGTCGCGGTTTAACCCAAACTGCGTTGGACAATCCAACGGCGCAGCGGTAAGTTTTGCGCCACGGCTGGGTAGCTCAGTTGGTAGAGCAAGGGAATCATAATCCTTTGGTCGGGGGTTCAAGTCCCTCCCCAGCTATTTCTTTTTCTTTATTTGATCGACAAGATCGCAGAATAGATTTTCCCCATGGGCATCTCGGTTTTCGTTGGGGAAAATATAGACGGAGATGATCTTCAATGGATAGGTTTGCCCTCGAAAGTGCCAGGGC
>JBGTAN010000047.1:0-163371 GCA_041749855.1 Bdellovibrionota bacterium
CTTCCATCTTCGCACGTAGCGGCTATCTGATTTCCTCAGGAAAGAACCATGAGAAACAAGGTGTCCGGAATTCATTCCCGAAAGACCGCAATTGCAACTAACTTTAGGGCTGCCAGGCTTCATACCCCTGCAACTGAGCAATTACCGGGCCGGATCAACCTATAAACCCACGGAGGTAGGCCAGTTTTTATTCTTTATAACGCTATCTGAGCCGGCGAAACACACGTTCATTGAGGGCTCGCACCGACATCCTGGCTGCAACGAATACGCGGTGCCCCAGGTTGGCGCGGAAGGGAAAGTCTTCACTTTCAGAATGAAAACCGGTGAACTCTTTAGGACCCACCGATCGCGCGTACGCAACGCCCACTTGCACCACCAACTCTTGGGCGAAATTTACGACATCGTTTTCGAAAGTAATGAGAGGAAGCCCTCGATCACTGCGAACCCGATTGAGTTTTTGAACGAAAGTAGACCAACTTCCAAACTCTCTTTCAAGGTACTCATATCGCTCGAAGGAGAACTGATTCTGAAAGATCTCTCCTTCCGAACGCTGCACAAATAATCCCGCGAGCAGAGTTTCGGAGTCTCCGTAGCTCTCGATCGCTTCTATTGCCCACAACAAATCCTCTTGATGGGTGCGATTGCGCCGATCCGCAGCCACCATCGGCTGCCACGCCCGATTGGCTTCCGGCCGAACGCCCACTGACCTCAAAGCGCGACGACTCGCCGATTCAGCTTCCGGTATTTGAGTCCTCGGGGCCCGATGACCTGTCTGGCTGCGGTGATAAGCGTCATAGCGCTTCTGAAACTCACCCAGGCTTCCGAAGTAAGTTTCGATATCCCCCACCGCCAAAAGCCGAGCCCCGGCCAGCTCCCTCGTACTCCAAATGGTGGGCTGCGCACCTGCTTGATTTCGATAGGCCAGCTTCAACATCACGGCCTGAATGAAAAGGTCTTTACCGGTATAAGGACTGCCCTGGCGTGCGTGCATCCAATCCCGGGACAGCGTTCCAATATGGGTTGCATACAAGCGCTCATACGCGTTCACCCAGCTAACGAAACCTTCTGCGTACCGTGCCCCGGAGGACCCGCCCGAAGGATCGAAATACTCCATCAACTTTTCGGTGGCATCGACATCATCCAGTATCCATCTCAAATCAAACGTAGAGAGGCCGATGCGGCTTTTCTGGCCCGCATCGATGCCTTTGGCGTGCTGCCACTCTAACTCCCGCATCAAAGGATCGGGCATCACCTCAACCAAGAGCGCTTGCGAACAGTGGTAAAGGTGGCGGTCCTTTTTCCCGCGGGCACTTTCGGCTACCGCCGGGCTCAACATTAAGACAACGAACCATAGGACAAACAGGGGTTTCATAGGCGCGGGAATATGCCACAGACTCTGGAGGGGTTTAAGCCCAAAAGCACGCAGCCCCGAGGCCAGGGGCCACGGGGCTGCGGTAATTTGTGAATAAGATTCTACTTCAGCTTAGTTTTTCAGCTTGATCACTTCGTCTAGCATCTGGTCCGCGCTCGTGATCGACTTCGCACTGGCTTGGAAGCCACGTTGTGCACGGATCATTTCAACGAACTCAGCTGCCAAGTCGACGTTGGAGTGTTCCAGACTGCGCGTTTGAATCGCGCCACGACCATTGGTCTTGGCGGTTCCAATCAACGCCTGTCCAGACGCTTGCGTTTCGACGTACTGGTTCTGCCCTACACGCGACAGCTTTTCCGTTGCGTCGAAACGAGCGACTGCCAGCTGACCCAACACGCGATTCTCACCATTGGAGTAAACCCCAGTAAGAAGCCCATCGGAGTCAATGACGGTATCGGAGAGCACGCCAGCCGTGTAACCGTTCTGACCATTGCGGAATACCGCGTTGGCAGAGCCGTACATCGTCGTACCCTTCATACCCGTTCCCGATCCCTCGGTCGGATCACCGAAGTCGAACATCAGCTCCTGGTCAGAAATGGCACCGCCTTTAAAGGACGTATTCACCAACTGCTGATCGGAGCTCTGAAGACGGCCAACGTTGTCGAAATTCAACACGCCGCGAGCCACTGCTTCTGACTTGCCTTCTTCACCATTCGTGAGCTGTCCCCCATCGGTCATTGCCGTCCACTCCCATGTGCCCTCGCCCGTGCGATTAAAGTACATGCTAAGCGAATGTGCATTTCCTACCGAATCGTAGATCTGCAAAGCAGACGTGAAGTGCGCAGTGTCTTCTGGGTTGGCCAGATCCAAAGGACCTCCCACCGGTAGACGCGCATCCAAGTTTGCGTACAGCTCTACTTTGTTGGTGGCGCGCGCCGGAATAGCTTTGAAATCCAAACGAATGTCGTCCATTCGTCCGCCAATCTTGCCTTCCGTGTTCGCTTTGTAGGCTTGCACTTTGTGACCACCGAGCGATGTTAACCACCCGTCCTTATCGAATCGAAAAGACCCGTCACGGGTAAATGCTGTTCCCTCATCGCTTTTCACGACGAAGAAGCCATCCCCGTTCAGGGCCATGTCGGTAGGACGATTGGTGCGAGTGATTGAGCCTTGAGTGAAAAGGCCCGTCACGCCAGCCACCTTTGCGCCTTGTCCAATCTGCTCGCCGCCCGAAGACGACATGATGTCGGCCTGAACGAGCGAGTGGAACTCGGCGCGGGATCCTTTGAATCCCGTGGTGTTTGCGTTGACGATGTTGTCAGAGATGACGTTTAGCATCTCGCCATTTGCTTCTAGACCAGCAACGGCGGTAGCCATTGAGGATACTACACCCATGGTTCTCTCCTAGGTAAACTCTGACCCCCGAGGGAGACCACGGACCAGCCAGAGTATTTGTTGATAAACTTTTTAGACGATTACAGCGCTATCGATGTTCGTAAAAATCCGTTCTTTCAGCTGCTGCGAATCCATCGCCGTAATGACTGTGCGCGATTTCACATTGGCAATGACGGCCACGTTGTCGGCCAAGATCAGCGTTTCACGGCTGCCTTTTTCCTTTGCGGAGTCAATTCCGCTATTCACGCGGCGTTCAAGGTCTTCGTTCCACGGAATCGAACGCGATTTGATGCGTGTCTCAGCGTGACTCGAAAACTTCAAAGGCTCCTTAGCAACCGGTAAATCCGTGGCCGGCTTGTCCAGCCCTTGATGGTTGCGAAAAATCTTTTCAAAATCGGAGATACCATCCGGCTTGCCCGTACTTCCGGGCTTGCGTTCGGCTCCGCCTATCGACGGCGATTCAACAGGAGCAATCACCCCTGAAGTTCGGTAAAGCTCTGAAATGCTCATGGCATTCCTCCCCAGGCACGTCCGCCCATTTCGCTTAGGGCACTCCGCGGCCATTCATTAGGTTCAGCTTGTTTCTCCCCGGATGCAGCCGGGGCTGCAGCTACCGGTGCTTTTGCGGTAGTTCCAGCAGCCGGCATCGGGACTGATTGAGTTCCCGGTTTGGCGGCCTGCACAGGCTCATCGATCGAGATATTATCGATCTTGCTGATCTCCACCTTCGTCTGGCCGGAAGCAGTGGCGACTAGCAACATCGGGGTTTTGTCGGACATCTCAACCCCAATCACTTTGCCGTTGATACTTGCTTCCATCTCTTTCGACTTTCCGTCCGCTCCTACCCCTGCAACGCGGAACAAGTACTTACCGCTAGGGGCATTCGCGTTGTCTTGGGTTTTGCCGTCCCAAGTGATGGACTTACCATCGGACTTTCCGTCCATTTCGATCTCACGAACGAGCTTACCGTCTCCACCGTAGATAGAGACTTTGAGGGGTTTGAATCCGCCATCGGTATTCAGGCGGATATCAACCGGCTGGTTCTCCAGTAGCTGGATCTCGGCGCCACCGGCTTTCACCCGTTTGCCGATCATTCCGAGCGCCTGAAGCTTAGCTTCCTCCCCCATTCCCCCTTCGAGCTTCTGAATACCAGTCCCGATTTGCGTCAACTTCTCTAATGACGCGAACTGGGCTAGCTGTGCCGAGAACTCTTTGTGATCCATTGGGTTCAGTGGGTCCTGATGCTTAAGCTGGGCCATGAGAAGGTTCATAAAATCATCCTTCCCCATGCCTCCATCCTGTTTAGCAGGCGGCTCGGGCCGTTCCATCAAATGTGCGGGAATTGCACCGGTAATCTCGTTCATGAGGTCTCCTCACCTACACACGCACATCTAGTCGCCCATCGGCCCATGTTGTACGCACGGGACCACGAGCTTCATAATGCTGTGGGTAGGACTTTTCTTCCTGTTGATAAGCGCTGTACTGCCGCTCACCCCCAGAGGGCTGATCGGATCCACCGCTGTTGCTTTGACCGAAGGACAAGGACGAATAAGAACTGGGAGTCGTCGTTTGAACTTCAGCTCGAGTCAGCTGCAGATCTTGGGATTGGAGCGCGGTCTTCAAGTCAGCCATTCCATCTTCCAGCGCCACGCGCGTGGCGTGGTTGTCAGACCGAATAGACAACTCGACATGCTTGCCTCTCGTCGTCACTTCAATGGTGACTCGTCCCATTTCCGGTGGGTCGATTTCCATGGTGACCTTGCCGCCGCCCTGACTGATCAGGCTATCCACTTTGGGCATAACCTGAGGCATCAGCTGCGAGTGACGCACAGGCGTCGGTGCTTCCGCTTTTTCGACTACCTCGATCGATTCTCGAGGAGCGGTGGAGTCTAGCGAGAATGGCGAGCCACTCTCGGACTTCAGCTCCTTCTTATCCGATCGAGATGTAGCGACTTCGGAAGGCATGTCCTTGGGAACAATGACCTGACTACTGGACAGTTCCCCCACCGTGTCTGCATTTTGATTCGAGGACGGGGGCTGAATCTTATTGGTTTCAGCCGCCATCTTTCGCATCAAAGCGTGATTGGCGGAATCGACTTCCGATTGCCGGTCGTGGTTCTCTACACTAATGGACTGCACATCGCCCCAAACAGAATCGACGAGCTTTTTAATTTCGTCGGGATGCAAATCCTCGATAGGCTTGCTCAAAAGCTCAAGCATCGAAAGATCCGCGGCCGCTACTTTGGGGCTTACTTCAGTCGCACTAACAAGCGACTGAGTGGGAATAAATCCATTCTGGGAAGTCGACGATTCTGCGCCCCCGATCATACTTTGCAGTGCCTGAAAAGTATCAATGCTAGTGACTGGGCCGGCAGAAACCGACGGCATAAGGAATGGATCTGTTTTATCCGACAAGGCTTGTTTGGCCTTGTCGTCTAATCCACCTTGCCACCACTCTTGTGTTGGATTTGCCTGGAGGCCCAGAAAGAAGTTCATGAAATCGAACTGACCTGTCTCCAGTGGAGTACCCAACGGTTGCGGTAACAAGGCGGCGTTACTACTTGCCACATTGTTTATGTTATTCACTCTATTGTTTCCTCCTCTCTCGGGACATCGCTCTGTTTCAAGCGGCCCGTTTTTCTTACATCATTGACCTGTGGAACTAAGAAATCGCTTGGTAACCTGACGCGCTTTTTCGGGCTGCATCTTTGCCAATATCTCGGCGGTTTGCTGCTGCTTCATACCCGACAGAATCCGGCTTGCTGCCTCCGCATCCATATCGTCAAAAATTTTCGCCGCCTTTTTGGGGTCCATCCGGGTGTAAATCTCTCGCAACGATTTCACCTTATCGTCCCGAGTCCCTTCCATCGATTTGATTTCACTGCGCAGCTTGGCTAAAGCGTTTTCATACTTCCCAATCTGCTGTTCCAAAGCCGCCTGCTTCTCCTTGATCTCACGCTCTTTCGTATCGAGGCTTCGTTCGCGCTCTTCCATCTTTTTTTCGCGCTCTTTCAGTACGCCGTGCAGCTGTTCAACGTCTTTCTGCGTCGGACCCTTGGCTTGATCGGCTTTGGCGCTAGCTGCCGATTGTGTTGCCAATTCTTCCATGCGCTTACGATACCTCTCCCGCAGTTCGTACTGGGAAGGCGCCACGGGTTCCGCGGGGGCTGCAGGCTTGGCCTCGCCGCCACCTGACGCGTCTGCAACGGAACCGAAATCCGCAAGCTGGTACCCCAATGTCCCCAGGACACCCGCACCGATGGCAATCACTAGGAGAATGGACCTTCCCATTATCTGTTCCTGTCCGAATGTTTCATAAACCCTGTCTGCACTGAGAACCCATCGATACGTTTTTGCTCTTTGCGCGAGGTCTCTAGCTTGAAGTCCGCCAAATGCTTCTCTCGAAGCGATTCCAGTGAACGCCTACGCTGAGACAAGCGCGCCAATTCAGTCTGCCGCTGCTTCAAACCCTCTCGCTCTTCCATGAGGAGCTTGGAAATTCGTTTTCTTTCATCCAAAGCGGGTACGATCGCTTGACGGTGCGCCTCCGCTCCCAGTTCGTGAACGGCCTGTCGACTCACTTCCAATGCCGTCCGCAGGCTTTTCTCCAACTTGAGAATGTACTTCTCCAGAAAGAGCACTCGCTGCAAACCTGCCGCGACCTGGGTCTTCTTCTGATTCTCTCGAAGCAGCGAGAATCGAAGGGCCCTTTGAAGGCGAAAGACAAATCCGCGCATCAGGAATTACCCATCAGATCTAAAAGTTTTGCGCGCGTATTGCCAAAATCTGCCTGTTCTTCACGGTCTTGAGCTAAAAACTCGAGAATCTTTGGATACATCGCAATACATTCATCGATAGAAGGGTCACTTCCACGGTTGTACATTTGGTACTGAATGGCGTCTTCGTTGTCCCGATAGCGTGACATCAGCTCTTTCAGGTACCGGGCGGACTTCTTGTGCTCGACCGTCACAACCGGATCCATGACACGACTGATGCTCGCAAGGACGTCGATCGCAGGGTAGTGCCCTCGATTTGCAAGCTTGCGCGACAGAACAATGTGACCATCTAAAATCGCGCGAGCCGCATCAGCAACCGGATCTTCCAAGTCATCGCCTTCGACCAAAACCGTATACAGCCCTGTAATGGAACCCTTGGCACCCCAGTTGCCCGCCCGCTCTACTAACCGCGCAAGCGAGCTAAATACAGAGGCCGGATACCCCTTGGAAGTGGGCGCCTCTCCAGCCGCTCCGCCAATCTCTCTTTGAGCCATGGCAAATCGCGTCAGTGAATCCATAAGGAGCAGCACGTTCGCTCCCTCGCGACGAAAGTGTTCCGCAATCGCAGTCGCTACATAGGCTCCACGGACACGGCGCACGGGCGATGTATCGGCCGTTTCGGCAACCACCACCATTTTCTTGCGCGCTTCGGGATCCAGTTCTCTTTCAATGAAATCTCTGAGCTCTCGACCCCGCTCTCCGATCAGCGCCAGAACGACTACATCGGCAGAAGTGTGACGGGCCAGCATGCCTAGGAGGACGCTCTTTCCAACACCGCTTCCTGCAAAAATGCCCAATCGCTGCCCTTGGCCACAGGTCAAACAGGCATTGATTGCCCGCACACCTAAGTCGAGAGGCTTCGTAATAGGCACTCGGTCCATCGGATTAAGAGGTGCGCCATAAAGAGGAATGCGTTCATTGATTCGATCGAGCGAAAGATTCTCATAGGAACGCAATGTCGAATCCACCACTGACCCTAATAGACCCGGACCAGCGGAAATCAGGCCCATCTCATCGGCCATCACGACTTTGTCGCCTAGCTGAACACCGCTTAAGTCATCCAGTGGCATGGCAACGTGTCCGTCTGGGTGAAGTGCTACTACTTCCACCGCACTGTTCCCCGCGGCGCCTTGGATGTAACAAAGGCTGCCAACTCGAGCGCCGGGCATATTGATACGAACCGCGTCACGGCTCACACGACGTACTTCGCCGTAGAATTGAATGAAGGACTGCGATTGAAGCTCCTCGCAGAATTTTTCTAACGGCGCGACGTTCATTAAACTCCCAAAATCTCTTTTAGTTTGGCGTCAATTTTCTCGGACTGGTCTTGCGACGAGAACAATAGCCCGCCACCCTCAAGCTCCACACGCAAATCACCGTCTTTCACGTTGGGATCTGCGGCCCATTCCCAATGTGGCATCGAGCCCGTTGCCAATTCCCCCAACTGAGCCAGTACGGAAGGAGACACCAAAACTCGAATCTTCCCGCTCTTTGCAAGCTCACCAATTCCCTCCTCTAACCATCCCTGAAGGGAGGAGAGTCTTTCCGGCGACAGAGGCGCGAGAAACCTTTGCGCCGTACGAGATAGCGTTTGGCACCAGACACGTTCGTGCGAATGCAAAAGCGCTTCTTTCTCTTTCACAACTCCGGTAGCAATCGCCTCCAACCGGTCACAAATTTCCTGGGCACGCTGTTTCCCTTCTTCGAGACCCTGCGCGATGCCCTGCTTTCGGGCTTCCTCGAGGATTGCTTGCTTCTGAGGCGCAGCCTCGCTCTCGAGAATCTCCCGAGCGCGCGCATCCACTCGCTGGTCCCATTCCGCTTTGAGGGCGGGGTCGGTTTGGATCGCAGCCCAAAAGGAAGAAGGCAGATGGAACTTCGCCTTCTTAACCTCGCTAGGGGCGTCCACCAACTCAGGGAATAACTTCCTGTTCTTCACTGAATCCAATGACAATTTTTCCTTCTTCTTGAAGGCGCTTCATAACGCCAGCAATCTGCCGCTGGGCGCCTTCGACATCCGACACTTTTTGCGGACCCAGGGCCATGAGATCTTCTCTGAGCATCTCGGAGGCTCGCTGGGACATCGCGGAGTAAATCTTTTCCCGCACTTCCTCTGGCGCACTTTTGAGCGCCAGCAGGAGCCTATCTCCCGGAACTTCGCGGAGAATGAGCTGGACACCGCGGTCATCGATCTTCTGGATATCCGAGAATGTCAGCATGTGCTGCCGGATCTCCTCGGCCAAAATGGGATCTTTGTCTTCCAGCCGCGTCATCAGCGAATTCATCGTCTTCTTATCAAGGTTGTTGACCAGTTCAGCCACAGCCAGGACACCACCGAACTTATTCGTGCGCGACTTGCCGGACATGGAAAGCTCTTTCTTGAGCATATCGTCTAGTTCATCCACCTTCTCAGGAGAGACGTACTCAAGACTCGCCATACGAAGCACGACTTCCGTACGGATCGAGTCGGGAAAGTTGCGCAACGTTGCAATCTGTTTGTCCAAGTTCATGTGCGCAATGACCAAGGCGATCGTCTGAGGGTGCTCCTCCACCAGAAACTCTGCTAACACTTTCGGCTCGACGTTCTCGAGTACCGTCAGATGCTTTTGATCGACTAGGTTGACCGCTTTGAGTGAACCGAAAATGGCTTTGGCCCGTTCTTCCCCTAAGCCCTCTTTGATAATGTTGGGTTGCGACAGATTTTCGTCGAAGATAATCTCCTCGCGCTCGGACAGCTTGAAAAGGTATTCACGCAGAACGGTATTAATGAGGGCAATGGGGGCCTTGCGCATATCTCCCATGATCTTGAGCAGACGACGGACATCTGCGTCTTTCAAATCCTTCATGATCTGAAACGATTTCTCCTTGCCGAGAACATTCATCAAGATGGCGGTTTTCTCCAGTCCCGTGAGTGGGATCTTCTCGGAGTACTTTTTTGAAAGTAGTGCTTTCGTCATCAGTTCCTCAGCAGATCACTAAACGGGTTGGAGAAGAGGGGTTTCGTTCGTACCCCGGGGTTTCTCATCCGGTTCTTCGAGCCACTCTTCAATCACCGCGAGTCCCTTCTTCGGGGTACCCGTCAGACGTTCCAGAATGCGTTTTCGAAGCTCGAGCTCTTCCTTCTTTTCCAATGGCTCCACTTCTTTTCCGAGTACATCTTCATCGGCTTCCAAAGTAGGTTTGCCAGACATCTCAGCTTCAAGCTGCGCAACGGTTTTGGGCGACAGTGCCATCGCTGCGGCTGCCTCGCGACGACGTCGGCGCGCGGCCAGCCAGCCCATGAAGAACATAGGTACGAGAGCCACCAGTGCGGCAAAAATTGCCTTCATGTAAAGCGGCTGGGACTGAAGCCACCCAACAGGCGGCACTGCGATGTCGTCAACGGCCAGGTCGGTATTGCGAAAGGGGAGGCAGCTTACCGTGATGGAATCACGGCGGGTGGCATCGAAGCCGACCGAGTTGGCCACCAAGTCCTGCAAGCGACGGAGTTCTTCATCGGATCGGGGCGTAAACTGTTCTACGCCGTTTACCGTCTGATAGTAGCCGTCTACGATTACCGCTACGGTGAGACGCTTTAAAGAACCCGACGGTTTATCGGTGACCTGAATCTTGCGAGGGATAGCGTAGGTGCTGTTCGAAATCGACTTCTCTGAACTCGTGTTGGCCATCGGCACCGGAGGATTCACCGCTTCTGCACCGGGCAAGTTTGAACGGCTTCCGGGGATTCCAATGGGATTGGGCTTAGTGCCGTTGGTAGACTCTTCATTTTTTACAGTCTGACGGACAGCGGCCTTATCCGCATCGAAACTTTCCTCCGTGGTATTCACACGTGAAGGATCAATTTCGGCTGAAATCTGGGCGCGTACTTTGCCCAAGCCCACCACGGGAGTCAGAATCTCCTCGACGCGCCGCTGGAACTCATCCTCCATGTTGCGCTGATTCTCTAGCAAGGCGGAGGACATGCCTGCTGCGGAGGATCCGTCTTCAGGACGGTGCAAGAACGATCCTTGAGTATCGACTATTGAAACATTCGCAACTTTGAGACCTTCCACCGCGCTCGCCACCAAGTGCGCAATTCCATTCACCTCCGCCTTGGATGGCTTCTGCCCTCGCTTCAATTCCAGAATGACAGAGGCTTTCGGCGGCTCTTCCTCCTCTAGGAAAGTCTTCTTAGGAGGAATGCTGATGTGAACGCGGGCCCGCTTGACGGAAGCAAGTTGTTGAATGGATCGGGTGAGCTCGCCCTGGACCGCACGCACGTACTGAATGCGCTGCACGTAGCTCGACATGCCCAAAGTGGCGGAATCAAACTTCTCGAAACCCACCACGTCCTGCCCGGGAAGACCGGCTTTGGCGAGTTCCATTCGAGCGCGCGCCACTTGGCTTCTGGTCACACTCACCGTGGTGGAATCCCCAGACAGAATATGGGGAATCTTTTCCTCGCCCAATTTCTTGGCTACAGCTCGAGCTTCCTCGCCTTGAAGGTCGCTGTAGAGAACTTGATAAGGATCTTGGCTTTTGACAAGGCCGACCACTGCCCCGAGCACGACGAGAGCGCCCACACCTACGGCGATCATCGTCCGGCTCCGAGGAGTCAGGTTATCTACCCACTGCTTCGCAGCAGCGACCAATTTACTCAGCGTTTCGTTCATGGATTATCAGACCTGCATTCGCATGATTTCGTTGTAGGCTTCAATCGCCTTCGCCCGGAATTGCACCATCAGCTTAAAAGCTGTTTCAGCCTTCTCAGTCGCAATCATCGACTCATGAAGACTTTCCGTCTTGCCGGTCGCAAGGTCGGTCGACTTCTGATCCGAGTCATTCAAAAGTTGGTTTACTTCGCCCATGGATTTCTCCAAGTACGAAAGGAAGGAGGAGCCACCCGCTTCGGGGACCTTGTCACCGATAGAGTGCATCTCTGGCATCTCCATCATCGGCTGCATCAAACGCATGCTATCTAGTTTGATTTCCATCTATTATCTCCTGCCAATATCCAAGGCTTTGTTCATCATGTTACGAGTGGTGTTGATCACCGTGACGTTGGCTTCGAACGTGCGGCTTGCTGTGATGAGGTTCACCATTTCTTCCATCGTATTGATGTTCGGGTAAGCCACATAGCCATCCGCGTTCGCATCGGCATGGTCAGGCTGATAGACCAGCTTCGGCGGATTCGGATCAGAAATGACATCTGCTACCTGCACTTTGTGCAGCGGAGCATCCATCTGGGAGGCCAGTTCTTCAGCAAAAGGCTTTGCTTCGAACACGGCGTCTTTTCGACGATAGGGTCCCCCTTCCGGGGTACGGGTAGTCTGCGCATTAGCCAGGTTGCTAGAAGTAACGTTCATACGCAGACGCTCAGCACTCAGTGCCGAGGCGCTAATGTCTAAGGATGAAAAGAAATCACTCACCTTTCACCTCCTCCAGAGATTGCATATTTGAGTAGGGCAAACTTCTTGGAAACCATTTGGGATGCAGCGGAATACTGAATATCGTTCTTGGTCAGAGCGGACATCTCTTTATCCATGTCGACCGTGTTCAGATCCTGACCGAGTTCCGAGTCCGCTTCTTGGAAGATGATGGGCTTTACGTCTTCAATAGCCAGCCCGCCAATTCCGGTCTCTTCTGCCGCAACAGCGCGACCTAGCTCCGCTTCAAAATCCACGCGACGTGCTTTGAAGAACGGGGTCTCCGCGTTGGCGATGTTGTCCGCCAGTACGTTATGGCGCGTCATGTACAGGTCCATCGATTTTTCCAAAGTCCGAACAGAGGAATCAAAGAGGCTCATTTTCTTTTCCTAAATAGTTCTAAAGTTTGGATGGAGGGTTGCCGATACAATAATGCTGCAATCCGCGGACCACACCTTCTGTGCGTAAACCAAACCACCCTTGCGGCAATTCCTGCCGCTACCGGGGAAGAAACTTCCCTATTACCTAGGTTCCGAATTCTTTGAGTTTGTTTCGAAGCGTGCGAACGCTAATGCCAAGACGGCGTGCCGCCTCGCTGCGATTTCCGGAAGTCTTGTCCAGAGTCGATAGGATGGCTCTTTGCTCCAGCTGCCCCAAGTCTGTGGGGTCCTCGCCCGAACCCACGGACATAGACCGAAGGTCCAAGTGCTCAGGGCCGATGACGGGATGGTCAGAGAGTAAAGCCGCCCGCTCAATCGCATTCTGCAGTTCACGCACATTTCCAGGCCAGGAATGGTCGCGAAGTTTCTCCTTCGCTTTGTCCGACAAGCGCTTCACCTCACACCCGCTATCCTGACCGGCCTTCAAAAGAAATCGCTCAGACAGGCAATCGATGGCCTCGAGGCGACCCACGAGAGGCTGGCAATCGATCCTAATGACATTGAGGCGATAGAATAAGTCGGCTCGAAACGCCTCTCGACGAATGAGCTCAAGGGGATCGACGTTCGTAGTAGCAATGATTCGAGTTCGGATCGGAACGGGATGGCTCCCTCCCAGTCGGTCGATCTCTCCCTCCTGGAGCACGCGAAGGAGTTTCGCTTGTAGGTGCACAGGCATTTCGCTTACTTCATCAAGGAGCAAAGTTCCGCCGCTGGCCCGCTCGAAACGACCTATGCGCTGAGCGATAGCCCCCGTGAAGGCCCCGCGCTCATATCCAAACAACTCGGCCTCCATGAGACCCTCCGGCAACGCCGCACAATTGACAGAGACAAAAGCGTTGCTAGAGCGCGCGCTCTTCTCATGGATAAAACGGGCGATGAGCTCCTTGCCAGTCCCACTGGGCCCCGTGATGAGCACTGGCATATTGGAAAGTGCCGCTCGTGCAGCGAGCGACAGGGTATTTTGCATAAGGCTATCGCCGACGACGATCGCCCGGTTGCGAAACTCAACGGTTTTCATGGGAATGAACCTCTAAGGGAAGACCAACTTCATTTCACTTTGAGCTAACGGACTCCAGAACGGATCCTTCAAATTTATCGCTGCCGTCCACTGCTCGCGAGCATCGTCGAGGCGCTTCTCGACCGCAAAACAACGCCCCGCTCTAAAGTGACTTTCGGGCGCGGTTGAAGGCCCTGCCATCTTGAGTGCGGTCTGAAGCAGCGGGATGGCTTGCTTGCATTCGCGATTCTCTGCCAATACTTTTCCAGCGAACTGGAAGTACCCTCCGAGCTCTTCACCTTCCGAAAGGGACTTCTTTGCGAGACTCAAAAGTTCCGGTGCTTTGCTCCAGCTTTTGGTTTCCTCGAGCGCAGCGCGCATCTGTTGTAGCAGCGCCGGCTTGTTCTTCGTATCCGCTGTAGCCCACTCGCTTCTAAGAATCCGAAATGCCTTCTCGCCCTGGCCTCGGCCAACCGCCACGGCTACGCTTTCCTGCACGATTCGCTCACGCCATTGCACTGACTTGAGACCTTTCAAGGCAGCTTCTGCTCCCGCAAAATCGCCCTGAAGCCGCAGGCCCACCGCGGATGCCAACCGAAAGACAGGAACCATGTCGGGTGACAAGCGAGAAGACGTCGTGGCCAGCTCACGTTCCCATTTCAACCATCCACCTCGAGACGCGCTCGCCTTGATCTGAAGACCTGCTAGCCAACCGACGATTCGAAACTCTGGCTCGAGGAACGGCTGAAGCGTCGCTTGAGATTGAGAGACCAAGAGTGCTGCCGCACTGTCGCTCCCCCCTTTGATGAGATCCGTCAAAAGCGCTCGTGCGATAGCTTCCTTATTGCCGGCGGAAGGCCCCGTGTTCGGCCACAAAGCAGCTTCTCGCCATCGATGCAGCATCGCCATCGCGTCGGAGAGTTTTCCTTCTCGATCAAGTGCAACAAACCGGGCGACCAGTTGGTCAGCATAGAACGACCGAGCCCAACTCTCTTCGGGCTGGTCCTTCAGCCAAACGGCGTGGACTTCTTCGAGGGTATCCAACAAAGCACTAGAGCCCAAGGGAGCCAACTCCCCCTTTTTTGCGAGACTCACAATTCGAGAACGAATGAATGCACCTGATTTGCCCTGGTCAAAACGAATCTTTACTTTGTCTTTCAGCTTTGCGAGGAAACTCAGCGCTCCGGGTTGTGCCATCTCCAACAACGTCAGACCCTTTTCAACATACAAACGAGTGCGCAAAGATTCGTCTGTAATCTTGTCGACTTTATCGTCGAACAACCGAATGCGGCGCTCGAGTTCTGCCCCTCGCTTTAGCGCAGGGTCGGTCATCAATGCATGCAGCTGAGAGAAAATGCCTTCATTGGTATTGGCCGACTTCTCATATACCGCCAGATAGCGCCCGGTAACCTCTGAAGCGGATTTCCCCCGACGATGATCAATATCTGCCATGCGCTTGAGTGAAGCAGCGACACAGTCGGGCGATCCCTTCTCGGTCTTGAGGTAGCGATCGTAGTAGTAGGCCGCTTCGTCGTACTTCTTCAGCTGATACTTTATCTCGCCCAAGTTCGCCAAAGTCGGTTGATAGAAACGTTCAATAAAGGGACTGTCTTCTGCTATGAGGGTTTCATACTGACGCTCCATCCCTTCCGCATTATCGGGCAAGCTCTTGTCTATCTTTCGAATCTTTGCCGCAGTTCTCAAACGAAAGTTTCGGCACTGATTTAAAACTTGGTCGAAGTTCTTCTCGGCCGCATCGAAGTGCCGAAGAAGAAACGAAGTCTCACCTACTCCCAGCAGAAAGGTACACCTTAGCTCATGGGTCGGGTGCGCCTGTGCGGCCGTTTCATAGACAGCAAGACTACGTTGGTAGTTGCCCGTCTTGAGCCAATGCGCTCCGGCTGCCGCAGCAAGAATCGGAGCCAAGTCGGAGTTTGGATACTGAAGCAGAACATTTCTTAACTTTTTCTCAGCAGCCTTTTCTGTATCATCACTGCGTCCATCGCTTCTATCCAGTAGGGACTGAACCTCAAGGAAGGCGACGGCTTCGCGCAAGGGACTCGCCGGATACTCCGCCCGAAAAGCTTCGATTCCCGTCGCCAACTCGCGCCACTTCTTAGAAGAGTAGAATCGCACCAGCTGGTTGTAGGCGTCGCGACCCTCTACCTTGTTTGCGACTTCAAAAAAGGCCTCGCGGCCCGTGTGCAAAGAAATAGGACGCTCACACATGGCGTGCGGCGAGTCAAACTCCTCCCATGCGCTGAACGCCCTAGCAGCTTGCGCCGCTTTGCTGGTCAGCAGAAATAGGGAGAGGAAATAGAAGACGGATCTTGGGTAGAGCACCGTGAACTTTCTAAAGCAAAGCCTGTGCCGAAAATCTGAGGCGGCGCCCCCTTGGAAAGATCGCAGCGCCGGTGGTTTTCCTGTCGGCACGTCAACGTTTTGTCGACACTCACAATGCATCGCGCTATCAGTGACAACATTCCGTCGCGAGATGCCGCGGCGCCCCAGGGATTTTCGAAGCGTTTTTCCGATAAGCATAGGGAACAGGACCGACGTGTGACTTCGAAAACTATTACATCTACTTTTGCAGCACTTCTGCTCTGCGGATGCTCACTCATTGGCGGGGGCGCGGGCCTCGAGCATGCCGATGGCTATGAGCTCGTTGCGCCGGAAGGCTGGAAGCGCAAGGGCCGCGAAGAGAGCGACAGGGCGTATAAGCTTGCGTCCGGCAACATCGCCACCCTGACGAGCAGTTGCAATGAGAACCCCTCTGCTCCTTTGGATGTGCTGACTCGGCATTTGCTGATGGGAACGCGCAACACCACAATAAAGAAGCGCGAGAAAGTCCAGTGGGGCCCTAATGAAGGATTGTTCACGGATGTTACGGCCAAGCTCGAAGGCGCTCCGTTTCATCTCAATCTGTTTGTCATCGCAAAAGCAGGCTGCGTCTTTGATTTTTCTTTGGTTAGCCCTGGAGAAATTTCACAAGCGGACAGCCAGGCTTTTCAAGAATGGGTAGCGAGTTTTAAATATGGAAGAAACTAAAAAACTTTTGGGCCATACGAGTCGACGCTCTTTCAATGCGTTCGTTGGCTTTATTGAGTTCCTAGGTGGTGGCGTCAACCTCACTTATGCCACCCTCCTTTCTCTCTTTCGCCCGCCATTTTACTTTCGTCTATTCACGGAGCAGTGCTACCAGCTTGGGTTCAAATCCCTTTCGCTTACGACAATCACTGGCCTTTCTACGGGAATGGTCATGACTCTGCAGTTCGGCCTAGGGCTCGAGCGCTTTGGCGGAAAACTCTACGTCCCCAAAATTGTGGGTCTTTCGATCTTGCGTGAACTAGGACCCATCTTGACCTGCCTGATGCTGGCCGGTCGCGTGGGCTCGGGAGTGGCTGCCGAGATTGGTGCGATGAAAGTCACTCAGCAGATTGACGCCATCCGCGCGTTGGGAACAGATCCCATTAAACGCATCGTGATCCCCAGAGTGCTCGCGATGCTACTCGTGGCTCCCATGCTCACCATTTTTGCGGATCTCACCGGCATCTTCGGTGGCCTTTTCATTGGGTACTTCGAGCTAAACATCGAGCCCGGCTTTTACTTCCATGAGGCTTTGTTGGGGCTGCGTCCGATCGACTTCATGGTGGGATTTAGCAAAACGTTCCTTTTCGGCGTCACCATTGCCATCACAGGCTGCTACTACGGACTTACCACCCAGGGAGGAACTCAAGGCGTGGGGCTCGCCACGACCCGCTCCGTCGTGACGGCCAGCATCTTGGTCGCGATTCAGGATTTCTTGCTGACGAAAGTTTGGTGGCTTTATGAACGGGGGGCTCAATGAGAGACAAAGAGCCCATCATCGAGGTCAAAAACGTTCATAAGCGCTTTGAAGGAAAGCAGGTGCATAAAGGCATCGACCTTCAAGTGTACAAAGGCGAGATTCTGACGCTCATGGGTGGAAGCGGTTCGGGCAAAAGCGTTCTGCTGCGCTCATTGATCGGCTTGGAGAAGCCCGACAAAGGTCAGATTCTTTTTGGCGGCGAAGATATAACGCTTCTTAACGAAGACTCGCTGGTGCACGTACGAAAACGTATTGCTTACGTGTTTCAGTATGGCGCTTTGTTCGACAGTTTCACGATTGAAGAAAACCTAGCGTACTCACTTCGAGAGCATACAAAACTTACAGAGACGCAGATCCGAAAAAAAGTGAAAGAAGCCCTGCTACAAGTAGGGTTAGATGGAAGCCAGCACCTATTTCCGGGGGACTTAAGCGGTGGGATGCAGCGTCGCGTGGGAGTCGCACGAAGCATCATCATCGGACCAGAAGTGATTCTCTACGACGAACCAACGACTGGGTTAGATCCGTACAATACCCAGCAAATTTTGAAAATTATTTTGGCGTTTCAGAAGCAAGGGGCAACCTCCATTCTTGTAACGCACGATATGTCGAGCATTTTTGCCGTAACCGATCGTGTGGCTTTTTTGAAGGATGGGAAAATTCATGCGCTTGGAACGGCTGAAGAGATCAAGCGAAGCACGGATGAAGACCTCGCGGGTTTCATTCGTGGGGAAACGATGTAATGGATAAGAAAATAGCAAACAACATTATCGTTGGAATCATGGTGACGGTGGGCTTCCTCGCCTTCGTCTTCGTGTTGTTCAATATCGGCGGAGGGGGAGTCCTGAAGTCTCAATTCACCCTTTACGGCACCTTCAAGCAAGTCAAAGGCCTGCATATGGGTTCAGAAGTTACTTTAGGGGGCTTGCGAGTCGGCGTTATTCGGGGGATTCGCATCTCTGACCCGAAGACCCGCGACCTCATTGTCGAAATGTCAGTAAACCGAAGTGTTCAGGAGTTTGTCCGTAAAGACTCGGTAGCTCAGATCCGCACCCAAGGAGTCTTGGGAGACAAGTACATTGAGATCAGTTTCGGCTCACCAGACTCTCCGGTACTGAAGCATGGCGACAACATCACGACCGAGGAGCCCGAAGATCTCTTCTCTCAAGGTGGCAAGATCATGGGGGGGCTGTCTAAGAAATTCAATGAAGGCGGCGACTTTGATGCGACCATGCAGAACCTCGCTTTGGTCACAAAGAATCTCGCCGTTATCTCTACTGAACTCCGCCAGGAAAAAACCGGGGCAAAGCTCGGCAAAGCCGTAAATCATCTCGAAGCCATACTAGGTAAGATTGAGCGGGGAGAAGGCAGCCTCGGCGCTTTGATTAATGATCCCACGGTTTATGAAGAC
Organism: Bdellovibrionota bacterium; assembly: GCA_041749855.1. Taxonomy (GTDB): domain Bacteria; phylum Bdellovibrionota; class FAC87; order UBA2466; family UBA2466; genus JAIEOG01. The sequence goes on from JBGTAN010000047.1 coordinate 18,641, forward strand.
GTGAAATCCATCACGGGCGGCGCCAAACGCAGTAGCGTCTTGCAGTACTTCATCAAGCAGTTTGCAGATGAGGGCAAGAAGCGCCCCCCTGAAGAGGATAAATAGCCTAAAAGTTGCCCGGGCACCTTTTAGGAAGCGATTCGTAAGCCCTTGCGTTTGAGTTTCTCAACAAGAGTCGTCCGATTTAGCCCCAGAAGCGTTGCGGCTTTGTTCTTGTTGCCTTCAGTTTTCTGAAGTGCCTGAAGAATAAGCTCATTCTCAAATTCGTTAACAGCCTCATTGAAGTCTAGGCCATCATCCGGCAGCGCCACACTCGCCACAAAACGATCTAAGCGCACATTCCGGAAGTAAGCAGATGGGAAATCCCGAAGCTCAATCACGCCTGCATCGCGCTTGAGCACAACCACCCGCTCGATCAGGTTCTCGAGCTCCCGAACATTGCCCGGCCAATGGTATTGCATCAAGGTTTTGAGCGCATCCTCTGCGATACCCCTTACCGGACGGCTCATCGATTCCGCGAAACGCTTCAGGAATGAGGACACCAGTAGTGGGATATCCGATTTGCGCTGACGCAAAGGCGGCACATAGAGGGGAATGACATTCAGTCGGTAGTAGAGATCTTGACGGAACTTGCGCTCCGTCACCGCAGCTTCGAGGTCTTGATTCGTCGCGGCGATAATGCGAGCTTCCAGAGCCACACTCGCCTGACTCCCGACCGGATCAAATTCGCGCATCTGGATCGCACGCAATAGCTTGGCTTGCAGATCGAATGGAAGATCGCTGATTTCATCCAAAAACAAGGTTCCATTGCCCGCAAGCTGAAACCGGCCGAGCCGATTCTGAACGGCTCCCGTGAAGGAGCCCTTCATATGGCCAAAAAGCTCGCTCTCCAGAAGACTCGCAGGGATTGCTCCACAGTTTACGGCGACCCATGGCTGCCGACGGCGCTGGCTGACGTCGTGGAGGGAACGAGCCACCACTTCTTTGCCGGTGCCGCTTTCTCCCGTGATTAGAATGGTCGAATCCGTATCTTTGATGCTGGTGATAAGGCGAAAAATTTCCCGCATGCGTGGGTGGCGCCCCACAAACCCTGGAAAGGGTGAGTCCAGCCACGAGTCGTCTTCATCCTCGGTGTGATGCGCCAACAGAACTTCGACACGACGCAATAGTTCGCCGGCATCTTGATCCAGCTGAACTAGAAAGTCCGATGCGCCAGAACGGACACACGCTACGATGAGCTGCGGCGTTGGCGACAAAGCAACCGCCAAGAGACTCGACCAGGGCCGAATGGATTTCAATTCCTGTAAGTGTGTAACATCGGCTTCATTTTCCACCGCCCAAATGCAAACGTGAAAAAATTGCTTCTTGGCAAGCGCGATCGCTTCCTCGGGTGTCTTGGCCACGGCCACCCAATAGTGCTTCTGCTCGAGTTGCGCTTTGTGCGTTTCCAAGCGAAAAGAATCGCGCTCGAAGATTAGGATACGATTCATCCCAGCTTCCTCTTTCGTAGAAGACCAACTGTTGGTAAAGCTGCTAAGTTTTAATGGAATTGAAAGGTGACTACACTTTGATCGTAGTTTGTCGTCGGTAAATTGTCAATTAATTGGCACTGCTTCCCTCGTGCTAAGATACATTTAATATGAAATCAGATTCCGCTCTCCGTGGAGCCTCTCGTCTCGCGCTAAGTCCTCTACAAGCTTCAGGAATGCCACCACCCGCTCTTTTTCCGACGAAGCAAAAGGACTGGGTGGTAGGCACTCATCACGAGATTGAAGGTGTGCAGTTTGATCCCACCTTCCTCGCACCGTTCGAATTGGGATTCAAAGCTTTGACGGTGGCGATGTTTCGGCTCGCGGCGCACGGCGTTGATCCCGCTTCTGCCCAAGTGAGCGTGGGAGTGAACCAGGCCACCACCGAAGTTTTTCTGGATGAGGTTTTTCGGGGCGCGAAAAAGGCTGCCTCTGAAAATGGGATCTCGCTCAGTTTTGGAAACTCCACGCACTCGCCCACCGCGTTTTTCATTTCCATCACTTTACTGGGCAAACGCATGGGATCCGTCGGAACACCCAGAGCAGGAGACCTCGCGGCGGTTACCGGTACCGTCGGCAATGCCACGGCCGGGTTACATTGCTTGCGCCGTTTCGGTTGGCCAGCTGTCACCGAGTACGCCGCAGTCGTGCGGGCCCACCTGAACCCAAAGCCCCCGCTGCAGCAATGCTTAGAACTGCAAAGTGCAAAGTCCGTCACTTCCTTGCGTCCGCTGATAGATGGGTTGGCCTCTGAGCTGCACCGCTTGGCGCAAAGTAAGAAAGTCGGGCTTTGGGTGGATGAAAAGACCTTGCCCATTTCCGACCACGCGCGTGAGGCAGCCCGACTACTGAGTCTCAATGCCCGCCAGTGGGGACTTTTCGGCGCCGAAGACTTCGGACTGCTGGTGACCGTGCATCCGAAGAAGATCGAAAAGGTTTCAAAGCAGCTTGCGAAACAAGGCGTCGCACTCACGGTCATTGGCGAAGTTCACCCTGCCTCCTTCGGAGTAAAAATGCGAAACGAAGAAGGCGTTGAACTTCGAGTGGCAGATCGCAGCTGGAATCCGATTCTTCGTAAGAAGACCAAGTAGCCCTACTGGACCGATAGAATATCTTCGTAGAAAGCGCCGAAACGACGAACAGGATGGTGTAGGTGCACTTCAAGCACCCAGCGGTCCGCCGCAGGCGCCGTTTCCAGCTGCTCGAGCGTTCCTGTGTGATACAGCCGGTGCGGAAAATCGGAGATGCGGTGGCCAGGGCTTCCTGGCTGGTACAGCTTCCACCCTCGGCGCTGCGCAGTCTGTTCCGCAAATCTTAAAAGCGATGCACCCGATTCTGCATGCGAGCGCCAGCGCGCTTGCACCGTTTCAAAGATCCATTTTACATCGCCTGCAGCTCGAACCATCTCAGCGTCACTTCCCACTGTGAAGGTAGCGCCTGCGTCGCCTTCGTACCCATCAAACACCGGCCCCAAGTCGAGGAAGTAGATATCGTTGGGCTGCAGTCGAACTCCCGGCAAGGAGGCCTCGGAAAAGCTCTTCTGAGTGTTTACGCCCATGCGGACATGAGTCTTGTGCCAGTAGCGCGCGACTCCCATCTCCTTGAGTACTTCGGCTGCGATATTCTGAGCCGTGGCTTCTAACATCCCCACCTTAATCCGCGCGGCAATGGTTTGCAGGGCTCGCCAGGTCTGGCTTCGGGCATGGGCTAGTGCTTCGGGCTGAAAGTTTTCGGAAACGCGTTCAGTTACCGGATGCATGCGAAACTCTCTGAAAGAACCTGTCAAATATTTGAGGAAGTTCTGCAAGCACCTCGGCTTTCAAAGCCATCTCGGCGTTTGCAAGGGTTTGCCGAACTAAGCTTTCTCGGTGAGAACGAAAGAGACTTTCCGAAATAGGGGCATAGCTCAAGTGCCATCGCTCTGGCTTCACGCCACCAAAGTCATTTTGATAAGGCCGGTAAAACCCTTCATCTTCCATGTTCTCATCCAGCCACGCGTGGAGTTTCCCGAACATGCCTTGAGGAGCGACTTCCTGGGGCGTGAGTTGAATCTGATAGCCCTCAGGCACGCTCCTGCGATCGATGACGTCCATATCGGTTCCCCAGTGGTGCCTGCTCAAGCCGGGAAGTGCAGACCAATTCAAAATGGCGTATACGATTTCGCGAGGCTGCATCTTGGCAAGAATCACCGGGTTCCCACGGGCGTCGAGTACGGGCCGCTTTCCTAGCGCCTTCTGGTTCCAGATAGTGAGCTGCGCATCAAATCCGCGGAATGCGCTTACGATTTCAAGTTCAAATCCCGCACTTGCCGCAGACGCTTTGAGTCGCTCGAACGGCTCCTTCACTTGCGAATGCACTCGGTGGGAATTTCCGGGAACAGGAACCAAGTGTGCTTCCGTACTGCCCGTGAGTATCAGGTCCGTCGATGCCGCTTTCACGAGGCTCAGTCTAGCCCAAAAAGAAGCGCCAGGGAGGGCCCAAAATTGTTAAACCGACAAACTAAAATGCAGGGGTCTGAAGCGTATTCCGCACGGGACCACCTGAAAACCGAATGGCATACAGTTTGTAACACTTGCCTGGTATCGACGCCTTGAGGGGCGTCCGGATGGAGAGAACGAGTATGAAAAAACTGACGTCTTTTGCGATTCTTGCAGGCTTAGTCGGCTATTTCCACGCGGGGGCCACGACGGCCAAGGCCGAAGGCTGTGGCAATATGGGTTGTGGCTACTACTATAACCAGGGCGCGGCTGGAGTTCCGGTAACTCCTGTTGGACAAGCCCCGGTCGGTCAACCGCTTGCACCCCTCGGTGGCAACTTCGGTGGACCTGGAGGCCTCGCTCCTTGGTCCTACGGTGGAAATTTCCAAGCGGGTGTCGGCGCACACTTTGCTCCGGGCGCTTTCGGCGCAGTTCGTCCGGCATGGCAAGGCCCTGTCGGCCGGTTCCCGAAATTGGGATTCCGAGCCCCGCTTCGTCGGTCGCTTGGCCTTCCGGGTTTCACACCAGTTCGTCAGTTCATGTTTGGTCGCGGAGCCATTCGTCGTCAAACACGACGCTCAGCCATCTTTGGACGCTGCAGCCGCTGCTAGTAGAACTTACATTCGAAAAGTAGCGCCGATCTGCGGGTAGAAGGCGAAACTAGAGCCAATAATGCCCAAGCTAGACCGAAAGAAGAGATCCATGTCGGTATCCAGGTAAAACTGGAAACCGGGATTGATCATCATCATGAATTCAACCCGATTAAACCCGCCAAACGAAATCAACGGGCCCAAGCCCATTCCCAGCGTGGGAACAATCTCTGCGTTAATCGGAAATCGATAGAACACCATCGGGAGAATCGGAATCTGGAAGGTCAGCAATCCGATGGTATTGAAGAACACCCCGGACTCAATGCCGAGGTATAATGGCATCTTTGCGCTAAGCCGCCGAGCAGCACCCACCCCTACCCCCGGGATTGCAGACGCGCCCGAAACTTGAAATCCAGGACCTACCTGAAAAACCGTCCTGGAGTCCGAAGGGCCACTGGCAGCGTTCACCGCGGGGTTGATAAGCCCCACCAAAAGCAACAGAATAAAGAGCGTGGATTTTGAATGGCGCATGGTTCTTTAAACTCCTAGATTTTATTTAGTCTCCCAAAGAAAGGCTATCCTGTCCATGACTCACATTGCTGTTTTGGATCCCGCTGTACAACGCGCAGAGACGACGTGCTTCAACAGCTTGCTTTTCGATAGCCCGATGCCCCTCACGTACCACTTGCCCAAGATATCCGGGATGGATTCGCTCTCAGCGGTTAGCGAGCCGTCAGGAATTCTTGTTTTGGGAAGTCTCAGCAGCGTGAATGACAACGAACCGTGGCAAAAATCCATGAATGACTGGCTACTGCCCCGGATGCTAAAAGGCGTGCCCACTCTGGGACTTTGTTACGGCCACCAACTCATTGCCCATTTGTTTGGAGGGAAAATCGCTTACCACTCAGAGGATAAACTCAAATTTTCTGGATTTCGAACTGTCCAACTCAAAGCAAACCGGCTTTGGACAACTGCGATGGTTGGCGATCTAGCCGTATCGCATTGCGAGCACGTGACGCACGTGCCTACCGACTTTGAAGTCGTCGGCACGAGTTCGGAGGTAGAAGTGGATGCGATTGCCCACAAGACATTGCCTATTTGGGGATTTCAACCGCATCCCGAGGCAACCCTTAGCTTTCTGCGCAATCGTGGTATTTCTGAATCGCTTGCCCCAAAATTGGCTTTTGGGCGCTCGCTCATGAAACATTTCTTAGAGTTTGTGAAACAGGGCGGACCTTAAGCGACGTTAGTCACTTTTGGTTGAGTCACATCGAAAATCTTTTTCTCTACGAAAATTTCAAACAAGACCGGATCGAGCTGCCCGGCCGCTACTTCATGCGCCAAAATATCCAGCGCTTTCTGAGCAGGGACGGCCTCCTTGTACCAACGATCCGCGGCCGTCAATGCATCGTAAATATCAGCGATCGTCATAATCTTAGATTGCAACGGGATCTCATGTGACGTCAGTCCGCGGGGATATCCCGTGCCATCCAACTTCTCATGATGGCAGTAGGCAATTTCCGGAAGATGCCGAAAGTCCTTCGTCCAAGGAATCATTTTCAAGAACTGATAGGTATGGCGAACGTGAGACTCAATCTCCAGGCGTTCTCCATCGGTCAAAGACCCTTGAGCAACCGAAAGGGCGTGGAACTCTTCCTCTGTCAAAACAGAAATGGGAGAGCCATCTGGCAAAAGCATCTGCTCATGGCGCACGCGATCCAACCCCGCTTTGTTTTCTTTCTTGAGCACGTTGGGTTCATTCGCGGCAAGAATCACCTGCCAATAGTATTCGATCTCTTGAAGACGCTGGTTGTACTCGGTTTCGAACTTCGCTTGAACGCCATGCTTCAACTGCTTTTCCAAGAAGCCGATTTTTGCGGCCGCTTTGCAAATCTTAATGCGCTCTTTAATCGCTTCGAGCTGGTAGGAGTGGAGTTTCTTGGCCTTCACAAGCACTTCTTCACGGACTCCAATCTTGCCAAAATCGTGAAGCAGGGCTGCGTACTCGAGTTCTCGAACTTCCTCTTCCTTAAAGCGCACGCTGCGATAAATCCCGGTCGTTACTTCGTTGGTGGCACGCGCCAGCCCGACACAAAGTTTTGCTACACGCTCCGAATGGCCACCCGTGCTGGGGTCACGTGCTTCAATCGCAGTGATGGACGCCTTGATGAAACCTTCGAAAAGTCGCTGGATGTCGGCATAAAGATCGAGGTTCTCCAGGCAGATCGCCGCTTGGGCCGCAAAAGAGGACAAAAGACTCTCATCTCCGTTTTCAAAAGCGCACACTCGGCTTTCAGGATCCTGGGGATTTTCCTTTTTGTTCGCAAGCTGCAAAATGGCAGTGATCTCGTTGCGACCGTTCTTAAGAGGCACTGTGAGCAGCGAACGAGTCGCACTCTTGCCGGCATGATCCACACTGCGTTGCCATTGAGGAATCGTTAAAGGCGCAAGCTTATCGATGTCGGAGATATTCGAGGTGCGGGAGGTAGCCGCAACGTAGCCACAGACACTACTCTCCACCACCTTGAGCATCTGTTCAAAAAACTGGGCTTCTTGGCCCCGTTCCGCTTGGATCTTAATTCGGAAGTAGAGCTCCCCATCCACCTCTTGGAGCATATAGAGCTGGCCCCCTTCGGCGCCCGTCAAATCTAGACTGCGCTTGAGAATCGTGCCCAGCAAACGCTGAGGATTTCGTTCTCCCGAAAGGTCGATAAAAATTTCATTGAGCTGTTCGAGGGTGCGTCTATCTACGCCGGGTTTGACTTGCTCCTCGGCGCGAACGGCGATTCGAACAGCCCGCAGCAAGTGGAATTCGAGATTCTTGCGTGCGTCTTTCTCGGTCACGACTTCGAGCAGCTCGTGGAACCCGCTGCGCCGCGAAAGAAACTCGGTCGGCTTATCCGTTACAACGACAAGCCCGTAGCTAAACGTATTGTCATCTCGCAAGCGACGTTTGAAAATCTCAAGAACCGGGAGAAAGTGCTCTTCAGCGACCATCACGATAAGACGCTGAGCCGACGTCTTCGCCGTCTCTAGAAAACCCAGCAACTCTTCGTTCGTCTTAGCTTGATCAAACTGCCAGTCTTCCGGGAAACTGAGTTTCTCCGTGACCGGGGCTAAGCGCACGAGAAACCGCGTCTTTTTTAGATGGATACCAAGGGATCCAAGCATGATGGCCTCGATCTCTGTATCGGCTAAAAAACGCGAAAAGTTGAAGAGTTCAGGCACGCTTAGCCGCGCCGCATCACTCCCAGATTAGAATGCGCGTGTAAACCCGCCGTCCACCAAAATATCGGTTCCGGTGAGATAGGTATTCGCGCCCGAGCAGAGGAACGCGGCGACACGCCCAATCTCTTCGGGTTGAGCGGTTCGCTTGAGTGCCGTTTCTGTTTCCATCGATTTGAAATAAGCCGGCGCGTCTTCCGACAAGTGCTTTAAGCGATCGGTCGCTGTGGGACCTGGCAAAAGTCCGTTCACTAGCACGCCATCCAATCCCACTTCCTTGGCCAAAGCTTTTGTCCAAGCTGTGAGCCCTGCGCGCAGCGTACTGCTGATCGCAAGACGCGGGGTGTACTCACCTGCGGCCGTAGAAGTGATCGTGAGAATGCGGCCCCACTTGCGTGAACGCATGGCTGGCAAAACCAATTGCGAAATCTGAATACTCGATCGCATGAGACTTTCGTAACCCTTGTCCCAATTCTCCAAAGGGATCTGAGAGGGCTCACCGGTTGCTGGACCGCCTGTGTTATTGATCCAAATATCGATAGGGCCTTTGGCGAGAATCTCCCCCATCCCCTTCCTGATACTTTCCTCTGAGCTCATGTCCATCTGGACACCTTCAGCCCCACCGAGAGCTTTGGCTGCTTTCGCCAAGTTGTCGCTGCTACGGGAAGCAAGCACGACCTGCGCACCTTCTTCCTTCAGTACTTTCGCTATGGCAAAACCAATGCCTTGGCTGCCTCCACAGATCAAAGCCCGTTTTCCTTTGAGTCCCAAATCCATTGCCTTCTCCTAGTAACCGGTTTTGAGTCGGTCCAGCTTATCTTTCCAACGACTTTCAACGACACCACGAAGCTTCACATTTTCTGGCTGTTCCAGATCGGGGTCCCGGTCTAGGAGCGCCAGAGCCTCCTCCCGTGCGGTTGAGAGCAGGGCTGCATCCTGGATGATGTGACCCGCACGAAAGCCCGGCAAGCCACTTTGATGCGTTCCCAAAAACTCCCCCGGGCCCCGGTACTTCAGATCCTCTTCAGCGATCTCGAACCCATCCTCCGTTTGCTCCATAATGCGAAGCCGTGGAGGGATGTTGTCGTCAACAAGCAAAATACATTCAGAAGCCAGAGCGCCTCTTCCCACCCTTCCCCTGAGCTGATGCAATTGGGAAAGTCCTAGCCGCTCCGGGTGCTCAATCACCATGAGTGTCGCGTTCGCGACATCTATCCCGACTTCGATCACGGTCGTCGACACCAGCATGCGATATTTGCCTGCCTTAAAATCAGAAAGAATCTGATCTTTTTCCTCGGACTTCATGCGGCCATGAAGCAAAGCGACGGGAAACTCGGGGAACACTTCCCGGCTCAAGGACTGGTGCATGCGAGTCGCCGATTTCAGGTCCAGCTTCTCCGAATCCTCAACGAGAGGATAGATGAAGTACACTTGCTCCCCGCGCGCTAGCACCGAACGAATATTTGCATAAAGCGAGCGTCGATCTCGCTCTCGCAGGATCTGGGTCTTGATGGGCAAGCGGTTCGCCGGCTTCTGTCGGATCAAACTGATGTCCAAGTCTCCGTAGAGTGTCAGCGCAAGCGTGCGCGGGATGGGAGTCGCTGTCATCATCAACAGATGCGGCGTACCCTTTACGGCTTTGCGAACCAAATCGCCTCTTTGTTCCACTCCGAATCGGTGCTGCTCATCAACAATCACAAGCCCTAAATCATGAAACTTCACTTTCGCTTGGAAGAGCGCATGGGTACCGATAACCACCTGTGCTTTTCCGGAACTTACGGATTCGCGCACCGCGGGATCTGCCGCAGTCTCCTGTGAGAACAAGACACTCGTAATCCCCAGCTTGCTCAAAAACTGCACGGCGCTCTTTAGATGCTGGCCTGCAAGAATCTCGGTGGGCGCCATGATCGCGGTTTGAATGCCCTGGCTGGCGGCGATCGCCGCCACAGCTAAAGCAACCACCGTCTTTCCAGAGCCCACGTCCCCTTGGACGAGGCGGGACATCGCATTGCCACTGCGAAGATCTCGCACCAATGTTTCAATCGTCTGATCTTGATCGCGTGTGAGTTGAAAGGGCAGCCCTTTGATAAACTCAGTCAGGATGCCCTTTTTATCGACTATTTCTCGCGCAGACTGCCTCTGTTGCAGTCTCTTTTTCAGTGCGAGTCCCAGTTGCAATACGAAGAATTCTTCAAAAGCAATCCGTTGAAACGGGGCTTCCAGACGCCCCTCCTCGGGGAATTCCTTTGGAAAGTGAAGTGATACGAAACTATCCCTCAAGCAGGGCAATCCCAGCTTCACTCGCAAGGCTTCCGGAAGGGGTTCATCCAATTCCGGGAGACTTGCCTTGAGGACCTGTGCCATCACGCGACGCAGGGTCTTTTGGTGCAGTCCTTCGGTCTCACTGTAGATCGGAACAACCCGACCAAAATGGAAAGACGGAACCGGGCGTCCATCCTCCGACTCTTTCACCACCTCGTAATCGGGATGGGTGATGCGCGCAAAGCCGCCGAAGAAACCGACTTCCCCATGAACGAGAATCTTTTTCCCCTTGGTAAAGTCTTCCTTCAGCGAGGGAAACCCTCGAAACCAAAAAAGGCGAATGACACCCCCTGCAGCATCTTGGCCCGTGGCTTCAAACTGGGTGCGCCCGCGCACCCGCATTTCGCGTGAGCCACTGATGGTCACCAGCAAGGTTGCCACCTGACCCGTTTCCAACTGTGCAATGGGAGTGAGCTTGCGACGATCCTCGTAAGCTCGAGGCAAAAAGTAGAGGGCGTCTTCGACGGTGCGGATACCCTTCTTCGATAGAAGCTTAGCTATCTGAGGTCCGACATACTTTACTGTGCCGATGCTCGCAGATAGGTCCATGGAGGCAGTCTACTCGTATTTGACCGAAAGAATCTCGTATTCGGTTTGGCCCTTGGGAACCTTTACGGTGACAGAGTCTCCGGCCGACTTGTTGAGCAATTGACGGGCAACCGGCGACTCAATAGAAAGCCGCCCTTCTTTCACATCTGCCTCGTCCACACCGACGATCTGATAAGTTTTCTTTTCATCGTTGTCGACGTCCAGCAATTCCACAATCGCACCGAAAACAATGCGATCGGTTTTGATCTGAGACGGATCAATAGGCTGCGCTCGAGAGAGCTTATCTTCGACTTCCTTAATGCGTCCTTCAATAAAACTCTGCTTCTCCTTAGCCGCATCGTATTCGGCATTCTCGGAGAGATCTCCGTGCGCGCGAGCGACAGCAATCTGCTGAATGACTTCCGGCCGTTTAGTGAACTTGAGAAGCTTTAATTCCTCTTCAAGCTTTTTCTTACCCTGCAATGTCATCGGAACACTGCTCATGATTCACTTCTCTCCTGCAAACAATGGGTTTCCAAAGGTGCCCGTTTGAATTCTGAGATGGCCTGAGCCCCTGCTCGCGCGGAGGCCAGCGTAGTGAAGTAACACAAGTTGCGCATCAACGTGGCCCGTCTCAGCTCATATGCCGCGCCGACTTCGTGCACTCCGAGTGCCGAAGTATTGATGACGATTTGGATTTCGTCATTCTTGATCCGGTCGACGACATGGGGTCGACCTTCGTTGACTTTATTGACGACTGCAATCGAAAACCCATTTTTCTCCAAGAAAGCGCTCGTTCCACGCGTGCCGCATAGCTGGAAACCCATGTCCAGAAGCTGTCTCGCGATGGGCAATAAGCCCGCTTTATCAGCGTCTTTCACGCTTAGGAAAGCCGTGCCTTGCGTGGGAATGCGGAATCCCGCGCCCACCATCGCTTTTCCAAAAGCTTCCGCAAAGTTCTTACCGACTCCCATCACCTCGCCCGTAGAACGCATTTCGGGACCCAAAACAATGTCCGTACCCGGAAACCGATTGAAGGGAAATACGGCTTCCTTCACATAGATCAATCCCCCACTCCGCGGCCGATGCTTGAAGTCCTTCAGCTTGGCTCCTAGCATCACTTTCATGGCAAGTGTCGAGTAAGGCACGCCCCTTGCTTTGCTAGAAAATGGGACTGTCCGCGACGCACGCGGATTGACTTCGAGGATGAAGATCTTTCCATTCTCAATAGCAAACTGAATATTGATGAGGCCCTTAACCTTCAGGCCCAACGCCATCGCCCGCGTCTTATCTTCCAGTTCTTGAATGAGCACAGCAGAAAGCGTGGCGGGTGGAAGTACGCAAGCGGAGTCACCTGAGTGAACGCCGGCTTCTTGAATCTGCTCCAACGTGCCGCAGATCAAGACCTCGTCACCGTCACTTACCGCATCCACATCGACTTCGACGGCATTACTCAAAAATCGATCAATCAGTAGCGGCGCTTCGGGCGTTATATCCACTCCACGGGAGAGCCAACGGTCGAAATCGCGCGTGTTGTAGAGAATCTCCATCCCGCCACCGCCCAAGACGAAAGAGGGGCGCACAAGAAGCGGGAACCCAAGTTCCTCCGCAGCAGCAGCAGCCTCTTCACGCAGCCGGACAATGCGACTATCGGGTTGATCAATAACGAGCTTTTGGCAGAGTTCACGAAATTTATCTCGGTCCTCGGCGATATCAATAGCTTCTGCTGACGTTCCCAGAATCGGAATACCGTGCTTAGCAAGCTGCCGACTCAGGTTTAAGGGGGTTTGTCCTCCAAAATGCACCACTACCCCAAACGGCTTTTCGCGATGGAGAATCTCGAGAAGATCCTCAAGAAAGAGTGGTTCGAAGTACAGGCGATCGCTGACATCATAGTCCGTGCTCACCGTCTCTGGGTTGCAGTTGACCATGATGCTCTCGTAGTTCTCTTCGCGTAAAGCTAACGAAGCACGTACACAGCAATAATCAAACTCTATGCCCTGCCCAATCCGATTGGGACCACCGCCCAAAATCATGACTTTCTTCCGCGTGCTTTCAGGAAGGGGATCGCTGGTAAGCTCGTAGGTGGAATAGAGGTAGGGGGTTCTCGACTCAAACTCAGCTGCACAGGTATCCACGATCTTGTAACTGGGGCGAATCCCCAGGGCATGCCGGTGCTCACGGATATGATCTTCGGTATCCCCGGTAAAATGGGCAATCCCGGCATCTGCGAATCCCATTCGCTTCCAACGGCGCATCTGCTTTTCGCTAATCGCTGAAATGTTTCCCTTAAAAGAAGCAATCGCCGATTCTTCAGTGACGATTCGCTCGATCTGGCGAAGAAACCAAGGATCAATTTTTGTGATTTCCTGAATCTCTTTCAGCGTCAGGCCTTCACGAAACCCCTGAGCCAGCCAGAGCAGCCGATCCGCTTTCGCATTTTTGATGTAGTTGCGAACGCCCTCGACCCAGTTCTGCCCCGAGCGCAGCCGGCGCCGATCTCCAAAGGGCTTTAAGCCCCATGTCTTGGTTTCAAGAGATCTCAGCGCTTTATGCAGCGATTCGCTGAACGTACGGCCAATCGCCATGACCTCGCCCACGGACCGCATAGACGGAGAAAGTTTTGAATCAGAACGGGGAAATTTATCGAAAGCAAACCGCGGAATCTTCGTCACCACATAGTCGATACTGGGTTCAAAACAAGAAAGGCTCGTTTTCGTAATGTCGTTGGGGATCTCGTCCAACGTGTAACCGACAGCGAGTTTGGTGGCGATTTTTGCAATGGGAAAACCCGTAGCCTTCGAAGCAAGTGCCGAACTGCGAGAAACACGAGGGTTCATTTCGATAGCGACCATCCGACCCGTTTTGGGACAAATGCCGAACTGCACATTCGCGCCACCCGTTTCAACTCCCACTTCGCGAATGATCCGAATCGCGGCATCGCGCATCTTTTGATACTCGACATCGGTAAGCGTCTGAGCGGGAGCCACCGTTACGCTATCCCCGGTATGGACACCCATGGGATCGAGATTTTCGATGGAGCAAACGATGATGACGTTATCCTTCCGATCTCGAACCACTTCGAGTTCGTACTCTTTCCAACCGATGACTGACTCGTCGAGAAGCACTTCGCCAACCGGACTGGCCTCGAGGCCCTTAGTGAGTTCGGCTGTGAACTCTTCTACGTTGTAAGCGATACTCGCGCCCGTCCCACCCATGGTGAACGAAGGACGAATGACGCAGGGAAAGCCCACGTACTCAGCCGCTTTCTTGCCTTCTTCTAGAGCTCGAACCGTGATGCATTTGGGGTACTCCACTCCGCAACGATCCAAAACGCCTTTGAACAGCTCTCGATTCTCAGCAAGTTCAATCGCGGGCACTTTGGCGCCGATCAGCTCGACGCCATACTTTTCCAGTATGCCCGCTTTCTCCAACCCAATAGCCAGATTCAACGCGGTTTGGCCCCCCATCGTGGGAAGCAAGGCTTGGGGCCGCTCTTTGCGGATAACATCTTCGACGTACTCAAGACGAAGGGGTTCGACATAGGTTCGGTCGGCGAGCTCAGGGTCGGTCATGATAGTGGCCGGATTGCTGTTCACCAGCACCACTTCGTAGCCCTCTTCCCGCAACGCCTTGCAGGCTTGCGTTCCGGAATAGTCGAACTCACACGCCTGACCGATGACTATCGGCCCGCTTCCGAGCAGGAGAATCTTTTTTAGGTCGGCTCTACGCGGCATCGCTAAATCCGGCTATTATCGTCGTAAATCTTATCGATCGGCATTTGCGGGTAAATCCGATTCTTCAGGTACATCCCGACTAGCAACCAAAGCCAAGATTGGTACGTTGAATAGTCTTGAGATTTCCTGAACTGCTTTACCTTCGATCGAATATACGCGTGCACCGATTCCACATGATACGAAGGACGGCGAACAAAACTAAATCCATCTTTGGCATTGGTGGAGCGACTGATGAGCCGACCCTCCACGATGTCGCCCTTGCCGATTCCCAAATAATCATTGGGCGCGCTCTTGGGAACGAGAAAACTTTTCCCGCTATACAGATCTTTGAGCTTTAGCCCCGTATCGGATGACTTGGACACTTCAAAAAGGCTTCGCGTATTGCCACCGTGGACATGGTTCCAATGCGACCGTTCCTCGGGCGTCAAAGAACTCAGCATCTCGGGCAGTTGCTGTTCGAACACGCACCAGTCGTAGAAAAAATCCCAGAGATCTTCAATAAGTTCCGCGTTGTCGGGCTGCGTGAGCGTTAAGCGAAGGCGCGTGTGAAAATCCCGCCGCAGTTCCGCTAGGCGTTCTTTTTCAACCGTTTCAATAATGCGACGGACGAGTACCTCGAATTCAGGATGAATCATCCCGAACTGGGGCGCTTGTTTGTCTTCCATCGTGACGATCATCGGACAAACCCCTTTACGAAATCCTCAAAAACCGAATCTGCATCGTGAGGACCTGGACTTGCTTCCGGGTGAAACTGCACGCTGGAGAAACGCATTTTGTCGGAATAAAAACCTTCCACGGTCCCATCATTGAGGCTTGTGTGCCCAAGCGCAATATCTTTGGCTTTTAAGTCTTGCGCGCTCACGCAAAACCCATGGTTCTGAGAAGTAATCAGGATGCGGCCTGTGCGCTCGTCCCGCACAGGATGATTCACCCCGTGATGGCCAAACTTGAGCTTGTACGTAGAGCATCCCAGCGCACGGGCGAGCAGCTGGTGTCCCATGCAGATGGCGAGTAACGGCGTGCGCCCTATCACACCTTGGATTTCTTTCACGGCGCTCGGCACTCCCGCCGGATCGCCCGGACCGTTTGAAAGCACAATCGCTACAGGCTTTTCCTTCAGAATCTCTTGGTGCGGGTAGTCATGAGGCACCACATGGGTCCGAAAACCTCGAGAACGGATCTGGCGTAAAATCCCATGCTTCACGCCGTAGTCGTAGACCACAATGGTGCCGTTGCCAGCTGCGCCCGTTGGCTCAAAATCATACGGTTTCTTGCAACTCAGCTGGCTGACGAGTTCGAGGCCCTCCATCGGAGGAACCTGGCCCAGAAGCTTCATTGCGTGGGCTTTGGGATCGGACCCTGCCTTGATGGCCGGAAAAATAACCGCGCGCTGCGCGCCCTCATCACGGACCAGACGTGTGATTTCCCGAGTGTCGACCTCGGAAATGCCCGGCACTTTGGCTGCTTTGAGCTGGTCGTGCAAACTGCGTTTCGAGCGCCAGTTTGAAGGAGCACTTTCATACTCGCGTGCAACCACGCCCTTTAAATGGAAGCCGTGTGATTCGACATCCTCATCGTTTAACCCGGTGTTTCCCAAATGCGGGTAGGTCATCACGACGACCTGGTGAGAATAAGAAGGATCGGTAAAAATTTCTTGGTAACCGGTCATGCCGGTATTGAAAACGAGTTCTCCGCCACTGCTTTCTTCGGATCCAAAACCCTGGCCGTGAAAGAGGTGTCCGTTTTCAAGATAAAGCACCGCCTCCCAACCCGTCATTGTGATTCCTTTTGAGCGATACTGCCTTCGGATCTGTATACCACCCGACCCGCCACGATTGTATAGCGGACTTTCCCTTGCACTTCCCATCCATGAAAGGGGGTGTTGCGGCTTTTGGATCGGAACTCCGTCTTGTCAATGGTATAGACCGCCGCTGGGTCAAACACGGTGACGTCGCCGTCTGCTCCCACTTTCAAAGTGCCCTTGGGAATACCCAGAATTTCAGCAGGTGCCGATGTCAATGCCGCGATCAATCGCTGCAAGCCCACGCCATTTTTCAAGCACATCCGGTAGTAAAGGGGGAAGGCCGTCTCTAGACCCACCATTCCAAATTGCGCCAAGTCGTATTCGACGAGCTTGTCCTCAATGGCATGCGGCGCATGATCCGAAGCCACTACATCGATGGTTCCGTCAGCAAGCGCTTCGCGCACTGCATCAACGTCGTGCTGCTCGCGCAAGGGAGGAGCCACTTTCGTATTGGTGTCGTAATCTTTCACAGCATCATCGGTGAGATTCAAATGGTGCGGCGTTACTTCTGCCGTCACTCGCACACCGCGCTTTTTCGCAATCCGCACCAGCTCCACACCGCCCACCGTGCTCAAATGCGCAATATGAATGCGAGCGCCCGTGAGTTCTGCGAGCAAGATATCGCGCGCAATGATCAAGTCTTCCGAAGTGCGAGGAATGCCGCGCAAGCCGAAGCGAGCGGAATTAAAGCCTTCGTTCATCACGCCGCGGCCCTTTAAATTCACGTCTTCGGCATGGCTAATCACGGTGAGATCAAACTTCTTGGAGTAGTCGAGCGCCTTGCGCATGACATACGCATTCATGACGGTGTGACCGTCATCTGAAAGCGCAGCAATGCCTGCTTCGCGCATCGAACCAATTTCTGCGAGTTCCTCCCCCTTCAAGCCTTTGGTAATCGCACCGATGGGGAACACATTCACGACAGAGTCAGCAGCCGCGCGCTCGCGAATAAAAGACGTGATGAAAGCGTTGTCGTTTACAGGCGAGGTATTGGCCATGCAGGCGATGCTGGTCATTCCGCCCGCCGCCGCTGCTTGAGTCCCCGTAAGAATCGTTTCCTTTTGATTGGCGCCTGGCTCACGCAAGTGCGTGTGCATATCGATCCAACCGGGCGTGATCACGAGCCCCTTTGCGTCTACAACGGGGCAGTCCTTTGGAAGCGATGCCACTTTGCCGATGGCTTTCACTTTGCCGTTCTCGATGAGTAAGTCGCCGACCACATCGACGTTCTGACTGGGGTCTACAATGCGACCGCCTTTGAGCAAGAGATTCTTCACTTGCGCTCCTTCATCACCGGACCGCCTAGGAGCAAATGGAGCACTGCCATGCGAATCAAAACGCCATTGGAGACCTGATTCAGAATCACGCTATGCGGGCCATCGGCGATCTCCGTCGACAGTTCGAGCCCACGATTCATGGGACCCGGGTGCATCACGAGCACATCGGGTTTGCACAGAGCCATCACACGCGCATTCATCCCGTAGTAGCGACTATATTCTCCACGCGAAGGCGTTTGGCCGGATTCAAATCGCTCGAATTGAATGCGTAACAAGATGACCACGTCTTGGTCCTTTACCGCTTCATTCAAGTCGTAAAACACCTTCACGCCGAGTTTTTCGACTTTAGGTGGTAACAGCGTCGGGGGACCACAAACGCTCACTTCGGCGCCCATGGTTTTGAGACAATAGATGTTCGAACGGGCCACACGGCTATGAGCAATATCTCCCACAATGAGGACTTTCAGGCCGGCAATCTTGCCTTTGGACTCTTCGATGGTCATCGCGTCGAGAAGGGCTTGAGTGGGGTGTTCGTGGAAGCCGTCGCCAGCGTTAACGAC
Source organism: Bdellovibrionota bacterium (assembly GCA_041749855.1). GTDB lineage: Bacteria > Bdellovibrionota > FAC87 > UBA2466 > UBA2466 > JAIEOG01. The sequence goes on from JBGTAN010000047.1 coordinate 36,690, forward strand.
CGGGACCTGCAAATGGCGATTGAGAAAATGGGGGGAACCCGCCGAAGGGTGCCGCAGGACGATGAGATCGGGTGCCATGGCTTCCAAAGTCTTGGCGGTATCGTAAAGGGTTTCCCCTTTGCCTACCGAACTACCCTCATTGCCTAAAAAGACGGTCGTCGCCCCGAGGCGCTTCGCCGCTAATTCAAAGGAAACACGCGTTCGGGTGCTGGGCTCAAAGAAAAACAGGACGACGGTCTTACCCGATGCGGGGCTGGGTTTTCCCTCGCGCCAGTGCGTCCGATAGAAAAAAGCAGTGTCCAGAAGGTTACGAATTTGGGATGCGCTTAAGCTTTCCGTGCCCAGAATCGAGCGCGTGCCTAAGGCGTTTTGAATTAACGGATTAGCCATTCGACTAGCCGGGCACACTAGGCGAAATCGGGCTTTAAGGCAAGAAACTCAGGTATTTTAAGCCCCTGTGCGCAGGCGAGGACCAGGACCCCTAACGGGCGATCGCTTCATGAGAACCTAGCGAAAGGCGATTAAAGGGACACTGCCAAACCATCTGGTAGACATTCGTTCCGGAAGGATGATCTTTTATGGCCGTCGCGCGAAAGCCGACCTTCTTGAAAAATTCCTGGCCCGGACGATTGTTCTCGGAAACATCCAAAACAATCCGTTCTCGCCTTTGCGCGGCAAGTTTATTGACCAGCTTCTGCATCATTTGCATGCCGACTCCCCGGCGTTGAAGATCCTTGTGTACGGCGAAGTTGGCCAAATGAAGCTGGTTCTTGTGTAGTTCGTAAATCATATAGCCGAGAACCTCATCGCCCCTTTCGGCAACCATACCAATGCAATTTTTTCGGCGAAGAAACGCAACGAAGGCCTCCTCATCCCAAGGGTCATCGAACGCACTCTGCTCGATCGCAAGGACCTGCTCCATATCGCGGCGAATCATCCATCGAATATGGACGTCCAGTAGCTTGGGGTGCGACCGAATGGCGGCATCTAGGTTTGCTTTCTTCTCTGTCCCACTGAGTTCTTCCCGAGGCGCTTTGGTAAAGACTTTTTCGGAACGCTCTTTCGCAAGCCTGGCCTTTAAAGCCGCATCCACTTGAGCTTGAAAAGCGGCTTGCATCGATGCTTCAATTTCTGCTCGGAGCGCTTCGATATCGTCCTCACCGTCCCCTTCTGCAGAGGTCGGCGTTTGGGCAAGGCAAAGCACAAGTAATAAGATGAGTGAAGTAAACCTGTGGAAAGGGCCTGGCCGCATCGATCCCCCGCTAGCACCAGTGTACGCTATCGACGGGATGGTTTCATGGCGCTACATCCCAAAGGGTTTAGTAGCACGAAGAGGCTTTGAAGTTGCGAATGTGCATATTGGCGTACCAAATCTGGGTCCAACTCATGAAAGCAAAACCGTCGTGGGTGTAGTCCATGCAATCGACGGTGGTTTCAAACGCCAGCACGTCGTCCACCCACACCTTCATATTTCCAAAACGGTATTCTGCTTTCACCCTGTGCCATCCCGAATTACAGCCCGCTACACCCTTCCAGGCATAATGGGTTTGCGCCGTCTTGGTAAACGCCACGGTGATATTCGAATTGGAGACTCCGATAGTATTGTGAGGGGCGGCAGCGGGATCCTGCGCATCTCGGAACATATCCACTTCCAGCGCGTACCAACTATCGCCTAAGCTTGCCGAGCTCGAAACAGCGGGGGCATTGAACGCAAAGGCCAATCGATCCGCGCAAAACAGCCCCGTCGAAACGCTGTACTCAAACTCCACACTCCAAAGGTAGCCGCTCTTCACCGGATTGAGCCGCATCTGCTGAAATGAGTTGGAGGCACCCACACTCAATCCGAATTGATTGCCGCCAGCACTCCAACTGGTATTTCCTGAAGAAGCCAGAGTCCAATTCGGGTTGGTAAGCGGATTGGTTGAAAAGTTATCTTCGTACGCAGTACAGGCCGCAACGGGATTGAACGGGCGCTGTGGCAGAGTACAAGCAGTAGGGACCGTTGGCCCGATAATGCCGACATCGACGACCTTGTTCACCACCGACCCTTGCGAAGTCGTACACGCGAAGTGAAAACGGGCCGGCGCGAATATTTCGACGCTTTGGGCAGAGCCTGAGAGCAAGTTGCTAACTAACTCTGGGTTCGAATTGTCCTGGTTGGATTGAATGACCGCACAGTTCACCACCTGCGAACTGCTCCACGTGAGGGTCACCTTATTTCCTGGGACAACACTCGTGGGGGTAGCGGCAAGGGAAATATTCGAGGGACTGCCCACCGCTTGGTAGACCTCTGCAATGTAGGGAGCTGCATTGGGATTGGCCTGCGTCGTACAGCTGATGCGGTACAGCGTCGACGCACCGATAACAACGGTTCCCGCACCACCTTCCGGAGGGCTCAGTATCGTGACGAGATTGCCATTCGCAAACAGAAGGCACATCGCCATACCGCTTGAGGACCAAGACAGGGGAACCGTGCCCGGAGCGGCGAGTGGAAAAGGCGCGGCGCTCCCATTGACCTGAAGGCTCACGGAGGCCAGGTTGAGCACATGGAAATTTACTTTTGAAGTAACCACTTCGGTGCCGGCCACGCACGCCGCTACGAACTCAGCATCCGCGGTCAAGGGACCGGAGGAAAAGATACCCGATAGACCCGATAGCGTGATTCCCGAAAGATCACTGACCAAAACGCCATTCTTCTTGATGTTGCAACTCGTGACGTTGGTGCCCGACCACATCAGCGGCATCACCGTTCCAGAAAACACATCGAGTGAATTCACATTGCCAAGCGTGACGAGGTTCACTGAAGGCGTTGCCGAAAGGCCTGGGATAACGACTTTCACCTGACAGCTTGCTGACTGACTGGGCGTGCTTAAGTCGGAAACGGTAAATCGGAAAGTGTCTTCTCCCGTTGCCCTTGTAGAAACCGGAATGAGATGCGCCGAAGCGGGAGCCGTAGGAACCGCTGTGTAACCGAGGCCTCCCGTTACGGCTTTGATCTGAGATTGAACGGGCGAGCTACCCAAACTTGCAGAAACCTGAAGGTTATACAAACGCGTCGTGGCGTCTGTTTGCGTACTACCGACCACTGAAACGGTACATGCCAGAACCAGGCTATTGTAATCGTCGACCTGTGTATCGACCCCGCCCTTGTTGATGCGCCGGCTGGAGCACGCGGAGAGAGCAAGGATGAGTAGCAAGGTACTAAAACGAGAAAAACTTCGGTACATAGAATTCCCCTGTGGAGCTAGAACTGTAGGACTGCTTGGAAAAGTGGTTCACTTTCAATAGATGCAATCAGCAGACCTGCTTTCCAGGCTCGACGCAGGCTGCAAATGACCTCGACAGCCGTCTAAGGGTTAGACACTGTCTATCACTTGCTTGACACACGAGGGGATGGAGACGGGATCCACGGAGAACGCATCAAACTCCGCAGACTGGTGAAGCACTTCTTTTTTTATGCAAACCGCGAACGTTTCGTACGGACTTTTGCCGGGAATCCAAGGGACGCTACTGTTTGGGGATGCGCCCCATTCCCATCCGGACTGCTTTTTTACGACAATTACTTCGGGAAAGCGCCCGTTGCGAAGTAGCTTGATGAGCGCTTCTTTTTGAATCCAATCGGGGCTGCCCAGCAGCGTATACGACGAGTCAAAAGAAGAGCGAACCGTTCCAAAGAGAAAGGTAATGGGCATCGCCCCTAGGGTGACCGCAAACCCGTGCCGCTCAGTCACCGCGGCAAGCTCCTCCAGCGCTCGCGCCCGACTCGGAGTAGTTTTAATTCCCTGAAGCGGTGGCGCCTTTAGTTCGGTCGTGCAGGCACTAGGCGAGGCGTCTCCATAGGTCCGCGTGAGCGCACTTGAAACTTGGGCAACGAGCAGCAGACCTCCCAGCAAGTGTAAAACGGCCGAAAGTTTTGGGACCCGGGGGCCTGCGTCGGCGCGGGCAAATAGAGGAATGGCGAGAATAGGCAGGACCCAAAGCAAGGAAACCATTCCGGCCCACGACGACACACCCATGACAAACCCTACTGAAAGCGTGGTCAGACCGAAAACAAGCGCCTCGAATCGGGGGGCTTTCAGCGAATCCCAGATCAAGTAAGCCGCTCCACACAATCCCAAGGCCGTGCTCAGCGAGTAAAGCAAGTAGCTCGCCTCACCCTTACGGGAGAAGTTCCACACGATAGCGACCAGGAAGGGCACCGAAATCACTCCCACTATGCGAGGGCTCATTCGGCGCAGAACCATCAGGGACAAAACCCACCAAAACTCGATCCTCCCCATCAGCGAACGCAGGACCCCCGTCGCTTTCCAGAAGGAGGGGCTGCCCAGAGAATCTTTGAGTGCCAACATTTTCACACCCGCGTCCCACCAACCCTGTTCCCAATGGAGCGATGCAATACCCCCCACATAGGCCGCCGCCACGGCAAGACCGCCTACACAGTAAGCAATCCCTTTGCGTCGCCAGATCATCAAGACGAGCAGGGGCACCAGGCAAAGTGCAAGCGTTTGGTAGCTCAGAATGGCCAAAGCGAAACAAGCGCCCGCGCAGGCCGCAGCGAGAGGCTTTCCGGACTTTGCACTCCAGAAAAGAAAGAGGGCCTGAAGCAGTAGCAGATTGCTCACCCAGGCATTGTAAGACCAAGAAGGCGCCCAAAGAATGTTGGGGGTAAAGGCAACCGCAAAGGCCAACCCGAAAAGAAGGCTGCCCCGACGTTGGAAACAAGTGCTCAATAGTAAGATGAGCAGACTCGCATGCAGAAGCGTTGCTAAATGACGAAGGACGAGAAGGGAAAACGGGGCCCACGGCCGTACGAGGAAGTGATTAAAAAGATCCGCGTGGCGCAAACCTCCTAAAACCTCGTCGGTAAATGGAATGTCCCCCAGCGCGAAGCTCTTGAAACCGGAAACCACGTAGAAGGGCTCATCATAGAGATCGATGCCGAAATGGTTCTTCCAAAGTCGTAGGAGTACCAATCCGCCGATGACCCCCCAACCCGAGTAGCGAACCACGCCCCGCCAGGCGGCTCTGGCGTCTTCAAGGAACGGCCGTTCAATCCAATGGTACGAAGCCAAAGAAACCAAGAGACTGAGTGTCAGGTTGACGACGAGATTCGAAGAAACCGGGCGCATGAAGAGTTGCTGCCAAAGGTAGAGCGAGTAAGAAATCGTTCCCAAGAACAGGAGCCAGCGAAACTGAAAGAGGCGCGCCGCAGGATTGTCCTGATGGATAAGACAGGCCAGCAGCCCCACAGAAAGAAGGGGGAGGAGTAAACGGCCCGCCGGAAAGTGCGCATCAAGGATGGCGAAGTTGAGTCCAAGCAAGATGAGAAGCGTCGCGGGGTGCGCAAAAATGGGACGCGATCTCTCGGGTAAAAAGCAAAGAGCCACGCCACCCAGCAAGAAACAAAGAACGACATCGGTGGAATAGGCATCCGAGCGAAGACCAAGCAACGGCTTGAAGTCGATCGCCCCTCCCCACTCTCGCCAAGCAATGGCTGCCACCGTAAGCGCGCCCACCCAAAGAAAGGGGCGTCGCGCGCGGGAAGCCGCAATCAGTAGCACCGGACAGAGCAGGTAGAACTGTTCTTCGACCGAAAGCGACCAAAGGTGTCCGGTGAAGAGATCGAGCCCTGTCCAATTGCGTACAAAAAGCGCCGATGCCGCGATCGAAGCCAGAGGGACGTCAACGTAGTCAAACGCATCGAGCACGAAAAGTGCGGCCAAAAACACGGCAAGTCCGGGCAAAATGCGACGTGCCCGCCGGAGGAAAAAGGCGGGAATGCGAACCCCATTGGGCCTGCTATCACGCAGAAAGCTCCGGGCAACGAGGTACCCGCTCAGACAAAAGAAATACAAGACGCCGACTCGAGCTTTGTAGAGAAAAACCTGCATCCAATGCGCCGCGGACTCGCCCACCCAGGGTCTGAACATCGCGGCGATGGGACCATCAAAGTGTCCAAACCAAACGCCCCAGATGGCAAGACCCCGCCATCCGTCCAGTGCTGGGTTCTTAGGCGAGGTGCGATGGGCTGCCATAGCTTCAATTAAAGTGCGGGTGGAGTTGCCCTCATTGTAACCGATCCCTGCTTAAGCTGATAAGAAACAGTCCCTTAGCGCACTTTGGCCTCCCGCTGGGCGTCAACGCCCTTGCATGCGCAGGCATTGCCTTGAAACGCCACCTAAGCTATTAAGGGGGCTCGTTTGCGGGAGGATCTTTTGGCCGAAATGAAACTGAAAACTGGGCTAGCCGAAATGCTTAAAGGCGGCGTCATCATGGACGTCGTGAATCGGGAACAAGCCGCTATTGCGGAAAAAGCGGGTGCCGTTGCGGTCATGGCACTGGAACGCGTTCCTGCAGACATACGCAAAGAAGGCGGCGTTGCCCGCATGGCGAACGCTGAAATCATTCTGGAAATCATGGATACCGTTTCCATCCCGGTGATGGCGAAGGCGCGTATCGGGCACTTTGTGGAAGCACAGGTTTTAGAAGCACTGGGCGTCGACTACATCGATGAGAGTGAAGTACTCACCCCAGCCGATGATCAGTTCCATATCGACAAGTTCGCTTTCACCGCTCCGTTTGTGTGCGGTGCACGTAATCTCGGAGAAGCGCTCCGTCGTATCGGCGAAGGGGCCGCGATGATCCGCACGAAAGGTGAAGCCGGCAGCGGCAACATCGTCGAAGCGGTTCGCCACTTGCGCACCCTGCGGTCTCAGATGCGTCGGCTGACGACGCTAGGCCCTGAAGAATTGATGGCAGAAGCCAAAGAACTCGGTGCGCCACTCGCTCTGGTGAAGATGGTGGCTCAGACGGGAAAGCTTCCGGTTCCCAACTTCGCAGCCGGTGGCGTTGCAACGCCTTCGGATGCCGCACTTTGCATGCAGCTGGGTGCAGAAGCCGTATTTGTAGGCTCTGGCATTTTCAAATCCAGCAGTCCTGAGAAACTTGCCCACGCTGTCGTTGAAGCAACAGCGAACTACCAAGACGCGCAAGTATTAGCCCGTTGCTCACGCGGACTGGGCACCTCGATGCGTGGCATTGATATCGCCTCGCTTCGCCCCGAAGAGCGTCTCCAAGAACGTGGCTGGTAAACTCCCGGTCGGAATTTTAGCGCTTCAAGGGGCCGTAGAGCCCCACGTGCGCCACCTGGAGCGCGTCGGCGCTGAAGTCGTTCGTGTCCGTAAGCCTGAACACCTGCAAGGCCTCTGCGGGATCATCCTTCCTGGGGGCGAAAGCACGACGATGCTCCACCTTTTGCATGTCAATCAGCTGTGGGAACCTCTGAAAGCATTTCTCCAGTCAAAACCGTCTTTGGGTGTGTGCGCAGGCGCCATCTTGCTCGCCAAAGCGGTTTCGCACCCTGCCCAAGAGTCCTTAGGGCTGATGGATATTCACGTCGAGCGCAACGCGTTCGGACGCCAAGTAGATAGTTTTGAGGCGACACTGGATAAAACCGATCACTGGCCGGGGGAAACGATTGAAGGCGTCTTTATTCGCGCCCCTCGATTCACCGGAGTGGGGGACCGAACCCGGACCCTTTTCCACTACAAGGGCGAACCCGTGATGGTGGAACAGGGCAAATGCTTGGCAGCAAGTTTTCACCCTGAATTGACCGAATCACTTGCGGTTCATCACTATTTCATTACAAAATGTGAGACCGAGGCCACATCATGGACGACCGCTTCCCCAAATCCCTTCGCTTCGTTATCCGTAAACTAAGTTTTATCAGCTTACCCAACTTGGGGATGCTCATCGCGGGACTCGCCGTCCTAGGATTTGTTGGGCAAAACATGCTCGGCATTCCGATGGAACGCTTCCTCTTCGATCCGCAACTTTTTCTCGAAGGGGAATACCAACGTATTTTTGCCTACCCGAACTTCGATCAGCCGATTTGGTTATTTTTCTTTTGTCTCTATGTCTATTTCGTCTTCCAGATGCTCGAAGAATCTTGGGGTGAAGCACCGACGACGATTTTCACGCTGCTGAGCTATCTCGCGGCGGTAGGCGCGTCTTTCTTTGCGGGACGCGCTTTACCCATCTGGGAATTCGTCATGCAGAACGTGAGCCTTGCATTCGGAACTCTGTTTCCCGAGCTCGAGTTCTACTTGTTCTTTGTTCTGCCCGTGAAGGCAAAGTGGCTCGCCATGCTAGCGGGTGGCTTGTTCTTTTATCAGTTCGTGGTGGGCAGCCTGGCGGACAAGGGCTTCTTAGCTATCGTGCTTTCGCCGTACCTAATCTTCTTCGGTCCCTTGCTCTACAAAAACGTACGCACCCGATTCCGAGTGCGCAACAACCGAAACCGGTTCGACGGTCGTTGATCTCCCAGGCACTGATCCCAGGATCAGTGCGTAGCTCCAAAATCGTAGCGGGTGGCTACTTTCGATTGCGGACGCGACGGGTGCCAGCGGCTTCGTCTCGCTTGCGGGCTTTGTGTGCCCTGTACCAACGCACGCCGATTGCAATGACGACGATCCCCACGACCAAAGTGAACGCGTTTTTTACGTCTTTGACGTGCTTGAGCATCACGGAGATCTCATCTCCGAAAAGGTAACCGCACAAATAGCCGAGACCAATCCAAGCGGGAACGCTGATGAGGGCCGCTAAGCCATCCAGCAGGATAAACCGGGAGAATTTGACCTTCATCGCCCCAGCCATAAAGAAGACGACGGCTCGAAACCCTGCAACAAAGCGAGCAAAGAAAACAAGCTTGTCACCATACTTACGGAAATACGCGCCGGCTCGGCGCACACGATGGGGAGGGAAAATAGTCTGAAAGCGATGTTGCCTAAGGATTCGCTTGCCCAGCTTACGGCCCAGGAAAAATAAAATCGTGTCGCCAATCAAAACACCGCCCAGCGTGACGATCAGAGCCGAAGGCAGTGCCATGGTGCCATCCCAGACGAGGTAGCCCGCAGCCACTAGCGGGATGTCTTCAGGCAGGGGAAACCCGAGCCCGCAAGCTAGTAAAATCCCAAAAATAATGAGGTAAGCGATATTTGAGGACAAATTAGTGAGATAGAGGAGTAGACGTTCCATTAGAGGGCCCCGCGATAAACGGGTACAAAGGTTGTACCTGATGAATCTTTAAGGACAAGCTTTGATTTGATATGACGTGCCTCACAACATGAGCAACGGAAAAACCAAGAAGCCCAAAGCCCCCCAAAAAACTTCGAAGGAACCCACTCAGGCTCCTAGCAGCGGATTGGTTCGCAAGCCCGCTCAAAACAAGATGGTCCAAAAAGCCCAGCGACCGAAGGGAACGACTGGGTCCCCTAGCACGGGCACTTCTCTCACAGCGACGGACCCCATCCTGCGCGCCTATCTCACCGAGGTACAGCGCCATCCTTTGCTTACGAAGGAAGAGGAAAGGGCACTCGCCCTCCACTATTTCGAGAACAAAGACCGCGAGTCCTTGCAGAAACTCGTTACGAGCAACTTGCGTTTCGTCGTAAAAATTGCGTTTGAGTACGTGCACTATCGCGCAAAACTTTTGGACTTGATCCAAGAGGGGAATATGGGGCTCGTACGAGCGGTCCAAGACTTCAACCCCTACAAGGACGTGCGGCTCACGACTTATGCGGTTTGGTGGATCCGCAGCTATATTCAGGACTACCTGCTGCGCAATCACTCACTCGTGAAAATCGGAACCACACAGGCTCAGAAGCGTCTCTTTTATCGCTTGAGAGCGGAGCAGAAGAAACTCCAACAAGCGGGAATCGGCCCGCAAGAAAGCGTAAAGTTACTCGCTGAGAAATTGGATGTACGCGAGAAAGATATCCGAGAAATGGACCAGCGCTTAAGCCAGAACGAATTTTCGCTCAATGCCCCAGAGCACCGCGATGATCAGAAGGAGGCGATTCAGAACCTATCGGACGATGCGGAACTACTAGACGATGAAATTGGAGCTGCCGAACAGCGACGCATCTTTCACCAAATTCTCGAGAAGTTTGCCACCACTCTGGAAGGGCGCGAAAAGCTCATTTTCGCGGAACGACTCACGTCTGAAACGCCACTCACTTTGCAAGATATTGGCGACAAATATGGAATAACGAAGGAGCGGGCGAGACAAATCGAGGAAGTGGTCAAAACCAAACTCAAAGAGTTTGTTTCCGCCCACTACCCCGATTTCAAACTGCTCTCTGGCGGGTTGTAAGAACCCTCAGCGACAAACCGAATCGATGAATAGTCGAAGCGAGCTGCCTGACGAACCACTTCCCGAAGTAATGGCTCTCCCACTACTATCTTCCCCTTCAAACACGATCCCATCTACGGAATAGGCGGTTCGAGCCACATTGTAGTAAGCACTCAGTCCCCCGCCATAGCGAGGCGCAGAAGTCACTTTCGCTGCCCATTGATCGAGAGACTCGTTGAGTACTAGCGTCTGTTTCTGCTCAGCAACAATCCCATTGAAATGGAACTGCTTACTAACAGTCGCAACCTTATCCTGGGCTACGATCGTACACTCGACCCTATTTTGGGAACCGACTGACGAATTAGACTTTTTCAGAATCACCTGACCCACAGTGTTTACCTGTGCATCAGCCATTAAATTGACAGAACTTACACTTATCGCACTGACTAGAACTATTGCCCGAATCATACTACCCTCCTCAGCTTGTTAGCGGATTCGGGCGGGACCTTAGATCGGTCTTCCAGGAATTTCAACCTCTGAAAAACCTTCTAACTCCCGTTTCGAGCGATGCCGGTTCTTGAAAGCTCGCACACCCACATCAAAGGCAATAGGGACAAGCGTTGAAGCAAGCTCAACAGCAATAACCCCTAGCAGAGACGGACGCGAAACCGAGGCTGCCACCACTCGACCTCGCCGCCGGGCAAACCGGAGGCCGGCTAAAAGACCGGCGCCGGCAAAGCCAGCCACCACCATAATCGGACGCTTTTCAATTTGAGTCGAAAGCTTCAAATTATGAAGGCCCTCTTGGATTCGCTGCGTCGTTCTTTGGACCCCATCCGTGATGCTATCGACTTTTTCCTGGGTCATACTGCCTAATTCACCGAGCTTGTCGTGCAGCGCACTCGCCGTCACTTCAATCTCGCGCTTTAGCGTTTCTTTTTCATCGTACACGGACTGCCTCCCGGCTTTTGTCGACGATTAATCGCGTCGACTAAGGACAATAGCACCTAATAGAAAACCAACGCCGAACCCTGCAAGGACAGCAACCATGGGATTCTTTTTAACTACTTTTCGGCCTTCATCCATCCATACGTCAGCAGATTCAAAAGCATCGCCTGCACGATGACGCAATTCCTTGGCAGCATCTCGAGCGACTTTACGAACGGAATCGGGAATCGCGTCCGCAAGGTGCGTTACGTTTGCCGTTAAGTTTTTAGCGCTTTTTTCAACAGTATCTGATTTCTGTGTAGCCATCTGCATCTCCTAGAGTCCGGTTTACGTTGCCGGCAGGAACACCCCGCCGATACGACAGTGTTACTCAGCAAGTCCGATGCCAATAGCATAGCTAGCCGAGAAAAGGGTAACGATAGTCGACGGGGGGCACGAACGTTTCAGAAATCGTCCGAACGGACGTCCAGCGCAACAAATTGATGATGCTGCCTGCCTTATCGTTGGTTCCGGAGGCTCGAGCCCCACCAAAAGGCTGCTGACCCACCACGGCACCGGTCGGCTTATTGTTGATATAGAAGTTGCCTGCGCTCTGATTCAGGATGCGACCCGCCAGCTCAACCGCCGCGCGATCCTGCGACAAAATCGAGCCCGTCAAAGCATACGGCGAGGTCTGGTCGCAAAGGTGAAGGGTCTCTTCGAACTTCGCGTCGTCATACACATACACAGTCAGAACAGGTCCGAAAATCTCCTCAACCATGGTGACGGCACGCGGATTCGTCGTTTCAAGCACGGTGGGGGCGATAAAAAAACCAGGGTCCTTCTTATAGGTTCCTCCGGCTATCAATTGGGTATCGCCACTTGCTTTTGCGCCCTCGATATACCCCACGATGCGGTCATAAGCCTTTTCGTCGATGACCGCAGTCATAAAACAGGAGAAGTCGGTGACATCCCCCATCTTAATCGTGCGCAACGTTTCCACGAGCTTGTCCTTCACTTGGGGCCACTTGCTCGAGGGAATGTAGGCGCGGCTAGCCGCTGAACACTTCTGACCCTGGTACTCAAAAGCTCCGCGGATCAAAGCAGTCGTGATGACGTCGACTTCCGCAGAGGGATGGACCATCACGAAATCTTTACCACCCGTTTCACCGACAATTCTTGGATAACTTCGATACTTGGCGATGTTGTCTCCAATCGTTTTCCACATCCCTTGAAAAACGCCGGTGCTGCCCGTGAAGTGAATTCCAGCAAGATTGCTATTACCAAGAATGGGACTGGCGACTTTACCCGCATTACCCGGGAGAAACTGAATCACTCCAGGCGGCAATCCAGCCTCCTCCAAGATCTTCATGATGAAGTGCCCAGAATAAACTGCAGAAGAAGCGGGCTTCCAAAGCACGACGTTGCCCATCAGGGCCGCCGACGTGGGAAGGTTCCCCGCTATCGCCGTGAAATTGAACGGCGTGACAGCAAAAACGAACCCTTCGAGAGGACGGTACTGCAAAGTATTTGCCATCTCGGGAGTAGACTTCGGCTGAATGCGGTGGAGTTGCTGCTGGAAATAAACATTGAAGCGAAAGAAATCGATCAGCTCGCAGGCCGAATCAATTTCAGCTTGATGACAAGTCTTGCTCTGCGCGAGCATCGTCGCGGCATTGAGGGTATCTCGATACTTGCCCGAAAGAAGGTCGGCAGCCCGAAGGAAAATAGCCGCGCGTTCCGTGGTTGAGGTCCTCGCCCAGTCCAACGAGACTTTCAAAGCGCCTTGGATCGCTTTCTCAACTTCTGCGGTACCCGCAAGGTGGCAGACCCCTAGGGAGTGCGCCGTCCGATGCGGAGGACGCATCACCTGAGTCACCCCAGTAAGGACGGGCTTACCATCAATGATGGGTGCCACTTCTGTTTGAGCTGAAAGCTGCTGCGAAAGAGCTGCTTTCAATCTAGCCGTCTCGGGCTGACCAGGCGCATACGCAAACCCAGGTTCGTTCCGAGGAACAGGCATCCGGGCGCGTACATCTTCCATAAAAAAGCCCTAGCCGTTATTTCTTGCGGCGGACTTTTGCTTTGGTTTTCTTTTTAACAACGCGCTTGCGGCCCTTACGGGACATTTTCGCTGCGGAAAGATCGCCCTGCTTATCGACAAAATACAAGAAGCCAGACTTGCGCTTTACGCCGACCTTCGCAACGACTTGGGGCTTTGCTTTAGACCCCTTTCGGCCGCGGCCCATCTTTGCGCGAGAAATATTACCCTTCTTATCTAGGTAATAGAGCCAGCCCTCTTCTTTTTTTATTCCAACTTTTGCGACTTTGGTTGCCATCCATCCCTCCGGATTAACAAATCTATCTTAAATCTATACTCGATTCTGACACTTTTTCCTACTCTTCTTACTCCTATACCGTCTGAGAAAACTGCGTTTTCTGCCCACCCAAATACGCGTCAAATACCATTGCGACGTTGCGCACAAACAAGCGCCCCAACTCCGTAATGTGAAGCCCACCGTCGTTAAACCGCACGATGCCGTCTTCCTCCAAGCCAGTTAGCGTCGACAGTTCTCGCTCAAAGCGAGTGGCAAAGCCAACCCCAAACTGCCGCTCAAAATCCTGCGGATTCAAATGAAACTGACAGAGCAGGTGCTGTATCACCCACTTGCGCTGTAGATCATCCTCGCTCAAAACAAGGCCTTTGGCCGTCGCAAGACCGGCAGCCTCTACTTGCGCCTCATATTCTGATGCCTTTTTCACATTCTGGAAAAAGCCTCCGCCGACTTCTCCTATGGAAGACGCCCCCACTCCCAACAGATTCTTGGCTTGCTGCACCGTGTACCCCATGAAATTGCGGTACAGGTTCCCGTTGGACAGAGCCAGACTCAGGGCATCTGTCTTTAGCGCGAAGTGATCCATGCCAATGGCGACGTAGCCGGCCTCGATCAGTTTTCCGAATGCCTGGGTAAAAATCTCTACTCGGGCTTCAGCACTCGGCATCGGGAACTTCTCCAATATCTGCTGGTGCTTCAGCAAAGACGGAAGGCGCGCATAGTTATACATCGCTATGCGATCGGGCCGCATCACCAACAGCTGATCTATCGTCGATGAAAACGTTTCGGGGGTCTGGAAGGGTAGACCGTAGATGAGATCAAAGTTGATGCCCTTAAAGCCTAAATCCTGACATTCGGCGAGCATTTTAGCGGTATCTTCCGCCGGCTGCACGCGATTCACGGCCCGTTGCACTTCTGGATTGAAATCCTGCACCCCCATGCTGACGCGGTTAAAGCCGAGTCGTCTCAGCAACCTCAATTGATCCGCCGTAGTAACGCGGGGATCGATCTCAATACTCACTTCTGAGTCGGGAAGCATTTCAAAGTGGTCGGCCACCGAATGAAAAAGCGATTCAATTTCGGTCAGGGAAAGAAACGTGGGCGTCCCCCCGCCCCAACTCATTTGGCTTATGGGGCGTCTACCCAAGATCTCGGCTAAGCGACCGATCTCTTTCTGCACCGCGGAGACATAGCTCCCGCTCCGGCTTCGGTCGTGAGTGATTTGAATATTGCAGCCACAGTAATAGCAAAGCTTCTCACAAAAAGGTAAGTGCACGTAGAGCGCCACGGGCCCGGGCTCGGCCGAGGCGCGATCCAAAGCAGCGCGGTATTCGCCCGCTCCTACCGCCTCAGTCCACTGGGGTGCGGTCGGATAGGAGGTGTACCGCGGACCTGGACCGCTATACTTCACAATGAGATCGGTCAGACCCATAGGGTGCGGGCCTCTTCAAAAAAGGCGCGAACATTCTCCACAGGTGTCTTTGGCAAAATGCCGTGACCCAAATTGAGAATCGCAGGTTTGGAAAGCTTTCGGGCCTCCGCGACCAACTCCCTCGTGCTTCGACGCACCACGGACGCTTCCCCGAAGAGGAGCATCGGATCGAGATTGCCTTGAAGGCTATGCTGCCCGCCCGTTCGCTTTTCCACTTCAGTGAGTGGAAGGAGTTCGTCCGCACTTAAAACATCAAAGTCCAATCCGGCCAAATCAGCGAGGACGTGGTGCGCGTGACGGCTATAGAAAATAAGGGGGACCTTGAAAGCTCTTAGCCCCGCAAACATTTTCTCCAAAATCGGCCGGTAGTGCTGCAGAAAGAAATCCCGCGGCATTTCCGCAAGCCACGTATCAAAAAGCTGCACCGCATGCGCACCCGCTTCGGCCTGTGAACCCAAGTAAGATACCGTCGCATCACCGAGCAGTGAAAGGGCGCGCGCCAAGTCCGAAGGGTCTCGATGCATCCAAGTCCGAATCGCTTCAAACTTTCTCCCCCCCGTTCCCTCAGACAGATAGCTCGCTACCGTCCAGGGCGCTCCCGCGAAACCCAAGAGCGCGAGGTCCGGCGACATTCGCTTTCGCACCAGCTGGAGCGCTTCACTGACAAAGGGCGTGTGGGTTTGCGGGGAATAACTCTCAAAGACAGAGAAGCTCTCGGCACTTCTCAAAGGTGCCGTGCAAACAGGGCCCACGCCTTCTCGCATTTCGACGGGAATATTCATTCCATAAGGCAGCGTGAGGATGTCGGAGAAGAAAATAACCGCGTCCACCGGCAAGGTCCCAATCGGAGTGAGACTCACATCAGCCGCAAGATTAGGGTTTGCCACCATCTCCCAAAAAGTGTGTTCGGCACGAATGGCCCGATAATTTGGCAGATAGCGTCCGGCTTGGCGCATCGCCCAAGCTGGAAATCGACCAATGGGCTCACCAGATAAATGCTTAATCAGATCAGGTTTCATCGACTAAAACGGTAACCTAAGCCTCTTACAGAAAGTAAGTGGATTGGACTACCGGGTTCCTTTTCAAAATGCTTTCTCAAACGAAGTATAAAGTTATCCACAGTGCGAGTCGACGGAAACACTTGGTACCCCCACACTCGATCGAGGATTGCATCCCTGCTCACCACTTGGCCTTCATTTTCCACGAGAAGTTTCATCAACATACACTCTTTCTGAGTGAGCTGAAACGTGTGAGCGCCACGACGCCCTTGATAGGTTTCAAAATTGACGCCACAGTCGGCCCACTCATAGGCCGATCCTTCACTCGGAAGAGAACGGTACCAGGAGCGGCGACGCAACATCCCCCGCACCCGCAGCAAGAGCTCTTCCATCTCAAAGGGCTTTGCCAAGTAATCGTCAGCGCCCTCACGCAAGCCTTCCACCCGATGCTCAGGTTCTGAAAGTGCAGACAAAATAAGCACAGGGACCGCCGGAGAAGTGCGGCGAATGTGTCCGCAGAGTTCCAGCCCCGTGGTTCCACCCGGTAACATTCGGTCGAGAATGTATAAATCGTAATCGGCCGGACGCTCGATCAGCCGGTCGGCGCGATCAAACACATTCACCTCATAGCCAATGGAACGCAGTCTCTCGGTTACCATCTGCGAAATCGTCGGATCATCTTCAACGAAGGCGAGCCTGTCCGTCACACCGCCTCCTCTATGGGAAGTTCCATTTCAAAACGCGCACCCGAATGCACACCCTCTGCCACTCGAAGCACGCCTCGATGCGCTTCTACAATCACGCGCGCCAGATAAAGACCCAGCCCCGTGCCGCCCACCGAGCCACTATTGACTCCTCGATAAAACCGGTCGAAGACCCGCCGCCTTTCCTCCTGCGTTATGCCGGGTCCATTGTCCGTAATCGCCAGGAAAGCTCGCGCTCCCTGGCGCCTGACATCGATTTGCGCCTGCCGAGTTTCAGACGTGTTGTAAAGCACCGCATTTTCCAAAAGGCTTTGGACACTATTCTGCAAACTAGCGAAATCTCCGCTCACCAAAAGTTCCCTATCCAGGTCCAGATGTACACTGACCTGTTTGGCCGAAAGCCAGGGCTCAAGACGGCGAACCACCGACTCCACGACCTCCGCCAGAGAAAGCGCTTCAAAGCGCAAAGCCCGCCGCTCGGAACGATTTAAATCCAAAGTCTTTTCGAGCACGCCCGCCAATCGGCGCACTTCTTCCAAGGCGAGGCGCATTCCCTCACGAAACTCGGGCTCCGAGGCCTTGTCCCTGAGCGATTCAAGGCGCAATTTTAAAGCGGTCAAAGGAGTCTTGGATTCATGCGAGACAATCTCAATGAAATTGCGCTGGACCTCACGCGAACGCTTCTCCGAGTTGATGGCTCGGTACAAGAGGTAAAGCCCCAAACTCGTCAGGAGTGCAAAGAACAGGGATTCGGACAAAAACATCGTCTTACTTCGAATCTCCTCTTCTCGAATGGCTCGCACGACATCGGGATTTAAGGGCCCACCCGATGCGACCGCTGCTTGATGCGCATTGCCCATTCGCAATGCCGCGATCAGCTGAACATTCTGCGTGAAAACGAGCGCCCACCAAGCCACTTGCGCCAGAACTAAGACGGAAATAGCGATGAAGATGCCGGCCCAGTGCTGACGAATCAATCCACGCATCGGACCAGTTTTTCCACGGTTTCAGCCAAAAGTGACTCCGAGTGTGCCGTCGATAAGAAGCCGACTTCATACGGGGACGGTGCGAGGTAGACTCCCTGATGAAGCGCTCTTTTAAAAAAATCGGCATAGCGCTCACGTGCGGCAGTATCGATGTTCATTGGAAAACTGGCTCCGGGGTTTCCAAACGAAATCCAGAACAGCGATGCAATACGTCGCACGACCAGGTCTGTTTTTGCGCCCAGGCGCGCTTCTAGTTCCGAGGCAAAAGCTTCCGTACGCGAAGCAAGTTCTTCATAAGGAGGGTCCTGAAAGAGTCGATCCAAAACGGCGCAACCTGCGGCCGTGCCCATCGGATTGCCCGAAAGGGTGCCCGCTTGATAGACCCCGCCGACGGGTGCAAGCTGCTCCATGAGATCCTTGCGTCCAGCCACTGCGGCAACGGGCAGCCCTCCGCCGAGAATTTTTCCGAGCGTGACGAGATCGGGTTGCAAATCAAAGTAGCCACTTGCCCCGGAAAGACCCAATCGAAACCCCGTAATCACTTCGTCAAACAGAACGACAGCCCCAGCTGCCCTCGTCGCATCTACAATACGTAAGAGCGTTTCACGCTTCGGAATCCAAAGGCCGTTGTTAGCGGGAACTGGCTCTAGCACGACGGCCGCAATCTCTGACCCGCGGGTTTTGAGCAGCAGCTCGAATGCATCCAAGTCATCCAGGCGTGCCACTAAGGTTTCGGAAACAATCGCGCTGGGAACGCCTCGAGATGCCGACTCAGATAAAAAAGCCACTCCGCTGCCTGCCTTAGCAAGAAAGCCGTCGCTATGCCCGTGGTAGCACCCTTCAAATTGAACCACTTTCGAACGGCCGGTGAAACCACGCGCAATGCGCACCGCTGTCATCACCGCTTCCGTGCCGCTATTGACCAGCCGAACCTGATCAAGAAACGGATACGCTTTTAAAACACCTTGCGCGAGTTCCACTTCACGCGGGTGGCAGGCCCCAAAACTGGTAGCTTTGTCTGCCTGCATTTTGAGCGCTTCGACGACTTCAGCAGGACAATGCCCCAAAAGATGGGGGCCAAAAGCGAGGCAGAAATCCGTATAGGACTTACCGTCGACATCGACGAGCGTCGCACCTTGTGCCCTATCGAAATAGATGGGGGCAATGCCCACGTGTTTGAACGACCGTACAGGCGAATGTACACCGCCGGGAATGATGGCCTTCGCCTTGTTGAACCATTCCATTGAAGCAGTCATTCCAACCATCCTTCTGCAGCAGCGCGCGTCGCATAGTAGGTAATAATCGAAGAAGCTCCCGACCGTCGAATGGCGGTAAGATTCTCTATCGCCAAACGGCGCTCATCCGCGAGGCCAGCCTGCGACATCAACTTCACCATCTGATACTCCCCGCTCACGCTGTAAGCGACGACAGGAAGTTCGGAGCATCGAGAAAGCTCGGCGATAATGTCGAGGTAAGCCAACGCGGGCTTCACCATGACCATGTCAGCGCCTTCTTCGGTATCCAGTCGAAGCTCGCGCAGCGCCTCCCGACGATTCCTAAAATCCATTTGATAGCCACTTCGATCGGATCCCCCTTCGGGCGAAGAACCCAATGCTTCGCGGAAGGGACCGTAATAGCTGGAGGCGTACTTGGCGGTATAGCTCAAAAGCCCCACCGACTGAAAACCCTGTTCATCCAAAGCGGTGCGAATCGCTCCCACTCGACCATCCATCATGTCTGAAGGAGCCACAAAATCGGCACCGCTTTCGGCATGAGCAAGAGCCATTTTAGTAAGCAGCGCCACTGAAGGATCATTGTCGACGGAATGCCCATCCCAAACCCCGCAGTGTCCGTGAGAAGTGTAGGGACACAGACAAACATCTGTGAACAGAATCGGAGTGCTCCCCAATGCCTCGCGAATGCGTTTCAAAGCGGAAGGGAGCGCACTCGAGTGATTCCAGCTCTCGGTTCCGTGAGCATCTTTCTGATCGGAACTTCCAAATAAGAGAAAGTGCCGCAATCCATTTTCTAGATCCGCTTCAATTTTTCTCAGCAACAGCTCCTCGCCCAGCCGCTGAACATCGCCAAAACCCACAATCGGTTCCTGCGCTTGGGGTGATTGCGCAACGAAGTACGGTTGGATGAGTTGCGAAGTCCGTACTTCGGTTTCGGCAACTAAGTCTCGAATACTGTCCGTACGTCTCAACCGGCGCGGTCGCTCTAAGGGCGGCATAGGACCTCTCCGATGCGCGAAAAATCGCCGTTGGGAAGCTGCTTAGGTCTTACATATCCCAGGCCTTCCAGGTGCCGTCCTGTGAACCCACCAATCGCAATGACTTGGAGGGATTCCGGCAAACGAAAGCACGCGAGCAACGCATCGACCGAAGAGGGGCTTGTAAAAACGATAGCGTCACTGTTGCCCAATTCGTCTTCAGTGAGCGTATCCCCTAGACCCGTTTTGGGAAGGGTGCGATACAACGCAAGAGCGGTCACTTCACACCCCAGTTGACGCAGCCGATCTTTAATCTTGGTGCGCCCCCCTTCGGCAGCAGGAATCAAGATGCTTGGCTTCGAACTCAACCGATTGCCTCTTTCAAACTCCTCCAGAAAACCCTCTGTCCCCGGCTCCCGCGGGCGGAAATCCACGCTAAACCCATCCTCTGCGGCTACCGAAGCCGTACGCTCGCCGAGGCAAGCCACTTGGGTTTCAGGCGGCAACTCATTGCCCGTCTCCAAGAGCAACTCGGCCCAAAAACGCACAGCACGCGGACTTGTAAAAACAATCCACTCCGCAGGTTTCGCACTCAATTGATCCAGCAGTCCCGCCTTTATAGGAAGTCGTTCGTATTGAAGAACAGGGACCGACTTCCATTCAACCGATCCGGATGCCCCTGAGCACGGGGTCGGCGACCAATCGTCGCGATCTCCTGTAACCAGAACTCGGTAGGTTTTAGGCATGCTTCCTTTCGAAAAATCGGACGGTTTGGGCGACGAGAGTGTCTTCGTCGGTGCCCGAAATGTCAAAGCGATCGATGGAAACCCAATCCCGGCGGCCATCTGCGAGGTTCTTTGCCGTTGCCAAACAAGCCCTCAAAACGCGTTTGCCTCCTACTTTCCCCGAACAAAGAACTCCGAGCGGAAGCGTGCAGCCCCCCTCGAGCTCCTTCATAATTCGGCGCTCGATCTGGGTGTTCGACTCCGTATCGGCGTCATTTAAAGAGCGCAGCTGGGTAACCCATTCAGGTTTCAGTCCACTGCGCATTTCAATTCCCAATGCACCCTGGGCCGGGGCTGACACAAAATCCGATTCAAGGTTCACAAGCACCACACCTGAAAGGTCCTGCTTGAGCCGATTTAAGCCCGCAACCGCAAAGATAGCTCCGTCCAACTTCCCCTCTCGCACTTGTGCCACTCGCGTGGGAACATTTCCTCTTAAGGGCACGATGTTGAGATCTTTACGCCCCCCTAAAAGCTGGCTCTCTCTTCGCAAGGAGCTCGTTCCGACCGTTGCGCTTTGGGTCAGCTTCCAAAGCTGGGAGTGATCGACTCTGCCTGGATGAATGAGCAGGCAATCCGCGGGATCTTCTCGGGCTGGGACAGCGATGACGCTAAGACCCGTCGGCTGAGTCGTGGGTAAATCCTTCAGCGAATGCACCGCAATATCGATCTGGTTATCCAGAAGCGCTTCTTCCAACTGCTTGCAGAATAGGCCCGGGGCGTCGGTTTCGATCGCATAAAGCGGGCTATGTTTGTTTAAGTCGCCTTCGCTGACAATTTCGACCAGCTCGCAGGCAATCCCCTTGGCTTCCAAAGCGGCCGCTATCAGTCCGGATTGCGTTTTGGCTAAGGCACTTTTGCGGGTTCCAATTCTACAGCGCACTATTTTGCCAACTTCCCATTTAAACCAAAGGGACTTGCTGGTCTGGTCCCGTCAGCTTCTGCAAAACCTCTCGAAGGTGTTCACGCGATTGGTGCCAGCTCTTTTTCACCAGTCGCTCCGCCCACCTCTTTACCTGCGGTTGGAACTCAGAGGGAAACTCTTGTTCAATCAAAAGCAAGGCGCGTCCCAACTCCTCCAGCACTTGAGGTTCTACCGCACTGAACTCGCGAAGCAGAGGAGCTTCTTTTTGCTCTCGACAATAGGCTCTCAAAGCTTCGCTAATAATCGCTTCCGCCGTGCTAACCGCAAGTTTCCTCTCTCGCGCATTCTCCTGAGCCTCTTTCACCAGGTCTTCCATGTGCAAAAGGCGTCCCGCACGAGCGCATTCAGGCGACACTTCGACATCCGCAGGCTGCGCATAGTCGAAAAGGAGACGCTGGGAACCCGGTAGCTTTCGGAAAAAGCCCTCTCCAAAAAGAGGGGTGGGACTTGCGGTAGCCGTAAACAAATGGCTGAAATCTCCAGGGCTTTCGAGAAATTCCGACAAGGCAATACATTCTGCCTTGGAGCTTGCAGGAATGGCTTCCAGCGCACCCACTGAACGGTTTACCCAAACGAGAGGAATCTGCGGGCGATTTTCGGATAGCCATTGAACGGTGAGCTGGCTGATCGGACTCCGGCCCACCACTACCGCTCGCGTTAGCGGGTATTGCGTTTCCAATCGTTGCAGGTGGTGCAGTCCCAGAGTAGCGACCGAAACGGGCTTCTCGCCAATAGCGGTTTCCGTTCGAATGCGTTTAGCCGTTTGAAAGCAGAGTTGAAAATCACGCTCTAGGGCGCGGTTTACTGGTAGACCATTTTCCCTATTCCACTTCAGCGCATCTTTGAGCTGCCCCAGAATCTGTGTTTCTCCGATGACCAACGATTCAAGCGAGGCGCCCACCCGCAAGAGATGCCGCAGAGCTGACTTTCCTTCGAAATGGTAGCCCTGATAATAGGCCTCCTCAGACAAACCGAATTCTTTTAGAAGCGTCATCCACTGAGCGCGGGTGCACTGGAAATAATCGTCCGCCGTTGTGTAAAATTCTACCCGATTGCAAGTCGATAGGTAGACGAGGTCACCGAAGCCGAGTTTCAGCACACGCTGAACCATCGCCTCCCTCATTTCGATCGGAACAAAAAGCTTGGCGCGAAAATCCGCCGGGCTCCGTCGGAAATCTGTTCCCCACAGATGCAGTTTCATAGTCGTCTGTTTAGCCACAAGAATACCCCAGTAACGGTCGACTTTGTCACGGGATTGTCACAAGCCGGTCCTCCGGTTGCCGTACCCGACCGTCAGGGGTAAAAGAACGTAATGATTCGAATATACGCGTTTTCCGCGCTACTACTTCTTACCCTCTCCTGTTCTACGACGAGCCCCTTGGGAAAGCCCCGCCGAATGGACGCGGACCGGGCGCAAGAAAACTGGAACCGGGTTTTGGAAAGGCATGTCAGGGAAGATGGGCGGGTGGATTTTGACGGGTTACAGACAGACATGTCTGACCTGACCGCTTGCATTCGCTTCCTGGCAAACGCACATCTGGCCGACTTTCCCGATGCCCAAGCAAAACTCGCGGCGCTGATCAATGGGTACAACGCCTTGGCTCTCTACAATGTGATTATGGCGGAAAAGCCCGGTGATTTGGATGGTTGGTTTTCACGCACCCGGTTTTTCAGGTGGAGGAAATACCTGGTCATGGGTGAGTACAAGTCACTGGCAGAACTCAGAGCCCAGATACTGAAATTTGCGCAGAACGATAAGCGACTGCTTTTCGCTTTGGCTACCCCCGATGCGGGTGCTCCCCGCCTACGTCGAGAGCCCTTTATGGGTCCGCAATTGGAAACCCAGCTGGATGAGCAGGCCCGCCGCTTCATCAACGAGCCTCGCAATGTTTGGTTCGACAGCGACAAGAAGCAGGCCCACGTTTCTGAAGTTTTGGCAGACACAGGAGATCCGATGGCTTTCATTAATCGGTACCGAGAGGCCCCCGTTCCGCAAACTTATTCTGTACGGGTAATTCCTCGCGACTGGGAAATTTACTAAGGCTACGGCGCGCTTTTAGAAACTTCGCGCCCTGGAAGTTTTTTGTACCAGGCCGTCCATGCCCTCACGTCGACATCAGTGAATTCCTTACCAGAGATTTTACGAAGGATGTTGTGGGCTAGTTCGCGGTGATCGGGTTGCTTATTCTCAAGCAGCGAAATCAAGTTTCCCACTGAGCTCTTCAGGATCTCGTCCCGAGCTGCGTTGGAGTTTAGCGCTAGCAAGTACGCCACATAAAGTGCCTTTGAACGATCCGATACCTTCGGATAGTCCAACGCGGGCAGTATCGGGCCAATGGGAACCGCAATCTCGGTATGGAACTCGGCGATATCCCCGAGTACCCGAAGTGCGTTGTTTCGCACCAGCGGATCAAAGTCCCTAGTTGCCTCGACCAGCACATCGACTAATTTCTTTTTCTGATCCTTCCAATAGGCAAGCACATAGACAGCAGCCGCTCGGTATTCGGCGCGCGAGTCGCCCTTAAGCACTTGGATCAAAGCCCCAGCGCTTTTCTTCGCCCCCTCGACGAAAATCTTCTCGTACTTTCTTAGCTTGGGATGTTTGTGACCAAACGGGCAGTGCAAAGCAGCGCATTTTTCGGCCTCTGGTTGAAGCTCTCCGGTTTCCACCAGACCGAGCGCGAGATCCTCATACGTCGCCCATTCTTTGATAAGACCGCCCGGATCGGCGACTTCGCCCTTTGGCTCAGGAGCAAACGGCATCCGCCGGCTGACATCCTGAGGCTCCACCACGTCCAAGGTAATGTGGAGAACCATGTTTTCCGGCTGAAAGTATTGGATGATGCTGAACTCAGCGAACGCAAAGCCATACTTGGCTTTCACTTTCTCAATGAACTTCTTTTCCATCTCTAAAGCGGAGTTGTCGGACGCCAATCCCTTTGAAACCCAGAGATCGAGGTCCTTGCCCAGAAACTCCCGAAGGGTCACTTCATTGATGCGCGAGCTACCGTAGGTCGTAATAGATCCCACGTAAGGTCTGTTCTCTCCGGGTGCCGGGGCCGGATCAAGCGCCGCTGGCTTTTGCGGCTTAGGGGCGACTATCGAACCGGAATTGTCCGGAGCCCCCCGTGTTTGAAGTGGCAGCGTATCTTTGCTTTCGGCAATCCCAAACGCAGGAACGAGCAGTAGAACCCATAGAATTTTGCGCATTCCTCATTGTAACTCAAAAATGAGGCCTGCACTTTGCGCGAAAAAAAAGGGCCCTACCGCGTTTAAAGCAGCAGGACCCACTTTTCCCCACCACCTATAAAGGCGAATGGGAACTCTACTTAGATAGCCTGTTGGAGGATGGCTTGGAATGTGCCTTGCGTCAAAGCGGTTTGGAAGCCATCCACGAAATTTCCGCTGTAGTAAGAAACGCCGATCTGCGTCTTGGGCGCCACCATGTAATAAACTTCCGGCCAGATAGCAGCAGAGAAAGTTGTACGGTTGCTCTTATCTGCGCCCGGCACGTTGTGGTGCATCGTTGCCCAGAACATGACGGGGAAATTCAATGTGGTTTTGGGGGTCAACTGAAACATCGGAACGACATACAAGCGCGGTTCAACGAGCGGATTCGCTGTAAATGTCCCACTCGCCGAAGAGGCTCCCCTCTCGTAAGCATAGGTTGCCGCGAGCGCCTGGACTAGAACGGTCGCTTTCGGCGAGACCACCTTCGTGAAGTTCACGTAATTGCGCATCGCCGTAATGAGCCCCGCCTTGCGCTGCGCTGGCTTCGTCGGCAAATACAAACGTGCTTCATAGCCCACGGAAACGCCCGTTCTGGGGCTTACCTGTAAATTGTTAAACCGGCCGCGGACAAAACCCTCTTCACCAAGAAGCCCGAGCTGCGACGGCCCCGTCGGATTATACAAGTTGGTAGTGAAATACTGGATGTAGTCGACCGAGTTGTCCGGAGTCATTTGATAACCCATTTGCAAAGTATTCTCGGTACCCCAGGCTCCCTTGCCGAAAGTCCACGAAGGACGCAGTTCGACCATTCCAAAAAAATTCGACGGTGTAGCGGGCGTAACCGCTCGGGTTGCACCTGTCGTAGTTGAAGGAGCCGCCTCGGCCATCAACAACCCAGAACTCAATAAACTGACTAGGATTAAATGCTTCACTTCACTCACACCCCTGTTTTGGTACCGAGTGGGTATAACACGCTGCAACATCCGCCGCAACAAGCGCGACCTTAACGATTTATGCATTAACTATCAGATACTTAAGATGAACATTGGAAACCCCCAGCGCCCCCAAACAGGCTTTGAGCTTAGGCGCCAAACAGTCTACAGTGCCGAGCCAATGTCGAAGAAAAACCGCCTTGCCGGAGAGTCCAGCCCCTACCTGCAACAACACGCCATGAACCCAGTCGACTGGTACCCCTGGGGTTCAGAAGCACTGGACAAAGCGCGCCGAGAAAACCGACCGATCTTTCTGTCTATTGGCTACTCGGCCTGTCACTGGTGCCATGTGATGGAGCACGAAAGTTTTGAAGACCCGTCCACCGCCGAACTCCTGAATCGCGACTTCATCTCTATAAAAGTAGATCGCGAAGAACGGCCCGACATCGACCACCTCTACATGGGTGCGGTCCAAGCAATGACACAGCACGGCGGCTGGCCTCTCTCCGTTTTCCTGACACCCGATCTGAAGCCCTTTTATGGCGGGACCTATTTTCCTCCTGAGGACCGCCAAGGGATGCCGTCTTTCAAACGCATTCTGGCCGGTGTCTCGGCAGCGTGGAAATCCAAACCTGCGGACGTTATGCAGACAGCCAATCAGCTGACGACTGCTCTGGAAGAAATTCAGTCGGGCGCACAGGGCCTTCCCCCTGCAGAGAAGCTAAAGCCCGAGCTCTTAGTTAGCGCGGCAGAATCGCTTGCTCGCAGCTTTGACTCTGCCTTTGGCGGATTAGGTTCTGCTCCCAAATTTTTTCACTCAATGAGTTTTCGGTTTTTGCTCGCGCGGTATGCTCGCACGAAAGACGCTACGGCGCTCAAGCTGGTTACCTACACCCTCGATCACATTACGCGCGGTGGAATCCACGACCAACTCGGCGGTGGCTTTCATCGCTATTCCACGGATGCGCAATGGCTCGTGCCACACTTTGAAAAAATGCTCTACGACAATGCACTCCTGTCAGAGCTTTACTTGGAAGCTTTCCAAGCAACGAAGCACCCGTCCTTTGCGGCTATCGCCCGAACGACGATTGACTATGTTTTGCGAGAGATGCTCTCTCCTGAAGGTCTTTTCTTCAGCACCCAAGATGCCGACAGTGAAGGCATCGAAGGGAAGTTCTACGTTTGGACCCCTGATGAAATCATGTCGGCCTTGGGCACCGAACTGGGCGCACTCTTCTGTCAGGCCTACGACATTACTTCTGAAGGGAATTGGGAAGGGAACAACATCCCTCGTCTCAAAAACGACCTTTCCACGTTTGCTGCCACACACCCGCAAGGCGCAGAATGGGTGATCGACCAGCTCAGTATCGCTCGAAGGAAGCTGCTCGCTCTTCGTTCGAAGCGCGTTTGGCCCGGAAGAGACGAAAAATGCTTACTGTCATGGAACGGCTTGATGCTGCACTCGATTGCGCTCGCATCTCAAGTCTTGGATGATGAACCCTACTTGGAGGTCGCCCAAAAAGCAGGAGAACGGTTACTCGAAGTTTTCACTTCGCCCGTTAAACTCTCCAATGGTACTCGGCGGCTGCTGCACTCGCGCAAGGATGGAAAGTCTAAATTTAATGGATACATCGACGATTATGCCTTTTTTCTTCAGGCTCTGATCACACTGTACGAAAGTGACTTTGATCCAAAGTGGCTAGACACCGCCGTCGAAATCGCAGACTCGCTTCTCGATCAGTTTTGGGAGCCTTCCAAAGCAACCTTCTTTTTCACTGGCAAAGAACACGAAGCGCTCATCACTCGACCTAAGGAACTCCAAGATGGGGCGACGCCTTCAGGTAATTCGGTTGCGGTTACCTCTTTGCTGCGCCTTTCCAGATTAACTGGAGATCGTCAGTACGAAAGTGTTGCTGTTGCGGCAATGGAGAAAATCGAACCCTATTTGCGTTTGATTCCAAACGGGCTTTCTCAAATGTCGATCGCCCTAGACAGTTACCTATGCGAGAGCAAAGAGCTCGTGCTCATCCCCGGTGGGGATGAGGAAGGCTGCGCAGAAGTCCTTGCAGCTATTCGCCAAACTCTTTTGCCAGGACGGGTCATCGCTGGCCCTGCGAAAGATGGATCGCTACCTGCGAAGGTAAAGCTGCTGGAGAACCGCGGAAAACGCGAAGAGGAATTGACACTCTATGTCTGCGAAAAGTTCACTTGCCTTGCGCCACTACGCGGCAAAGAAGCCATCCTCGATGAGGTTCGCCGTTGGAGTCAGTAGGAAAAGTTGCTGAGTTTCCCAAGGGCAGCCGAAGGTGCCTCCAAGTGGGCAGGCAGCCCGTTTTGGTGATCCGCGTTGAGGAAGGTTTTCTGGCGTTCGAAGACTACTGCCCTCACCGCGCAGGCCCCCTTTCCGAAGGGTCATTTACCCACGCCTCCGTTACTTGCCCTTGGCACGGCGCTTCTTACGATTTACGCACAGGGGCCAACCTGAAAAACCCCAAGCTCTCCGGTTTGCGATTGCGTCAAACTCGCGTTGAGAATGACGAGCTCTATATCCAATCATCTTAAAGCTTTATCCCTGAATCCCCGATAAGTATTCGGGAGACCTTTTCAGTGGCTAGCGGCGTCACCATACCCATTAAATACAAGTTCTTGAGCGTGATGTTGCTTGTGCTCATCTCCGCCCTAGGCGTCTTTCTGTTTATCGCCCAGCAGACATTCTCAGACGACAAAAAGCTTTTCATTATGGACTCCAACCGCACGTTGCTTAAGGCCGCAACGAGCGAGATCAAGCTAGAGTTGAAAAGTCGCTTGGAGGAGCTCCAGACATTCATTCCGCGCGTCTACATGGGCGGGACTGACAAGCTCGACCCCTTCCAAGGCCTGTCCCGCAACCTTCCTGAAGAGTTGATTGGCGTTACCTTCCTGAGGACCACGGCCACCGGTACTTCAGTCCTCAAGGAATTCACCAATCTGGCGCTCGCGACCAAGCAAAAGCTGGGCGAAGACATCCTGAAAAAACTCAACGCAGCTCATCCCATCGTTCAAAGCGAGATCGACAAGAGCCAAGGAGTTGAGCTACTCAATCGCTCCATCCGTCTCCCCAATGGCCAAGAAGTAGCGGTCCTGAGCTTCGTGCTGGGCGCAAGCTTTCTAAATGACGAAGGAGCTAAAGAGCTCATTATCGTCGTCGACTATTCTCAAACCTTCTTAATGCGAACCCTTGCTCAATCCGAGCTTACGGAGGTCTTTCTACTTTTTGGAAGCGGCAGCGTGCTTAGCCATCCCAAGCTGAAAACTACGACAGACTACGCTCGCAAGATGTTCCCTCATCCTATCGTCGACAAAATGAAGGATCGGAAGTTCACTCGAGAGAGTCTCGAAGCAGAAGTAGACGGCGAAGCCTATCTTTGCAACGTATCAGAAACCGGCTTCAAGAATGTTTTTGCTGTCTCACAGATCCGAAGGTCTGAGGCATTCTTGGCTCTCAAAACTCTCCTGGAGAAGTCGGTCCTGCTCGCGGTGCTTATTCTTTCCGCTGCGACGATAGTTTCCGTTTTTTTCGCAAGCGGCCTAACTAAGAATATTCAGAAGCTTCGTCATGCCGCCGAGCAACTCGGTAAAGGGAACTTGGATGTCCAGCTGTCAGTCACCTCTAATGACGAGATTCGCAGTGTGGCTCGTTCTTTCCAATGGATGGCGAAGCAGATTCAGAATCTGATCGAAGAAAGCACGGAGAAAGCGCGCTTAGAAGACGAATTGGAAACCGCGCGCCTCGTGCAATCCACCTTGCTGACTCCGCCCACTGTGCAGTCCGACGCCGTGGAAATGGATTCCTACTATTTGGCCGCCACGGAGTGCGGTGGCGATTATTGGGACGCTCGTATTACGGGCAACCTAGTGACCGTTTTCATTGGGGATGCCACGGGTCACGGCGCGCCGGCAGCCATTGTTACCGCAGTCGCAAAGAGCTGCTTCGCCACACTATCTTCCGTCTATGAAGAGACTCCGCTAGCGCCCGAGCAACTTCTACGAGAACTCAACCGCATCATTTACGCGTCCTGTCGCGGAAAGCTGTTGATGACGATGTGTATTATTCAACTCAACCTTGAAACCGGCGAACTCTTGATAGCCAACGCTGGACACGAATCGCCCCTCTGCCTTCGGGGCACCGCGTTGAGCCTTGAATCCGATTCAGCCGATAAGAAACGCAAGACCAAGGTGGAAGTTTTCTTTTCTCGCGGAGAGCGCCTGGGTTTTACTCCGGACGCCTCCTATGAGGTGGAAAGAGCGCAGATGAACGTTGGCGATACGATTCTGCTCTACACAGATGGTATCTCCGAGGGCAAAAGCGAAGCGGGCAAGGAGTGGGGCGAGCGCGCACTCAAAAAGTCGTTTGGTTCGGCAGAAGGTTTGCCGCTCAACCGAATCAAACAGGCGATTACTAGTCAATTTGATGAGTTCACCCAAGGTGCCGTTCAAGAAGATGACGTCACTTTCGTTTTGTTCCGGTGGACCCAGCAGATGGCTGCAAGTACTCGCCAGGAAGAACGGGTAGATTTAGCGCAGGAAGAGACGGCTTCAGCTTCACACGCTGCCGCCGTGCCACCTCCTCCGCCGCCGCCCGTGCCTCCGATTGAGGCGATTGCCGTTGTTGCACCGCCCCCTGAAGTGGCATCGCCGATACCGTCTCCCAAGGCACCACCGGGAGGATTTGCGAAGAAGAATCCACCGCCAGTGCCCGTTAAAAAGGCAGGGGCGACCGGTTCGTTTAACGAGAGTGCTGAATTAAGAGAAGCCCTTTTGTCGGGAATGGTTGATGGAGCAGAGGAAGATCTCCCTGCTCCGGAAAAGAAGAAACCGAAAGCAGCTTAGGGACTATGGTCAAGCCAGCTCTAAAACTGACACACACCACCACAGAAGTGATCAGTGGTGTGTTCTCCAAGAAGAGTGCCGTAGATGCCATCGGCAACGGGTGCCGCCATTTGCACTCCAGCACACTTGCCGAACGCGACCCAGCGACCAAGTCCACCCAAGAGGCCCTCTCCAACAGCACCGTTCCCACTTATCCCTGGGAGAGTGGAAATAAAATCGAGGAACTCCGGCTTGCGTCGAGCGTGGACCGCCAGTCGCTCATCCATCAAGTAATTACTCGCGCCGGCATTGAAAAAAAGAGGTACTTGCGAGAAAAGGCAGAAAGCGTTTTGGAAGAACTCCTTACCAACGCGCTTTTCCATGCCTACCGCAATCCAGATGGGAAAGAGAAATACTCGCGGCGATCCCAGGTCACTTTGAAGAGCAGCGAGGTGATTACCCTTCGCTTCCAGCTCAGCGCTAATGGCCTCTTTCTCTCTGTGGAAGACCTCGCGGGAAGCTTAGATTTTAACGAGGTCGCACAAGCTCTATCTCGTTGCTATGGCCCCGGCGCTCAGATTGAGAATAAAGAGGGCGGCGCAGGACTTGGAACGTATATGGTCTTTGATGCAGTCACTCATTTAAAAATTGTGACTTCCAAAGGAAAGAAAACAACCGTTTCATGCTGGATCGCCGACCAGAAGTCCCACAAACAGGAACTTTTTTCATTTAATTTTTTCGAACGGAGATAAGTTATGAGTGACGATAAATTCAGAGTGGAAACCTCGACTGAGGGAGAGCACACGCGGATTACCCTCAAAGGTGTCATTGACGAAGACACTGAATTCGACTCGCTCAAGAAATCAGGCAAGTCGCTCGTGATCAATTTCAAGGGAGTAACCTCAATTAATTCGTGCGGCATCCGGACTTGGGTGAACTTTCTGAAGGACATGCAGGGGTCGGAGATCACTTATGAAGAATGCCCTCCCCTCATTGTTCGCCAGATGAATATGGTTCCTAGTTTTCTCGGGCATGCAAAGGTGGCATCGGTCTATGTCCCTTATGTGTGCGACGATTGTGAAGCGGAAAAGCTGACTATAGTTACGGCAGACAAGTTCGCTGGTGGAAATCCGAATATCCCCGAAACACTGAAATGCGTTTCTTGTGGTGAGGGGGAGATGGAATTGGATGGCAATCCCAAACAGTACTTCGCATTCGCGAAATAAGCTCGAAGCTTGGCTGAAGGCAAATCGGCCGGTGCTCGACATCTTTCTCGACGCATTTTGCGTCGTTGATGCCGAAAACCGCATTGTTGACTTCAACGAAGCATTCAGCGACTTGACCGGCGAGTCCTATCGCAAAGTCCTAAAAATTGCTGACTTCTGCACGCTCCTCAAGACACAGTACTGCCCTAGCGAATGCCCCGCCCGCGAAGTTTTTAAACTCAATCGCCCTGCACGACTAGACGAGATCCGAGGAAGCTCCAAAGCCTTCCCGGACCTACTGATGATTCTTGGCGCAGTACCCATTCAGGATGAGAATGGCGAAGCAATTGGAGCACTGCTGACCATTCGCAATGTTTCTGCGGAGAATGAACTCCAGAAGAAGTACGAAGAGAAAAAGAAAGATTCTACCATCGATGGACTGACTCAGCTCTTCAACAAGGCCCACACCGAGGGGATGCTCCTGAGACAGGTAAAGCAGGCACTTCGTCAGGGTGACTCGCACAAGCTCTCTGTAGTGATGTGCGATATCGATCATTTCAAAAAGGTGAACGATGGATACGGTCACCAGGCTGGAGATCATGTTCTATCGACGGTGGCGGGCATGCTGAAGGCCTGTGCACGCGATACAGATGTCGTTGGAAGATTTGGCGGCGAAGAGTTCGTTTGCGTCCTCGCGTCAACGGATATCCAGGGCGCCCTCATTTTCTGCGAACGGTTCCGTAAACAAGTTGAATCAACCAAAATCACCTACGATGGCATCCACATTCCAGTGACCATTAGCTTGGGAACTTCAACTTGCTTGAAATCTTGGACGATGGGCCTAGAGGCGGTGGCTGCAATGAAAGAACTCGTGAGCCGAGCCGATACAGCGCTGTACTACGCCAAGGCGAACGGAAGAAATCGGTGTTGCCAGTTTGAAACACTCCCGGCCAAAGGTAGCTCCGATGAAAAAGGAACCGCCGTCCTTAAAAAGACCAAGAAAGCTGCCTAGCCAAAAGCCGCAACGAAGCCACGCGGTTTTCACCTACATTCCACGCTTGCGTGACGTTCTTGTGCGATTGATTACTTAGACTGCGAGAGAATTTTATAAACGCCCGTGCCGCACTCGGAGCAAACGCCCTTCATAGCCGGACGGCCGTTTTTCATCTTCACTTCCTGAGTATCTTTCATCGTCGTTTTTTTGCGACATTTAACGCAGTATGCGGATTCATCGGCCATTGCTGATTCTCCCTAGTTGGGGGTTAACTCCAGTAAAACCCATTACTTAAAGATTACCATACCCCCCTGCTTGTGTCTTTTTCTTAATGCAGGCCTAGTGCCAGGCGATTGGGGGAGTTAATGCGGCGCGTTTTCCGACGACTTCGCGGCAGTCTCAGCGGAAGACCGGGCAGCCCCTTCGATAGCAACCCATTCATCTGCAATTGCCAATGTTTCGGCGAGAGAAGCCCGGGTCGGTTCGTCCGTCTTTGCTGA
This sequence comes from Bdellovibrionota bacterium, assembly GCA_041749855.1. Classification (GTDB taxonomy): domain Bacteria; phylum Bdellovibrionota; class FAC87; order UBA2466; family UBA2466; genus JAIEOG01. The sequence goes on from JBGTAN010000047.1 coordinate 69,837, forward strand.
CCCGAACGCTTTTTTTACAGCTTGCTCGAAGACTCCGCGTACGTCCTGCGCTCGGGCTGCTCCCGATTCCTTGAGTGCTGCAATTCGTGACTCCATCAAACGCTCTTGAAGGTGAATGCGACTTAGGGTCGCCGCATCGACGAAGGGTTCCTGTTCGGGTACCGCTTGGCGACGACGCTGACGCTTTGCCGGCTTCTTCATGGCGTCGACCGATCCGAGCGTCAAGTGAGGTACGATCCCTCCATTTGCGGGGGAATGTCCCAGCGGAGAATAGAAAAAGCTGGTCGTCATTTTCAAAACGCCTTGTCGATCGCTATCCGCGACATCAATCAAGCCCGTATCAAGGTGGAACAACCTCTGTACACTTCCTTTGCCGTAAGTCGTGGGTGCGCCGAGAACAACCGCACGTTGATAATCTTTCAGTGCGCCTGCCAGAACCTCGGCCGCACTCGCACTTTGGTCATCGACCAGAACGAGCAGTGGTCCGTTGTAGAGCGCACGGACGTGGTGATCGCGCAAGATGCGTCGCATGCCGGGCTCAACGACCGCCACCACAGGCCGATTGCCTAGGAATAAACCCGCCATCGAAACGGCTTCTTCCAAGTAACCGCCTGGATTGCCGCGCATATCCAGGACAATCGCGCTGGGCTTCGTTTTCATCGAGTTTTTGAGCGCAGTCTCGACGTCTTCGGCGCTACTTCGCTCCCCTGGAGCGCCATTTCCCCCGCGACCGTAGAAGCTGGGAATATGAATAACCGAAACTTGCGATTTGCGGCTGTTGCGAAGACGCACTTGTTTCACCGATACACGCGCGTCTTCAAATGCGAAAGAACGACGAATCAGCTTCAAAGTGCGCTCGGGTTTTCCTTCACGTGCTGCAAGTTTGATAAAAATAGGAGACCCTTCGTCGCCTTCCAAAACGTGGCGTAAGCGACGGCTCGGCAATCCAGCCAATACTTCATCATTGACGGCGACGATAGTATCTCCCGGCTGAATCAATTTCGATTTGCCCGCGGGGGAGTCCGAAACTACTTTTTGGATGAGCAAACCCGAAGGGACTTCCCGTACCTTCACACCCACTCCCGATGTTCCACCCACGAGATCGCGGTAGAACTCGGAATATTCGTCATCAGAGAAATAGTCAGAAAAGGGATCAATGGAACCAACGAATGCGCGCGTCAGTAAGTGCACAGGCGGCGGCATGACATCATCAAATAGCATTCGATTGAGTAGGTATTGAACCAGGGCCTTCTTATCCCCTTTGAAAGCTTCGAGTTGCTTGCGACTGGAGGCACGCACCACCGAGATCGCAAAGCGGCTGACGCGTTTCGCCAATTCACCCTCCTCCTTAGCAAAGGTAAGGTACGTGGGATATGCGTCATTCTCGTCATCCCCGTGCTCCGATAGGTCAGCCGGAACCGCCGTTTCAGCAGAGACTTTGGATAAAAGACTTTGAAAACGCTGTTTGCCTTTCGAGTAGTGGGTAGCGAGCCAACCTTCGAAAGCGGAGCACCGCTGCTCGGTGACGAAAGCCTTCCAATGAGCCGGCGCGTCTTTAATGAAGGCATCCACATCGGATTGCAGAAAAAGGACCCGGCTCGGATCCGCCGCTTCTACGAAGCGTTCCAGCACTTTACGCGCAAGCAAGCTATCCTCAAGAGAGGCTGCTTTCTCCGCCGGGGACTTTGCCCAGCCCCATTGCCCGATTTGGAAGGCCGAAGCGCAGGTTATTGACTCAGAAAAGGTGGGCTCAGAGGCCGCCGTGAGGCTACCGAAATGGCTGTTCAAAGCCCAAAGACATACAGGAATAGAACCAAGCCGCACGAGGCTACGCAAAACCGCCAACGGATACCCCCAAACCAAACCCAGCCGAAAGATGACGCAGTGTAACAGAATTGATACACCGCCGCATTCTCTTATTAAGGGGTTGCGAGTTTTTCGACGCGGGCTGTCTAAAACTTCGACAGGGCTCCCGTGATAGACCTCAAGAAACGGTGTCATTTTTCCGATCAGTTTCGAGAAGACTGTAGAATACGTAGACGCAGTTAATATAATAATTTCATTTAGTTAAGCGTATACTCGATTTGACGGTCCTGTGGAAATTGCTAGAATGAATCATGTAGCACGTCGTGTCAGGAAGTAACCCGGAGTAGTCGACCAAGCGATTGGATGACCGCTCCACAAGACGCCCGAAATGGGAAGGACGACAAGATGTTTAAGCAATTCCTGAGAGACGAAAATGGCCAGACGACGGTCGAGTATCTTTTGATTATCGCCGTCATCGTAGTGGCAATCAGCGTATTGGGTCGCGAGTTGAAAAACCGCCTACCGGCAACGGTTGGTAAGGTATTCGACGGCGTTAACGCCAAGATCCAGCAGCTGATGAACGCAAGCGTGAACTAAGCCTTCTCTTCACCGAGAAAGCCCAAATTCACGCAAGGGTTCCAGTCTCAAAAAAGGTTGGAGGCCTCTTGCGCATTGGTCTGAAAAAGATTGGGTCCCGAGGGCAAAGTACCATTGAGTACCTCTTAATGGTTGCCTTCGGGGCCATCTTTTCGTTGCAGACCATGAAGTTTTTTAACGACGTTTTTCGCGAAGGCCTGGTGGGACTCGAGCAGAACATCGCTACCGAGTCAAAATCAGGTCAGGGATTCGCGGAGAACCAATAGAGCACTCGCTTCCGGGTTAGTAGAACGCCACAGTTAAAGGCTGTCGTCTTGGGGGACGTATGGTGGGGGTTCCGGAAATTGCACTTCTTCTTCTACTTGCTGTGGCATCCGCCACGGACCTTCTTTGGGGCAAGATCTACAACTCCATTACGTTTCCATTTCTAGTTTCGGGCCTGCTCTATCATTTTGTCGAGGGTGGTTGGAACGCGCTCGGCACCTCCCTATTTGCCGTAGGCGTAGCCTTCGCTCTGTTCTTTCCCCTTTTCGCAGTGAAAGCCGTTGCGGCGGGAGACGGAAAACTGCTCATGGCAATGGGCGCCTGGATGGAACCTAAGGCCATCATCCAAATTGCCGGTATTTCTATCCTCATTGGAGCCGCTGTCGGGTTGCTTGCGATTTTGCGAGAAAAGGGATTTCGGGGAAGCGCCAAAAGCATTGTCGAGAATATCAAGAGTGTCGAACCCACTGCGCGTGCGACGCGTATGCCATTTGGGCCGGCTTTCTTTTGCGCCTACCTGGTCGTGAGCGTTGCCCAATACCGACACTGGGAGCTTTTGTGAAACGGATGAAGCACATTCGACTGCAGGGCAACGATCGTGGGCAGGCCACGGTTGAATACCTCTTGTTGATGGCAGTCGCCTTCATCACCACCTACCTCGTGATAACGGGGCCGATGGGAACCTTCACCCAAGAAATGGTTGGAACGATCCGAGCTGCTTTGGTGAACGTCGTTCAGAATGGGGAACTCACCCCAGGAGAAGTTTTAAGAGCAGGTGATAGCGGTCATCCGGGCGATCCCGTTCGGTTGAAGCCATTGCATATGTAAAGGGCGTATGAAGCGATTGAGAGACATCTGGAGAGTTAGAAAGCGCGAAGAGTCCGGACAGGCGGCGATTGAGTTCATCGCCATCTCGGTTGTGCTCTTCTTCTTCCTTCTATTCTTCATGAGTATCTCTATCTTGCTCGTCGTGAGCGATTACCTTGAGTACGCAACCTTTATGGCGGCACGTACCTACAAATCAGGAGCCAGCCGACCTGAAATTCAGAGACAAAATGCAACAGAAGTTTTTAAGTCCTACTTTGAGAAGATTCAAGGCATCGCGAGGCGTCCAACTATAGAGTTTATACGCACTGAAGAAGACAATGTCCGAACGGAAGGCCTCTTAACCAGTTATGACATTGACATGTTCTATCTTCCGCCTGTTTTTACCGGCGCCGAAGTGCCTTCGCGAATCCGACTCAACTCGGAAGCGCATTTGGGAAGAGACCCTTCGGCTGAAGAGTGCCGAGCTTTTTTTCAAGGATTTGCTTCGAGGGCTGGGATCTCAGATGGGGCCTTCATTTCGATGATGGACGATACAGGATGCTAAGAGCGAAACTTCAGAATCAAAGAGGACAAGCAACGATCGAGCTCGCGCTCGCGCTGCCCTTTTTGATTTGGTTGATCTTCTACTCGATCAACGCGTTTCACAGTTTGCATACCTCCCACATCGGACAGAAGTACGCGGCCATGTCGCTTTACGAACGCACCGCGAACCGCGCCAAGTTTATCGTGGATGACCGTGAGAACCGCGTCCATGGACGCGACTTCATGGCGGTGCAGTACACCGATCAGAATGGTCGGAATCCACAGCGCAAGATTTTAGTAGGGCCCTCGGAAGTGAACTCCATTGTGGGTATCTGCCGAGAACCTGGTTGTAATTAGCAAGGAGGACAGGTGCCAGAGGCTTTGCGTGGCCTTCTTAGCCGCGTAACGCGCTCTAGCACCTGGCCGTAAATGGAAAATCGAAGAGCCATAGTCATATCTCTCATTTGCTTTCTGATCTCGATGCTGCTCATTTCTGGTTACGTAAGCGTCAAAAGGTCAGAACTAACGAGCGAGTTCGGCGAAGAAGTCACCGTCGTTGTCGCCACTCAGAACATTGATGAGTACAAGAACATCAAAGCAGACATGCTTCAGGAAGTGACTGTCTTCAAAAACTTTCGGCAGCCACAAACGGTGACCTCGATTAATGATATCGTCGGCAAATCGACTTATGTTCCGATCTATAGCGGTGAACAGGTTACTTTAACCAAACTCATTTCCCAAGATGGCAAACCCGTGCTCGCTCGCCAGGTCGCAAAGGACACTCGGGCAGTGACAGTTCCTGTCAGCGTGCGCAATGCCGTAGCCAAACTGATTCGTCCCGGGAATCGCGTGGATATCCTCGCAGTGGCAAACTACGACACTGCTGACAATCAGATGATTTTCGAAGTGAAGACCCTGGTGCAAAATGCGCTTGTACTGGCAACGGGAAAGAACCTGCAGAACGAAGTGCCTACTCGCGTCGATCGCAAAGTTCTGAATTTCTTAGAAGAGAAATTTGAAGAGCAAGGTCGCAAGGACTTCGGCGGGGCCCGTACCGACATTCTTCCCAATGGTCGCCCGGCGGATGACTACAACAGTCTGACGCTGCAGCTTTCGCCCGAAGACGCTGAGAAGCTCGTCTTCGTCGAAACCAAGTTTGGCGACCCTCGCCTCTTTTTTACCCTGCGCAACAGTGCCGACCAAACGGTCGCCGCGGTTGGCACGACCCTGCTGGATGATGTTTTGGGACCCGACAGCGACTACGGAATCAGCAAACGTAAGCCGCCAGAGCCGCCTCCTCCCCCCCGTCCGAAGTACTACGACAGTGTGGGAGGTTCAGCGGTGGGAGTGGAATAACTATGTTAGAGCGAAGAGCACTGACACTTTCAGTAGGACTTTCCCTCTTGGCGATGTTCCTTGTGTGGCAGTACGTCACCGAACAGGACAGAGTCCTGGAAGACCAGTATGGTCTCGCCACGTCCCGAACCATTATCGTTGCGAGTCGCGACATCCTACAGTTTGAAACAATTCGTCCCACTGATATCGAAACCGTTCGTGTTCCAAAAGCGATGTTGCCTCCCGGTCTTATTGAAGACCCGAAGGACGTCATCGATGCGGTCGCTGCGATTCCAATCACCAAAGGCGAGCAGATCTTGGACAACAAGATCATTTCGAAAAATATTTACTCCGGTCTGGATACCCAGATCGTACAAGGACGCCGGGCAGTCAGCATTCCTGTCACTGTGAAATCGAGCGTCGGATACATGATCCGTCCGGGCAATCGAGTGGATCTCGCCACCTATTTTGAGTACAAAGCCGAGCGCGCCAACATCAACGAGGTAAAGGTGTTCATGCAGGATATGCTCGTCCTCGCCGTCGGACGCACGATTCAGGCCGAGTCGCCCCGAGCCGTCGACCAGAACATCTTCCAAGCAGCAGTCAGGGAAGCCGGACCGCGCTTGAGCGGAACAGAAGTACGAGAGACATTGGACTTCGCAAAGGAAGATCCGGTCTACCGCACCGTCACGCTCGAAGTCACACCGCAACAAGCCCAGATCTTAGCTTACGTGCTGACGGTATTTTCCGACACCATCACGCTTTTCCTACGGCACTCGGATGACCGAAAGCTTGATCGTAAAGCCACCACGAATCTTTTGGATGTGATGGGTCCGGACTCGTTCTTGGCACGAGGAAAAAAAGCCCCGCCACCAAAGGCAATGCCTCGAACCAGATTTTATGATCTTCAAGGAGATCGTTCGATCGGAGTAAGCGAATGAAGCCCCTAAAACTCTCACTCGTTCCCTTGGTGATCTTTGCGTTAGCGTTCCCTTTGCGCGCGGAAGAAACGGAGCTTGAGTCGAAGTCACCTAGTGTGGCTCCCAGCGCAACGGCCACAAGCAGCTCCGCGGAACCTCATGATGGGGAGCTCAAACCCTATACCGGCAAAGAAAAGCCACTCACTCTGTCATTGGGCGTTTCTAAAGTGCTCGAGTTCGATTTCGAGGTGGGGCCCATTTACCTCACCGATGACAAACTTTTTAAGTACCGCCGCGTAAAAGAGAACGGGAAGGACCGAAAACTCCTTCTTATCCCCACTTCGCCAGGCTTCACTGATTTAACAGTGCATGACTCAAACTTTGTTCCCCGGATCAAGTACATGGTGCGGGTCGCACGTGAAGACATGGGCGAAGTCATGAACCAATTGAACTCGCTTTTGGGCGACGTTGAAGGGCTCCGCATGACTCCTGTCGGCGGGACCATTATGCTCGACGGGGACATTCTTTTACCAAAAGACATGATCCGGATCATGCGTGTGGTGGACGCCATGAAGGACCGCGATCCGAAGAAGAAGGAAGTGCCCATCCGCAACCTGGCGAACATCAGCAAGGTCACGATGAATATCATCGCGGAGCGCATTGAGCGCGAAATCGGGTCTCCTGAGATCACGGCACGCGTCATTAACAATAATCTGTTTCTCGAAGGAACCGCCGAAAGCGATTACGAAGCTGACAGGGCCATCGAAATAGCTCGCACCTATTTGCCGGAAGTTTTCGTAGAGCGAACCAAAGGCGAAGGCGGTGAAGTGAAGCCCAAGGCACAAGGTGGAGTGGGCGGCGGATTGCCTTCGATCATCGACTTGCTTCGCGTTCGTCCTCGTCAAGCCTCACCACCCGCACAGGACATCAAAATCACGATGAACTATGTCGAGTTGAGCAACGAGTACAACCGCTCTTTCAACTTTGAATGGAGGCCCATGGCTTCAGACTCCAGCTCTCTGAAGTTTGATACCTCAGTGGGCGGAATAACAGGGAGCTTAGTGGCCACGATCACTTCCCTGCTTCCAAAACTCAACACGGCACGCGACCATGGACACGCAAAAATCTTGAGAGAGCAAACGGTCATTGTGAAAGATCGATCGGATGCGCCGGCTGTGATTGAGAGCAGCATTCGGTACTACACTCAGATTACCGGACCCCAGGGTGTCCCCCAGATGCAGGAGATCCCGATTAATAACATCACCAAGGTGAAGGCTGCGACCATCCCAGGGAGTGATGCCATTGATCTGGGAATCCAGATTCAACTTGCGACTGTGCTAGGAATCAACGGCGGGGTGCCCGTTATCGCCAACAACTCCCTGCAAACTCAAGTCACGGTTAAGAATGGGGACTCGGCTGCACTGGGTGGCAATGCAATCGAACAAGCCATCTCGGGTTACAACCGAGAACCTTCCCAAGGTGGCGCGGGACAAATCCCGCAGCAAGGCGGAGGCAGCTCCACCCAGATATTCAATTTCCAACGCTCGAAAAACTTCAAACGAGACAAGCAACAGTACGTGATCTTCGTCACGCCGGAAGTGATTCGAACGGCGAGTGCCGGAACCGAGGATATTACGCGTAAGTTCCGATTAAAGGCTGGCGAACAATAAGGGGACGCTCAAAGTGGCCACATCGCACGTCATCGCAATCTTAGGGGGTAAGGGCGGAGTGGGCAAATCCACTTTCGCGCTAAACTTCGCGATTGCGACTGCCATTGACACCAAAGGGAAAGTCATTCTCGTCGACCACGATCCGCGCGCTTGCGGAGATATCAGCATGCTCTTGGGTCTTAAACCCAAGCGTACCATCCTCGAACTGGGCGCTCACGAAGGCCGCGTGGATGCGAATGCAATGATGTCCTACGTCGCCCCTCATCCTTCCGGTATTCACTTCATGCCGAGCGTTCTGGAGGCCGAGCAACTCCTGACCTTGACGCCAGACCATACCGGCAAGGCCATTACGCACCTGAAAAATTTCTACAACACGATCATCGTGGATTTGGGATCGGATCTCGACCCTTGTAGCGTTCGTGTCCTTGAGCAGTGCTCCGCAATTTTTGTCGTGACGATGCCAGAGATTCTGGTTCTCCATCACACGCGTCGCGTGATAGAGCGCATTCAGAACCTGCTGTTCCCGATGGAGATGATCAAGGTCGTGCTCAATCGCTTTACTCCGCGAAACGGCATCTCACCGCAGATGGTCCAGAACAATCTTAAGAAACAGGTCCTCGCGGTCCTGCCCGAAGATGAAGTTACTGCCATTCAGTGCATGACCAAGGCGCAGTCCTTCATCGTGGCGGCACCTCGCACCGAAGTCACCAAAGCCTATTTCACGCTGGTGCGTACCGTTACGGAGAGCAAGATTCTCGACAAGCTAGCGGAATTGAAAAAACCCTCTGATGCCGCAGCTAAATTTGGAGCTGCCAAAGCGGGTCCTCTCGGCGCGAAGAAAGATACCGCTCCTTCCCAGGTGGTCTACGATCGAAGCCAGCTGCGTGATGAGAAGCCCGCCGACCAATGGTCGGGACTCAAACAACGGATTCACAAGCAATTGATTGAGACGATGGATCTTAAGAAGGTGGATACAGAAGTAGGTAATGATCCGAAAAAGAAAGCAGTACTGCGCGAAAAGACTAAAACGGTCGTCGTAGAACTGCTCGACAAAGAAGAACACCCCTACCGTTCGCGTGACGAGATCCAGCGCTTGGTTAAGGAAATCCTCGATGAGGCCCTGGAACTGGGTCCCATTCAGGATCTTTTGGCCGACGATTCCGTCAGCGAAATTATGGTCAATCGCAAGGACCAGATCTTCGTTGAACGAAGCGGCAAGTTAGTCCTTTCCGGAGCGACTTTTTCTGGTAACCAGCAGCTCCTGGGTGTCATTGAACGAATTGTGTCACCTTTGGGTCGACGCATTGATGAAAAAACACCGTACGTAGACGCACGTCTCCCTGACGGTTCTCGCGTACACGCCATTATTCCGCCTCTTTCGATTCAGGGGCCGATGCTCACCATTCGTAAGTTTGCAAAGAACCGACTCACTTACAAAGATCTGGTGAAGTACGGTTCGATGACAGAAGAGATGGCAGACTTTCTACGCGCCTGCATTGAGGCTCGATTGAACTGCATCATCTCTGGAGGTACCGGCTCGGGGAAAACAACGTTGCTCAACGTTCTCGCAGCCTTCATTCCGCCGAACGAGCGTATTTTGACGGTGGAAGATGCCGCCGAACTACAGCTCCCCCAGGAACACTGGGGCCGTCTCGAAACCCGTCCTGCCAACATTGAAGGCAAGGGCGAAGTCAGCATTCGTGAACTTGTTCGAAACACACTTCGTATGCGTCCTGACCGAATTGTTGTCGGTGAGTGCCGCGCCGGAGAGGCCTTGGACATGCTTCAAGCAATGAACACAGGTCACGATGGCAGCATGACCACGGTTCACTCCAACACTCCGCGTGATTGCATTGCCCGACTTGAGACGCTCGTGATGATGGCCGGGATGGATTTGCCCGCAAAAGCCATCCGCGAACAGATTGCCTCCGCTGTAAACTTGGTCATTCAGCAGAGCCGTCTATCAGATGGATCTCGAAAAGTGACGAGCATCACGGAAATCGTCGGGATGCAGGGCGATGTGGTGACCATGCAAGAAATTTTCGGCTTTCGAAAGACGGGAATGGACAAGAACCGCAAGGTTATTGGCAAGTATGTTGCGACCGGTTTCATCCCCAAATTTATCGATGAACTAGAACAACAAGGAATTAAGATTCCCCGCGGAATCTTCTCGGTGAGCTGATGGTAGGACTGCTAAAAGTCGTCGCGATTGGTTGGGTAGGGGGCGTTATTTTGATCGGCCTCATACTGAATGGCGATCGCCTGTACGCCTGGATAGGTCAAAAGTTGCAGACCGAGTGCGAAACCATGGTCGCAAAGCTCGATATGATGTTCATCGAGATTGCCCTCGACCGCGCCTTGAAATTTTACTTTGGCTACCTGCTAAGCCTTTTCTTCCTGGCGGTCTTCCTCCTATGGCCTTCTATTGGCGGAGGGTTTGTAACCGGTCTAGTCTTTGTCTTCGTGGGCTGGCGCTTGCCCGGTCGCGTAATCAATGCGCTGCACAAACGGCGTATTACCCGCTTTGTTCTGCAAATGGTCGACGGACTCTCCCTCATGTCGAACGCGATGCGTTCGGGCTTGAACGTTCCCCAGGCACTTCAGCTGGTGACCGACGAGTTGCCCAATCCCATTTCTCAAGAGTTCACCCTGGTGCTTTCTCAGAATAAACTCGGCGTGTCGCTGGAAGATGCCATGAGCAACCTCTCTGTTCGACTCCCCCACGATGACGTGGAGATGTTCACCACCAGCGTCAACATCTTGAAGGAAACGGGCGGTAACTTGGCAGAGACTTTCGATAGCATCTCTTACACCATCCGAGAGCGCATCAAGGTCGAAAGTAAGATTGCCGCAATGACTGCACAGGGCGTCATGCAAGGCGTGATCGTGGTCCTCATGCCGTTTGCGTTGGGAGCCATCCTCTACACGGTCGATCCTGAACGGATCATCCCCATGTTCACGACGATTCCCGGGTGGGTCATGCTGTTTGTTATGATGACGCTTCAAGCCATCGGCGCATTCGCAATCTGGAAAATCGTCCAAGTCCGCGTGTAACGCATCATCGCATGCGATATAATTGCTGCATGAAAATACGCGCACTCGTCCTGGTTGTGTCGGCAGTACTTTCCCACTTCAGCTACGCTCTCACTGTCAATCGCCTCAACGGCAGTGCGAGTGTCATCTACATCGATTTCGCAATTCCAGGCCCCGTATTGCCTCTGGAACTCGCCCGTACCTACAACTCCATCACTGCCACTTCAGAACAACGTGGCTGGCAGGGGGCGTTCGGATGGGGATGGACCTCTCCTTTTGAGACCACCATGACAGTCACGCCGGAGCGCAACGTGCTGCTTCGAGACGGTGGGAATGGAAATACGATTTCATTCCGTCCAGAAGTCGAAGACCCCAAGGTGATGACTGAGTTTCTGGATGCAGTGAAAGCGAAGTACTTTGAGAGCGAACGAGGTAAGAAACTCACCACTGAGGAACTCAGTCGCTTAAAGCTCCCCGAGCGCATGGCCAAACAGATCAAGAGCGATCCTGAGTTCCGCCGGGAAACTGCCGCAAAGTTTGATATCGAAACCAAGATCCCCAACGGCCAAGTGCTCATCTCCTCTGAGTACGGGTTTCAAATGATGTACCAGAAGAATGGCAACTGGGTTCGCAGCCGCGACGGCATGTTCCAGATATTTGATAATGAAGGACGCCTCACCAAACAAATCGACAAGAACGGCTTCTACTTCACCTATGCCTATTCGAAGGCACAGAAGTTTCAGCTCGAGCAAATCAGCGACGCCAACAAAAGCATGAGCTTGCGCTTAAAGTGGAAAGGGGATCGCGTAGCCGAGGTGACGGATAACCGTGGGAACAAAGCCTCGTATACTTACGATGCATTGGGGAATCTTGCTCAGGTGGTCGACTCGAACAAACAGGCCTTTAAGTATTCGTACTCCAACCGAAAGTTTCCCCACTTGCTCACACGCATCGAGTACGCAAGCGAGAACAAAGGCGGAGTGGCCCACTTCCGCGAAATTCAGTATGACGACAATGGGCTTGTTGTTTATCACCGAGAAAAAGACGGAACAGAACATCGCTTTTCTTACGGGAAAATTGCTAGAGATCCTGAAAACAACTTCTGGACCAAGCTGGTTACCACCGAGAAGGGTAAGAAGGACGAGACTTACGATGAGTACCTGATAAAGGCGCGCGCCGATGGAACGAAATACCTTTATCGCCAGGAGAACCGCCAGAACGGGATCACGACGATCACCGTTTACACGGCCTGCTGCGGAAAACCGCAGGAAATTACACGCAATGGCGCAACCACCGCGTTCAAGTACTACGCCAATGGGCAGCTTCGCGAACGCATCGGCCCCAAGGACGATGTCCGGCTTGAGTATGATCCCAAATGGAGGAAAGTCAGTAAGGTTACTCAGAACGGAGTCGTGTCGGAATACGGATACGACGACCGAGGAAACCTTGTGCGAGCCTCAAACAGTCGAAATGAGAAAGTTACTCTAAAGTACGATAAGGTCGGGCGCATTCTGGAGATGACAGACATTACCGGCAAGGCCATTTCGTTTAAGTACGGTGACCTCGGCAAACCTGTCCTCATCACGCAGGCCGGGACCGGCTCCATCCAGATTTCTTATGACCCCCAGGGTCGCATCAAGAACGCAGAAACGATTGTTGAACCCAAGAACCGAAAACCCACGCAGGATTCGAAGGAAGTCGTTCGTCGCGTCATGAGTGGATTCCAACAATTGCTCGATATTATTCGCCCAGCTGGGGTGGGCATTAACTTAGGATGAATATGAAAAAGCCCGATTTTGATAAGCTCAAAAAACAAGCGGAAGAGATTAAGAAGAAAGCCACCGAGTTGGGCTCTGAGGCCGCCAAGGCGGCCGGTGGATTGAAACGAGGCATGCAGACCGGGCTGGGCGTTTCTCGTTCGGTCGTTGAAAAAGCGGGTGAGGTCATCACCAAAGATAAGATCAGCTCCGGTATAGACACGGTCGCCAAAGGCACCGAGTTTGCCGGTAGAAGCCTAACGAAAGCCTCCTCAAACCTGAAGAAACTCAGCAAAAAGCTCAAAGGCGAAAAGTAGACTTAATCTACGGAGTCTTCTAACTGCTGGAGAAGCGCAACGAACGCGGGATCCACTCCCAGCTCAAACTGGTCCAAAAACTCCATGTGCCGCCGCAACTCTTCGGCCGGAAATTTGGGAAGGTTGCCACTATTGCACAGGGCTCTGCCACGATTGAAAAACGCGCGTCTTACCGCCGCATCCGTCGTCACCCGTCCCGCCACACCGCTCCTACTCATGGCGAGGGAGTAAAAGCGCGCAGCTTCCTCCGGTTCAGGCTCAAAAGGCTGTGTCAGGGGCATATTTCCCAGCAAGGCGCGAAAAAACTGAAACCGCAACTGACTCAACGTCTCCAGTGAAGGCCCCAACCGAAGGTACTCCAGCAATCGGCCTCGGGCGCTCGCTTCCTCGTACCCTGGGAAAGACAATAAAGTCTGCAGGTGGGGCCGCTCCGTCAAAGCATAAAGCGTAGCGTAACTGGCTGGGGCTACCCCCGGGAAAAGACGCTCTCCCGGGATTCCCAAAAGCGTTCGCATGTCCGATAGGAGCGAATTATGTCCTTCGGCAATTTCTTCGTAGAGGGTGAGGAACATGCCTTCGCTCACGTCTTCCGGTCGATCACTGCTACGGATTCCCATTGATATCAAGACCGCATCCAGCACTCCAATCGCGCCCGCGACCCGACGTTCTTCGACCGCTTTCACATAGGTCATCAGGACCTGCCGCCGCACGAGTTCCGGCACGTTTTTCCCTTTGGTCAGATCAGGAAGCAGCTTGTACTCGCGGATCCAATGGTCCCCTAGGTTGGCAAGCAGCCCCGAACAATGAGAAAAATCGTATCCCGGAAACTTTAAAGTCCCAGCCGCTTCGAACTGGACGAAAACGACAAATGCAATGAGGAGTAGACGACGTAAAAACATGCCGCCGTATAACACGAATTTAAGGAAATGCGGCAGCCATATCGGTCTCGCCGTTGAGCACGAATTGAAAGAAGCGATAGGTTAAACGCATGACGTGAAGCAAAACCTCGGGATCCTGTGTGTTGTACACATCGTGCCCCGCTCCAGGAATTTTAATGAAGCGGACGCGTTTGGGATTTTCCCTTTCCCATCGCTCATATTCACGCCATCCCACCGTTCGCCCTTTGGCCGCCAGCTCCTCGCGGTCATTTGTGCCCCCCAAAATGAGAAGGGGGTAGTCGACCGGGGGTTGGTGCGGTTTCCAACCCATATCGGGCTGCTTCATCAGAGCGTTTATCCAATCCAGAGCAGGCTGGTTTTTGATTAACCGCGGACGGCCATCCATACCGATCTCAGCAGCCAGCTGATTGATAATTTCCGTACCTACGACGTAGTCATCAATGTGCGTAGGACTCGCCCAAATCATTCCGTCGAACCGCCCTTTGATAGGCGCTAGCATTCCGGGAGAGGCGCTTCGCGCGATGGGCACCGTCGGAAGGTTCCACTCTGGCTCGAGGGACGGGGGAAAATCGACTGCTACTCGAGTCCAATTCAACACATCGGGGACACCCAAAAAGTCCGGATTCTTAAAGGCGGTTCCACAATTGGGCAGATCAAATCCATAGGCTGCGACGGGAACGTAGTTAGGGTCGGCTTTGATTCGCCCAAACACCTTAGCCGTCGCTTCGGTCGAAAGTACATTTATCAAGCTCAGCAATGAACCCGCGTGACTGTAGTCCGCGGCAATACCGTGAAAGGTGGGAACCCAGAGCCGACTCCCTTTGGGTGCGAGTCCGCGCCCGGCATGAAAATAGGTTGTGCGAAGCTCGGGATGGTAGGTGGCGGCGAGCTTCGGGTAACGAGACCCCCGATAAAACACCTCCCCGTCCAGGTTCAAGCCCGATGTGACGCCCGGAATCTCCGCCTGCGCAGCAACGCTACGCAGGGTTAAATCCCTTTCACACCGGTTTAAAGTCCCTGCCTCAACTTGGGCGCCGAGGAACCACGCTACAAACAACCCACAAAGAATCATGCTCTAAGAGTAGTACCAGCAGAATAGCTCGCTAGCCAGAGGGTCTTTTCTGAGCGATAACTGGCCTACCCATGGCACCCAACCCCGACTTCGCCTTAGGTATTTCCGGCTTTCAGTTCTCCGACCTCTTTAAATCGGACCGACTGCGCGATCTGCATGAAGCCTTTTGGATTTACACCGAAACCACCAGTCCAGGACTGCGTGCGAAGTTTCTCCAAGTCGCCGACTTGCCGCCCTCTCCCCCTCAATCAGAAGTCCTCATAGAAGTCGGTCGATACACAGGAGATTTCCTCGCGCGTCTTTTTCAAGTGACGACCGAAGTATCGAAAATTCGAAACGCTACGGAAGAGCTCAACCCCGCCTTCCGCTTTCGCAACGAGTTCCTCAAGATTCGAGTTTTCAAACGCTTTGAAGAAGCGGTTTTGCCGACGACAGAATTCGCAGCCCTTGAAAAAACGGTGCGCGATATTCAGAATCAGGAACCGGCCCCGCCTGGAGCCGATCCCGAAGTCCGTCTTGCCCGAGTCACTCTCTTCCTGCTGGACTGCCATAAAAAGCTGAAGAAAGAGCCGCTGACTCGGGTTGAAGAGATGCGCGCTCAAAGCCTTTGCTCCCCCATTCTGGGAGGAGCCCTCGAAGATAAAATTTCCCTCGCTTTGGAACGCATAGAAACCTGGTGCACTCAGGTTTGGATTGACCCGAAAAAAAGAAGAGGGGTGGATGGCTGGGTATCCTATATACGTCCAGGTAAACTGGATTTCGCCAATCTCATTCCCACCGTCCCAGGACCCAGCGGCCTGGATCAAGACAGGGTGGTGGCGCACACTAGGCCACGCGATGGCTTTCAGCTAACCGACACGCGCATGCCCACCAAGCGCATGCTGCGGGAGATTGATTACTGCATTTACTGCCATCAGCGAGAAAAGGATTCGTGCTCAAAAGGTTTCCCTGAAAAAGGGGGATTCAAAAAGAACCCCCTGGGCATTGAGCTCAAGGGGTGCCCGCTCGATGAGCGCATTTCTGAGATGCAGTGGTTGCGAAAACAGGGCGACCCTCTGGGCGCCTTAGCCATGATCATGCTGGACAATCCGATGTGTCCAGGCACGGGACATCGAATTTGCAATGACTGCATGAAGGGCTGCATTTTCCAGAAGCAGGAGCCCGTGAATATTCCGGAAAATGAGACGGCGGTCCTCACCGAAGTTCTGGGTTTGCCCTATGGCGTAGAAATCTATGGCCTGCTCACGCGCTTTAATCCACTCAATCACAAGCGCCCCTACGCCTTGCCCTATCACGGAAATGACATCCTCATCGTCGGTCTCGGACCTGCGGGCTACACGTTGAGCCACTACTTGGCCAATGAAGGATTTGGTGTCGTGGGCGTCGACGGACTGAAGCTCGAGCCCCTGGACGATCGTCTCACCGGCAAAGGGCGCCCCTTTCCTGAACCGATCAAAAACTTTTCAGAGTTGCACGAAGAGTTAGATCAACGTGTATTGAAAGGCTTTGGGGGTGTGAGTGAGTACGGGATTACGGTGCGCTGGGATAAGAACTTCCTCGGCCTCATTTATCTCACGTTGCTTCGTCGACAGAATGTGCGTTTCTATGGCGGCGTGCGCTTCGGGGGCACCCTCACCCTCGAAGAGGCTTGGGACCTGGGATTCAAACATGTAGCGCTTGCGACAGGCGCTGGTCGGCCCACGCTCGTCGATATGAAAAACAACCTTTCCCGGGGTGTTCGTAAGGCGAGCGATTTGCTGATGTCCCTCCAGCTCTCGGGAGCCTTTAAAAGCAATTCTCTTTCGAATCTCCAAGTTCAACTGCCCTCCTTGGTGATAGGCGGCGGGTTAACAGCACTTGATACCGCGACTGAAACGCTGGCCTACTACCCGGTTCAAGTTGAGAAGATTTTGTCTCAGTTTGAAAAACTGAAGTTGGAGCTCGGCGAAGAAGCCGTTTGGAAACTTTGCGATGCCGAAGAACAAACGACGCTCAAGACTTTTTTAGATCACGGCTTGGCAGTGCGGACTGAGCGACGAGCCGCCAAGAAAGAGAAACGCAAACCGCGCTTCGCGGACCTCTGCAAGCAATGGGGTGGGGTGCAAGTTGTTTATCGAAAAGCGCTTTCCGATTCACCTGCCTATCGACTCAATCACGAGGAAGTCGCAAAAGCATTGGAAGAAGGCGTTGGCTTTATCGAAAAGATGACCCCACTGGAGGTTGTCCTCGACGAGCACCAAGCTGTCGCCGCTTTGCTCTGCCGCACCAGCGAGGGAAAAGAAGTCCGCCTCCCTGCACGGAGTATTTCAGTGGCCGCTGGGACCCAACCCAACACCACGTACGAAAAGGAGTTTCCCGGAACTTTTGAAATGGATGCTCAAGGCAAATACTTCAAAAAGTACCGAATCACGGAGCAAGGCGACAGTTTAGTTCGAGTCCCGTCCGCCCCAGGGGAAAAGGGCGCTTTCTTTCTCAGCGCAGAGAGCGCGGGCCGAATGGTCTCATTTTACGGAGACAATCACCCCGACTACGCGGGCAATGTTGTAAAGGCGATGGCTTCGGCGAAACATGGCGCACCGGAAGTCGCGAAGCTTTTTGCGACCGATATCGCGCACGCTACCCATGGGACGTCGGGAGATAAGCGCTTCTCCACGCTCACCGATAAACTCGACTCAGCACTCCACCCCAAAGTAGTCCGAGTCAACCGGCTTGCGCCGACGATTGTTGAAGTGATCGTGCACGCTCCGCTTGCGGCTAGGAAGTTTCAACCCGGTCAGTTTTATCGTCTTCAAAACTTTGAAACTCAGGCGCATGCGACGAACGGGTACCGTTTAACAATGGAGGGCCTCGCCCTCACAGGCGCTTGGGTTGACAAAGAAAAGGAGCTTTTAAGTCTCGTTGTTTTGGAAATGGGAGCCAGCTCGCGAATGTGCGCCCTGCTTCAGCCAGGCGAACCCGTCGTCGTCATGGGACCCACCGGAACTCCGAGCGACATTCCGAAAAACGAGACCGTTTTGCTGGCAGGGGGAGGACTTGGAAATGCGGTGCTGCTGTCCATTGCGCAAGCGATGCGGGCCAATGGCTGCCGTGTAATTTATTTTGCGGGTTATAAAAAAGCCGCGGACGTCTTTTTCCATGACCTCATCCAATCGTCGACCGATCAAATGATCTGGGCGGTCGATGAGGGAGAAACCATTCCCGTTGGCCGTCCTGGGGATCTGACCTATCGAGGAAATATCGTCCAAGCAATGACCGCTTATGCACGTGGCGAACTCCAAAAGGTTCCGCTTTTTCCTTTCTCTCAGATCGACCGTGTACTTGCCATCGGCTCGGATCGGATGATGGCAGCCGTAGGCGCGGCTAGATCCAAAGAACTGGCGCCTTATCTTAATCCAGCGCACGTGGCGATAGGCTCCATCAACTCGCCCATGCAATGCATGATGAAAGAAATCTGCGCTCAGTGCCTTCAAAAGCATGTCGATCCGAAAACGGGTGAAGAATCCTTTGTTTTTTCTTGTTTCAACCAAGATCAGCTTCTCGACGAGGTAGACTTCACCAATCTGCGCGCTCGTCTAAGAACGAATTCGCTTGCCGAAAAAGTAACCGCAACTCTCGTCGACAGACTCTTGGCGCAGTCGAAGGTGGAGAAAGTATGAATGAGATTGATTCAAAGAATTGCTTAGTCCACGTTTGCGTCTGCACGAACCAGCGACCCGACGGACGTACGGGTTGTGATGACTTCGGTGGCACTGCCTTCCACAAGCGCTTGAAGGACAAACTCAAAACATCGGGGAAGATTCGCACGCATTGGGTAACCCGAACAGGTTGTCTGGGTTTTTGCAACACGGTGGGAACGACGGTTACCATCCACCGCCGCGGTGAGCCGTCCCGATGGTTCTCGGAAGTGACCGACGCAGACTTCGATTCAGTATGGGAAGAGATCGTGAGAGAATAACCTCATGACTGCACTGCGTTGGGGACTGTGTCTTCTATTGGGGAGCACCGGGGTTTGGGCTGAAACGCCCACGCCTCCTGCATCGCTGCTCCTCGCTGACGTTTTCTCTACTGAAAAGAATCCTGGTAAGGGCGCTTTGGATTTCTCGAAAACGGGTAGCGAACCGCTGAAAATCACGTTTGGAGCCGAAACCGGCCACTATCTGGTGGGGGTGGTCTTCCCCAAGGAAATCCTCCCTGAGGCAATCCGCCAAGACTTTCGCCGAAATGACGTTATTCAGCTTGCGATGGGAACCGTCAGTCGGACGTTGGGCACACGAGTTCCCCAGTTTGGTGCGGCAAGCCTGATGGTCTTGGGTGGTGGGAAGCAGCAGCAGCGCGTCGTCCCCTTGCGTATTCCGGGACCTTCCGAGATGCCGTTGCCGGAAACAGGGTATTTCCTGTTTGCTTCGCCCGAAATGCAGAACCAGGTCACGGACGAAGAGAAGCTGAAAAATACGTTCTTCGCCAAGGCGGGATCGATGATCTTATCGGCAAGCTCCCCCCCGCAATCCTTACAAGTCACCGCCGATGGCCGAAAGCTCCCCTTCAAAATGCAGGCTATGCGACTAGAATTACAGGCTTCTCTTGCGACCCCCTTCAGCAATGAAGAGAACCGGATCAGTGGGCGCGTTGAGTTCCCTCTGTACTGGGCCGACAGCGCCCAAGGTCGCCTGCTTCTCAAAAAGCTCGCCGAAACCAGCTTTCAAACTCAAACCTCCATAAAAATCCCCGACGAAATCACTCCTTCCCGTCGTCAGATTTCGGGCAAGAAGTAGCCGCACACTGAGCGAAAACGCCTTGAATTCGAGGGCTTGTTTGCTTAGTGTGGTCGCCTCATGTTTTCCACCGATCAAGAGCACATTCGCATCTTTTCGGGCGCTGCAAACCCTGCACTCGCCCGTGCGATTACTGACGAGTTAGGCACGCAACTCTCGCGCGCTGAAATTCGCCGCTTCTCCGACGGGGAGATCTTCGTCGAAATCCAGGAAAGCATTCGCGGTATCGATACGTTCGTCATTCAACCCACCTGCCACCCGGTGAACGACACTTTGATGGAATTGCTCATCGTGACGGATGCATTGAAACGTTCGTCTGCACGTTCCATTACGGCCGTGATCCCCTACTACGGTTATGGGCGCCAGGATCGCAAAATCCAGTCCCGCGTTCCTATCACCGCAAAACTCGTTGCTGACCTTCTGACCGCGGCTGGCGTCGATAGAGTGATTTCGATGGATTTGCATGCAGGACAGATTCAGGGCTTCTTCAATATCCCCTTCGACCATCTTTTCTCTAAACCCGTGATCACCGAATACATCACGAAGAACTATGATTTGAGCAAGTCTGTCGTCGTATCGCCGGATGCCGGCGGGGTAGAGCGAGCTCGTGCTTATGCAAAGCGCCTGGACACAGCACTTGCTATTATCGACAAACGTCGCTTACGCGCTAACGAAGCACAGGCGATGAATCTCATCGGGGATGTTGCCGGTAAGCATGCGATCATTGTCGACGACATGATCGATACAGCAGGGACGTTGATTCAAGCTGTCCAAGTTTTAAAAGATAAGGGTGCTGCCACCGTCAGTGCAGCTTGCACGCACGGTGTGTTTTCTGGCTCTGCCAGCGAACGCATCAAAGGGAGCGCCTTAACTGAAGTGATTTGCACGGACACTATCCCACTTTCGCCACAGATGGCGAAAGTGGACAAGGTGAAGTGCCTCTCGGTTGCACCGATTCTGGCCGAGACGATTAGGCGAATTTGTAGACACGAGTCGGTTAGTTCTATATTCGATTGAAAAGGGGAACCCCATGGAAATGATCTCATTAGATGTAACAAGTCGGACGATTACGGGCAAAGGTCCGGCCCGCCAAGCACGCCGCGCAGGGAAGCTCCCCGGAGTACTTTACGGATTGGGCAAGAGCCAAGGCATTACGGTCGATGGCCGTTCGGTCCTCAAGCTGTTGATGGATAAGGGCGGTCGTAACCGCATTATCACCCTCAGGGGATCCGGCGTTGAAGGTAAACAGGCCATGATCAAGGAATATCAAATCGATCCGGTGAAACGCACTTTGTTGCACGTCGATTTGCTCGAAATCGATCCGAATAAGAAAATCGAAGTCACAGTCAGTCTGAATTTCATTGGACGTCCCATTGGCGTTGCCGATGGCGGTCTTCTGAACATCATCGATCGGACCATTACGGTTGAATGTCTGGCGACGAACATTCCAGGAAGCATCGATGTCGATGTCACGGCACTGAAGATCGGCGACTCGATTCACTTGGATCAATTGTCGCTTCCTGAAGGCGTCGAAAAAACCAGTCAGTCGAATCCTACTCTGGTCACCGTCGTTCCTCCTGCGAAGGAAGAAGAAGCAGCTCCTGTATTGGCAGAAGCCGCAGCTCCTGAAGTCATCACCGAAAAGAAACCTGCTGAGGGCGCGGCTCCTGCAGACGCGAAAGCCGACCCCAAAGGTGGCGATAAGGGCGGCGACAAGAAGAAGTAATTTTGTCGGACGGTCTTTTCATCATCGCGGGGCTTGGAAACCCGGGCGAGAAATACAAAGATACGAGACACAATCTCGGATTCTGGGTAATCGACGAATTGGCGGCACGCTGGCGTGCACCTGCTTTTTCGAAGAAATTCAAATCCGAAGTGAGTCTCGTGTCGGCGAGTTCCACCGGAGCCAAACAAGCTTTGCTGATGAAACCCCAGACCTTCATGAATCTTTCAGGCGAAGCCGTTTTGGACGCGGTCCAATTCTACAAAGCCCCTGCCGATACGCAGCTGCTAGTACTTTCGGATGACATTGACCTTCCGCCGGGGGCTTTGCGTTTGCGGTTAAATGGGGGCGCCGGTGGTCACAATGGGCTACGGTCCATCATCGAATGTCTCGGTACCGATGGTTTTGCTCGGCTGCGGCTGGGCGTGGGCAGATCCCCCACCGCTGCCGCCGACGTCCACGTCCTTGCGCGCATTGCGCCTGGGGACAAACCGCTCTATGAATCTATGGCTAAAGTCGCAGCAGACGGCGTTGAACGATGCCTCAAAGAAGGCATCGCCAAGGCGATGAACACCGTCAACCAATCGAGGAGTGAAGAAACATGAAGTGCGGAATCGTAGGACTGCCGAACGTGGGCAAGTCCACCCTCTTCAACACCCTGGGTTCAGCTAAGGCTGAAGCAGCCAATTACCCCTTCTGCACGATTGAGCCCAACGTAGGAATTTTTACAGTTCCCGACAGTCGGCTCGAGGAAATCTCTGTCTTGGTTAAGACGCAGCGGACCGTCCCCGCCACCGTTCAAATCGTGGACATTGCCGGGATTGTGAAAGGCGCCAGTAAAGGCGAAGGCCTTGGAAATCAATTCCTACAGCACATCCGAGAGACCGATGCCATCGTGCACTTGGTACGCTGTTTTGTGAATGATGATATCATTCACGTCGACGGCTCCGTGAATCCGGAGCGCGACATCGAAGTTATTAACACCGAATTGATCTTGGCGGATTTGCAGTCCGTAGAAAAGCGCGCAGAAAAAGAGAAACGGGCCTCCAAGACGGGCGACAAGGAAGCGCAGAAAAATTCAGAGATTTTGGACAGACTTCAAGCGCACATGAATTCAGGCAAGCCCGCTCGCTCGCTTGCTCTGACCCCCAAAGAAGTCGAGTTTATCAACACGCTCCTTCTCATCTCCGCTAAACCTGTTCTGTACGTGGCGAACATCAGCTCCAAGCCGGAAGACAAAGAATTTGCCGAAAAAGTTCGTGCTATTGCGGAAGCGGAAAAGGCGCAGTTTCTCATGCTCGACGGAGGACTGGAGTCGGAGATTGCCGCCCTCGCAGAAGGGGATCGCAAAGAGTTTCTTGAGGCGATGGGCCTTGAAGAACCAGGGCTCAATCGCTTCATTCGCACGACTCACGATCTTTTGGGCCTCTGCACGTATTATACAGCGGGCGTGAAAGAAACCCGCGCCTGGACTATCCACAAAGGGATGAAAGCCCCGCAGGCGGCCGGAGTGATTCACACCGATTTTGAGCGCGGGTTTATTTGTGCGGAATGTTACAAGAGCGATGATCTGGTGCGCCTAGGCAGCGAAGTGAAGATTCGCGAAGCAGGGCTTTTGCGCCAGGAGGGAAAGGAATACGTTGTGCAACCCGGCGATGTATTGCTCTTCCGCTTCAATGTTTAACGGGTAGAGATTTCAATGGCTAAAGTCAGCGGATTCACGATTGTCAGAAATGCAGTTCGCTTAAACTACCCCTTCCTCGAGTCGGTTCGCTCGGCACTTCCCTTGGTCGACGAATTCATTATCAACTGTGGAGCTTCCGACGACGGAACGCGGGAGCTCTGTGCACAGCTTCAGAGCGAGAACTCCGATAAAGTTCGTATCATCGATACCCAGTGGAATCGCGATGCTCAATCCGGTGGCTTTCAGCTGAAGCATCAATCCGATGTCGCGGCCGCTCAATGCACCGGACGCTGGTGCCTGTATTTGCAAGCCGATGAAGTCCTGCACGAGAAAGATTTTCCGGCCATCCGTACGGCTATGGGGCGAGCAGATAGCCGACCGGATATCGACGGGCTGGTGTTCGAGTACCGCCACTTTTACGGTAGCTACGACTACGAAATTCGCGGACGCAACTGGTACCGTCGTGAAGTGCGGCTCATCAAGAATGGTCGACAGATCGAAGCTTATCGCGATGCACAAGGGTTTCGCCGCAAGGGGGAGCGCCTCAAAGTATTTCCCGCCAATGCACGCGTGTTTCACTATGGGTATGTTCGTACACCCGAATCGCTGGGAACAAAGTCGGCCGAAATGGCCCAATGGTGGGGTGACTCCAAAGCCGAACCCAAAGAAATTCCCCTGCATCGACATGTGGGACTCAGCAAGTATCAGGGGACTCACCCTTCGGTAATGCACTTGCGCCGCGCTCAAGCAGCCCCTTTTGATCCCAAGCAATGCAAACGAAAATGGGATCGCAACGAGATCAAGAATGCGCTCACGCTTTTGTGGGAAGCCTTTTTCCCCTATCGATGGGGCGAATTCAGAAATTACGAAGTCTCAAGATAGCCCTCCGAGGACGATGAAGTGCGAATTGTATGAAGGAGAAGGTGGGCTGTTAAGAGGCGGGCGGTGCAGCCCGACCTCTTAAACGGCGAGTAAATCTAGCAGTGTCTTTGGCGAGCTATGGGGTAGGTACGGCACCTGCGGACATTTCGAAACCTTTCAAACTATCGGGAATCAGTTCCCTCGCCCTTATGTAAGAGCAAGACGGATGCCAAAGTTCTTCGGCTTTTAGAGCGCAGAGAACGGGCGCGTTGTCTCAATTCTGAAACACTTCTTTGAGACGCTAGCTGGCGATGAATTCTCGAAAACGAGCCGTGAAGGGAGAATGGAGAATCGCGTGATCCAGCCCGATGTGTCCGAAGCCGGGGACTTCGTCGAACTGCTTTTGGTTGCCCGCATAGGCTTGAAAAACTGCCTGGCCGTGCGCGAGGGGCACAAACTCGTCCAAGGTTCCCTGCACCATGTGGACCGGCACATCGGCCGCCCGTAAGAAGGGAATGCTATTAAACTTTTCTTTGGCGGGCCATTGGGCCGCGACTGAAACCACGGGGGCAATGAGGGCCAGTCTGTCGACGCTGCGATTGGAAGCTAAGGACGCCGCCACTGTGCAACCGAGCCCTTCTCCGACGGCAAGCATCGGTAGCTCGCCCCATTTAGCGCGCGCCAGCTGAGTCAAACGCTCGGCATCGCGTAAGACACTCGCTTCATCCATCCGTCCCGGACGGGCTCCATGCCCCTGATACTCCACCAGGATGAGCAGATCCTTCTCCGGAACCAACTCACTGACCCAGGCCCGGTCTAGTGCCTCTCCGCCACCACCATGGAAAAACAGCACCAGTCGCCGCGGGGCACTCGCGGCACGGAAATATCCGAGGAAATCATCCCCATTTCTCCAGGGAACAAAAGGCGCCTGTCCGAGGCCTTTTGCATCTCGGTGTGTGGGCGCAAAGCGCCTCTTCGACTGCCCCAGGCGGATCGCCAGAAGAGTAAGACCGCCAATAACCGCCGCCACCGCTAAAATCACTATGAACATTCCGACCATTTCGCTGCCGATCCTACCGGAAAATATTTCGTCGCGGGAGTGGAAAACCGAGAATCGGTGGGGCCCTTTTGTCCCCACTCATCCTCACCTCAGGCCTGATTTCGCCTGGCACTCCCTTTGCTCTACAAGGAGGCATGGAGGTCCTAGAGACATGTTAAAAACATTGAGGTTGGGAGTTCTCTCCCTTTGTTTGGTGGGCGTATCAGTACAAGCAGAACCCGGATTCGGCGGTGGAGGTCACGGGGGCGGAGGCTACCCCGGCCACGGCGGTGGAGGCGGGTACCCAGGCGGCGGTTTTGGGAATAGCTCAGACCGGCGCGACCGACAGGATTTGCAGTCGGCGTTGCGGGAATTGGAAGAAGCTCGGCGTTCGGTCCAGACCGCGAATCTTCGACGCACCGAAAACGCGCTACAAATGGCGATGAACCTGGTGACTCGAGTCCGCCCCGATCAAGCGTTACGGAGGGCCGAGATTGCCATCCGACAAGCCCTTCGAATGGTGGATGCCCGCGGGAACTTTGATTTCCGCATCCAACAACCGCTGATGCGACAAATCCAGGAAGCCATGCAGTTCATCCGGCAGTCCGACGTGTTCCGAGGTGGTGGAGCTGGAAATCCAGGCCCCTTTCCTCCGGGAAACGGGAACGGCAATGGATTAGTGGCTTGTGTGGCAGTGCCAGTCGGTGCGGGCCCCTATGCTGGCCGCGCTTATCGCGTGGAAGGGCTCATTGAATCCATCGTCCGTCTGCGAGCCAAAATGCAGTGCGAGCGAGACTTTCGTCACTGCGATACTCACTGCAACTAAGCGTCCGGCGTTAGGTAATGACGCCGTATTTTCTCAGTAACCGTCCGAAGACCTCGATCGTATGATCGAGGTCTTCGCGCTTGTGGTTCGTTTGAAGCGCGAGACGGAACAGCGAATGCCCCTTAGGAATCGTGGGATAGACGACCGGGAAGGTGAAAATGCCTTCTCGAATCAAATCCTGCGTAAAGCCGAACATGCATCCATCGTTGCCCACCATCACGGGGACGGAAGCGGTCTCAGTTCCAAGAACGTGTGCACCAATCTCCCGCATGCCTTTGCCGAGATAATTGACGTTCTCCCAAAGCTTTTCCCGTAAACCCGAATCGGTTTCCATGATGTCCAAAGCGGCCGTGACGCCGGCAACTAGAATCGGTGGAAGGGCTGCGCTAAAAATAATCTTGCGAGACATGAAATTTAAGTAGGTGATGACATCGCGATCTGCGGCGACAAATCCACCGGTTGCGCCCAGCGATTTGCTAAACGTTCCCCCTATCATGTCGACATCGCTGGCCATTCCAAAGTGTTCGACCACTCCGTGACCAAACTTCCCGTGAACGCCGATAGAATGGGCTTCATCCACCATCAGGCGAGCGCCATACTTTTTGCAAATGGGGACAATCTCAGGGAGTCTGGCGATGTCCCCGTCCATGCTGTAAGCGCCCTCAATCAACACTAAAAGTCCGCCATTCGGAATCTTCTCGCGGGAGCGCCGAAGCGCATCTTCCAAGCGCTCAGGGCTATTGTGTGCAAACACCCGTACCGTGGCGCCACTCAAATGGGCGCCTTCCAAAATACAGGCATGGGCCGAGCCGTCGATGATCACCCGATCGGTCGCCGTGGCCAGCGTCATCGCAGGCGAAGCAATGGCATCGAAACCGGTGGGGAACAAAATGGCGGCTTCTTTGCCGAAGCTTTCAGCAAGCTTTCGCTCTAAGCGTTGGTGCAAGTAGGAAAAACCGGTTCCGACGCGCGAACTTCCGGCACCCACTCCGTAGTCCTTCATGGTCCGAACAATGGCTTCGTGCACGCGCGGATCAGTGGAAAGATTCAGGTAATCATTGCTAGCGAACATGATCAGAGTTCGCTTCTCGCCGAAGAATTCCATCGTGACGGTGGGCCCGGGCTTGGACTCAATCGGCACGCCGTACTGCATCACCCCGGTCTCACGGAGCTTGTGAACCGTTTTCGAGTAAGTATGCGCTTTTGCAAACACATCGGAGTGATTCACCCCTAATGACGCGCAATGTTGATTGATAAGGTAGTCGCGGTTAGAGATGAGAACAGCCTCATTACTGAGCTTCTCGATATCCGATGCTTCGACCGGAATAACTCCTGCTCCCTCAGTGGGTAACTGAACTTCCAATGCCCCTCTCCTTACCGTATGTTTTCGGGCCCTTGTTGGGGACCTCAGCTGGTGCGAACTTGATTGTTTTTGCTACCATACTGCCTGACCATTTGGTACCACTTGCTACTCAACAGGTCGCAAGAGGGACAGCAATGGGGTCAACACAAGCAGACGTCGAAGTTTCCTATGGAGTAAGCAACGACTTTTTTGAGCTGTGGCTCGACGAGCGCCTGAATTACACATGCGCACTTTTCGAAGATCGGGAAAACTACTCAGATAACTTCGAGGCCGCCCAGGACAATAAGCTTAAATTCCTTTCCAAAATGGCGCATATCGGCCCCCACACCGAAAGCGTTTTGGATGTGGGTTGCGGCTGGGGTGCGAATATTGAGTACCAGGCCACTGTTAACAAACTGCCCGATGTGCATGGTTTTACGTTAAGCGCCGAACAGCACAAAAAATGTGTGGAGCGCTCTAAAGGGCTCAGCAATGTCACCGCGACTTGCCAGAACTACCTTCACTACGAGGCGCCTAAGAAGTTTGATGCGGTCATGTCGATCTGCATGGTGGAACACGTAGTCAGCCCAGAAGATGCCCGCGCTGGCAAAGCCATCGACCTATACCGTGACTATTTCAGACGCATCCACTCCTGGACTAAGCCAGGCACTTATTTTGGAATGCAGGCGATTACACGCTGTGGGGTGCCGCGCAGCAAAGCGGATTTGGATGACATGCGACACGCGACTTACGTCATCTTCCCGAACGCGGTCACTCCGCGCGTAGAAGATCTGATCGTCGCGTCGATTCCGTATTATGAAGTGGTCGAGATGCACTCTCGGCGCTTCGATTATGAAAAAACGACTTGGCATTGGAGAGATCGCCTTCGCAAGAATGAGGCTCTAATCAAGGAGAAATGGGGAAATACCGTTTTTCAGGATTACGACCGCTATCTGTCGACGTGTATCAAGGCGTTTCAGCATAACTGGCAGTCATTGCACCAGTTCTCTTTGCGAAGACTGGACTAAGAGGGAAACCATGAGTGAAGTAGACATCCTCAGCATGTTCAACAAAATCGCCCGCGAAGTGGAAAAAGGGAAAGACCTTCCTGACATTTCTAGGGACTCAAAAATTTCGGCCTTGGGTATCGACTCGGTATCCATGATGGAAATCATTGGGGTCATCGAAGACGAACTCGATGTTTCTATTCCCGATGAAAAGCTCGCCCGACTTCAGACCGTTGGAGATATTGAATCGGTCATTCGGGAACAACGTGGTACCGCCTAACCATCGTTTGCACTTCATCGGGAGACAGCTTGAGTAGTACCAGCCAGAAGATGTCCACGTTAGTGGATCTGCTGCAAAAACGTGCGCTCGAGACGCCTGATCAGGTTGGGTATATTTTTCTTAGGGATGGTGCTTCGGATGAAGTTCCCCTCACCTACGCCCAACTGGATCGGAAAGCTCGCCAGATTGCGTCGGTTCTTCGTAGCCATGTCCCTGCGGGAAGCCGGGTGCTAATCAATCACAATCCGGGGCTCGAATACATCTCGTCCTTTTTTGGCTGTCTCTACGCTTCGATGGTTGCGGTTCCCGTTTATCCGCCCCGTTTTAACCAGAAGCTCGATCGTCTCAATTCGATCGTCCTCAGTGCGGAGCCCAAAGCGGCCCTTACTTCGAAACAGGTTCTGGACACTTTGCGCCCTTCGATTGCGGAAAGCGCGCTGCTCTCCCCACTCTTCTGGCTGGAAACCGATACTTTGCCAGATGAAAATCTGACGACTGACATCGAATCTCCTAGCGCGCAAGCACTGGCGTTTTTGCAATACACTTCGGGTTCCACTTCCGATCCCAAAGGCGTGATGCTGAGCCACGGCAATTTGATGGCAAATCTTGCGGTCATAAAAAAATGCTTCAATTTGAACCAGGAAAGTAGTGGCGTCGTGTGGCTGCCGCCGTATCACGACATGGGTTTAATTGGCGGCGTTTTAGAACCCGCCTATGTCGGATTTCCCATTGTTTTGATTTCTCCGTATACCTTTCTTCAGCGTCCGTACCGTTGGTTGCAGGCCGTTAGCAAATACAAGGCAAAAAGTACCGGCGGTCCGAATTTCGCTTTTGAGGTGGCAGTCAGACGGACCACGGACGAGCAGCTTGCTGAACTGGATCTGAGCAGCCTGGAAGTCACTTTTTGCGGCGCAGAACCGATTCGCGCTGAAATGATCGAGCGCTTTTCTGAAAAGTTTGCTCCAGCGGGATTCCGCAAAGAAAGTTTTTATCCCTGCTACGGACTCGCCGAAGCAACGCTCATGGTTTCAGGCGGAATCGCACTGCAACCTCCGGTGATTCGCCCCATCGAAGGCGATTTACTGGAAAGCGAAGGCCGCGTGGTTGACGCTACGGATATCGAAAAGAAGGGCGTTCGCCGCTTGGTGGGGTGTGGAACGGAAGCGCCGGGCCATCGGATCGCTATTGTGAATCCGACTACTTTGGAGCGCTGCGAAGAGGGCAGAGTGGGCGAGATTTGGTTTGCGGGCCCGAGCGTTGCACAGGGGTACTGGCAACGACCCGAAGAAACGGAAAGTCACTTTCGCGCCACCATTGCGGGCGAGGACGATGCCCTTCACTACTTGCGCACAGGCGATTTGGGCTTTCTGAAAGACAAACAGGTGTTCGTCACCGGTCGTTTGAAAGATCTCGTCATCATTCACGGCCGCAATCTGTACCCACAAGACATTGAACTCACCGTAGAACAGAGCCATGCTTCCTTGAAGTCAGGAGCAGGCGCTGCTTTTGCGGTGAATCACCAGGAAGCAGACCGACTTGTCATTGTTCACGAGCTAGAGCGCAAATCCAAGGATGTGAATATTGAAGAGGTGGCCAAGGCCATTCGTCAGGCGGTGATGGAGTTTCATGGCGTATCGCCCTATGCCATTAGCCTCATCGAACCCAACAGTATTCCGCTCACCTCCAGCGGCAAAATCCAGCGCCACGCAGCACGCAAGCTCTTCCTTGGAAAGGAACTGAGAGAGCGTGGGCGCTTCATGGAGAATGAGGTACAATAATTTTCCATGAAAGACCTTGCGACACTAGCCCGCGAAACCCGCCCCTTTACGGCTGAAGACTTGAGCAAGACTTGGAGTCTTTTTCTCCAAACGGTCGCTGTCTATTGCGTCTGCTTGGCTTCCACGGTCGTGGGTCCCCTTTGGTTTAGAATCATCGGCAGCATCGCAACGGGGCTTGTGATCGTCCGTCTTTTTATTTTTTATCACGATCACCTGCACGGCGCATTGTTCCGGGGCTCAAAACTGGGCAAAGCAGTCATGTGGGCTTACGGAATTCTAATATTGAATCCGCCCAATGTTTGGAAGCGATCGCATAATTACCACCATCAGCACAACGCCCAGATGGCGACGGCGAGCATAGGTTCGTTCCCGGTAATGACCGTGAAACAGTACGCGGATTGCTCCCTCGGTGAGCGCATCATGTATCGCATTGCCCGACACCCCCTCACGATTTTGTTCGGCTACTTCTTCATTTTTATTATCGGAATGTGTCTGAAGTCGCTTCTGACGGATCCCAAGCGCCACTGGGATTCGCTGGTTTCACTCCTCGTACACTTTACGCTGCTCGGAGTTTCCTATTACTTTTTCGGTTTTGAAGTGATGTTCCTCTCCGTTTTCTTTCCGCTCTTTCTGGCGTGCTGCTTAGGTGGGTATCTTTTCTATATTCAGCACAACTTCCCAGGCGTTCAACTACGTCCTCGGCAGGAGTGGGACTACGCGTTTGCAGCTTTGCGCTGCTCGAGCTTTATGGACGGCAATGCTTTCGTTCATTGGTTCACCGGTAATATCGGCTACCATCACGTGCACCATCTCAATTCGAATATCCCGTTTTATCGTCTTCCAGAAGCGATGGCGGCTATCCCCGAGCTTCAATCTCCCTCGAAGACTTCATTGAAGCCAGTAGATATCTACCGTTGCCTGAGCTTGAAGCTGTGGGACCCAGAAAAGAACGAGATGGTCGGCTTCCCCCAAAAGGTGCCCGTCTACTTTCGGGCGATTCGCCAAAAGTAGGCTACGCTAGAAAGAAAACTCCGGCTCTACGGGATCCACAGCCCCACCCCATCCGGGGCTGGAGCGATAGCCCACTTTCAGAATCATTTTCTCAAGGTCCTCGTACGTCTCCGCAGCAATCGCACTCGCCTTCACCGGATCAGCGCCAAGCTTCTCCAGAAGCTTACGAGCAACATGGTCCCCGCGTTGACTTGCGACTACGAGCGCAACCTCTTTAGGAAACTTGGAAGCGTGCCTGAAGTGCTTTTTCACGGGTGAGAGATCCATTCCGTGAAGCGGAAAAGCCATCATGCCCAATCGACCGTAATCAATCCTTCGACGATTCAGCACACCAGCGAGCAAACCATCCTCCAGTTTTGCCTGCTCCTGCGGTGTTCGAAAATCCAACAGGGAAACTAGTTCGAGCATTGCGTCAAAATTCTCTCTTCCGGCGAAAGCCGCTTCCGCAAATCCTTTGGGTTCTACCGTCTTAATGGCGTTCCTCAGATCTATGCTTAGTTTGGTCCCACTTGTGAGATCCTTCGCCTTAGCGTCGGCTAACAATCGGACTGCATCCTGGGTAGGGTCAGCGCCTCTTTCCAATAGAGCCCGCAAAAACACTTCATCTCCATAGCTGATGGCCTCTTGCAAAATACGGCCGTTCTGAAAGTGGATGTCGGCGCCCCCGTCAATAGCCGCTAGAGCCAAATCGAGCTGCTTGTTCTCGATAAGTTCAATAAGACCGCGACCAGACTGAAAATCCATCGCTCTGCCACCTTTCCAAAAATCGAGAAGCAACTTTTCATCTCCAGATTCTAGGGCCTTAATGAAAACTCGCTCACTCACCTCGCCATCGGCTAACTCAACTCTGTATTGTCGAAACCTATCTAGCAGATAAGCAGCGACCTTAGGGTCGCGCTGAGACAAGGCAGTCAATAGGGCTTGGTTCATTGCCTTTGGTTTCAGCGCACCGCCCAACTTAAACGCCTCTTCCACTCCCCGCAGATCCCCTTTAGCGGCCAATACGGGCAACTTGTTGGAGTAGATACTCGCGTAATAGTGATTCTGTACCTGCAGTCCGATCTGCCCCAACCCCGCACCGGCGGCTGGAGCCACCAACAATAACGTGCGAAGTGAAAACCTCGGACGGCGAAGCCACGCTAAGGCCGAATGACAACCGGGATGTGAAATCGCGGACCTTGCGACATTCGTGTCGGAAACAGTAACCTCAGTATCTAACTCATCATCAAACGGAGAGGTAGCATGCAGCGCTCCAGAATGAATAGCCACGAAAAGCAAGAAGATGGTTTTTGAGGTGTTCATTTCAATACCTCTGCAGAGTCAAAGGCATCGGCGTAAAAGAGCACATCAAATTTCGGCGAGGGAGCTACCGGTTTACCAACAATTGCTACCGGCAATTCCCGGGTAAACATCTTTACGTACTTTGTTCGATCCCATCCCAGATATTTTGTGTATCTTGCTTGCTCAAGATAGCCGCGCTTCTCATAATCGGTATTTCGGTACACGTAGGATTCCAAATAGGCAGGCGGGTGAGTTTTTGAAAGCTCCCCGATATTCTGTTTGAGCTCCCGAGTCAGGCGGCTAGTTTGAGCTTTATGATTCTTGAAAGCCGGTGCCCCCTCGTTCTGATCGAGCATATGTCTTAGCTCGTGCGCTATCACGCTCAACACTGCCTGCCGATTGGTTCGGAAAAGCGATGCGTTGACCATCACTATGTCGCGGGAGCCAAAAATCTTTTCGAGCGTTCCTCCTACGACTCCGCTTAAGTCTCCAGACTCCAAAGGGCCGCCGAGTTCCACTTCCGCATTATCGATTGCAAGGGGAGCGGAAAGAGAGCCAGAAACTCCGGATACCTTCCGGCCGATATGTTGCCCGATCACACCCAAAGGCAGTCCCTCCACCAGTAGCACTCTGGCGGGGGATACATCTTTTCCATATTTTTCCTTGAAGTAGCTCACCAATTTCTTGAGGTCTTCAGAAAGATCCGCCTCATCTAGGTCGAAGTAGCCCTTTACGGACAGGTCCCCATAATAAGGATCGAAGTAGGCGCCCGCTACTTGGTCCCGAAAGAGCTGTAAAAATAATGGCTCGATTCTCCGGTAGATAACATCTAAGTCATCGTCCGCTACTTCAAAGCGCTTCTTTAATTCTGCCTTCACTGAGTCTTCAAAAGCTTTCGTCTCTACGCGCAGCTTTTGGTCAGCGAAAAGCCTATCCCACTGCTCTGAAAAGAGAGCCTCGCGCTGTTCAAGTGCCTTCTCGATGCGATCTAATTCGACGGTTTGAGATCTGAGGAGAGGAGCGCTCGTTTTGCTTTTAGATTCCGCGCTATGCGACCCCTCTTGGGAATAAGCAGAGGCACACACCCAGAATATGACAAAGAGCACTGATTGAATACGCATCCCATCCCCTACGATCACTAGATGCGGGAACAGAAATGCAAGGAATTGGCCACCCCAATGACTCTACTTGTAAGTGACCACTAAGCGATCGCCCGGCTTGTGACTGCTGATATCGATCAAGCGCCAGAAGATCTCCACCTCGTTCGTTGCGGCTAAATAGCGCCACTTATCCGAAGTAAGTAGTTCGCCCGCTAAAGTCACCTTGATGGAACTGATGTCGGTCGGGACTTTAGACAGTTTGATCGTCTGCTTCGCCATGACGTAGGCGCGGAAGATGACATCCTCAGCGTAGTCACGCAGAGAATCTCCGAAGCCGTCTTGTTTATAGACGTAGTACTTACCCTTGGTGCCACTGGTCATGGTTTGGTAAGCCGAGCTACCCCCCACCGCCAGAGCACTCACCCGTAGGTTCTTAGTTGCACTTTTATGCTCTGCTTGGACATAGGATAGAAATCTCGCAGGATTCCAACCCGAGATGGGTCTCCAGTACGAGTCTCCATGCGTCACATAAGGGCTGTACTGATCGCCCCGTGGAGAGAGAATCAGTGCGTCCATCGGGACTTTCTCCTCGAAGAACGGCGACGGAACTGAGCCCATCAGTCGGTAATGTAGCTGCCAGAAGGCAGTGAGAGGCGATGGCCATAACTGGTTCGGCGAACGACTGATGCGGCTATGAAAACTCGCAGTCCAATCCGAGTCATTGTAGCTCAGCAACTTTCTACCTTTGCTGTCAGAAATAATATGGCGGTACGAACAGGCATCTGCGGAGAGATAAACACCGTAGTGGTGAATCTCGGCGCGATCGAGCGCGTCGTAATACAGTTTAATGTTGTCTCGCAAGAAAGCGATGAAGCAGCTCTCTCCCGAGCAAGGATCTCTATCGTTGTCGACAATCCAAAGGTTGTCGGCACGCGCCCCAGGGACGGGATCTCCAATATCAAAGGAATCTTCATCCGGCTTGTCGTTGATGACGTTGATAATCAACGTTGCGGGAAGCGCACCTCCGGTGGCCGCAACAGTGACACTGAAGAAGTCTTCGTTCACCTTAGGCGGCGTTCCCGAGATCTGCCCGTTTTGAGCAACCGTCAACCATGTAGGGCCACTGCCTTTAGTGAACGTCAGTGTGGCATTGTCGGGGTTGTTCACTCTATCGACCAGTGTTGCCGAAAATGGCTTATTCACAACGGTCGTAAAGCGAATCGGGTCTTCCTTCCAAGCGATCTTAGACTCTGGCTTAGTCACTTTCCCGTAGGCATTGACGGGAATCCAAATAATCCCGTCGTCTGTCACTTCAAACAAAGTGGTGTAGGCGCCTAGGTGCGTCTCCAGCGGAGTTCCACTGACGATCCCTTGTGACGAAACCACCATCCAGTTAGGAGCTGCCGTAGCCTTTCGGAAGGAGATTGGCTGAGGGCCATCGTTTGGATCGGTTACTTTGGTACGCAGGTCAAAAGTGAATACTTTGTTAATCGGCGCTTCGCCGAGGTTAATCGGATCTTCTTTCCACTTGGGGTCTTGGTCCTGGTTGCGAACCGTGATGTGCACCGTAGCATCCGCAAAGGCCCCTTTCGGGTCTTTCACCCGCACGGGAATCTTGTTCAAGCCCACATGGTTGGCTTCAGGAGTACCGATGACCAAGCCGTTTACCGTTACAAAAAGCCAGGTGCTTGTCGTCAGACGCTCAAACTTCAAAGCGTCATTCACGTCAGGATCCATCGCGTAAGTCGATAGGCTGTTTGAGTAGTTCTCACCCACATACGCGTCAGGCAGAACGATCGGATCGTTCATCCACTTCGGTGGTCGGTTACTAGACTTCACCTTGATGATGAGATCCGCCACTGCTTCTCGAAGATCATTCTTCACGGTGACTTTAAAGAAGTTGTCTCCCACATCGGATTCGGCAGGAGTGCCCGTAAGCTCCCCCTTTTGATTCATGGTAAGCCATGCCGGCCCTCCCGGATTCAAGCTAAAGGTAATCGGCAGTCCGTCTAGGTCTTGGGCTTTCTTAGAGATATCCCCGGTGAACAAAGTTCCAGCGAGTGCTTCAAAGCGAATCGGGTTCTCGAGCCAAATGGGCGGACGAGGATCGCGCTCAACGGTCACACGAAAAACACCGGCGACCGGCGCTGATTTTCCATCGGTCACTGTGTATCTGAAGGTGTGTACCGGCGGACTGATATTCGCAAACAACGGCCGCAACGTCACCACACACGCGTTACTCATCGCGACCCAATTCGCCATGTCGATGGGCGTACAAGTCAACGTATCCGACACGTCTTGATCTTTGACGTGACCCAAAGTTCTAAAGTTGAAATCACGGATGGTGCGTTCCTTGACCGTGATATCGACTGGGGTGGTGACTTCCGGTGTCCAGTTGGAGCGAAGCACTTTTCCATTAGCGACGAGTTTGCACTTTGCTCCATCCGGATCGGTGACTTCCCACTCGGCCGCGTAGGCAGTAATGATGTCGGTTTCAACCGGCTTGCCGGAAAGCTTCCCATCGGCCGTTGAAGTCATCCACGAAGGCAAAGCGATCGGCTTGAAAGTCAGCTTGTCGCCATCGGCATCGGATGCGAGTGGCGGGGGTGCGAGCAGGTCAAATGCGTAGGCCGCATCTTGAAACGCGTCTTTCAAAACGCCTGGGTTAGCGCATAGGGGAATCTGGTTCACCTTAAGCACCGTGATCAGTACAGCGGCTGTAGCTTTTAGCCCCTTCGGGTCTTTCACTTCAACGACGAAGGTACCTTTGCCTACATCGGCACGCTTAGGCGTGCCCGTGACACGCCCTTTTGCGTCGATTGAAGCCCAAGCGGGTCCACTGACTTTGGTGAAAACAAGTAGCGGCAGATCTTCCGGGTCGGGGTCGGTGGCAAAAGAAGCAAGCGATTGATCGTAGGCCACACGCTCCGGTGCATCCGGAAGGGTGATGGGGTCCATCGTCCACTCCGGTGGCTTGTTCACCTTGTCGATGGTGAGCTGCACTTCGGCATCATCGAACCCGCCCGAAAGCGCATCCGCTACCCGAATCACAAACTTCTGCACGCCCGCCATCACATCCGTGCGCCGAGGAGTCCCTTCAAGCTCTCCATTGGCATTGATGCTGGCCCAAGCAGGACCGCTCATTTTGGTGAAAAGCAGCGGATCGTTTTCCGGATCTCTTGCATAGGGAGTCAGAGCCGCTTTGAAAAGCACATCTTCCGTCGCATTGGGTTTGAGAATCGTCGGCTTGGCGATCCACGTGGGCGGACGGTTCTTTACCGTGATTCGAATCTTCGCGGTCGCTGTCAGCGCGCCATCGGAGACTTCCACCGTCCATTCGTGAGCGCCCAGGTTTGCGTTGGCAGGCGTACCGTCGAGCATTCCGGCAGTCGATACTTTCGCCCAGTCCGTCCCAGGCCCAGTATGGGCAAGTACTTTGAAAGAAAACACAGTTCCCGGATCCGGATCGGTTACTTGACCCGTGAGATTTTGCGGCGCGTATACAAGGCGCGTGTAGGCATCGGGCAAGTCCACCACAGGGGTTTTCCAAGCGGGCGGCTTATTGACCCGGTTTACATTGAATTTGAGGACCGTCTCGTCCTTATAAACGACACCTTCATAAGTGGCGCTCACTTCGGCTTTGATTTCGACCGGACCCACATGCGCGCGCGCAGGCGTGCCTTTTACTTCACCTGCAGCGGTTAGCTCAACCCATGCATCGTTCTTTCCACCCGCTATTTTCTTGTACGTCAGCGGTTCCGGCTCCGTGTAAGTGACGAATGTCGGACCGACGACGGTTCGAGAATAGGGCACATCCTCGTCGACATTGGGCAACACGGTGGGATTCACTACCCACTTTGGCCCCTTGAAAACTTTCTTAACAGTCACTCGAGCGGGCACGCGAGCCGTGCCACCGCTTTGCGTGTTCACCACGAAGAAGAAGTCTCGGTACTCCTTCACGTCTGCGCGTGCCGGTGTTCCCGTGAGTGTCCCGTTCGAACCCACTGTCATCCAACGAGGGAACGTGCCATTGGGATCTTCAAACGTGAAGGTCTGGTTTTGTCCGGAAGAATCCGGCGCCACTAGGCTGGGCAGATCAAGAGTGGGAAAGACTGAGCTGATATTCGTTCCTTCGGTGATCGTCCCAAGATCAATTTCGGCTACCAACCACTTGGGTTGCGTATAAACCGTCAGTTCAGCTGCCTCAAACCCGCCGCCGTCCACCACACGGGGACGAAAGCTCAATCCGAATCGGAACACCCCAACCGCCCCGGCCGGAGGATCGATGAACATTTGCTTCTGGTCTAAGGTGCCATCGAGGGTGAGCCAGGGTGGCTTGGCGCCATGGGGATTGGCAGGGGTTCCCCAATCGAGCTGGTCGCCCGGATCGAAAGTCAGCAGCGAAGTCAGAACAATAGTTGTCCTTTGCCCTGCGATCGCACGAAGCTTCACGGGAGTTTTAAATTCGACTCGTTCGGCAAAGGCATTGTTTGATAACGCGGAAATGAAAAGCGCGGCCAAGGTGAACAACGGTTTGCGGAAAACCATTTCACTCTCCCAGAGTATTTTAGTGAGAAAAAAAGAATGCGGGCGAACTGCCTCTTCATTTTCTCAAATTACGGCTCGTCCCGAAAGCCTTTACCTATCGGTGTTTTTGGCTGTGTGCTTAAATGTTAGGGGCGGCGCGTTACTCGGTCACCTTGCTGTAGGCGACCGTACCGCCCCCACAATCGAGGGTCAGTGTGTCAGACAGAATGTACGCACATTGAAAGCGGCTCACCCCCGGGCAACTCGTCACGCTCCCTGTGTGAGAGGCTATCTCGATGGTCATGGCGCCTGAACTTCCCAGCAAGGCAGAGTAGCTGCCTGTGCTCAGGCAATAGGGAGCCCCTTGGAATGTCACTTCACAATTGGCTGTGAGGGTTAGCTTCGCACTATTGGGTCCGATCCAAATGCCATTGTAGTTGGCTGAGCACTCGCTCCCCGCGGTGGGGCCCAAGGCCGCTCCTGTCCCATCTTTGCCACAGCGCACCAACAAGGCAGCTAGTAATACCACCGCCGTTGCTCCAATCTCCGAAACCATCCTACCCATGCTTCGCATCATAGAAGCCCAAAGCGTGCTCCGTCGAGTGCTCACTCATGGAACACAGCCAGGTGTACATAAGCCAGGCAGGCTAAGTCCCCATTCCCGGGCTGGGAAAACCGACGCGGGAACCTGCTGACTGGAACCCCCTCGACTGACTAGGAACCAGTCAACGCCTCACGACTTCCAATTCCTAGCAAAACCGGGACTTTAGCAATTGTGAAGGTGCTCTGCCGCTTGGTTCTGCCTTTGCACTATTTGTTACCAAGGAGTGGAGCATGAAACGCGCTACACAAACATTTGCAGTCATCCTCATGATGTCGTTGATCGCCGCTTGCGGTGGAGACGACAAAGCTCCGCCTCCCAAAGCGAATACGAAGGCAGGCAACGAAGCGCTGCCTCAATTGCAATTTCTTTCTGCTGAAGCCAAGGCGCAGTGCTGCCAAGCGGCAGCACCCTTCATGGTGCAATACGCCCAGTCGGGTAATCCTTTTCAGCCTCCGCCGATGCCGAAGACTGATGGCTGCAAAGACGCCATCATGAATTTTGAAACCTATTTCCGCACCATCGATAACGGCGATTACGCAAATTCGCCCGACGCGCAGAAATGGCGAGATGCTCAAGGCAAAGGCGTCATCAATTGCGTGGGTGATAGCATGAAGTCGGCTGGCTTCGATGTAAGCCCGAATGCTTTCCCGAAATATTTCGTCGGCGCTTCGATGTTGGTGAAGGACCTTCAAGTTCAGGTTCCCTCGCTAGGTGGGGTCGCGAGCCCCTATCTCGGTCAGATGCAAGGCGGCGGCTTTCAGGGCCTATCCCCTCAGATGGGAAATTATCCCGGATTGATGGGACCCGTCGCTCAGCGTCCTATTACTCCTTCCTTGGCATCTTCGGCACCGAATCAGTTTCCGTTCAACAACGGAACTCAAGTTCTGCCGTACTTGCCTCAAATTCCAATGGGGTACTAAACCGTGTTGAAAAGTATCTTCATACTCGCGCTTTCAAGCGCCACGGCATTCGCTTGGCCTGAACCGCCGCCAGGCGTTTCGCCGGAAGCCGCCAAGCGGTTCGCCGAACAAATGAATTCAATCGCGAAGCGAACTTCTGAATTTGTGAACACGGGCGGCGGCTATGACGATCCCGAAGTCATCCAGGCCTATGGGACAGCCGTCGAGACCCTAATAAAAGGTGGAATGAGCCCTGCTGACGCACAGGACTTTGCCTTCAAGAGCGCCGCCGCCAATCCGGACATCGCGCAATCCTGCATGAAAAAGGAAGACCGATCGAAGACGATGGCAGAGCCAAAGACTGAATCGCCCAGTCAGGCCACTTCAACGAGTGCTAGTGATTCAATCGCTCCCTCAAGCAATTCCTCTACAGAGGGAACCGCGGCGGGCACTGGCGACAAACCCGGAGAGCCTTGCCCGGGCGGTGAAGAGACTTTGAAAGCAATGAGTGAAGCGGGGAGAAATGTCGTCGCCCGCAACGATGCAGAACCGTATAAAAAGGAAGGGGTGGGGCCCCTTGACAAAGATGGACTCGGTAACCTGACTAAAACAACTGGAGAAATAGAGGTTACCCAGGAAAAGAACACAGTTCCTATTTCCCTCGAGCCGGATATC
The DNA here is from genome assembly GCA_041749855.1 of Bdellovibrionota bacterium. Lineage (GTDB taxonomy): Bacteria > Bdellovibrionota > FAC87 > UBA2466 > UBA2466 > JAIEOG01. Next base: position 110,266 of record JBGTAN010000047.1, read on the forward strand.
AGAGTTGAAACGTCCGCCTCTACCCCAAGCAGCGAAATTGCGGCTCCAACTGCTCCTCCAGCGCCTCCAGTTTTGGGTGCCCAAGACCCTAAGAGTCCGAGTTCCGACGGCATCGTTCTGAACGAAAATGAAAGCGGGGAGCTACCTAAAGAACCCGTAGCGAAAAAAGACATCGGTTCGCACGGGGGCCATGGCGGTGCAGACACTGGTGGCGGCGACAGTTTTCTTCCGGGTGGACACCAGCAACAGATGTGGGGGCCACCTGCAGCACCCATCGCAGCTGCAGCAAATAGGTCAGAAGTGGCGCCGGAGATTGCAGCTCCTGCGCCTGCTCCGAGCGTGACTGCGCCAGAAGAAAATGTCCGCATTATCCGCGAAGTCATTCAGGAACGGGTCGTTCAAAAGGAAATCGACCCAGTGGTTGCGGAATCACTCATCAAGCGCATCACTCCGATTATTGAGCGCGAACCAGATCTTGGGGTCGCTTTGCAAAAGGCCACCGAGGAAGTGCACGCTCTCCAGCGAGCAGCAGCAAATGGCCCAGGGGTAGCGAACGCACCGACCGGTGGGGGCGTTCCCGGTTTGGCAGGTAGCGCCGTCTTCAACGCAGCACGATCGGCCGCCGCTCCATCAGAGATTTCAGGTCCAAAAGCCATTGCCGGCACAGCGGGCGTACAATCTGACGAGGCCAGCTCTCAGGCTGCGGCCAGTACGCCGAGTACTTTGAGTGGGGTTGCGCAATACAAGCTTGTAACCCCGGCTGCTGCGAAGAGCGAATTAGTAGCTGCACTACAAAAAGAGAGTGGCATCACCGCTCCCGAGAAGGCAGCGAAGGAAGAAGCCATGAAGAAGGCAATGGAAGTCGCGCTCGCGCCTACGGGAGCTTTAGCCTCTGCAGGAATGTTGATGAAGATGCCTAATCGAAGCGAAGGGGGCGCGCTTCCCACTTTAATCAAAGGGGGAATCGCTTTTTCAGCAAAGCAGAGCGGTTCGAAGTCCGCGATTGGTCGCTTTATCGATAAGGTCACGCGGGTCTTCAAGCCGGCGTCTCTGGGCGGCGCAGCTCTACGCGGCATTGCGAGCACCGACGATGGAAGCGAGGAAGTTTCTCTGGTTCAAGCGTCTCTGGGCTCGCTGGAAAGCGATACAGGCCCCGGCGGCGCTCGCAGCCAAAACATCGCTTGGCTGCTGTTCCTAATGGCGTTTAGCGGAACACTGGTGGTGTTTGCGGCTTGGCACAAATGGAAACGTTCTTAAGCCACGGACCTTACTCTCCAGGAATGCGAAGCATATCTAGCAGTACAGGCGCGAAGGTTTCTTGGTAGTTTCCTGTATCTACTGCGCCGGCCGTTTCACGGGTCACCGCTTTATTTTCTAGCAGAAGAACCGCCTTAGCGATTTCCACCGCGCGATCGGCTTCGAAATCGTTCTTCATAGAACCTTCCATGATGAACCGTTCACCCACGATTTTGATCTTCACACGTCGATTGCGGACTTCACGCTTCATCTGATTGAGTGTGGCCTGCTTGGCGGCTTCCGACATGCGAGAAAGGTTGCTTACCGTGAGCCCGGAACTTTTTTCTGAAAGCGCGCGTGCAATGGACCGGGCTTTCGTCCACTCTTCAAGTGAGTTGAATTCACCCGAGAGGAAGATCGTCCGACCGACACGCTCCACTTGTGCCCCTTTGAAGTCAGCAACCAGCGTGCGCAGCTCGTTCATTGCAACCGTAGCCTGGTGATTCTTGTAGCCTTGGTAGGAACCAAAACCAGTGAGCGCCAACGCGAAAACTCCTACGAGCGCGGCCCAGGGAGACCCCGCCACTTTCCTCATACGTGCTTTGGTTGCTGTCTTCTTGCTCTTAAGTGAATGGGCTTTCGGTGACATCGTTCCTCCTCAAAAATAAAAACCTTCCAGTCCTCTTCGGAGAATTTGCCACAGAACTTGTGACTCACTGTGTCGGGCTAAACTGTCTGCCATCGCCGTCAGACGCATCGCACCGATGCGGGAACGCGAGCATGGGTAGCCCTGGCACTGCCTGTGCAATTTCGATTCGCGAACTTAACTTTCCCTGGGAGGGAACGATGAAACGTATTCAATTTGCCGGACTCCTGTCCGTGTTACTGCTTCAAGGTTGTGGAATGAAATCTCTGGACCGAGTGGAACGCGAACGCTTTGCAACTACGCTGGGACGCATGAGCAATACGCTCAATGCCGTAGAAAGAGTGAGCTCTCAGTATTCGCAGGACAAAAAGGTCAAAGGAACCGACGCTCAGAAAGCGCTTTCGGCCTTTGTGCCAACCCTTCCTGGAAAACCCACCCCGAGTTCGAAACAGACCGAGGAGAACGGCCTTCTGATAAAGGAAAAACTTCAAAAAGCCGCGATGAACGGCGAGTGCATTATTCCCACCCAGCTCCCTGAAGAAGTGGTGCCATCGATTGATGGGAAGAGTCTGACTGCGAAGGACATTCCTTCGGTTGTTTTTGAAATGAAGGGCGAGAAGTGTCCCATTACGCTTTTCTTCGAAATCAAAGCCCACGGAGATTCAACGGCCAACACCGCTGAAGTGGTGCTGGTTTACGAAATTCTCGATGAGGAAATGAAGGCGCTGGCCGATATTTCGAAAGCGGATCTCAAAGGAACGGTTCGAAGTGAAACTTCAGGGGATATGAGTACTTCGATCAGCGTCCTTTCAGAACTTTCGTTAGCGGGCATTCTGTTTTCTGCGCGGGAAGGTCAGATTCGCACGCGGCTGAATATGGGATCCGAGTTTAAAGCCAGTTTGGACGATGGCACCTCAAAGGGTACCGCTGAAATGGTGCTGGCCCTGGGATTCAAAGACTTTCCCGCAGAGCTACGGGCTAGCTTTGAAACTCGCGCCGGCAAAGTCGATGAAAGCTACTACCTCAACGACGAGCGCATCTCCGTCAACGAGTTCAATGGTTTGATGGCAGGTCGGACGTTCTCCCGAAAGTCGGATAACCCATCCATCGGCGAAGATATTGAAGACCTCTTCCATTAGTTCCCCCAACCCGTCTTCGCTTGGCGTTTGGGCATAGCGGAGACGGGCCTTTCCATTTTGCACTCACGGACCATAGCTGTGAGGGCGGCGTCGGTGGATTCCGTTGGGGTAGATGGGATCCGGGGGAGCCTCAGGAACAATCGCTTTGGATTTTCGAGCGCGCCGCTCCGGCATTACCAAGACGGGCAACTGGGAAATCAACTGCTTCTTTCGACTAGACCGAGGCAAAGAATCCACTACCTGCCAGAGCGCGGTGACTTCACTTTCGCTCATTGAGCGATCATTCAGCCCTTCCAAAAACTTCCACTGCCGCTCATCCAAATCTTGGCCCCGCAACTTTTCGAGCTCATCAATTAGGGCCGACCCGTCTCCTCCAAAGGCAACGAGTTCAAGTTCACAGGCACCTTGGGAAAGAGAACAGGTTAAGGCTATGCCCAGAAAGAATAACCGCCATTGATCGCGCATAGCGGCACACCTACCGAACCGAGCGGGTGAAAGCAACCAAGATCTATGGGAAACTCCCCCGATGAGTATCCTCATTGGAGTCATCTTCCTGGTAGCAGGCTGCGCAAGCCCTAAACCGATACTGGTCCCGCCTGCCAGTGCACCCGTGGTTGCGAGTACCCCTGCTCCAGAGCCCGCGGCTGTGGAGGTCTCGGCCTACTTCCCCCCCGGACGCTGGGTATCGCCGAAGGAACTACCCCGCGAGCACAGTCTTCCGACCCTCCTCCAGAAACTTTCTCAGTGGACGGGCAAACCTGCTGCACTGGCAGCAGATGTTCCCCCCGCTTTTCAATCGACGACTTTTACTGTGCGCGCCTTTGAGTCCTGCTCCCTTCCCGTGGTCTTGGCAGGCGTTCAAAGTGCGCTAGAAAGCCAGGGTTTGGAGCTATCAGCCCATTCAGAGGGTCTTCTCATTCACCATGTGAGGCCACTGCCCGGGAGGGAAAAGCTAACGACCGTTATCTACCCCTTCCCTCAGCGCAAAAACACGGGTGCTCTTGTGCATACGATTGCGCGAGAAATTAAGAACAATACCGAGCTCTCCGCTCGTTACGTACTTTCTGATTTGGATGCAGCCGTCATTGTCACAGGTCCTCGGGCTGACTTACCTCAGGCGCGCAAGTTGACGGAAGAAGTGATAAGAATCACAAAGAGCTTTAATTGAGCGTTTGAGGAACAAGGAGAAGTGTAGTGATCGCGTTATTCGTCGTTCTAGGAATCGTGGCTATCGCCATTATCTGGGTTATCAGCGCCTTTAATCGCCTCGTCGCGCTGAAGAATCGCTTCAAGAACGCATTCTCTCAGATCGATGTCCAGCTCAAACGCCGGTACGACCTGATTCCCAATCTGGTCGAAACCGCCAAAGGGTACTTGAAACATGAGCGAGAGACGCTGGAAGCCGTCATTGCCGCGCGCAACCAAGCCATTTCGGCCAACCAACGCGCTTCCGCCGATCCCACGGATCCCTCTGCAATGCGCGGACTTATGGCAGCAGAAGGCGGATTGTCTGGTGCACTCGGTCGTTTGATGGTCGTGTCGGAGGCTTATCCGGATCTGAAAGCCAATGCGAATATGCTTTCCATCCAAGAGGAACTGACATCAACAGAAAACAAAATCGCATTTGCTCGCCAGGCCTACAATGATTCGGTGCAGGAGTACAACACGGCGCGAGAAAGCTTTCCTACCAATTTCATCGCCGGAGCCTTTCAGTTCGCCGCCGCTTCGCTTTGGGAACTCAGTGATCCGGCACACCGCGAGAATGTGAAAGTTAGCTTCTAAGCTACTTCATGAACTTCTTTGAGCATCAGCAAGACGCGCGACGCAAGAGCCGCTATTTAGTCCTCTTATTCTGCATGGCGGTTGTCGCAATTCTCATTGCGATCAATGTCGCTGCACTTTCTGTGTATCGCATGAGCGCCACCTTTCAGGCTTCCTCCGACCGCGATCCGTATGCTCGGCATTCCCGCTATTCCCAACCGGTTTCAGAAGAAGCGTACTTTACGGATGAGGAGCTACTGCTTTTGTCTCTCACGACGGTTCTCACTTTACTCGTCATCGGTGGGGGCTCGCTCTTCCGCATCGCCGCCTTGCGCAGTGGGGGCGGAACCGCCGTAGCGACTATGGCAGGGGCTCGCCCCATCAAACCCGAAAGCGACGATCCGAATGAGCGGCGTCTCATGAATGTCGTCGAAGAAATGGCTATTGCTGCGGGCTGCAATGTCCCCAGCGTTTGGATTATGGATCAAGAGCTATCCATCAACGCTTTTGCCGCAGGTTATACCCCCTCCGAGGCGACTATCGTCGTCTCACGCGGCGCCATGCAAAAACTCAGTCGAGACGAACTCCAAGGAGTGGTCGCTCACGAGTTCAGTCATATTTTCAACGGTGATATGTCGACGAACATCCGGCTTCTCGGCGTGTTGAATGGAATTCTGATTATTGGCTTGACCGGCTATTGGATGATTCGGCTCATGGGTTCCGGCCGCCGCCGAGACAGCAAAGATGCGGGCCAAGTCCTCCTCGCGTTGGTCGCGCTGGGAATGGCCTTGGCAGTTATCGGTTATGTCGGTGTCTTTTTTGGCAGATTAATCAAAGCGACACTGAGCCGCCGCCGAGAGTACCTTGCTGACGCTTCCGCCGTTCAGTTCACCCGCAATCCTATGGGAATCGGAGGTGCCTTAAGAAGGATCCACGATGGCACGGGCTCTTACTTGCTCACAAGACACTCCGAAGAGCTAAGCCATTTCTATTTTGCAGATGGGGTAGGGTTTTCACTTCCCTTTTTTGCAACACACCCCAAGTTGAAATCACGACTCGATCGCATTCTGCCAGGTTGGGAAGACAAAATCCCAGAAACTCCCGTGGAGGCAATTCCCACGGCAGATGACGTACTCGAACGCCTAACCGCGGAACGTATTCAAAGCTCAATTGGAACTACGGGATCGGCCCAATTGCATCAGGCGGCAGAAGTTTTGGGAGGAATACCTCCCCTTGTTCGAAAGCTTTCGCATCTTCCTCAAGGAGCGCAAACCATTCTCTACGCATTGCTCACGGTGGAGCATCCTGAGGCACCTATGGATGCACTCAAACGGATTCTCGGAAACTCTACCAATCTATCCGTGCTGCCCGAAGCACACCGCCTACTTAGAGATGCTGGCCGAACTGCGTGGCTTCCCGTTGCGGAGATGTGCATGCCGGCCCTTCAGCAATTGAGTGAGCCCCTGCGCAAAGACATCGTTACCAAGGCGCAAGCGATTGTCGATTTTGATTCGACAACAACGTCATTTGAAGGATCGGTGCTGGCGGTCATAGGCCAAAGCCTTGCTCCACTCAGCCAGAAGCGAGAAGTTCAAGTGCGTCGCTTTGAGCAGGTCAAAACGGAAGTTGTCTCTCTGTGTGCGATCCTTGCGCGCGAAGGCTCGAGCGACCCAGCCGATGCCGACAAGGCCTTTCGCCGAGGCCTTATCCGAGCTGGAATGGAAATAGTGCCTCTCAGCGAGGCGCCTCGAACTTCAGCAGGGCTCATGCTGCACCTAGCAAAACCGATTGCGAAAGCTACACCCAAACTCAAAGAAACAGTCATGCAAGCGCTCACCGAAGTAGCCGTGAGTGATGGGTCAATTTCCGAAAAGGAATCGGAGCTTCTGCGCTCCGTCGCCATCGCCCTGGAATGTCCCATGCCGATGCTTCCGGAAACCGCCTAAAGCAGCTCGTCCGTCTCTGGGACCACTTTGAATCGAACACCATCTTCATATTTGATGCTACTCGGCTCAACTTCAAGATCGAGCCCAGAAAACTTTTGATTCAGGTAGGAATCGGGTGCCCCCTCACAGACGATGGTTCCCTCCATGGAACCATAACTGTCAGATAGGCGATCCTTAACTTCGAAGCCTGTTCCGTGATTGTGCAAACAGGTGAAGTGGGCTCCCGCGTAAAAAGAATCCTCTTTCTTTGAAACAGCTCCTCCAACAAAAACATCATATGTGTTTTCGCCACGCCTGCTTAGGAAGCCCCCCGGTGCATGGGAACAGGCTGTGAGCAGAAACGCGACGCTTGCGAAAATAGCTGAAACGGAAGCTCTGTACTTAATCATGCGAAACTTCTCCGGCGCGTCTTATAGCATCGCCGATTCCAAAAGGTAGAGATCAAAATTCGTCACTCCTCGAGGCAGCCTAACCTCTCGCGCGAGAGGTTCATGGGCTACTCGTGCGGCGTAAAATGTCTCTAGTTTCGGCGTCTTGAAATTGGTATACCCACACCCTCAATTCGGAGGATTTATGAAGTTAATTGCGTTTTTGACAGTGTTCGGCCTGGGGCTTGTGGGTTGCGGTAAAGGTAAGGGCTACCAAGGAGTTTCGGATCTCTGTAGCTTCGAATTCGTTTCGGACTACAACCAAACTAGGTTGAATTCGGCACTACTTCCAGAGTTTAAACAAAAGTATGCGGGCGTTAGCTGCAAAGCAAAGATGTCGAGAAACGATCGGCTCGCTGATTATGAGTCCTACATAACCGTAGATTCTCTCTAACCGCTCCCAGGAGATGTTAGACTTTAGTTCCGGCGGCCACCCTTAGGGGGAGCTACCTCGGCGAGGTATTCGTCATAGGTTTTTTGGAAATCACGCACACCATTGGATTTGAGTTCCAGCACGCGGTTCGCTACCGTTTGGTTGAACTCATGATCATGGGTAGCAAATAGAATCGTTCCGGGGAATCGAATCAACCCAGTGTTGAGTGCCGTAATGGATTCCAAATCCAAATGGTTCGTAGGCTCATCGAGAATGAGCACATTGGATCCCGTCAACATCATGCGCGCCATCATGCAACGCACCTTTTCACCACCCGAAAGCACGCCGACCTTTTTAAGGGCTTCATCACCAGAAAAAAGCACACGCCCGAGAAAGCCTCGAACAAAGGGTTCCGACTTATCCGTGGAGTACTGCCGCAACCAATCGATCAAAGTCAGATCGGGCTGCCCAAAATAGGAAGCATTGTCCTTGGGGAAGTAAGATCGCGATGTCGTGATTCCCCAACTAAAATCGCCGCCATCAGGCTGCATCTCTTCCGCAAGAATTTTAAAGAGCGTCGAACGTGCGACTTCATCATTTCCGACAACGGCTATTTTGTCGCCAGACTTCACTTCAAAGGAAATCTCACTGAGCACGCGAGTCCCATCAATCACCTTAGAGAGGTTGCGCACTTTGAGCATTTGATCGCCGGCCTCTCGATCGGGTTTAAAACCAAGGAAGGGATAGCGACGCGTAGAGGGCTTGATATCTTCAGGGGCAATCTTATCTAGCAACTTTTTGCGGGAAGTAGCTTGTCGCGACTTGGATTTGTTCGCACTGAACCGGGCGATGAACGCTTTGAGTTCGGCCGTTTTATCTTCCGCCTTCCGATTCTTTTCCTGCTGCATGCGAAGGGCGAGCTGACTCGATTCGTACCAGAAATCGTAGTTCCCGGTGAAAATTTGAATCTTACCGAAATCAATATCCACCATGTGCGTGCACACTTGGTTGAGAAAGTGCCTATCGTGCGAAACCACCAGAACGGTCTTAGGACACTCTAAGAGAAAATCTTCAAGCCAGCGGATAGCTTCGATATCCAAGTGGTTGGTAGGCTCATCGAGCAATAAAATATCCGGATCCCCGAACAACGCTTGCGCCAAAAGGACTTTGACTTTTTCTCCCCCGGACAACTCCCGCAGCATCTTTTCGTGCAGCTCCGTGGGGATTCCAAGTCCCGCGAGCAAGGTTCCCGCGTTGGACTCCGCGCTCCATCCATCCATATCGCCAAACTTCTCTTCCAAGTCTGCGGCGCGGTCCGCTTCTTTGTCAGTGAGATCATCTTTGGCGTATAGCGCCTCTCGCTCTTCCATGATGGCATGAAGCTCGGGATTGCCCATGATGACGGTCTTCATGACCTGAACATCATCGAACTGAAAGTGATCCTGCTTCAGATAGGCGAGTCTTTCACCGGGAGTGATGGATACGATGCCAGAATCTGGCTGAATCAACCCACCCAAAATCTTCATGAAGGTGGACTTGCCCGCGCCATTGGCGCCAATCACCCCGTAGCAATTCCCCGGAACAAAACGGAGGTTTACCTCTTCAAATAGGCGCCTAGCGCCGAAACTCAGGCTTACATTTTCAGTGCTAATCATTGAGGGCCGGTTCTACCTTTTTGGGGAGGTATTTACCAGTCCCCACTTAGCCCGCCTGCTTGCCAAGAGCCTATCGCGCGCTTAAAGACCTGACGCATTCTAGCTGTGTACAGTGCGGGTTTTCCCACTGGCATGCTTGCAGTAACCAACCCAGTAAGGGGACACCATGCTTAGCTACTTCTATGTGCTTTTCGCGCTCATTTCCGCACAGGCGCTCGCTCAGAAACCTAGCGACCATTTCGCTGCTACCATTCGCGATACGCCCCCCACGCAAGCGGATCCTGCACCTGCTGCCAGGGTTCGGCAGGAGAACAAGCAGATAGCCACCACTCAGTATGTCCCTGGAAGATGGGTAGACGGAGCGTTTCAGTACAAGGGGGCCGGTGACCGGTGGTCCGCTCCCTCAGCCTTGCGCGTTGCGAAGGATTCTGACCCCCATGTTTTTGTGAACGCGGATGGCGAAACCGTTGAATACGAAACGGGCGATGTTCTGTTTCGAGTAGAGGGTATGGGTTGGTTCAAAGCAGATAAGAATAGCCCGAAAACAGGCGACCCTATGGTGCCAAACCCCACGGGGTTTGCCTTATCCGCCACCGAGCGCGCTTACGTCCGGGCGACGAATGTATGGCGTCAGCAGCACGGCAAGCCCGCACTGGTGGTGGATCCCATCTTGATGAAGACCGCCCGCCAAAGAACCGTTTTTAGCCACACCGCAAACGGAATGATGTCTTGGGATCAAGCCGCACGAAACGGCTTCACCGGACCGGCTACCGACAACCTCTCTTCGGGCGATAGGACACCCGAGGGCTCGGTGCAGAACCTAGCGGCCGATGGGCCTAGTGAAGGGCACTACAAGCAACTCATGGGCTGGAAGAACTCGAATGGGTGGCGGGACTTCGGAATGAACCGAATCGGAGTTGCTACGTCCGGCCCCGGCGGCACGTGGATACAAATCTACGGACGACAGTAGGTGACTGATCGAACGCTATTTCAGTTCAAAGATTCGGAATTGACCATCGGCCGGAAAACCAGAAGTCCAGTCTAGGGGTTCGGTCAGGGGTCGGATACCGATTGAGGCGTCGGGAACAAACCGCTGTTTAAACTGATTATCCGCTAAAATGAATGCGGCGCCACCCCTGGATAGCTTCGATCGGAAACTACTTACGAACCGTTTTAGAATCTTGCCGTTCAAATCGAAGAATAAGGAATCCGTGTATTTTCCACCTGCGTGATTGTCTACCCCACCCACTCGATTAAGATCGCTATCATCAATGGCTCTGGGTGCAACAAAAAGGATCGCATCAAATTCCCCAGCGACTCTTTCGAAGAGATCCGACTCTACAAATTTAACTCGCTGCTGGAGCCCGTGAAGCTGGGCATTCATTTCCCCAACGACCACTGCCGAACGGCTGAGATCCGCTCCTACCACTTCGGCGTCTGGGAAAGCCAAAGCCACACCAATGGTGTCGAAGCCACTCCCCGAACCCAATACGAGAATGCGTTTAGGCGACTTGTTTCTCAATTCCCGAACAGCTTCGACCATCAAGTGCGACGAGTACTTGAAAGGGGCGTACACACTTGCTGGGGTAAGCAACGAAGTCATGATTCCATCAACCAGTGAGTAGCGTGTGGGAAGCTGGTAATCCATGCCGTCCCAGAATTTGCCGTACCAACCCGGACGCTTTCGAAGGGCTCTTTCAAAGGACGCTGTGTAGTCACGATCCGAAGCAACCAGGGCGTACTTGTCGAGGCGCACCTCAGCTCTGGGTCGAACGACGAAATGTTCTGGCTCAAACTGGCCATTCACGATCGATCCGTGGAGTGCGACACTGTGGGCTCCGAAAAACTCCAAAGCTTTTGGATGCTCACTCAAATCGATCCACGCATGATCGCCATCGATAATAAAGGGAGAACTTGTTAAATCTACGCCGAGCGCTTGCACGATTTCTCGCGGAGGAATCGTCCAGCGCGACAGGTTTTGAAAACAAGAGTGTGCAGGAACTGCCGCAAGCAGAAGCGCAAGCCCAAACAAATGCACGCGACCCATCACCATGACCGGGGTTTATAGCATAAATGGGGACTCAAATGTCGGAAGTGACAATCATTGTCACTCTTGAATTTGTCACTTAAATCGGTAACTTGAGAAATTCGCTACAGAGAATCGATTGTGACCTCAAGCAAAGAAATCGCCTTTTGACTGTCACCTTGTTGGATGAGCTGAATTGCTTTCCGCATCGACCGAATCACGAAGCTTTTGTCGACAGAGCCTTCTGCAGGAGCTGCCATATTCCTTCCCGATTTCCTAAAACAAGAGATAACGGCTTGGGAACCGAACGACTCACCACAAACCTCAATTGCTTTGTCAGTGAATTTTCTATCTACAATGGCACCCATGCATTGAATAATTGCATCGCTACCAAACTGTCCTTTGCAAACATCGACAGCCTCTTTTTGAATGAAGGTGGCGCTGCTAACGACGTTCATGCACTCCTCAATCTTTGACCGACCGAATAGCTCCCCGCAGACTTCATGGGCGGCCTCAAATGCATCATCCAACGAGTCCGCAAAAGCGGGCACGCAACTAAGACTAACCGCGATTCCAAGAACCAACATTCTTCTCATAAATAAGTACCTCTCCTGAGAGGGGTAAATAGCACTTGGAGAAACTAGATCAACAGACATGTTTGGCAGACAATGCTGACAGGCGCTCGGGCCGCAGAAAGGCGCGAGGGGGATTACTTATCGAGGATTTCCAAAGCGGGACTCACCATGAAGATACGGCTTTCAACCGACGGGCGGCTCACTGTGAAGCCAACGATTACTTGGTGACGTACCGAGCCCCCTTCGGGGGTGAACATATAGCGGTAGGCCCCGCTCAAAAACTCACAATGCCCGCCGACTTGAATTTGGCTCTCGGAAACTTTGCGATAGTCGCAGTTGTCGGACTCACGAATTTCCATGACCGCAGCTTCCACTTTGTGAAAGGGAGCGGCTTGAGCAACGACTTTCCAGTCACGGGTCAATTGAATGTCCGCCCCGCCGATGCGGTTGGACTCGGAATCCGAGATTGCCAAAGCGCCCGGCTCATACGCCATCGCAGGGGAAGTAACCAACGCCATTAATGCTACTGCCGCGAAAAGGACCGACTTCATATACTACTCCGAATACTTCGTGTGTACGCATGGATGCACCCGCCTTGGAATTGCACGGGATGTGCCCCGTGATTTCCTTCACGAAGACCCAGAAAGAGTCATATTTCGACACTACAAAGTGACAAAAGGGGGCGTTGGGGAAGTCGATTTGAGGTGTTTGCGGTAACTCGAAGGTCACGCCTTCAAGCGGATCCTTCACTAGTCCACCCACTCCACTTGGAAGCGGCGTCCTTTGATCTTTCCTTGCAGGAAGTACGAATACGCTGACTTTGCAGACCCGCGAGCAATGGCCACGAAGGAAACACGATCTTGGATTTCAATCTTGCCGACATCTTCTCCAGGAATTCCAGCATCGCCGGTGATCGCCCCTAAAATGTCGCCTTTGCGGAGCTTATGTTTCCGACCACCCAAAATGGAAAGCGTTGTCATAGCTGCTTTTGGCTGCGCGCTCGCTTCCGGCTGGATCGGGGGTATCTTCGCTGCGGCGGTTACTTCAAGACGCATCTGCATGGCCCGCCGCAAGTTCTCAAGCTTGGGGCCCTCTTCATCCGTTAAAAAGCTCACCGCTAGCCCTTTGGCGCCTGCTCTACCCGTGCGCCCTATGCGATGAATATACTGATCCGCTTCTGCTGGCATGTCGAAATTAATAACTGCATCGAGCCCGGCGATATCCAGCCCACGGGCAGCTACATCGGTTGCAATCAAGATGCGTGTGCTTTGATTGCGAAATTTTGCCATCACGCGCTCACGCTCATGCTGCTCCAAATCACCGTGAATGCGGTCGGCACTCACCCCCGCATCATTGAGTAGGTTCGACACTTCGTCTACGCGCGCCTTAAGATTGCAGAACACCAAGACGGATTCCAATGGCCGGGTCTTTAGAAACGCCACTAAGGCATCAGCTTTGTTCTCTTGATTGCAGCGATAAACCAATTGCTCAATCTCTGGCATCTCAGTGGCCGGCGTTTCCGCCACAAGATGGAGCGGCGTTTTCTGATACCGCTGAGAGAGGCTTGCGATAGTACGCGGAAAGGTCGCGGAGAAAAGCGCCGTCTGCCTCGCCTTTGGGGTCGCCCTCAAAATAGCTTCAATCTTGTCGCGAAAGCCCATATCGAGCATGCGGTCGGCTTCATCTAAAACCACATTCTTAACGGTCGAGAAATCGAGCGAACCACGACCCATGTGGTCGAGCACGCGTCCGGGGGTTCCGACGATGATGTGGACTCCGTGCTGCAAGGAGCGGCGTTCGAGGTTGGCGGGACGTCCACCAAAGATCGTCCGAACCTGCAAATTGGGAAGGTACCGGCCAATTTTTCGGATTTGCTCCGCCACTTGATTCACCAGTTCTCGAGTGGGGCACAACACCAACGCCTGAATGTGGCGGGCACTCATATCGATGTTTTCCAGCAGGCCAATAGCGAACGCGGCTGTTTTGCCGCTACCCGTTTTGGCCTGCCCAATGACGTCTTTGCCCTCTAGCAGAGGCGGAATGCAGCGCTCTTGTACGGGCGTGAGCTGAGTGTAGCCCATATCGGCAATCACTTGGATCAGGGCGGGATTCAGGTTCAGTTCTTTAAATTCCATTGAGGGCAATGCTTTATCACATGCCATCCATCGGGTGGAATCAATGTCACTTATCTAGCTTGGAAAGGTTCGAGCCACTGAGAAGCAGTCGGCGATAGTCTCTATCTCCAGGGGTGATGAGCTTCAGCGCACTTTCGACGGAACGCGGCTCACGAAAGCTAGAAAGCTTTAGCTGCATCTCGTGCATCATTGCCATATTGAGCGCCTGTTCCATCTGATTGCGATCGAGGCAAGCGATGACCAACTGTTCTTTCACTCCAAGTAGAATTTTCTCAATGGCTTCTTCAAATTCCTGGCGTGCCACTTGGGCATGCGCCACCAGCGCACCACAAATTCGATCGAAGTCCAGCCGTGCATGCTCAGAAGCTTCTTCGATTTCTGATGGTTCGCGCAAAAGCCCCTGGGGACCTTTGATTTCAGGCGCCACATGCCACGGCGTCGCAGCGAGTTTTGAAAAGGATCGACGAATCACCGCTCGCAATACGATTAGCTCTTCGTTGCCCAGGCGACCCGCCGCAAGCTTCATGCATTCGCCCAAGGCGCTATCCACGTCGACTACTTGGTGAAACTTTTCTTCGAAAAGCTTCCGGGCATCCGTCACAAAGCTATCTATTTTTCTCTTAATGTCAGGCGTGTGAAGCTGCTGCGTTTGCACGTAACGCGTTTTTTTTCGGCGCCGTTCGTAGCCGAAAAACCCTAGCAAGAATGAATAGAGTCCGGTGACTCGTTCATCATCGCTCACAGGCACCGAAATGTTCCGAGGCTGAAATGAAATGCCTTTGCGACGCTCCTCAATCTCGGCGATGAAACTGTCAATCTGAGAACGAAAAACCTTTCTTTTCTGTTCTAGCACCCACTCCAAATCGACGCTCATCCCAAAAAGATTTGTAGCAAGCACAGACTGATTGGTGCTGAGGTAGAATCCAGGTGAGACATTCAGGCCCATAACTCCAGAGACCAATGCCGTCGATAAGGGGAGTTCTTCCTTCACGGACCTAGTTTACCACGCATGAGCAGCCGGAACCTTGGCGCATCGCAATACATGAATCGCTGTTGCCGATTGCGATGGCTCATGTTCAAAAGGGCACACTTTCTGGCCGTGATTCCCCTTCAACGTGAACTCCCGTTTGGCTCTATAGCCACATCTTCCGATGAATTTCATCAAAGTGCTCGGTGGCACATCGAGTGCACAGATTTGTTTCAACTCATTTACCTTGGAGGTCCAAAATGAAATCCCTACTAATGGCGAGCTTGGTGTTCGCCGTCACCGCCCACGCCCAACCGGTCATTCCCCTAGAGGATCAAGCCGACATAGGCATCACTGAGAACCCAGGAGCCGCCGCAACTGCAGAGGAAGCTTTGGCGGCATTCAAGGATCATCGTCTCGATCCTTCTGCGCTTACTTCAGAGTCGGGAAAGGAGATGGCTGCCGAATGGGAGTCCACGCAGGAAAATCTGATGAAGGACGGCGAGGAAAATCAGAAACGAAGAGAGATCCTCGGTCGTCTGTTTCTTATCTCGAAAGCAGACAAGGGCAACATCCTGAAGTCCTACATTGATGTGTTCTCCGTAGCCTATGGGGAGAAGATTGACCCTGCCAAGTCGGACGCCATTGTGGAAAATGTTTGGTCGCTTGCTGACCAACATGAAGGCACTCGGGAAGGCGCTGTGCTCAATCAAATTAGCACTCAACTACAAGAACGAGAATTCGGTTCTGTGAGTGCTGCTCCTCGAGATCGCCGTATGAGCGAGTTGGCCGACAAAGTCGTTTCGTACAGCTTGGGTGACGAATCCAAGAAACCCGATCTGAAAGAATAATTCGCTTCTTCCGATCTAATCCAGAGGAGGGCTTGCCAGCAAATGGCAGGCCCTTTCTTTCTGAGCAAAGGCATTCTTGAAATTCCCAATCTTGAGCGTAGGGTTGCTCACGGAGGAACAAAAAATGAAAAAATCAATTGTAGCGTTAGCACTGCTTGCCGGGCTGTTTGTTTATTCAAACTCCCAAGCGCAAGTGTTCGTAAGCGTAGGCAGTCCATGGATGGGCCCAGGGCCCGTAGGTTGGCATGGGGGCTTCTATGCACCCAGAAATTACTGGGTGCATCCGGCACACCGTGGTTTCTATCCCCGACCGCACTTCCGTGGACCCGCACCTCGCCCGTATTTCCGAGGCCCGGTGCGTCCGGTTCCGCGCCGCCGCTGGTAGATCGCTAGATAGTCAAATAGGGGCAGCTGGTTTCAGAACCAGCTGCTCGATTACTGATGAGAGTTAGGCGGCCTTGGAGCTCTGGGATTGATCCAAGGCGTGAATTGCATCTTCTGATGCACGTGCAATTTCCTGAACCAGATTCTGAATATCACTTTCATTCATACCGGCTACGTCCAACTCAAGCCGGAGACATAAGCCGGCAAGAGCTTTTGCGCCCAGATTCACCGCGGCGCCCTTGAGCTTGTGCGCAATTTTGCTCAACATCACTTTGTCTTGGGAGGCCAAGGCGTCTTTAAACTTAATTTCGCATTCATGGCAGACATTCTCGAATTCTTTTACAAGCTCTGAATAGAATTGGGCATCACCCACCTCCAGCAAGCTTTTCGTCGTTTGAGCGTCGATGGTGGTTTCCGATTCGGATGTCTTTTTAATTTTGGATAGCGCCTGGAAAATGTCCTGCGAACGAATAGGTTTCGTAAGGTACCCGTCCATTCCGGATGCTGTGCACTTGTCGAGTTCAGCTTTGATAGCACTCGCTGTGACCGCCACAATAACAGGTTGCGTCATAGTGTGCGCAGCCCGGATTTGTCGAGTCGCTTCGAATCCGTCCATCCCCGGCATAGCAAGATCCATGAAAATAATATCGTAGGAGTTACGCTTGGCTTTGCTGACGGCTTCAATTCCATCAACTCCAACGTCCGCTTCAACCTTCATATTCTTCAGGAACCGGACCAACACCAAACGGTTAACCGCGTTGTCGTCCACGACCAAAACCCTGAGACCGGAATCCAAAGAATACTCGGCCTCTGAAGTTCGTGGAGCAGCGTTCACTGGCTGGTCATCGGAACCTGCCACCTTCAATTGACACGATGCGGTAAAAGTAGACCCGTTTCCCACAACGCTCTTCACCGAGATCTTTCCTTCCATACGTTCAATGAGAGATCGACAAATGGCCAGGCCAAGACCCGTGCCGCCAAACTGGCGCGCAGTAGACCCATCAATTTGATTGAACTTCTGGAATAAATTTTGGATCTGGTCGTCTGGAATTCCGATCCCCGTGTCGGAAACTTCAATGATGAGGGGCACGTGAGTGGAGACCGCATCGGCAAGCCGAAGCCTGACAGACACCGCCCCCTTTGCAGTGAACTTTACGGCGTTCCCCATTAGATTAATGAGTATCTGTTGAATGCGATTGAGGTCTCCAACGACAACCTGAGGAACCTCTTGGTCTACCTCGCACTGAAGATGCAACCCTTTTGAGGTTGCTTGAGGAAGAAGCAATCGATAAACATCTTCGGCAGCCCGGCGAAGATCAAAGGGTGTCCACTCCAGCTTAAGTTGACCTGCCTCAATCTTAGAGAAATCAAGAATATCGTTCACCAGTGAAAGGAGAAAAGTTCCAGAGGTTTTTAAAGTGGCAACTAGCTCCTTCTGATCATTGCGAAGTCCACTTTCGGCAATCAGGTCGGTGAGTCCCATGATTCCATTTAGCGGAGTGCGAATCTCATGAGTCATTGTCGCAAGAAAATCAGATTTCGTGCGGGAACCTTGGGCAACTTCGAGCTGGCTATCTATCAAACTATCGTTAATCTCTTGAAGCTTTTGGTTCGACTGCTTCACTTCCTCAAGAAGCTTTTCGTTCTCACTGCCGAGCCGAGCCACCTTTTCCCAGCGCAGATGGTGTTGTAATCCCATTCTTATAAGAGTGGCACCGTAGTAAGCAGCCACCGCGCTCAGGAAGTAGTACTCTCCCCCTTCCAAAGCTAAACGAAGCGAGAGTACTCCCGTAAACGGAATGATAAATAGACGCAGCGCAACTGGGTCCATTGAATACGCGCCTGTCGCTCCTGCTGTCATACCCGCAGCCAAAAAAAGCACCACAAAACCCTGAACACTGTCCGCCGGTGCAAAAAAGCGAAAGACAGCATATCCCCACAACGCCGAGGATATGAGGACAAGAGCCCTCAGGATAGTCCGCCTGAAGAGGAGGGTTTGAACGGTGGACTCGGTTTGCAACGCCCATCGCGAGACCAACCCGTACCGAACTGTGTTTAAACCTAAGGTCACCACTAACCAGTAAACAGGTAAGTTTCCAAATGAAGGATGAGTCACCCACGCCAATACAGCCGCGTTGAGAGACCCTGCTGCAAGCCCGGCACCGGTCTGAAAGCCGAAAAGCTCATAGCACTGCGAGCGTAAGTGACCCTGATTAGTTGGACCTCGAAGCATCGTAAACTTATCGGCTCAATGACACGCTAGATAAATCAAAATAAAGAACGCGAGCGATTATACCGATTAGAACCCTGTGGAAAGTCTAAGCAAAGCCCGACTCGAAACCCTGAAAAGTATCGCCGATGGCGATAAGGACTTCCTCAGTCAGCTCGTCACGACGTTTTTGCTAGATAGCAAAAATGAGATGGAGAAAGTTGAGCAGGCCATTATCTCTGGAGACGATGCTGTTATCGCAGCAGCGGCTCACAAACTCAAAGGCAGTAGCAGTAATATCGGAGCGGTTCGACTAGCGAAGCTTTGCGAAGCACTCGCGGCTTTGACCGGAAAAGGCGACACTCAAAAACAAGCAGAGATAGTGAGAGGGATACATCAAGAATACTCCGGCCTTGAGAAAGCCCTAAAAGAGGCCTTTTAGCCAGCAGTTCGCTTCGCTTGATTGCCAACCGCAATGTCTCTGAAGATGGTGTTCCAAATTTCGTAGCGGCCCACCGTCTCCTGAAGCAACTGCTCAAGTTCTTTAGGCTGAACGGGTTTGCGGATGAATGTATTCGCCCCAGCATGAAAACAATCATAAGCGTCGATGTATGACTCTTTGCCCGTGCATACGACAATGAAACTACTTCTTCCCTGTGGGTAGCTACGGAGCTGCGAAACTAGCTCTACTCCTGACAATCCCGGCATTTGCACATCCGTAATCAAAATGTTGCAGCTCGACAGCTCTTTGGATGCCGCGCGAGAGTCAAGATGAAAGCTCGCCTCAACCTTGTCGATTTTCTCAATGGTCTTTTCCAAGATCTTTAGAGTTGTAGGATCATCATCTACAACGACGCATTTTAAAGGGAATACAATCATGTGCACTCTTAGGCGGCTTGCCTACTCATCAGAGGATTAAGAAGTTTACTCAGTTTATCAACCACCGTATCGGGATCGATGGGCTTGAGTATAAAATCCCTCGCCCCCAAAGCAAATGCTTTCTCAATCAGCTTCTTTTGATTGTTAGAAGTCAGCAAACAAACTCTGAGCTGTGACGAGATACCATGTCTCTCAAAAAGACTCATCAACTGGAATCCGTCCATCTCGGGTAGCTCCAAATTCACAAAGACCAAACGAATGTTCCTATTCTTCTGAATAAGCTTCAGTGCATCGGCCCCCGAACTCGCATGAACGACCGTGTACCCACAACCCACTAGAATCCGATCCAACACCATCCGTTCGCTCGCCGAGTCCTCAACAATCATCACCCCTGGCGAAAGCGCTGCCATTTGTTCATCGGAAACCTTGGACCCCACCTCTGGATTGAGCTCGAGAGGGTGCCACTTTCTTTCGTAGAGCACAAAAGTCTTGATCTTCTTTTGTGCCTCTTCGATTGCGAGCGAGCCAACCTTCTCGACTTCGATTGATTCGTGCACGACGACAGCCATCTGAAATCCAAAAACCGGGAAACGGAACACAGAAAACTTGCCGCTCATCGCACTTTTAAATTCTGGAAGGCTTTCCAGCTGTGGGGCCTTTTTCGCGCGCATGGAAATACTCTGCTCAAGAAAAAGCAAATCCATTCGTAGGGTATGGATTACGAGTTTCTGCCTAAGCGAAATGGGCTGGATGGGAGCCGCGATTCTCTGCTCTTGAGGAATGGCCAGCATTTCCATTAATGCACTGTGCCTAGGATCATCAGCAAAAACAGCCCAAACAGGGATGTGCTGCTCTTGAAGGGAACGCCAAAGCCGGGGCATCTGTTTCAGTTCTTCCCCGTCAGTTGGAAGCTCTAGAACCACTCCAGCGGGTCGAGCGTGAGAAAACCGGCTTTCCAACTCCGTCAGTGCTGTGACATGCGTAACCTGTATGCCCGCCGCCAATAGCTGATCCATCCACCCAGCATCGGCTGACCTCGTGCAAACTAGAATCTTGCGGTTCATGCTTCTACCCTCGAAAACGATTCGAATGTACTAAGTTGGTTTAGTATTTCTATTCTATCTCATCCCAAATGAACTAGAATAGAAGCATCGTGTCCGAAGTCATTCAGACCTTAACAAAATATGTAACGATCCCACTCGAGTACCTTCCTCGAGACTGCCCACTTCCTTACTCCCTCTTTATCATTATTGATGACAAGGTACTTCTTTTCAGAAATGCGGGGGATACCCTTACCTCGGATCGAGCAAAGACATTGGAGCAGAAGGGAGCGGTTTCTCTACAGGTTCTGAAGTCTCAGCTTCACACCTATGTGAGCGAAGTTGAGAAAGAGCTCTCGGTGCTGAGCGAGGACCGCTCCGATGAATCCAGCAGCATCTCCGTGAAGAACCTGATTTTCGCCTATACGCGAGTTTTCGAAGACAGCGGAACTGTTGATTCTGATATTTTTAAGAAGTTAGAGAAAATGGTCGGGCGTCTCGCCGCCGCTATTAAAAATGACGTCGCACTGGCCGCCAAATTGCTGCGCCGCTACAGGGACCCCACCCTGTTCTTTCCTAACCACGCGCTAACGACTTGCATTTTCTCGACCGCGATTGGGATCAAACACGGCCTCGCAGGCAAGGAGCTGACAGAGCTTGCGGTCGCAGGCTGCCTCGCAAACGTGGGCCTAGTGAAAGTTGATAAAAGCATTCTCTACAAACCGTCCAAACTAACCACAGAGGAATGGAAAGTGATTCAGAGGCATCCCATCGATGGAGAACGGATGCTCAGCGCACTTTTGGCCCCCCCGCGTGTGGTGCAAGCAGTTGGCCAGCATCATGAACGATATGATGGGAACGGCTATCCGAAGGGGTTGAAAGGAGAGCAGATCTCTTTCATGGCCAGGATCATTGCCATTGCGGAAAAATTCAGTGAACTAACAAGTACGAAACCCTGGGGGGCGGCAATTCCCGGCGATCAGGCAATCCGGCTGATGAGGGAGAATGCCGCCGGTTTCGATCCGAAACTCCTGTCTATGTCGATGGGCTAGGCCGCTTTGTCTCGCTTAACTGTTTCAAGTTCGACTGACAGATCGAATCCAAAAAGATTTTTTCGGATTTGGTCCACGGTGGTAAGTCCATTGAGTGCCAGGGTCATTCCAAACTCTCCAAGTGTGGAAAAGCCATCTTGCTTGATCAACTCTGAAACACTATCTAAACTCATTCCCCTGTGAAGCAGGTCGCGAATCTCTCGTCGGTTCTTCCAGAACTCGAAAACGGG
This sequence comes from Bdellovibrionota bacterium, assembly GCA_041749855.1. Lineage (GTDB taxonomy): Bacteria > Bdellovibrionota > FAC87 > UBA2466 > UBA2466 > JAIEOG01. The sequence continues at coordinate 131,798 of JBGTAN010000047.1, forward strand.
AATGCGATCCACATAGCCGGTGTTCGCGCAAAACTCACAACCTCTGCCCTGCAGTAGTTTACGAGGGACCATTCTCATCTTAAGAACACTCTTAAGAGCTTCAGCTTCGGCGGGTTGAATGGGTCGGGCATATTTGCACTGCGAGCAAGTGGCTGGAACAAGACGCTGTGCCATCACCCCAATGAGTCCGCTGGCAAGCAGCGACTGAGACACTCCCAGTTCCATCAGTCGCGGAATCGCATCAATGGAATTGCTCGAATGCAGCGTACTGAAGACCAAGTGACCCGTGAGCGCGGCTTCAAACACGAATTTTGCCGAAACGGCATCTCGAATTTCACCAACGAGGATGACATCCGGATCTTGTCGGAGCACGTACCGAAGCACCTTGTCAAAGCCTAAGCCGATTTTTTCCTGAATTGAGATCTGAGTTGCCCCTGGAACGATAATCTCGACGGGGTCCTCGATCGTGATGATCTTCCTACCGATCGAGTTGAGTTCGCGTATCGCCGAGTAGAGAGTGGAGGTCTTTCCTGATCCGGTGGGGCCTGTGATGAGAAAGACGCCTTGTCGGAACTGAACGACATTGCGAAGAAACGAGATCGTTCGTCTATCCGGTGCGAGCATTCGCAACGGGCGTGGTGACTGCTGGCCGATAACGAGCCTAATGACTGTGGTCTCGCCAAAGACGCCCGGGACGCAGGAGACACGTCCGTATACCCGCATTCCATTCATGACCGTTTCGAACATCCCATCCTGAGGCAGGCGCTTTTCCCCGATGTCCATCTTCGCCGTCACTTTTATTCGATTGGTAAGTGCGAAAAACTCATCTTTCGGGATGGTGGACTGAGACTCTGTCAGCTCCCCATCGATTCGAAAGCGAACTGCACCTTCCTTCTCCAAGGCTTCGAAATGGATGTCGCTCGATCGCTTTTGAACCGCTTTCCAAAGAATGCGCTCTAAACGTTCAATGGTTCCTATCTGGTCATGCTTCTCATCTTCCGCTTCAACAGGCTGCAGGTGCGCGGGTAAGAGCTGGATCTTGGCAGTTAGATTACCCAACACTCTTTCAAAGTCAGCCTGTCTAATAGCAAAGATGTTCACGCGGTAACTATTCAAATAGCGATTCAGCAGGGCAGAGAAGACATTCGCGTCATCAGGGTTCACCATCCCTACAATGATCTCATTCTCTTTCAACTCAATCGGAAGAATCTGGTGCTCCTTCATTACTTGAAGAGGAATTAATCCCGATAGCATGGTCTGGGTAACCGTAAGTGGTACGGAATAGAACCGAACTCGTGCGAGGCGATTTAACGTCTGAATTCGATCGGCCAGAACCTTCGCCAGCGGAATGGAAAAACTTGGAGATTTCAGAAGTTTTGTGATGACTGCTTTCGGAAGCGCATAAACCGTGCAGTCGGTCGTGGCTGTAGCTTGCAACTCGTAAGTGCTCTCAGTCAGAAGCGATATCTCGCCGAATGAGTCGTTCTGCCCCAGGGAAACAATCTCTACTGAAACACCCTCTTGAAACTTTCGATTGAGCCCGATCACACCACTCTCGATGAGGAAAAAAGTATCACTCGCCTGTCCAGCTTCGAACACAGTCGATCCTGCCGGATAGACTGTACGCATGAAAAGCGTAACGAGTTGGTCGATCAGCCGCACTGGTAGCTTTGAAAAAACGGTGGACCCCATCAGCAATTCCCTTAGCGTTTGTTCGCTCGGCTGAACAGGTGCACTCACCGACGTTGCCGGTGGAACTGAGACGGTTTGATTCTTTTTGTAGCTGGCAAGAACTGCTTTTCGAACTCGATCGAAATCCCGTCGGCGTATTGCCGTGACCTTCAGACGAATGGTCCTTCTAGTTCGAGAAAAGAGAGAGAAGAATTGAACATTGTAAGGATCAATCATCGCCAGGGTGAGTGAACCCTGCGAGTCGAGCACGATGGGAAGTACTTCGTAGCTGTCAATCACCTCGATGGGAAGAATCTGTTGCATGTCAGGAGAGTAGACGAAGTCGCTCTCCCTACAATAGCCGACGTAGCCATCCGTACTTGTTAGCCGACGGTTCAAGCTCGCGAGATTTCGCACGATCCGCTCCGCCACCTCAGGACGCGAATGGAGAAAACCCATGAATAGCTGATAGTCGAGCGAATACAGAACACAAGGTTCCAATGCAAAACAGGATGTTGAATGGTTGGCGCGCGTTATGGCGGAAATTTCAGAGAACTGCTCGCCGGGGGAAAGGGTCTTCAAACGGCTGATCTGGCGGGTCCGTGGATCATACTTAACAATCTCCAGCGTACCTGAACCAATAAAATAAACGTGATTGCTACTTTCTTCCTCTAGAAAGACAGGGTCTCCGGCCGCGTACTCCCCGCGTTTGAGGAGTAGCGCCATTTCTTCGAGGGTTCCTCGATCCGTCGCCGCGAACAAAGCATTGCCCGCGAGTAAATCAAGTACTGCCGCTTTTTCATCGTCCCGAAGAGACATCCGTACCCCTTCAGAACACTATCGGTTTTTTTTACCAGCCTCTTTATTCGATTTATTTTCCTTATAAAACAACCGACAAGAAAGTGATGTCCTCACAATCCCCCCTAACCATCCTGTTAGTCGATGACGACCCCACTTTCGGGCGGATCTTTCGGGAGAATGCCAGAAAACGCAACGTGTCAGTCATTCTATGCATCTCGTTGGACAACCCTGAGTTGCTCACCGGGCAAGTCTTTCATGCTGCCATCGTTGACTATGACCTCGGGGAACTGACAGGGCCAGAGCTGGGCCAAGAACTATCGAAACTCTTCAACGATCTTCCTATCATTTTAATTAGCGGAACGGACCGCACCGACAAAACGGGTTGGCCCGAAGGGGTCAAAGAGTTCGTTCCAAAATCGGCTGGCGCAGAAGCCATTCTTGACGCTGCGCTACGAGCGGCAACCGAAACAACCAAATAAATGGCGGAGCCAGTTGGGATTGAACCAACAACCCCCAGATTAGAAATCTAGCTGGGAGAAAAACCGAGACCGCTCGATCTCAGGCTAAATACCTAACAATAAAACACTTAGGAGTGAGGGAGTCTTCCGGTTGATCCCCTCTAGTTCCCCGCTTTTCCAGAGCCGATCGAACACGAAATGGAACACTCCTTTAACGCGAAGAACGCTCTCGATATACGTCAGCAACGATTTACTTGCTGGGACTCGGCATGACGCGTTTCATGAACTCGTCAAATAATGGAACCGTGAACGCCGTGTCCCCATGTGCGGGGCTATAAATCATCCCCTTCTTGATCAACCCATTTCGCACTGGCGCAACACTTTGACTCTTGACCTTCATTGCATCGGCGATGTCTCCTGAGCGCTGAGATCCTCCCCCTAACTCGGCAAGAGCGCGGAGATATTTCTTTTCACTTGGAATGAGTCGATCGAAACGAACGCGAAAAAAGCTTTGATCTAGATTTTGAATCGACGCTTTTGTGGCAAGCCTTACAACGCCAATATCAATGGGTGATTGTTTCGCAATGTTCCAAGTTTGATATCCCCATTCCTGCAGAAAGTAAGGATAGCCCTGTGTCTGTTTGATGATTTCTGCCAGCGCCTCTTGGGTAAACTCAATCCCTTCATCCTTTACGGGTTGTTGAAGCGCGCGAACCGCATCCGATGTCTCAAGGGGCCCTATTGGCGGATAATCGAATAGCCGCTCAGCATACGATTTTGATCGACCTGCCAGACCAACGAGTTGGGGCAATCCTGCCCCAACAAGCACGATAGGAAGCCCCTTTTGAGAAATTCTATGCATCGCCATGATTAGGGCGCTCATTTCCGTCTCGGATAGATATTGCAGTTCATCGATGATGAGAGCTATCGCGGTTGACCGATCCAACGCGGCTTCGCCAATTGCTTCCAAGAGCACCGGTAAATCACTTTCCAGATCACCGCTGTCTGCAGCTCCCCTTTCTGGATTGACGTCTAGGCTAAACTCAATGTCATGGACCTTCACCTTGACCGCACCGAGAAAGCTACGAAGAACACGGAAGCTCCTCTTAACTTTCTCGCTGACTTTTTCCATTGAATCGAGCGCGTAAAGAATTTGCCGGATTGGGGGCAGAAGAAGTTCTGCCAGCGCCTTACCTTCGTGGGCCTCAACTAGAACTGACTTGTACCCCTCAGCATCAGCCACCCTCTGAATTTCGTTTAGGAGCACAGTCTTGCCGACTCCTCGAAGCCCTACCAACAAGAAACTCTTTTCAGGGCGACCTCTTTTCACTCGACCGAGAGCTATCCTAGCCCTTTCAAGAATCGGTTGCCGACCGGCTAGCTCCGGGGGGCGAGAGCCAGCCCCTGGGGAGAAGGGATTTCGTAGTTCGTCCATTGGCCAGTTATACCTGATTTATCTAATTATAGTAAGAACCAGGTATAACTTACTAACTTCTGTATATACGCTCATCTCCTCGCAAGCTATTGGAGACGACCCGCCTAGTTTTTTTCGGGTAGTCTAGTGACTTCGCGTTCTGTGGTAGCTCGGGAAAGCTCCGCTCGACGCTGGCTTAGTGTGGCAGCAATCGCCCGAAGCTTACGTTTCTTTGGGCCGGTCGGAACCTTTTCAAGCAGCAGATTAAGTTTTCCCTGCAAGAGATTGTCCCTCCTGGATAGGTCATCCAGAACGCCTCTGGCGACCAATAAGTTCCCATTGTTCACTTCGGAGTTAGAACTTTGAATTTCCAGCATTGCGGCAACACTGTCTAATCCGGATTCCATCTCGTATAGATGGATTTTTGCGAGCCTTTCTGCAGTAAGTACCCCAGCATCCTTTAGTCGTTGGGCTGCCCGTGCAACGGTCACTTGGCTGGAGGCATACAGTAGCATATGCCCTGCGCCTGTTAGTTGTGTTCCCGCTCGAATTGCACTCAAAACTTGGCGATCGCACTCCATCAGATCTTTATCAGAACACAAAATTTCCGGATGGGTCCCGAACGTACTTGAGAGCCTACTGGAGCGACAAATATCTTGCCACACCGCATAAATCTCATGGGGAAATGATGAGACTGGCGTTAGCATTCGCGCGATGGGCGAAACTAATATTGAGCCACATTGCTCGCGTGAACCAAGAAGCGACTGGATGCCAGTCACGTTGGAAACTACTGATACCGACCAGATATAGATCGCGCCCAGCGTGAGAGCGCTGGGGACGGAAATTGCTGTTCGGTTTTTGAAACGTGGGAACTGAAAGCGCAAAAGAGCTTCGATAAAAAGAAGCAGCGTTGCCATCCAGAGAGAGGCAAGCATCCAAAAGCCGCTTGTGAAACTTTCGAACTTGAATAATACGAATGAGATGTCTAGCAGAACGAAAATTACCAGCCCCAGAGAGCCGTAAACAAACAAGGCAACTTTTCGCGGCGGGAAGATCTTGCTAGCATGAATCCCCGGGCGTGCAGGTTGTTTTTTGCGCTGTTTGTGCTTTCTACGTAAGACCGGCGGGATCTTGCGACGGCTAGACATGGTCTTGCGCGACGCTATCGCATTCTTGCGCTCCATCTAGGCTTTTCGGAAGTTACTTCTCAAATCTAAAGTCCAGAAGAAAAGAACACGAAAATGGAACACGACAGCGATCTTGGGAAAGATAGAATCTCTAACTAGTTGATAAGAATGGCGGAGCCAGTTGGGATTGAACCAACAACCCCCAGATTAGAAATCTGGTGCTCTATCCGATTGAGCTATGGCTCCCTAAAAACGCCTATCAAGTCATAGTCTACTGCCGGCCCGTCCTCAAGCGGTTCAAAAGGCAGGCGTGGTAAAATGGCACCAGTTGCGGGCAAAGCAGGAGGGGGACCTGGTGAAGGTGTTTGGGAGTTGGTTTATAGTTTGGGGGATCGCTCTTTGCTCCTTCGCGATGGCGGCCCCCCCAAGCGAATTGGAAACTTTTCGCAAATGGGTGGAATCAGGTTCTCCGGCAGATATTGCTCTGGCACGCAAGTATTTGGGACCCGCACCGATTCGGGTGCCCCCAGGCGTTCGTTCCGGCATGATCCAAATGGTTGCGCGCAGTAAAGCTATTGAACTCTACCCACTCGCGCTTCAAAGTGCGCGCACTTCATTTCCCGGTTTGCCTGTGCACGATGAAGTGGTTGCCGCGATCGCCGCCGCCCTACCCAGCAACGCTCAACTTGCTAAAACGGTGCGAGATGGAGATCCCGCGATCGGGTTAGACGGTCTTGTCGATAAGAACTCTGTTCGAATTCAGCCCACTCGAGACTCGCAAATTCTTGCGCAAGCTTTGTTCGCTTCGGGTTCTCTGGCAGGTGTCAAAACAGTCCTCTATGGAACTCGCAACGCGGATCAGCCGCTTTCCGCAGAGGCACTTGATCTGACTCAACTCCCTTCCGTGGCGAGATCGCGCGCGACGCCAAGTGACCTAACCCGAATGATGCAAGTGCGTGAGCTTCTGGGTCCCCACACCTTTCCTACCCGCGAGGCCTATACGACTGAACTTCTTAAAGTGCTGGAGAGCGCACCCCCGGAGGTTTCCCTTCGGCTTGCACAATTCGCCCGCGACTTTATGGTGGCAGACCTCCAGGATCGGTATAGCAGCCAACCGAACAAGCTTCGCACTCTCACACTCTCGATGACCGACGAAGCCGACTTGCGACTTGCCCGCTACCTAAACTCCGTTCCGGTCACGGCCCGGCACAAAGCAAGCGGGGAAAAGGTTACAGGACTACGCGACGTTGAAGTAGTCGTCTTCAAAGGCGCTCCAGAAAAGGCGACGGAGTTTCGTGATGGCAAACGCACACTCAAGCGGGGCTGGGATAAGGTGAATTACCCTGACCAAAACGAAGTCTTAGACCAGTCCGGGAGGCGCATTGCGGACCTTATTCGCCCGGAGAATTACGTTCGTTCGCTTTCGCATGACGCACCCAAGACCGCGCTGTGGCGTGCAAGTGAGCTGCTTCAACAAGCCCAATATCGGGAATCGGGAAGCTCGACGGCTTCCCCGGGTAAAACCCCCTGCCCCTTTGATAGACTGATTTTAACTACTCGAAAATGAAGATCGTGGAAATTTTTCCCCGCACTACGGTGCCGGCGTCATTACGCAGGTTTTCGGTGAGGCAGATGAGCGACGCTCCATTTATTCGGCAGTAGAATTGTACGAGTTCACCCTGGCCAGGCGCTGACTCCTCGGCTGGAAAAAGCTCTCCCGCTCCCCCGGCGCAAGAAAGATAAAACGAAACCGCCCGCTTCTTCTCATCGACCCCTTTCGATAGGGGCGATTGAATGGCTCGCGGGACCAAGGCTTCGGCATTCCAGCCATACGCAATCGCATAATGATCTTGCGTCGCAAAACTCGCTGCAACCCGAACTTGCGGAGAGTCAGAAAGTTTGAGCCCCAATTTGCTAAGAAAACTCAGAGTGGGGACTCTGCTCCCAATTACCACCCCGGTTGGGTCATACACCGTTCCAATGCCGTGATCTGCTTTCCGATGGTTAAAGACCCCGGTTAGCCGCCATTCTCGGGACGCCAAGAAACTAAAAGTGGGCAGCGCGCCATCCGCATAAAGATCAAAAACATCTCCGAAAGAGGGGCGCTGGGTAAGCAGATGACCGCAATTTCCCGCCGGCAGGCCGGGGAGTGTCCAAAGGAGCCCAAGTATTTTGATAGCGTGAATGGCTTTCATGGTCGGTGCTTTCCTTACCGATTCTAGTGCTCCTGACGCTCGAAGGTCTGACCCTTATCATTGGTGGCCGACTTACCGTCATCGGAGAGCGTGAAAGTCAGTGTGTCCCCGACCTCACTATAGGGTTCAAACTCAATCGTGAGGGTCTTTTCGAAGACATAATAGGTTCCGTGATTGACTACATCGGTGACGATTAATTCGGCCTTCCCGTCCTTGGTGAGCTTTAAAGACGGAAAGCAGTTCAAATCAGGCATCTCTCGTTGGGACACCCGGCAAGCCGTGCGAGTCTTAAAGACCGAGTGAACGTACTCCCGATTTTCGGAAAACGGCTTCGCAGCGCCACAAGACACGATAGCCAAGCCTAAACCCAAAGCTAAGACCCCTTCGAACCGATTGATTTTTTTCATGGCGCGCAATTTATAGGTTTTCGGAGTACCACTCCAGAACTATTTTATGCCATCGTGCTTTGATGCCTAGAAGACCAGCCTGCTACCTACTCCTCTGTATTTTCAGCCTTTTTCTACTACTCGGCTTTCGAGGACAGATGAATCACTCGACGCTCGTGGGATTGATAGCCACTCTCGTACTGCTCGCCGCCCTTTTGCCAGGGGTCCGGACCCAAATTCGTTCGCTCTACAACCCCAAACATCCCCTCATTTACGTCGGCCTACCCATGCTGGTTCTATGCCTAAGCAATGGTCGCATTTTATCGAGTACGGACAACGCTAGCGTCCAACTCACGAGCGCGAGTCTGATTGAATATGGCACCCTCGATTTCTCCCGCTTTTTCGGCTACGCATCCCGCGACCAAATCGATTGCAGCGTCAAACGCGACTTTTATACCGTCTGCAGCAAACAAGGCATGTATGCCGGCACTCCGCCAGGCATGCTCCTCATTGCAGTACCCAGCTTTATCATCGCTAAAATGGTAGGAGCCAACTTGCAGGACACCACGGCGTTGTGGCGTCTTGGAAAATGGACAGCGGCCTGGCTCGCATCCGCCATTCTCGTCTTGTTTCATCTGATCGCACTGCATGCTGGTCCCCCCCGTGCAGCGCTCATTGCAACCGCGCTTCTGGGTGCGGGGTCCAGTCTATGGGCGATAATTGGACAAGGCCTTTGGTCTCACGGGGGCGTTTGTCTTTGGATTTGTATAGCCCTATGGCTAACTACTCGGCTTAAACAGCGGCCACTTCAGATCGGAATCGCGATTGGGCTTTGCTGGGGAGCGATGTTCGCATCCCGCGTAACCTCCGCTCCCCTCATCCTTGTGTTTTCCATTTGGATACTTTTGTGTTCGCCGCGTGCCTTTCTCGGTGCCGCTGCCGGCGGGATCGCTGGCTTCTGTTTTCTGATGCTATTTAACCAAGTCGTTTATGCGAACCCACTCGGCGCTCAGTTCGTGGGCGCCGCCGAATCGACGCGAGTGGTTTTTTCTACCCGCTATTTCATCGCCGGATTTTCGGGATTACTCATAAGCCCGGGAGCGGGGCTTTTGATTTACCAGCCCTGGGTTTTGCTTCTCTTCGCGTGGTTTCTGAAGAAGCCAATTCAGCTCTCAAGCGGCTTGCCGGCGGGTTGGCCAGCGGCCTGTTTGCTGATGGTTCTCGCCCAGTTGTTACTCTTTTCTTTCTTCGTGGATTGGCACGGGCAATATGCGTGGGGCACACGCTACCTAGCAGAAACAATGCCGCTATTGGCCTTAGCGTTAGTGCCGCTCCTTCCCCTTCCTGGCCAGGTAGTATTGGGCCTTGTCGCGTTTCTCATTCAGCTCAACGGGACTCGGCCCGGGGGAGGCGCATGGCCGGCCGATCCACGCCCCCAAGACACCGAGAAAACTATGTCAGAACGCGTACATGACTGGAGTGACCCCGCGTTTCTTTATCCACTCACGCGCTGACGACAGAATGCCGATCCGATCAACATGGGTCTGCGCCTGCTCTTTATCCTCGTCATGCTTGGGGTATCCCCGGCTTTGGGACAAACCGTCTCAGAGCTCTACCCAAAAGTGAAAAGCCGAGACTTCGTGACGCGCATTGAACGCTTTGGGGCACTGCTGGTTGGAAAACCCTTTATGGAGGCTCCCTTGGGGGATGGACCACTCGATCGTTTTGATCAGGGACCGCTTCACCGACTGGATGCATTCGACTGCACTACTTTTGTTGAGACAGTGCTCGCACTCGCAGGTGCACCTTCGGCAGACCGATTTCAACAGACACTCAACGCCATTCGCTATCGCACTGGAAAACCTTCATTCGTAAATCGGAACCACTTTCCCTGTGTGGACTGGATCCCCAATCTCATTGAGAGAGGGCTGGCGAGAGACATTACCCAAGCCGTGGCGACTCCATGGGGTATTGCAATCGCTAGCTCCGTGCTCGACAAGCGAGCCTGGTACGCAAACCTCCCGCCTACGGTGATCCGAATAGAGGGCGCGGATGAGCAAACACGAGAGGCTCGATGGCGAGAGCTGCAGAAGCAGGGCACCCGCTTCGAACCCCTCGAAGCAAGTATAAAGTATTTACCACTAGATAAAATTATCACTCGCAACCGACCGACGGAAATTCAACTTGCTGAGCGCAAACAAGAAGAAAAAACCCTTGAGGAAAGGCGGCGTACGGAAGGGGCAAGTGACGAGGACATTCACCATGAGGTTGTCGACCTGAGGCTAAAATACGTTCTCGAAGAGTCGACGGTAGATCCTGCGTTTCTAGAGTCGGTTCCCTCAGGAACGATTGTGAACGTGGTTCGCCCCGGTCTTTCCATTCCAGGAACGAAAATGAACATCAGTCACCAAGGGTTCATCATTCGACATGATGGTGCTGCGTTCTTCAGACACGTCAGTCGGACGAGCAACCGGGTGAAAGATGTCACGCTTGCCAACTACTTGCGCCTCTTGCTTCTCACTCCGCCTGTTAAAGGGATTCACCTACTCCAGCCTCTTCCGCCCGTCGAACCAGGCACTTCTCTTGCAGCATCTCCCAGTAAAGGAGACTCCAATGGGAAAACCAATCATGAAAAGCGACGAAGCAGAAAACCAAGATGATTCAGTATTCAGCAGTCCGACAGGGTCTGTAAATCCGGCAAAACAAAAACGCGATGTCGGCAGCCAAGCCGGTGTGGGCAGATCAGATGGCACGACGGAAGCTCAGCAGAATGAAGCGGGCGAATTCACTGACGAAGAAGAGCTAGAAGAGGAACCCATTATTCCTCGCGGTGAAAAGAAACAACCCGATGAACGGTCTGACGCCGCCTACTAGGGCATGCCGTCTCTTGCTCCTTCAGCCAATCCCGACTTGCATCAGTTCGGATTGGCTGGGGGATCTATACCTTTTCAATCCACAAGTGAAGCGGGGCGCCGTCGATTTCTTCCTGGTTTGAGCCACCGGCCTTAGGTTCAATGAGGTCTAGGGATTCTGCCATGACTTCAGCACTGATGTATTGCCTGTGCGCAGAGATTGCGCCACTCAAGGGAGCGTCGGACGTGTGGTAACTCAAACGAATGCGATCGGTGACATTGAGGCCGCTGTCTTTGCGAAGTTTCTGAACCCGGTTCACGAACTCTCTCGCTTGACCCTCGGCTATCAGTTCTGCATCGAGCGCACTGTCTAGCCAAACGGTCACAGAGCCCGATGTCTGCATCGCTCCCTCGGTTTTGGGTTTGCGCTCTACCGTCACTTCGCTCAAGTCGATGGTTTCACCGTCGATAACAATTGAACCCCTACTTTCCAGCGTCACTATCGCTTCATGCGGAAGGTCCCGCACCTTTTGTAGAATGGCCTTCATCTTTGGTCCGAGACGAGGCCCCAAGACTTTCGCATTTGCCTTTGCGGCAAGCGTAACGAATTGCGACTCATCGCTACTAAAAGACACCTTTTTTACATTCAACTCTTGAGAAACCAAAGTGTGGTAGCGCTCGATCGCTTTTCTATCAACCGGGTCACGCGTAATGACTTTGATTTCTCTCAAAGGCATACGGGTTTTCAGCTTGTTATTGTTCCGACAGTTGCGGCCCATCGAAACGACGTTCTCAATAAGATCCATCTGCTTTTCAAGCTCATTATCGATTCGCTTTACTTCGAATGCTGGAAACCTCGTGAGGTGTACGCTTTCTGCCTTCTCGGAGCTCGCCTTGAGATTTTGAAAAATCTCCTCCGTAACAAAGGGAAGTATGGGGGCCAAAACTTTCGCAAACTCAGTCAAAGTGTAATACAGCGTGCTGTAAGCGTTTAACTTGTCCTGGCTCTGATCCTCAGACCAAAATCTTCTGCGGTTTAATCGAATGTACCAGTTGGTCAGCTCTCCAATGAAACCCACCACTCGAGGCACTACTTCATACAAGTGATAGATCTGCATCTTCTCTTCGAAGGTCTGAATCAACGAGTGCAGACGAGAAAGTATCCAACGATCTAAATCATCGTCGAGTTTATCAAGATCGGATCGTTTAAAAGACTCTGGAGACCAACCGTCTGCCAAAGCATAAGTGACAAAAAATCCATGCGCATTCCACAGGGGCAGAAGCACCGATCGAACGATTTCCTTCACGCCCGCTTCCGAGAAACGAAGATCCTCGGCGTGGGATGCCGGCGAAGTGGTCAAGTAAGCGCGTAGGGCATCTGCACCATATTCTCCGAGTACCTTAGTCGGCTCGGGATAGTTCTTATGTCGCTTGCTCATTTTCTTGCCATCTTCGGCAAGCACGAGCCCGTTGACGATAACGTTCTTAAAAGGCGCTTTGTTGAAAAGGGCGGTCGATAAAACGCTTAGTGTGTAGAACCAACCTCGTGTTTGATCCACGCCTTCCGCGATAAAATCCGCTGGGTAATTCTTCTTGAAGTCCTCTGGATTCTCGAAGGCAAACGGATAGTGCTGCTGCGCGTATGGCATGCTGCCACTTTCAAACCAGCAATCGAACACCTCCGGAATGCGTCGCATCAGCTTCCCGCTGGTGGGCGATTTGAAAGTGATGTCGTCGACGAAGTGCTTATGAAGATCCTTGGGGCGCTGCCCGCTGAGTTTTTCCAACTCGTCGAGCGATCCAATGCACAGGGCTTCTGTCTTGTCTTCAGTACGCCAAATCGGAAGTGGTGTTCCCCAGAAACGATTTCGACTGATGTTCCAATCTCGCGCGTTTTCCAGCCAGTTGCCGAAGCGACCTTCCTTCAAGTGTTCGGGCACCCAATGCGTCTTCTGATTGTTCTCAATAAGGTCTGCTTTGACTGGCTCCAGTTTGACGAACCAGGTCGATATCGCTTTGTTCATCAGCGGCGTGTCGCTACGCCAGCAAAATGGGTAGCTGTGCGTTAACGTATCATGGCGGTAAATAGCACCTTTGGCTTTTAAGTCCTTCAGAATGACTTTGTCAGCATCCTTAAAGTTCAGGCCTTTGTACTCAGGAACCTTGTCAGTGAAAGTTCCTTCCGCATCCGTGGCATCGACCAGTTCAATGCCGGCTTTCTTACAGACCGCGTAATCCTCTTCCCCGTGCGCAGGAGCTGTGTGAACAATGCCCGTTCCGTCGGTAGCGGTAACGTGATCGCCCAGAAGGACCCGAAAAGCGCCTTGCGACTTCTGGCTCGCAAAATGGGAGAAAAGCGGTTCGTATTCCCAACCCTCCAGCTGTTCGCCGGTGAACTCCGCTTTCTCGGTGACGTGGATCTTCGTGTCGCCTGTTCCAAACCCATTCTTTTCGGCCAAGTCTGCTGCAACGATGAAGGTCTGCCCCGGCATGTCGCCGCGTTCGTACTCTCGGTAAACAAGGTCCTTACCCACGGCGAGAGCCAAATTGGCGGGCAAAGTCCACGGCGTTGTCGTCCAGGCCAGAAAGAAACGACCGCCCTTGCCTGCGTTTGCGCCTGCGATCTTGAACTTCAAGGTGACCGCTGGATCTTGCACGTCTTTGTAATTGAGCCCAGCTTCAAAATTGGACAGCGGTGTACTGATACGCCACGAATAAGGCATGACGCGATGGCCTTCGTAGATCAGGCCCTTGTTCCATAGCTGCTGAGTGATCCACCAGACCGACTCCATATAGGGAGGATCCATGGTGCGGTAAGCGTTTTTAAAGTCAGCCCACCGACCCGTTCGGGTGATAATGGTTTCCCATTCCTTGGTGAAGCGCTGGACAATCCCTCGGCAAGCTTCATTGAAGCCCGCGATGCCCATTTTCTGGATGTCAGCGAGTCCATTAAGGCCCAGCTCCTTTTCCAGCTCGAATTCGACGGGGACACCGTGACAGTCCCAACCCCAACGGCGCTCTACGTAGCGGCCTTTCATGGCCCAGTAGCGAGGAACAATGTCTTTCAACGTGCCAGGGAGAATATGGCCGTAGTGAGGTAAGCCTGTCGCGAAAGGAGGACCGTCATAAAAGACAAAGGGCTCTTGGCCAGCATTGGCCTTGAGCCCCTTCTCGACGATGCCATTTTCTTTCCAAAACGCGAGGATGCCTTCCTCTAGTGCAGGAAAGGAGACGTCGGGTTTTACGGGCTTCATTGCCCGCAAAACGTACCTTAGATTGCAGTGGGTTTATAGCCCGATTTCTGAGGCACGTACCGCGGGGTCATGCCAGGAACCTGATCGACGCGTCCCTGCGAATAGTCAAAGTCACCCGGTGTGCCGCCTTCGATTGGCGCTTGGGGATTAATTTCCCCGCCCGCATTTTCACCGCTGGAACAAGCCACCAGCAAAAGAACAGACGCGACTAACAAAGCTTTTTTACTGAACGTTAGAACCATGGAATTCCCCCAAACTCTCTCAGGGCAACTCCTAAAGCAGTTTAAATGCCATCTCTGCAGGCTGGAGGGGCCCGGTCGAAGACCGAGTGAGCGACCCAATTAGGTCGCTCGCCCGCGCAAATTGTCGCTTAGTTTTTGGCAGGGGCGGAGGCTATCACATCAGCAGCTGCCTGTGTTGCGCGGCGCTTGCGTAAACGCCATTCAAGCACAGCCCCGAGGAGCCAAAGTCCTACCCACCAAATCGCTGCAGTTCCAAGGAGCGCAATGGCGCCCAAGCTCTTCAAAACGCCTGCGCGAGCAAAGATCAAAATACCAAAACCCATCGCCGCTGTTGCCATGGCCAGATTGATGCTTGGAGCAAGATCTCGCACCGCTTTGTAGCCAGAGCCGGTTTCTCGCGCTCTATGAACGATGTGAATGGGGACATCGATTCCCAATGCCACGAAGGAAGGAATAATCGTGATATTGAGGATATTAAATTGCACGCCAAAGATCGCCATCAGCCCGATTCCCACTACGAAAGAGATGAGCAGTGGCAGGTAGCTTGCGAGCGTGTCGTCCAACCGTCGCGTATTGATCCAGATGAAAAAACCCACCGAGAGAAAAATGACGATAAGAATAATGGTGCCGTCTCGTTTAATTAAATCAAGAATATCGGAAAAGATCACGGCATCGGATCCCGACAAGAGATCGGGGTACTTGCCTTCTACGTCCCGCATCATCGCCGCAAAAATTGCAACATTCTGAGCGTTGCTGAGATGGATGGCAGGATAGACGTAGAGGACGAATCCCGAGGCGGAGTTACCGCGCAAGGCATCCTGTAGATGCTCCGGAATGTCCTTAAAGCCGAATGGCTGGGCGCTCACCCATTTCCGGACGGCTTTCGCAGGGACCTCTAACGACGCCTCAATAAATCGATCTTTGATGCCCTTGATGCGTTCAGCAATGCGAAGCAGGACGGCTTGTTTCTCAGTCTGTTTTTCAGGAACGATCGTAGCCCCACTCAAAACATCACTGACTATATGGGGTAGGTACTTCTCCCGTACGTACTTTTCGACATCGCGCGCTTCCTGCTTGGAACGACTGGAGAGTGCTGCGGGTGACGAAGAGCGATCGTAGACCGTGTTGATGAGATGCGTGGTGGCTTCCATCTCTTTCGAGTGGCGCATCATCGCTTCAAAATCATACTGAAAGCCGATCTGAGAGGACATCGCCATGATCCCGGCCGTAACGATGCAAGCCGCTGCCAACCCTTTGGGGATTGGAATCACGGGAAATCCCAGACTACCAAACAGGGGAGGAGGAATGGGAAGGCAGTCGGCGCGAAAGAACTTACAAAGCGCTGTGAAACTCAAAACGAGGCAGACGAAGACAGCAGCAATCCCGGTACCGCAAACAAAACCGAACTCAGAGAAGGCCCGAAATGAGCTAAACGTCAGCAGAAAGAAAGTAACGGAAGCGGCAGCAGCCCCAACGAAAATGGAGTGACCCGTACTGGAAATAGTGCGCCAAAACAAATCGGGTTCATCGTTCGTCGGCTCCCTCCGCTCCAGACGCAGGCGCAGGAATAAATGGACGCTGTAGTCCACCCCCAGACCGGAGAGAATGCCAATGAGAAACCCCGTCACGATATTGATGTGCCCAATCACCAGGTAGGTGAGGCCCATCGTGATCCCCAAACCCATAAATACGGGAGCGAAGATGATAACCATCGCGCGCCAACTTCGGAGATAAACAAAGAGCACGAGAAGAATCAGAGCGATGGAAGCAAGTCCAAGGCGTCCGATGTCGCCTTGTATCAGCTGCGTTTCAACGACCTTATTGTAGTACCGCTCCCCAAAGCGATAGGTCACTCCCGCCGGCAGAACGTCTTTGAGAAAATCCTGCGAGAAGGAAATGAGGGCTTCCGTTTTTCCCAAGTCCGTCGAGTCAAAACTCGGCTTCGCCATGATCAAAAGGTGCTGACCGTCCGGAGAGGTAAGGTATTCGGTGTTCTTTGCCGCTTTCTGGGCGAGCTCGGTAAGCTTTTTGTCAAAAGCTTGCGTGCTCGGCTTTTTCTTCTGGGTATCGTCATCGAAAAGCCCCAGGTCGAACACTTTGGCTTTTGACTCTTTAATCTGGCGGTCGATATTTCGCTCGAGGTCCTCAAGCTTATCCAAATCCAAGTAGTAAAGCATGCGGTCGCCGAAGAACCGCTGCTCCCGATGTGCCGTTGCATTGCGAATTAAAGGAGTCTCTTTCAGACGGCGAATGACTTCGGGAGCGATCTTATGATGGGACTTCCCATCCTCGGCAGTGAGCACGATGCTAAAAAAGCCCACACCCCCGAGCTCGTCGGTCAGCTTATTGAACTTTACAACCGCGGGATGGTTCTCGGGCAGCAAATCCGTCAGAGACAGCTTCAGAGTGACCTGAGAGCCGAGATAAAGTCCGGCTATCGTGAGAGCAAGCAGCAGCAAAGTGATAGGCCCCGACCAGGTGACGGTCAGCAGGCGCATTAAACGTGAGGTTCGCGATTCAGTGGTGGTGGACAACAGCTATTCCCATCTAAAGAAGTGAGGATGATAGACGGCGAAGGGGCGGTCTTCAATAACTTCGAGAGCCTGAGGGTGTATCCACAAAGTAGACACCTCTCTACAACTTCCACAAGATGCTTACATCCGAGTTAAGTAATTGTAATCGATTAATAAAGTTCCCTGCCAGGACCCTTCATTCATCACTTAGCTGGGGGGTGTGTTGAGCCGTCTGCTTTCCATACAGCGGTGTCACCCTAGTATCCAGGCTGTATTCACTCTGGCCCCCCCCTTGCAATTCTAATCCGGCAGGAACCTTGGAAGGACATTTAGTGAATTTCAAAAAACTACCAGCTTTGTTAGTCACCATCGCACTCATCTCGGCATGCACCACCAGCACGCGCAGCGTGAACTCAAATCGGAGTGACGCCTCAGACGATTTATCTGACCTTCTGGGAACAAACACTTACGGCAACGCAGATCCTACTTTGGATTTGTTCGATACAGACAACGCCGACGATGTAGCTGCACCTACAACGACGACAACGACGGTTCCCGTAGCAGATGCTACCGCCACTTCTTGCATGGCCAACAACGACTCTTGGCTCACCAACTCTTCAAGCACCTCTGCTCAGAGCCAATGGGCCTGTCTCAACGCTCAAGCAAGCCAAGGAAATATTGGTCAAGAAACCGTTTCCGGGCTCGCAACGGCAAGCATCGGCATGATGGCCAACTGCAGCTTGGCTGTTCGTGAAGAAATCATCTACCGCTTAGCCCAGATTAACGGTGCTGATGCCGCGGCAGTGAAACAGATTTTCAAACTCGCAAAGGTCAAGATGACCCAGTGTTACTACAACATCGTAAACACACAGTCGCAGTCGATGCCTTGGGCGCCTTATCAGGCCCAGGTCTACAACTACAACTCGGGAAACATCTGGAACCTTCTCAGTGGGTTTAATCAATAATTCCGCTTTAGGACGCAAAGGTAGAGGAGAACGAATATGAAGACGCAAATCAAGATTCTGGGAGTGAGCCTTCTCTTAGGCCTCACCGCCTGTCAGCAAGAGTTTTATCAGCCAAACAGCTTGGCTCTTCAAACCACTGAAAAGTACGCAAAGCTGGTGAGCGCTTCTTTCTTACCGAAAGCGGCTAAGGCGAACTCGGCTCGCGGAATAGCTTACAATAATGGCTATAACACTAGCTACAACACCGGCTATAACCCACTCCAATATTGGAACTACGGGCAGTGGGGCTATCAGTGGAATCAGACTTCTCAGACGGGTGTCTACGGCTCGACGATGATGTATCCGCAGATGTCGCAGGAAACCCTGCGCTGTGAGCAGATGGTGAGCCAAATAGACGATACCAAGATTGAAAACCTAGAGTTCATGCTTGGTACACTTGAGCGCTGCTTGTTCCGACTAGCTATCCATAAGTCGGCACCCATGAACTACATGTGGCGTAACGAGAGTCCCGAGATTCTCAACTACGGCGGCTATCTGAACGACTACGTTCGCCCCGCCCAGTACGGCCAATACAATTACGATATGTACTCCCAGTTCCTCCTGAGCGGCCAAACGCAGCTCGGTTCGAACCAGTACGGGTACTAAACGCTCTCCATACCAAACCAAGGCGTCCAGAAGAGGGTTTGTCGGAAACGACAAGCCCTCTTCTTTTTTCACCCTGCCAAGCATATGAAACTAAAAGAGTCTTTCCCAGGAAGCGACCTGCCGACCTTCATAATTCCTCCATCATTTTCCTCTAATATTTAAGAAGTTGGTTCCACTGAGGTACGTCATGATGACTCTTCGTTTTTGGCTGGCTTTGGCCGCCATTGCAGCGCTTCAATTTCCCACTTCCGCTTACGGCGACGAAGCCGCAAAGGTCTATTTCGAAAAGGAATGCCTTGCGATTTTTTCAAGCCATAATCGCACGCCGCTTTCTGAAAATGAGACGAAAGTGGAAGACAGCTCCGGCATGATGACTTTTGAAAAAACTATCGTGTCGGAATCGCGCGATGGCGTTGCGGAAACCTATGTCCAGATTCGCAACTGCAAGCCCCTCGTGGCCGGCAAAGCCATCCGCTAAACGAATCGACTTTGCCTCCTGATTTTGACCCATGGTAGGCTCCCGCTAGGGGGCTACACATGGGTCGTTTTTTTTCATTTCTTCTAATCTTACTTGCGGGCTGCGGGGGGACTAAGGGTTACGTTTCGGAGACTCTCAAAAGTCAGCTTGGACAGACCTTCGGACGCATCAACCGCACGGTAGCGGGCATTCAAACAGCCAATGAAATCACTCAAGGAACGAGCGAGCTAGGGACAGCCACCACTCAGACGCTACGAACCTTTGAACTTGCGACTACCACAGGCGGAAAGCGCGATCAGGACGCTGAAGAAATCACCGCATGGATGGAACGTGCGATCACTTCCGGAGATTGCAAGACCATCAATAATTTAAGTTTTGGCGCACGTCCGCCGGGCTTCGCAGCGGACCCCTTACGTGCAACCCAAGCCGGGACTGCAGAGTTTTCCATCAATGGAGAGAAATGCCCGGCGCACTTCAAGCTCGCCTCCACCACAACAAGCGAAGGAGCAGCGACTTTCACTTTGGAATACACTTCCAACCTTCCCGAGTTTGCCCAGTTGACTGGTATCAAAACCGCCCAGATGGATGGCACTATCCTGACGAAGAAGAATGTGGATCCCATGCAGGACTTCACAAGTGAATTGGACCTTGAGTCCGCACTGAAAATGGAGGGACTCCTTCAAACGGCGGAGGGCGACCTTTTAAACGTTCAAATCACATCAACGTCTCAGGCCAAAGGCTTCCCTGCAAAAGGCCAGATTTCCGGCACGGCAAGTACATCGATGACGCTTTCATTCGAGGAGCAATCCGTAGAACTTAAGACCTCGACGACCATAGAAGATCGCGAGATGAAGGTTGAGTACACACTCAACGGGACTTCGATTTCGAAGGATGACTTCATACACTTCATGGGGCCTGGACCCTTAAGTCCGAATTAGAGGGGCTTCTTCGCCGCCCAAACAAAACAGGAAAGCCCCGGCAGCAGAATGCCCTTGCGCGCAAGGTTTTCGCAGACGCGAAAATCCATCCAAAGGACATTGCGAATGACGGAGTCGACGGAACTTATGCCCCGATGATCGCCTAGGCCTTTTGGCTTCTTGCGATGGATGCGCAGCTTCTCCAAAACAACCTGAAGACCTCGTGGCAGAAGAAGCGTTGAGAAAAAATAAGAGGAGGCCTTTATCTCCAGTCCGGCATTGCGTACGACGCTGCAAAGCTCAGGGAGGTTGTAGCGGCGCTGATGGCCCAAAAACTCGTCGTGCTTGGAAAACAAGCCCTGATAGGCAGGGACGGTAATCAAAAACGGCGCATCTTCCGTGACGCAACCACTATGCACAACCGACTCCAGCACTGCGAGATCGTCTTCACAGTGCTCAAGCACATCCAACAAAAGCACCAGACTGGCTTTGTCTGCGCTGGCGACTTGAAACGCCTGCAGGGATTCAAAAAGGCGAACTGAATCGGGCAAGCTCGCCCGCATCTGGTTGCGCGTTGTTACATTAAAGGCGGAATCAACCGCAAAGACGTTCACTGCCGGATGGCGTTCAGCGAGTACGGACGCGAGGTAGGCATCGCCACAGCCAAAGTCTAAAATGTTCTCATTGGGGCGAAGGCGTCCGCGAGCCCGCAAGATGTACTCGACGGCGTCGGCGCGCGCACGCTCCCAGGGATGGCGCGTTGCGCCGGCTTGCGTAATTGAAAGCTCACGAAGATCCATTTATTTAACTCCGTCTTGCGTGTGAGCAAGTTGACGATTGTTATCCATCACCCACACATCATAGTCAGAAGCGGTGGTTGACGTAGTGAAAGGAGTGCCGCCCTCGACCACAGAAGGAGAGATCACTCCCGACGCGATGGAGCTAAACCCAGTTACCCTGCCTTGCGCATCGGTCACAAGAGTAGCGTCGGGACACCACCCGAAATTCGCCGCACCAGTCTGACGCAAGTATACAACTGCCCCTCCCCTGTAGAACCCTGGATTCTGCTGCCGAAACCAAGCACCGAAAGGAGTGCCAATGGGGTTCGGGTGGAAAAATCCAGCAAGCGGCAAGCAATTGGGACCCCGGATAAAACCGACACTATAGCGTAATCCCGAATAGCCCATAATAACAGCAGGGCCGGTGGTGGAAACGGTTATACCTTCCGGAGAATATCCCGTTGCGCTCAAGTTAGTGAAATACGTGCCGTGCTCGGCAAAGAACGCCGCCTGTGCCTTGTATAAGCCGCTCAGGTTAGTTTTCGCCTCCACCTGTCTGGCCCTTTGAATCATCTTCCGAAAGGTCGGCACTCCGACAGTTGAAAGCACACCAACAATTGCGATAACAATGAGCAACTCAACCAAAGTAAAACCGCGTGATTCCTTCACAAGACAATAGTAGCACGAGCCTAGTGGGGGCGGTGGGCTCACGAAGATTCATTGAGAAGCGCCCGGTCAAGATCTCGAAGTTAAGACCGCACGGAGAGCGTCATTCACACTCACAGCTCGCCCCTTCGAGTTCGCGGTTCTAAGAGATGTTGGGAAATCCGATCCAAGTCGCTTTGCAGGTGAAGGTCGCCGATCGGATGGCGATGGTAATGAGTAAGAACTCGCGTCACTTCCGGCGGTAGGACTATCCGCGAGGCTTGATAACCCGCTTCCGCCCAAGCGCGCAAGACGCCGTCAGCGATCCAACGAACCGCTGCGGGACTGCGCGCGCTTTTTTCCATTGCCACTAATTCGACGGCCCCAAACAGAATCCGATACGCACTCTCGTGGCATAGGATGCCTTTGTGCACGCATAGGATCCGGTAGGCACTATCGTGGCTTTGGATGCCTCTGCACAAGGAATGGGTCACGCAATTGAGATGCGGATGCAGGTAATGCGCAAACGCGTACTTGAGGCGCAACGCGTGGGGTGTCCAGAGGGAGAGTCCCCGATTGTGGGCGTCGCTCCCCAAAAGCGCCGTCAGCATCTCCTGGAACGGGGCCTCCTCATTCTGCGGAAACTCGTAATTCATGGCCCGGCGCAAGCGTAGCAACCAATAGAACACCATTTCCCGGTAGAACCGATCTTCGTCGGCGTAAATCCGATCGGTGTACTCCTGCAACAATCGCTCGCCCAAGCTTCCCTGGGGGGCATCGGGGAGTTCGGCGATTTGCCGACTCACGAGTTCATACAGTTCGGGATGGAGCGCACGATCAGGTTGGAAGTAGCGCCCCAGATCGACAAACGGCTTGTCCGAGTAACCTCCCCAGGATGCGTTGACGAGAGACGCACAATCGGTTCGGTCGCCGGGGTCCGACGTACCGAACGCTAAAAGGGGAACTAGGCAAAGTAAAAGCGCAATGAATCGAATCACGCCCACTGGGTAAGACAATCGGCGGCGGCGATCAAGACAAATGAATGGATTTAGAGAGTGCTCGCGCCCAGAATCGAACTGCCTATTCGCTCAGTTTAAGTGGGGGAATGCCTTCATTAAGGGCCTTACCCAGAACGGAACTCAAGAAGGCTTGATCCTTGTTCTCTGGGTCAACGCTGGTAGACACTTTTTCCATCCACGCAACCAACGAGCCCACATTTTGCGGGTCCACCAGAAGGTGATTAAACCCACCAGCTCGAAGACGATTAACCATCTCTACCCCAGTTTTCACATTAAAGTGCCCGTGGTTATGAAAGTACTGGCCTCCCTGATAGACCGAAATATCCAGGAAGTAGAATGGGGTAATCGCAGCAACTTCCTTCAAGAAACTTTGAAATGTTTTTAGCTGAGTTCTTCGATTGCGCTTTTCAACAAAATTGTAGAGAGGATGGAAAGGCCCCATAAAAAAATGACAGTTTAGCTTTGCTTCCTTGCAAGTCTTGACTGCACTGCTCAAGTCCTCCAAACCTTCGTAATCTCGATACTCCTCCTTACTAAAAGCCGTTAGGTACGCGATGGATTCCTCACGCGGGGTCGATTGGAAATCAAGAGCTGCGGCCATATCCGCTCGCTTGGTCGTCATCATAGAAACGACAAGGCTCAGGCGATCGGCTGAAATCTCATCAGCGATGCTATCCACTCGGTTTGTGTCCGTTCGCAGCAACGTGTCGTTGAATTCAAATCTCTTTTGGAAGGAGTAATATACGATCTCGATGTAAACATCTCGAATTCTCGTTTCAGCTGCGATGAACTCAATTAATTTGCGTAGAGACAGAATCCCGAGCCCGGAATTGGCAAGATTCTCTACGTTTCCGAGAGAGGGCGCGTATGCAAGGTTTTCGATTCTCGATGATCCGATGATCGCATAGGAATTGGAATCCGCGAAGCGAGCTCTTTCCATTCTCATATGCAAAGGGATCTTGGCGTTCAGCGTGTGTTTTGGGGCATTGGCAGCTCCCAGTCTTGAAATCGAAAAGCACGCGACCAGAAACACAACGACAGAGACCAGGAAAAATATGAGCTTTGCTTGCATCTAGAAATCAAAATAGAGAAACGGAGCGTTTCCCTTCACATGGATTAGAGCGACACACATTAAGGTCGCACAGGCAACGACTTTTACCCAAGTAATCTTTTCTAGGTACTGGGACGGGTTGGGAAGGATCCAAACAATCAAGAGCCCGAGACCAATTCTTATTGTGTATTCGTTGCTCACGAAAGCCGGCTGAATCGTGAAGCCGTTGCTGCCGATCATTGAGCCCCATATTTCCCCCGCAATCTGAAGACTTTTCGCTCGAAACACAACCCATCCGAACACTACAAAAATAAACGTGAGAGCGAAGGCAGGAAACCTCGGCATTGAAAGATTCCTTTCTCGCCATATACGGTGGAGGGCGATGCCAGCTCCATGGAAGGCGCCCCAGAGAATGAAAGTCCAAGCGGCTCCGTGCCAGAAACCACCGATGAGAAAAGTGATGAAAAGAC
This sequence comes from Bdellovibrionota bacterium, assembly GCA_041749855.1. Taxonomy (GTDB): domain Bacteria; phylum Bdellovibrionota; class FAC87; order UBA2466; family UBA2466; genus JAIEOG01. Next base: position 155,680 of record JBGTAN010000047.1, read on the forward strand.
ATGCGAGGCCAGCGGCGAAAGTACGTTGATTACCTCCTAGCGGAATATAAATGTAGTCTCGCATGAAAGCGCTTAGCGTCATGTGCCAACGTCGCCAGAAAACTTGAATGGAATCTGATTTATAGGGACTGTTGAAGTTTATAGGGATGTGCACCCCGAATAAAAGCCCCAGACCAATTGCCATGTCTGAATATCCGGAGAAGTCGAAATAAAGTTGCTCGGTATAGGCCAGCCCGCCAAGCCAAGCATCGGCCCAGTTCGTGTTCATGCCCCTATCAAAAACGGTCATAACCGGTAGGGCAAGCGGGTCTGCAAGCACTGATTTCTTAAATAAACCAATCGAAAAGAACATCAAACCTAGAAGAGTATTGGCAGCAAAGTAGCTATCTCTACGAAAAAGGTCCTTGATTTGCGGAATAATGGCCTTGTGATGAACGATAGGACCCGCAATCAGCTGCGCGAAAAACACCACGAAAAAAGAGAAGTTCACCAAACTCTTCTCCGCCTCCTTCTCCCGATAAGAATCTACCAAGTAGGCCATTGTCTGGAAGGTGAAGAAAGATATTCCGAGCGGAAGCGCCCTTGAGGCAAACCCAAAGCTTGTTCCCGCAAGGGAATTAAGTTGCTCAACGAAGAAGCCCATGTATTTGAAATAGCAAAGCAGCCCAACGTTCGCAGTAAGACCGATCAACAATAGCGGTTTTGCAAACCTGCGATAGTTCAGCATCAAAATGGCGCAGCAATAGTTACCAAGAACAGAGGCGCCAATGATGATGACGTACTTCGGGCGCCAGTAGGCGTAGAAGAAGAAAGATGCAAGAGTTAGAAAAGTAATCGCGGTTCGTCCCGCCCCGAAGCGCCGAAAAAAATGAAAAATCAGGAAAGTGATCGGAAGGAAAACGAAGATGAAAGTGTAGGAGCTAAAGACCATTTGAGAGCAAGAAAGCTCTCACTTAAGGCTTCTCTCCGCAATAAAAGATTCCACGATTCGATCTAATCTTCGATCCCCAGCTCCCAGGACCTCGAGAAGCTCAGTAGCTAGCTGTCTCTATCTAAAGTGCTCGCGCCCAGAATCGAACTGGGATGGCCTTACGACCGAGGGATTTTAAGTCCCTTGCGTCTACCAATTCCGCCACGCGAGCCTTAAAAAGAAACGTTCGGAAGATACCGTCGCTCTTGCCTGAAGTAGAGCGAAATCGACGCAAGGGCAACCACGTACGCAAAAGCCGGAACCTGGTAGGCCACCGCCACTCCAAAATGGGTGGCAATCCAGCCCATCCCAAAGTGGCAAATCGCCAGAGCACCCTGGACGATCAGCAAAATGCGTAAGGTCAGCGCCGGAGCTTCCTTAGGAAAGTAGCGGCTCATCCGAGCGAGGACCAATGGGAAAAAGGGCCCCACTAATCCCGTCAAAGCGAAACCCACGGGATGCACGAAAAGCCCCAACAAGAAAGCGGCCAAACCCATGAGCAGACATCCCCAAATGATCCGCCTCTCCTGGGCGTCCTCGCGCACCAGAAAACAAGCAAGGCGTGTGAGGGTCATGGAAAGGAAAAAGCCCGTTGCATAGGGAGTTGCGTCTTCCACGGTAAACTGGCGCACCTCCACCAGGTAAGTCGTCATCCACATGGAGCCCAGGACTTCAGCCCCAACATAGATTCCGAAAGCGACGACCAGTAATCCCTGAATGGAAATCCACCGAAAGCGGGCCGGAAGAACGGCATTCGGGTGGTGCTCGCGCACATGGCCGGGCAACCGGAAAACGATCCACATCACAATCAGCACGGGAAAACAGACAAGGACGAAAAGCCCTTGCCACTGCCAGGCTCGGGCTAGAAAAACGCCAATCACAATCGGCGCCAATTGAGAACCCAGTCCATACATCGCGTGCAACAGGCCGTAGAAGCGGGCGCGATACGCAGGATCGGTTCCGTTCAAAACAAAGAGGTTGGAAAGCGCGCCAATCGACGCGCTACTACACGCCACCAACGCTCCAAACACGATGAGGGTTCCCAATCCAGAAACCACCTGAGCAAAAAGCGCGGTGAGGGGAACTAACCCACACAACACCAGGCACACACGCTTGACTCCGTAGCGATCCACAAGAGGGATGAGCATTCGCCCCAGGGTCATAGAGCTCAGGTACCCCACGACGAGGAACCAACTCACTTGCTCGTAGGCAAGCCCCAGTTCGTGACTCAGGACTGGCAGCAGCGGCCCTCTGGAACTGTCTATGAAGGCGCTAATGAGTAGAAGACCCATTCCCGCGATGATGAAATTCAGGCGCAAAACAGCCCCCTTCTCCTAAACCAGGTAAACAACGGGGGGAGTGACCAAACGGTATTCACCCTAAACACCTGAAACCATTCAGCTTCTAAAACCCAAGGAAGTGCGGGTGTGAATTGATTCCAAACCTGTGTTCGCGGTCGCCGACCGCCTTCGCAACTACCCGATATTCCGCCAGATTCCACGGGCGTACACTCGCTGGATACACCTTCCACTGGCAAGTGAAATGCAACTTAACGACGGTGGGGGATTACTGTGCGCTTCGCCATTGCATTGATCATCATCGCGCTTTCGCCGACGGTTCAAGCTGAAGTCGCTAACCCTGGGGCTGGCCCGCATGATTTGAATGATGCTCCAGCGCCTCCAGGGCGCCCCGGGGCCAATCTCCGGGCGACTACCACGGACACCGGCCCAAACCAACGCGCCAATGACCGCTTCGAAGAATGGGCGTCTAAGCACCTAGAGGGAGATCCCAAGTCCCTAAGAGGTCAGTTTTCTACAATTCGAAGCTTCGACTCCGACGAACTTTCGACTAAGGAAAGTGAAATCCAAATTGATACCTTGATAGATCAATTGGCAGTAGCTCCCTTGAAGGGAAACCCGAAGATCTCGGTTCTTCAGTTTTACATCGGTCTAGATCCATCGTCTCCCAACTCAGTTGGACTCATTCGAGCAGGCGCCTCAAATCTTGCTGTTGATATGGGGCTCATCGAGGGCTGCTACTTACCAAACGGAGATTATGAAAGACCGGAAGGAAATGCCCTAGCCAGCTTTCAGCCAAACTGTAGCACCCCACAACAAATCAACCCCACCGGCCTAGAGGCAGAACCTACGAAACTGGATGCCTACTATGATAAGCAAAACAAGCTTTTCGAGGCTCTGGTGCTTGCTATCGAAAAAAAGCTAAGTTTTGGAAAACCCGTCGACACGACTCCTGCACCAGTCGAGGAAAATCCAATTAATACCGATCCCTCCCAAGATCAGAACGCGCAAGTCGCTGGACAACCAGAGGAAGATCCTTCCGGCGGTGGCGGAGGTGGGGGCGGCGGTCAACAGCAGCCGCAAATGCCCTCTCCTTCAGGCGGAGGAGCACAGTACCAGTCGAAGGGTGGTAAAACCGAGCGCCCACAACCCAATCAGATTCCGCAGTTTCCGGTCGGTCAAATGCCTCAAGGACAGCCGGATCAGCCGCTCAGCCAAGAATTAGTGGAGCGGCTTCAGTATCGGCCAGCCAATCGCGAGGCCTACCAGAAACAAATGGAGCAGTTTTCGGCTGACATCACAAATCGCTACACATCCCTCATGCAGCTTGCGCAGCAGCTTTACCAGAACAAGGCTGCCTCGTTTGCGCCTCGTCCAGACTCGCTTTCTGCGGTTCGCACGGGGCCACCCTCTGTCGCAAGTCAGTTGAACAGCACTACAAGTCTTAGGGGATCGGGAAGCACCGTTGGCACTTCGCGCACGCGTTCTGCGCTTGAAACTTCTATCGCTGCAAAACCAATGGCCGGTTCCGCTAGCTCCAACGTACGCGCTGCCAAACCGTCCTATTTGCCAGTTAAGAAAAACCTTCGGTAAGCATTTAAGAGCATGCTAGCCTCACCCTGACTTTTTTCGGGAGAGGCTCTTTGCGTATCTTGTTGTGTGGAATCCTTCTGGTTGTGGGACTCGCTGTTACCTATTGCGGTCTAAGTCCTGATCTTGACGACTCTTCGGCAACCGCTCTTGAAGCGGGCATCACCGCCGCCACCAACTCTCTCGACGACTTAACTACTTCTGCTGGATTTGCCCGAGGGACTTGTTCAGGTCGTGCTGTCTCGTCCCTTTGCAGCGGCGGTATAAAGACTAAGGCCTACGACGCCTGCACTCTGGGCGCAGGCCTTTTTACGCTCGATGGAGACGTGACCCTTACTTACTCCGACTCTGGCTGCAATATGGTTTCCAATGGCAACTCGGTTCTGCGTACTTTCGATCTGAGTGCGACCGGCGCTTTCGGAGGGACCACTCGAAGCACGAGTGATGCGCATACTACTTGGGACGGCACTGTTATGGGCGAAGGAGCTACGGTGGAGAAAACGTCTGCCGGACATACCCTCAGCATCCATGGACTACGGCGTACCCGTTCCCGATTCTCGGGCAGCCAAGTTTTCGACTTTTCCATTCGTACTCTCTCGACGGCACCTATTGTGGTGGAGGGCAGCACGTTGGATTGGTCGGACCGCATCTTGCGCAGCGGCACGCTTCAGGTTCACCACAATCTCGCCGAGTTTACGACGACGCTTGAAATCGCAAACCTCATGCAAGCTTCGGACTGTTGTTATCCCACGTCGGGAACGATCACTTTTAGCCAAACAGGATCGATCACAGCGGCGGGGACAGTCGTTTATACAGGCTGCGGATCCGGTACTGTTACCGTCGGCGCAGAATCAACCACTTTTTCCTACTCTTCGTGCCAATAGGTTTTTAGAGCACCCATGAAACTTCCTTGGATAAAAGCAACTGGCAGATTTCTTCTACGAGCGTTGAAAGCTCTTTTTATTTCGTTACTGATTGTCTGGAGCAGCCTAGCCGTCCATTTCTCCAATCTTCCCTGGCCAACCGTTCGCACAGCTCTCGGGGTTATCCTCTTTCTTTGGTCTGTATGGGCTGTCTGGATTTCACATGACCGCAGAATGCACAAAGCGTTGGGCGTGGTCTTTTTATTGGTAGTCATCTGGTTCACCAGTATTCGACCCTCTCAAGACCGTCCGTGGCGCCCTGAAGTCGCTGTCCTGCCTCGCGCCGAAGTGAACGGCGACACCGTTAAGCTGATGAACGTGCGGAACTTCGAGTTCCGCAGTCGAGACGATTTCACTCCTCGTTATGAAGAACGCACGGTTTCCATTTCCCATTTAACGTCTGTCGATCTCTTTATTTCGTACTGGAGCATTGGGCCAGTGGGGCACACTTTCTTAAGCTTCAACTTCGATAACGCTCCGCCGGTGAGCATCTCGATTGAAACGCGTCCAGAGGTAGGCGAATCCTTCGCGCCCGTTTCCTCACTCTTCAAGCAGTTCGAATTGATCTACATCGTAGGGGATGAGCGCGACTTGGTGGGTGTGCGGACCCATCATCGCAATGAAGCCGTTTTCCTCTACCCGCTTCGCGTTAGCAGAACCGCCGCACAGGACCTGTTCCGCGTTTACTTGAAGCGCATCAATCAATTGTACGAACGGCCAGAGTGGTACCACCTGCTGAGCAACAGTTGCACAGTCAACATTATCCGATACGCCAATGCGATTGGGCGAACCGGAGGATGGGATTTCCGACACCTTCTCAACGGATGGATCGACCGCTACCTTTTCAGCGTCGGTCAGGTTGCCTCCGATGCGAATATCGGTTTCCACGAGTTCCGCAAACGATCTCAAATCAATGACGCGGCAAAAGCAGCGAAGCCGGGCCAGGATTTCTCAAAAGCGATTCGCGCGAATCTGCCTTAGAAGGCACTCGTGCAAACGCGCCCTACTAGCTGGGCCTTTTTCTTGGTCCGCGCACTGGCCTGCTCGTTCCGATACCCTTTGGTCTTTTGCGCCTTCATGGCCTGTCGCCGGGACAGATCACGATACTTTGTATTGAGCTTCCGCAACCGCTTCAAAGCGGTTCTCTTTTGAGTGGGAGTCAGCTTCGCCAACTTGGCAGTTTCCGCAGTCGTCCCCAGGAGTTTCCACTCCGACTTGGTGAAGAGTCGTCGATGATTGGATGGTAGTTTCATAGTTGTTTTACCTCGAGTCTCGCTTCGCCTGCCGACGTTTGCCCACGGCTTTCACATGCGCGCCGATATGGCGGTTGGTAACTTTTAAAGTACGTTTTGAAGGCAAGTCAGCGATTTTTCTGCCCCTTCGCTTCTTAGTTGTATCTGTAGGGCGGGCCGCCCCTTTTCCTTTTCTTGGAGTAGGCATGTTTGTTCCCCTATGTGTTCAGCCGATAGATTAGGCTGAAATTTTCTTGCTCACAAGCCCCAGCGACAAAAGCATCATGCCGTAGGACAAAACATCCACTCCGACAAAAACGCCTAGTGCCCAAAAAGCCGACTCAGGCCACTGACGGAAAATGAGGGTTCCGAGAATCACCGAGATGAGGCCGCTGAAAAACACTCGGCCCCAGCCCGCACGGCGATCAAGAATCGCATCGACCATGCGGAAAGTTCCGCTAACCCACAGAAGCAATGCAATGAACAACGTGAGTCCTACTGCGTTCACGAGCGGATCTCGTAGAATGAAAAAGCCGACGACAATCGAGAGAATTCCCAACAACAAGTGGAGAGATAAGCTGCCGTTAGGCTCTTTGCGGGTTTGAATTCCCAGAGCAATCTCACTGGCCCCGGAGAAAATGAAGATAAATCCAAGAAGCTTAATCGAGACCAAAGTCGTAAATCCGACAAACACTAAGGCGGCAAAGCCGAGAATGATATTCAGCACACCTAGCAAGATTAGCCAGCGACCATATTTTTTAACGAGTGCGGGATCATGAAAAGCGGACATAAGAAACCTCCGAGGACATTGATAACGTCGACGGCGACCCTAGTGCCTAGCCAGGCGTTTAACAAGCAATCTATCCTGGTGAGACGGGAAGCAGTTGAGCGAGATCGAGAACTACGAAGAGTCAACCGGGTTTCGCGATGGCGGCCCCAACTGCAGAGCGGGCTAACCGGTATTTTCGTGATGGAAAACGCCCTTTAGGCGGCTACCTTACCGCTTGCTACGGCCCCCGCTGTCAATAGTCGGATTTTCCGATAGTTTAATCCAGTACTTAGCAGCTTACCTTTTATTCAACTTCACACATCTTGATTGCAATCCTGGGATTATGTATAAGCCGACCACTTAAGACGCCGAGCGTTCTCAGTGTCGCTGTTAATTAATTAGAAGGAGATCCAATGAATCAAGTGAAGTTGTTGGTCGCCACCGCGCTGTTGCTCGTAACGGGTGTCAGCATGGCTGGGGATGAACGTTTTGATGTTAACGCTGAAAAGCCTGTTGATAAAGCTGCTGTGGTAACCGTTTCGGATACCAAAAAGGGCTTGGCAACCGCTTACGCAGTCCACGAAAAATTGGCCAATGTTGCTAAGCAGATTGCTGCTGATGCTGAACTTGGAAAACTCTCGGACAGCGACAAAGCTCGCGCTACTGCAGAATTCCAAGCGCTCGTGATCGAAGAAGCGAAAAAAGACGCAAACGATCCGACGAAGCTGGTAACGGTCATCGGCCAGATGCCGTTGAGCGAAAAATACGGCAGCGATCGTGCTGAATCCCAATCCGCCTGCTGGGGCTGGGGCTGGAACCGTTGGCGTTTCCGCGGCGGATGCGGCGGCATGTGCTGGCCTCGCACTACAGTCGTCGTTGGCGCCTGGGGTGGTTGTGGCTGGGGCGGCGG
>JBGTAN010000048.1:0-2415 GCA_041749855.1 Bdellovibrionota bacterium
CTTCCATCTTCGCACGTAGCGGCTATCTGATTTCCTCAGGAAAGAACCATGAGAAACAAGGTGTCCGGAATTCATTCCCGAAAGACCGCAATTGCAACTAACTTTAGGGCTGCCAGGCTTCATACCCCTGCAACTGAGCAAATACCGGGCCCAATTAAACTCCAACCCAGGGAGGTAGGCCAGTTTTAAAGAAGATTCGGATTCAATCCGCTCGTCCGAGCGACGCTGGCATCATCCATCTTGCGGATAATGATTTTTCTTTGCTTGGCCCGCACCGAATAAAAGTCCTTCACGCAAGTATCCTGGCTGATTAACTCCTGGATCAGCGCGTACTGCGCATCGTAAGCCTTGCGCTCTGCTTGAAACGCAGCGCGCGTCCACTCCCGCAAGTAGGCTTCTCGCTCTGTTACCCAAACCGATTGTTCGCTAGGCGAAAGACCGCGTTCAAATCTAGCTTCCAATTCACTTCGAATGGGTTCCAATTTCAGGACCTGCTTCGCGAAGTCCACGTCTAAGACATGGGTCATCTCGTGGAAGTACTCAATAAGGACAAGGCCCAATTCCTTTTGGTTTGGCAGCAAAAGGTACGTGAGGTCCTTCTCAAAAAGCGAATAGGCCGAGAAGCGCTCGATTCCAGCTTCCTTTTGGAAAGCCTCATCAAACTCCCGAACGACTGCTTTTCCATTGCGCACAGCCTCTTGCAACTGTGTGAGTGGCACTTGCCCTAGGCGCGTAGTTCCCAGCACCTTATCCAAAATCGCAAGGTCTTGGGGAATGGCAATCCGACTTTCCATGTCGACGCCACTGAGTTCGCACACAGCGAACGCAGGCAACGCCATGAGACTCAAAAATAAGAGGATTCTGGACTGCATCGGGGCGGGTTCTTACCACACAATGAACTCTCACCGAAAGTAGGGTTTTCAATGAGGAAACTCAAGGGATCCTCGGGTGCGCTTAGCCTCAGCTAGGGATGTTACCCGAGGGAATTAGTTTTAGGTGGGTGACCTTCTGTGTTTTTCTCTGTTCAAATCTTCTCTGGGTATCCCAGATCTTCTTAAGCTTTCTCTCAATCCCGTCTTTCAGGTGAAAGGGGTTGAGACTTTCAAACTTTGCTTGCATTGCTTTCTTTGCTTCTTCGGAGATCGAAGTCGATTCCATTAGCCGTTGGTGAGGCGACTTTGGCAGGTCATGTTTTCTTTTGTACTTTGCTCCCACCCGGATCTTTTCAATCAGCTTCACCTGGGGAATGAAAAAGTTTTGCAAGTCACTCCACTCGTTTCGATAAAGATCATTGATGAGCGGCAGTGCTTCGGGGCAATCAAGGCGATCGTAGCCGAGAAGTTTTCTAACGTGAGTGTAGTTCTTCTGCTCCACGTAGCATTGATCATTTTTCTTGTACGGCCGACCCCGAGTCATGAAGATTTCACCTTTGCGATTCTTATTCGGACCCAAGTAGCGCATTACTTCATGGTTTAGAAACTCTGAGCCATTGTCGCTAGACAGCCCTTTGACGACGAAAGGAAGGCGCTCTTCCATGTCTTTAAAGGCCTCTACAACCCCCGTAGCGAGCTTATTCCAAACAGCACGTACTTCGGTCCATCCCGAAAGCCGGTCCACGGCAGTAAGGCTCCAAATAAACTCACCAGAGAGCGATTCCCCACAGTGCGCGACCGTATCCGCCTCCAAGTACCCCGCAACCGCCACGTTGCGGTCAAAGGGTTTCATCGGGATGCTGTATTTTAGTCGTGCAGCTTTCGTCCCGGAGCGAAGGCGGCGACCCGTCTCCGCTCGGTACGAGCGAAGAACGCGCTCTATCGTAGCATGGCTCATTCGTAGCAACTCCATTTCAATCTCGGGAGTAAAGCCAGGGGCCTCGTAGTACTTTAGCCAAAAGGGCAGCCACTGCTTCATCCGACGACCATTCATCTGCTCCATCACAATCCAAAGCCGACGCAGATGGTACCGTGCCCCCTCGCTATAAACGCGCTTGCGCCCACGCTTACGCGCCCAAACCACCTTCTGGTTCATCGTCCGTATGGCGTGCTTGCGATGAAAGCCCGCATCCCGACACACTTGATCCAAAATCATGCGCCGCCGCTTACGCGGCGCCGCCTGGTAACGTTCACGCAAAAAATCCACGTACAACTTCTTTAACGTCGTACCCATGGCTATTGCCTCGCCTCATTAAGGGGTTACCCAATCCCTTCTTGGGTAACCAGATTATGAGGCCACCGACACCTAACTACCTAATTTCAAGTAACATTTATTCCGAGGACGGATTTCCTCATTGAAGACCGTTACTAGGACGCGGTGGGTAAAGCGGTAGTGGTTCACGCTGCGTCTTTCTCATCGGTTAGTGGTTTGGAAGCTTGATAGAAGGCTTTGAGTTTTTTGTGTTGTTCCTTTCTCAGGCGA
>JBGTAN010000049.1:0-7229 GCA_041749855.1 Bdellovibrionota bacterium
GAACTACGACGGCGGAGGTGGTGAATTGAACTGGGACTTCACATCAAGTGGTGCTTGGATCATGCCCGCTACCGGCAAGTATCCCGTGCTTCGTTGGCAGAACCCCAATCGTCCGATTGAGTTTCCTCCTGAGTTTCGCAATGGCCGCAAAATAGGTTACAGCGACATGGCCGCTTACCGCGTGTGGGGATTCTGCGGCACACCAGGTGAAACGATCTCTTTTGGAGGACCCAACGCACCCGCCAATACCACTTGTAACGGAGGCACTTTCACCACGAACTGGGACTTCTCAGGGCAATCCGATGGAAGTATCGACATCACCGTACAGCAAGGCACCGCGACTCCGGTTACACGTCGCTTGGTCAAGGACACGGATAGTTGCGTTGCGGGTGGATTAAACGACGAAACAGTAGGCGGCACTATTGATACCCGCTTCACCGGCGGGGGTCCGCACATTGTCTGCAATGTGCAGCAGATGGAACGCATTCGATCTCAAACCACGCATTGGACCAAGTCGTTTACGCTAGGTGCGAATATCAGCTTAAGCGCGGGTTACGGCAACGGCACTATTGGTACTTCTGGAACGAACTATTCAGGAACTTTCGACGGGGACGGATTCTTTTTGGATAGACTCACTCTAACTATCGCTGGCAACGGAGTGGGGCTATTTGGTTATACGAACGGTGGAACGATCTCTAACATCGGCATGGAAAGAGTCACTATCTCAGGACAGTATGGCACTGGATCACTAGTAGGCGTTGGCAATTCACCTGGCACTGCACTGTCCAATTCCTACAGCACGGGTTTTGTGGCCGGAACGAGCACGGCGGGAGGGCTTTACGGAGAGGCATTTGGTGCGGTGTCGGATTGCTTCTCTACTGCCGATGTTGTCGGGTCTTCCGGCGTAATCGGCGGACTCCTAGGCTACCACCAGACCGGCACAGTAACGCGGTCATTTGCAGCGGGGGATGTCAGAGGAGCCCAGAGCACTGGCGGATTTGTAGGTGTAAACTTCGGCCTAGCAAGCATCGTTACCGCTTCTTACGCAACAGGCAGCGTTTCAGGTGTTTTTCCCGGATCCGACGAAGTGGGGGGCTTTATCGGGGGATTGGATAACACGATTGTTCAGGACTCATATTCTACCGGCTCGGTATACGGCGGCACTGGCGTTGGGGGTTTTGCAGGAGCTCATTACAACGCAGACCAGCTGATGCATGTTTACGCTTCAGGCGATGTTTTCGGCAGCACAAATGTAGGGGGAGTTCTGGGGGAATCTTATGCCGTAGGTTCACCGCTCACGAATCTCTTCAGCGTTTCTCATGTGACGGCAGTGACATCCAATGGCGGTGCGCTTGTCGGAGGCACAAGTGTGACGTTAAGCGGTGGTTACTGGTACCAACCGCTTCAAAACCTTCCCTGCGTGGGAGACGGTGGTACTGTCACGCTCTGCCAGCAAGCGACTGCACTTTCTCAATTTCAGTCTGCTTCAAGCGCCCCGCTCTCTGCTTGGGACTTCTCGACTATCTGGAAATTCCCCACCACCGGCGGGCTACCCATTCTTCAATGGCAGGAAGAGGAATGATGGACCGACGCAGCCACAAACTACACCTGCTACTGCTTCCAGCACTCCTTGCGCTTTCTGGATGCGGCGTTGGGTTGTGCATTAGCGAGACCAATTGCGCAGGCTCGGGTGGCCTTTCGCTTACAACGAGCTCGCTCACCCTTCGTGCGGTTGAAATCGATGATAGTGAATTCACGGTTGCTTGGCCGGCTGCTTCCGGTGGAACCGCGCCTTATACCTACTCGCTCTACTACAGCACTTCGGCCAATCTCGATTCCATCGCCAACATCAAAGCAAACGGAACGCTCGCTGGCACTATCGTCGACGACACAAGCTTTCAGATCACTGCCCTACCCATCGACAAAGACTACTTCTTCAACGTCATTGTATCCGACGCGTCAGGAAATGAACTCGCCTACGACATGCGCTCTCCGTTCTGCGGGGGAGCCGGGGTCAGCGGAGATGAGTATCAGATCTGTGATGCGGGCAGTCTTCAGTACGTCCAATTTCATCTTTCCAGAGCGTTTGTCGTCACCCAAGACATCGACCTTTCCGGTACGAGAGATTGGAACAGTGGAGTCGGATTTAAGTCGATCTCTTTGTTTGAAGGCACTCTGGACGGGCAAGACTTTGCGTTGGACGGACTTAGTATAACGCTCTTTCAGGAAATGATCGGCTCCTCTTCCGCTATTGAGCATCTCACTCTATCGAATGTCTCTCTGACAGGCGATGGAGCGCCGCTTGTTAACGACTTGCAACAGGGAAGGATTTCAGACTGTCATAGCTCAGGGGCTATTGTTGCCGGTAGTGGCCAGGCCGGCGGGTTGTTGAATCGGGTATTTGAGGGTGCCATCGTCGAAGACTCCAGTTCTAGTGTCACCGTCTCCGGAGGAAATTACGTAGGCGGCCTTATTGGCCGTTTTGGGCTATCGGGAACTGCAACGTCCACTTTGCGCCGATCTTTTGCTACCGGCAATGTGATCGGCGACACACGCGTCGGCGGATTGGTTGGACGGACCGAGGAATCCACTGTTCTTGATTGCTACGCGACTGGAAATGTTCATAGCTCCGGCTCGTTGGTTGGAGGGTTGATTGGCCAACAAATGAGTACATCGTCCCTATCGAGAAGCTACTCCATCGGAAATGTGTTTGCAGCAAGCGGTTCAGTCGGAGGCCTAACTGGCACGAGCTCCGGGGGTATCTCAAACTCTTTTGCGATAGGGAACGTAACAGCAGGCAGTGGCAACTTAGGATCGGTTTCAAGTACGGCTCCGACAGGCCCTGTTTTCTGGTTCAATCATCCCTTCAATCCTGCCAACTGCTACCAGGGCGGCAACACCGGCTGTACTGCGCAAACCAATCCCACTTGGTTTTACACCAAGACCAACTACGATGCTGCGGGGCTCAACTGGGATTTCACATCGAGTGGTGCTTGGATCATGCCTGCTACTGGCAAGTACCCCGTCCTACGTTGGCAAAATCCCAATCGCTCGATTCAATTTCCTCCGGAGTTTCGCAATGGCCGAAAGATCGGCTTTAGCGACATGGCTGCTTACCGAGTGTGGGGATTCTGTGGCACACCTGGCGAGACAGTATCCTTTGGTGGACCGAATGCCCCGGGGAATACGACCTGCAACGGAGGCACTTTCACCACGAACTGGGACTTCTCAGGGCAATCCGATGGAAGTATCGACATCACCGTACAGCAAGGCACCGCGACTCCTGTCACACGTCGGTTAGTGAAAGATACCGCTAGCTGCGTCGCAGGTGGATTAAACGACGAAACAGCGGGCGCCGCTATCGATGCGCGCTTTGCGGCAGCCGTCCCACCCGTTGTCGTTTGCAATGTCGATCAGATGAACCGGATTCAGACCACCGCAGCGCACCACTCAAGAGACTTCATCCTCGGCGCAAACATCAACATGACCGCTTACAACGGAAACCCTATCGCCAGTTCTGGGGCCCCTTTCTCGGGAACGCTGGATGGTGATGGCTTCTTCCTCGATCAAATGACCATCACCGGAGGCGCTGACTATCGAGCCCTATTTGCTTCGACAGCGATAGGTGCATTTTTTGCTGGAGCGGAGGGAAATTACAGTTTCATCGATCTGGGACTGGAGCGGGTTTCCGTTTCAGGCAACAGCCGGGTCGGCGCGTTGGCGGGACGCAACTTTGGCGCTAACGGGGGTGCAAAGAATGTGTATGTCACTGGGTTTGTCTCGGGAACCGGAGGTACTGGCGGGCTGGTTGGTGAACTCTGGAATGAGGTTTCAGATTCCTTTTCCACAGCAGACGTTATTTCCAGTTCTGGTGCAGCGGGCGGGTTCGGTGGCGCCGGCATCAGCGAATCCTTCTACCGAAGTTTTGCGACAGGTCACATTCGAGGCAATGGCAGCGTAGGCGGACTTATTGGAAGTGGCGGAAATATCGATGAGTGCTACTTTTCGGGAACGGTCACCGGCGCCCAAAACTCGGTGGGAGGGCTAACGGGAGACACTGCTGTTACCGATAGCATCGTAAACAGTTACTCAACGGGATCTGTTTACGGTGGAGACCATGTGGGTGGCCTCGTTGGAGACTTGAGCGGTGGCACGGTCTCTAACTCGTATTCTACTGCCGCTGTTTTTGGGACACTGAACAACGGGGGCCCGTTCGGAGATCCCGTTGGTGGTTTGGCCGGCTTAGTCAATTGGACCGAAACACTCTCGCATTCTTTTGCTCTGGGGTCCGTCTCCGGGGTGGGCGCGGCCAATGGCGCGATAGTGGGTACCGCGTTCTACGGTTCCTCTATCACGAACCTCTATCGATCGACAGCTGCCACGTCTTTGCCCTGTGTAGGTTGGGTCATGGATGCAGCTGCCGTAGGTTGCTCCAACGTCTCTAGCTCCGTATTTCTAGCAAATAGCTCGGGCCCGCTTTCTACTTGGGATTTTTCTACTGTCTGGAAATTCCCCACCACCGGCGGACTACCCATTCTTCAATGGCAGGAAGAAGAGTAAAGAATTGTTCGCCGCTACAAGCCCATCGCAGCTGTGACAGTTGCCACAACCCAAGTCGCAGACTGAAGCGCTTTCTCGGCGTCTTTCTTCTTATAAAACTGGGAAGGGGTAAGGTCTTCTGTGCCGTAGAAAGCTAACTCTCGATCGCGACGCAATGTCCTTGAGATGTCACACAGCTTCGGAACGTGCGCCCTGACAGAGGGAGGAAGTCGTGACAGTTGTTCCTTCAACACGTCGCTCACATCGTGAATGCGAGGAACCTCGACGTTTGAAAAACGCAACAAGCCTTTGAGCGCAAGTTCGACTATCTCCTGTGACTCTCGAACCGTATCCGCGTAAGCCTGATTCTTGAACAAAACCTTCACCGCTTCCACCCGATGCCCTGCACGAACGACATAGTCCTCTGCCAAAGTTTTATTCTTCATGTGTGCCTCTCACCCAGTACGGGTGCCCGTGGGAACTTTTTCTCTGAAACTGCCCCTCCGCGATAGCTTCTCGCAAAGTAAAAAGGAACCGCTTCACACGGCCTCGACTCTTTTCCCATAAAACCGTCCCATTCAAAGACACTTCGAGCCAAAGACTTCCCGCCTCTGACACGCTTGCGGGAAGTGCAGCAAAGTGCGGAACCAGCTTCAGAGCATCGATTGCATCGCTTTGCGATTGCATCCGCTCATCCCAAACCGCATACAAGTCGCGTGTAATTTCAGCACCCGCCTGCAAAACAATCAGCAGATCTGTATCCGAAAAATCGGTAGCATCCCCGCGCACTTGTGATCCGAAGAGGACTAGCCCCTCGATGGGGATATTCAAGGCCAAAATGGCATTCTGCAGTGCACTTGGCAGGTCAAAGCTCTGCACTTTCGATGGGTCCACTAAGGGGGTGTTCTGGGCCAATCGCAAGCGGCACAACTGGTTAAGCGAAATGCCCTGCGTTCGAGAAATCTCCTGCAACTTTCCGTGAAGCGCTGGATCAATGCGGACGACGAATTTGCCTGAATTCATGTCAATATAGTACCATAGTACTATTTATACCCGCAATCTGAGAGGCTTTCTGGCTGAGCGTCTTCCGCCCTGAGGCATGATTCCTTCACATTTCTCCGTTACTATTAAAGAAGCTATTCCCCTGCAAATTCGGAGAACTAACCTCAAATGCCCAGGCTATTGCTGCTTCTTTCAGCACTCGTTTTTATCTCTGGGTGCGGCATTGGACTGTGCATTAGCGAGACCAATTGCGCAGGCTCGGGTGGCCTTTCGCTTACAACGAGCTCGCTCACACTTCGTGCTGTTGAAATCGATGACAGTGAAATCACGGTTGCTTGGCCGGCGGCAGCAGGTGGAACCGCGCCTTATACCTACTCGCTCTACTACAGCACTTCCGCTAATCTCGATTCCATCGCCAACATCAAAGCAAACGGGACACTTGCTGGAACAGTGGTGGATGACACAAGCTTTCAGATCACTGCCCTCCCCATCGACAAAGACTACTTCTTCAACGTCACCGTCTCAGATGCTTCGGGAGCTGAACTTGCCTACGATATGCGCACGCCTTTCTGTGGGGGAACAGGGGTCAGCGGAGACGAGTACCAGATCTGTGATGCGGGCAGTCTTCAGTACGTGCACTTCCACCTGTCTAGTCGGTTCCTTCAGACGGCGGATATCGACTTAGCGGGCACTTCTTCCTGGAACGAGGGACTGGGTTTTTTACCAATAGGGGGCGGCACCGCGTTTTTCACAGGCTTTTTTGATGGGGCCGGATATTCAATATCTTCTTTGCACATCAATCGAAACACGGACTTCGTTGGTCTTTTCGGTTTTACGGACACCCCGGCAGAACTTAACAATATAAATGTCCGCAATGCTTGGGTCGCCCAGTCGGGGCCAGACCCCGCCGGAATAGTTGTTGGACTTGCCACTTCAACCTCTCTTTGGAACGTCCATACTTCAGGCTATCTCAGCGGGACATCGAGGGTAGGAGGCGTAGTCGGACAGGCAGATTTGACAACGATTACCGAATCCTCTTCTTCGGCTTATGTGTCGGGTACCAGCTATGTAGGCGCGCTTGCTGGAGACCTGACCAACTCCTCTCAGGCCATCCGTAGTTTTGCATCGGGCAATGTCACAGGAACTAGCGACCGGATTGGCGGCTTGATAGGAGAAGTCGATGATTCCACTGTCGACAACTGCTATTCGACGGGCAATGTCCACTCGGCGGGAAATGAAGTGGGTGGACTCGTGGGACGTGTTCGAATCGCCGGGTCGTTGATCCAAAGATCTTATGCAACAGGCAACGTGGCGGGCGCACTTTTTGTAGGCGGCTTGGTTGGCGATAGAGTCAGTGGAACAATAAGGAATTCATTCGCCTTCGGAAATGTTGTCGGCACGGGCGCTGCAGTCATTGGGCAAACAGGCGTTGCTCCCACAGCCCCGGTCCTTTGGTTTAGTCACCCCTTCAATACGGCCAACTGCCACAGCCTCGGCAATGGCAACTGTACTGCCAGAACCAACCCCACCTGGTTCTACGACATTGCGAACTACGACGGCGGAGGTGGTGAATTGAACTGGGACTTCACATCAAGTGGTGCTTGGATCATGCCCGCTACCGGCAAGTATCCCGTGCTTCGTTGGCAGAACCCCAATCGTCCGATTGAGTTTCCTCCTGAGTTTCGCAA
>JBGTAN010000050.1:0-39734 GCA_041749855.1 Bdellovibrionota bacterium
GAACTACGACGGCGGAGGTGGTGAATTGAACTGGGACTTCACATCAAGTGGTGCTTGGATCATGCCCGCTACCGGCAAGTATCCCGTGCTTCGTTGGCAGAACCCCAATCGTCCGATTGAGTTTCCTCCTGAGTTTCGCAACGGCCGAAAGATCGGCTTTAGCGACATGGCTGCTTACCGAGTGTGGGGATTCTGTGGCACACCAGGTGAGACGATCTACTTTGGTGGACCGAATGCCCCGGGGAATACGACTTGCAACGGAGGCACTTTCACCACGAACTGGGACTTCTCAGGGCAATCCGATGGAAGTATCGACATCACCGTACAGCAAGGCACCGCGACTCCGGTTACACGGCGTTTAGTGAAGGACACGGATAGTTGCAACATTGCTCTAAACAATGAAACTGCAACGGGCACTATCGACACACGCTTTGGACTGAGTGCAGGTCCTCATATCGTTTGCAACGTCCAGCAAATGGCACGACTTCAAGCGGTTGCTGGCAATTGGACGAAGACTTTTGTGCTCGGTGCAAATATCGATCTCTCCGTTGGCTATACCAATTTGCCCATTACAAGTCTCGGTGGTTTCGATGGTGATGGTTTTGTTCTGAGTGGTTTGACTATCAATCAGCCGGCAGCGTTGAACGTTGGCCTTCTCGGGATGACCGGAGCGACTCCCGTTTCGAAATTGGGTCTTGAGAACGTTAATATCTTAGGATCCTTGTGGGTGGGTGCTGTTGCGGGCCTAGGAGCAGCAAGCAACGTCTATTCAACGGGCTATGTTCGAGGCAATACAGATTGGGTAGGGGGAATCATCGGCTTGGCCACCGGCAATATTGATAACAGTTTCTCTTCGGCGGACATTGTAGGGGCCGGAGGAGGCGCCGCAACAGGGGGACTCTGCGGTATTTGTAGCTCTATTAGAAACTCTTTTGCTCAGGGAGAAGTCAAAGGATCGGGATTCGTCGGCGGGCTAGCGGGTTCTGGGTCGGGTGCCATTGAAAATAGTTTTTCTTCCGGCGCGATCGCTTCTGCCTATAGCGATGGGGGCGGAGGGCTCGCCGGCACCTGGTCCGAGAACGTATTGAACTCGTACGCGACAGGAAGCGTCTATTGCCGGTCGGGACATTGTGGCGGTGTCCTCGGGGAGTCGGGCCCAGTAGCAGCCCGCAATCTTTACAGCACAGGAAACGTTCTCAGCACGGGGAACGCCGGGGGTGCCATCGGTTATCTAGTCGATGGATCACTTGAGAATGTCTTTGTCACAGGCACTGCATCGAGCACAAGCGTAACGGGCGCGATGGTGGCGACTTCCGATGCGCCCACAACCATTACAAATGCGTTTTGGAAGCAGCCTTCTGGAGTTTGCGTGGGTAGCTCGAGCGGGAGCATCAATAGCTGCGCCGCCGCCCCTTCAACAAACAGCTTCAACATTAGCAGCGACGCTCCCCTATCCTCTTGGGACTTTTCTACCGTTTGGAAATTCCCCACCACCGGCGGACTACCCATTCTTCAATGGCAGGAAGAAGACTAGCGCTGGTAAAACTCAGCAGTCGGCTGAAATTTACAGTTTAATATTTTCGAACTTCGAGGGATTCGGAACTTTCTCCTCGATCGGACCAAACATTTCCCAATACTCATCCAATAGTCTTAAATATTCTTCGAAGCTCATTGCTTCCCTAGCAACCAGGGCATGATCGACCCCGGCATATGATAACGCATTGTGGGAAGCGTGGAGAGTGTCACGCAAACTCATCGCAATAGTTTGCAATAGCAGCTTCCCGTGGGCAACTGAATACACCAGGTTGATTAGCTCCGAAAACCGTGGTCTTTTGTATCGCTATGATCGACCTCTATTACTGGCCTACACCCAACGGTTACAAAATTACGGTTTTCTTGGAGGAAGCTTCGCTTGCCTACAAAATCCATCCTGTGAATATTTCGAAACAGGAGCAGTTTAAGCCCGACTTCCTTTCGATTTCTCCAAACAACAAGATGCCTGCGATTGTGGATTCAGACCCCAGTGATGGTAAAGGGCCGCTCGCGCTCTTCGAGTCGGGCGCCATCTTGTGGTACCTCGCGGAAAAAACAAATCAGTTCATCCCTCAATCCATGCGCGAAAAAGCCGAAGTTTCTCAATGGCTGTTTTGGCAGATGGCGGGCCTAGGTCCGATGCTGGGACAAAATCACCACTTCAATGTGTATGCGCCTGAAAAAGTTCCTTATGCGATCGAGCGGTACACCAAAGAAACGGCGCGGCTCTATGGCGTGCTGGATAAGCGGCTTGCGGATAGGGAATGGGTTGCCGGCGACTACTCGATCGCAGACATAGCCATCTACCCCTGGATTGTTCTTCACAAAGTGCAAAAGCAAAACCTCGAGGACTTCCCTCACGTGAAGAAATGGTTTGAACGGGTAGCCGCACGCCCGGCCGTGAAGAAGGCCTACGCTATCAAGCTTGCGCAGTAAGCCCGATTACATCGATCTCCCTCTCAGAGTTCGCAATCCCGTGAATGCGGCAATGGCTTCATAGTCTCTGTCGTTATGCCAGATGGGTACGTTGCGTTTAAGGGCCAGAGTGGCAATGAGGCAGTCCACCGAAGAGCGAATGGTGTGGCCTTTTTTTCGCCCTAAGACATAGAGTTCTGAGGCGGCGAGATAGTCATCCACTGAAACTGCATCCGCGATAGAAGGCAGAGCTAAGAGTCGTTCTCGAATAGCTCCTCTTGCCGTATCGTTCGAAATCCCCTGTAGAATTTCCTGGAGGATAGGCGGGCAAATAGTGACTTTCTCGAGATCCGATTCAGTCAATGAATGCTTCGGCTTTTTCCCAAGTAGATCGATCCAAATCGAGGTGTCCACCAATACCAACATGGAGTGCCTACCGCTTCTTTTTCGTAGGTTTGTCTTCGCGCATTTCAGCCAAGTCGCCCTCCCAAACCCCTGTTCCCAAAAACTGAGTAATGCCCCGAGCTTTCAAGAGCCTGATGGTCTCACCAAGAGCCTGATTAACTGCCGCTGAATAGGTTTTAGCTCCCAGCATGTGGGTTGCAGTCTTCAACAGATCTTCATCAAGCACAAGATTTGTACGTTTCATGTGTATAGTATGCCGCATTGAACGCGTTTATGCCAGGGTATTCATTGTAGCCTCAGGGCCACTGCACGATGCGGGACTTCTTGTGGCCAAAGTCTTTGAAGCTTGCGACTTCGAGTGTTCCCACTTGAGTAAACCCCTGTCGCTCGAAGAAGCGAAGAGATGCCGTGTTGTCATGCGGCCATTGGAGAACGAGAGAAAAGACACCCGAGGGAAAATGCGCTTTGATGGCCTCTACGAGAACAGCCCCGATACCGTCTCTTTGTCTGGCAACCTTAACCCCAATCCGGCAGAAGTAGGGCTGTGAGCACAGATCTCGCATTGCCTCTGTGCCTTGCAAGTGATCCGCTTCGGGGTGAATCGAATCTACTAAAGAGCTTCCAGGGACCACCACGGCGTACCCTGCGACTTCCCCTTCCGACTGGGCCAGAAAAAGCATTCCGAACTTGAGGATCTCTCGTGTCTCCTCGGCGGTCCAACGCGTTATTAAAAAGCCTTGGGCAGGGGCGGCGTCACTTCTAGCCACCACCAATTCATTTTGAATGTGCAGCATAGACTCAATGGCCGAATCCAGGTCGGGAGATTGATGGGTGATGAGCTGAGTGGAGCAAGGCGCTGCCGCCCAACCCACCGAAGAAACCAAGAGTAGAAATACCAAACGCTTCAAGGTGCCCACCAATTGGGTGAAGGCCCGGGAGTCGTACATTTCCTATTGCTAATACTCCACACTCTCCCCTCACTCTTGCAAAGAAATTCAGGTGACTGAAAGCCAAAGCATCGAAGTATCTCTTTGCGGACGGGAGAACCCACATTTTCGTAAAAGACATTTAGCCCGGTCTGCCAAAGTAGCCGGGAGGGAGTAGCGCCTATCGGGTGAGACCACGCTCCCAAAGTGATTTGAGAAAATCCATTCTTCGCGACTTTAACTTGGTTGATCACAAACTTCTTTATGTTGTGGTTTGGATTGAAGTCGGGGCTTAAGGGACTCGGTGTTACTGCAACGATCCACTTTCTCATGAAGGGTCCGTCTATGTAGTCGATTCGATCCATCTCTTCTCGCAAGAGGTGCGGGTTATCCCATCCAATCCAAGTCCCATCCGCAGCAGCGCTTGATTCATCTGCTTCGTCAGAAAGTTGGAGTCGTGCTGCAGGATCGTACGCCTGCATAGTGATACTGAGCCTCGAACACATGTCTCCATTGTGAATAAAACTCAGCCAGTTGTAGTTGTCTTTTCGTTCTTTCTCTACGCTATCGATAGTTTTCATAGTCTTGATGGATGAATTCACAACGCGTAAGACTGAAATAATCAGCCCCCCCAAAACCGCGAGCAGAATTGCAGCAGTGAGAAGAACGGAGCCGCTTTTTTTATTCTGGCTTAGGTACATCAAGGTCCGTTTAGTGGAAGTGTCGCTCCGGAGTTCCGACAAATGGTCTTAGTCGTGAAACTGCCAGGCGGCACATGATTGTAGGACATGGCACCAACAGGGTCATAAACCATCCCAAGCTGCTCACACAATCTTTGGCGAGACTGAATGGAATAGCAATTCGTCGCAGGATACTTCAGGGGAACTCCCGCCCCCGCCCCCGGATCAACGTCCACGTTGAAGCGGTGTTGGTAATCGAGAAGCCGATTTCCAGTAGGATCCGTGCTGTATCTGGCGGTGAGTTTCAAAAGCAAGGTAGCGGACCTTCGCTCGGACAGGGCCAGGGCTGGAGGGTTTAAAAGATAAGGAGCCACTGGTGGAACAAGCTGATCTATGGACATCGAAATAAGATTAAAAAACCGCCCCTCTCCGATCTTTGCAATAGGGATGCTCCGAGTGCTGTCGCTCGGATCGGGGAAAAAATCAATGGAGTCCGGGGAGCTCACGAGCACGGGTACCGGGAGCGGTTCGGGGGGAATAGGAAGGATCTCCTCCTGAACCCAAACTCGACTGGGGCTACCGGCTTTGACAAGACTGGTCTTATCACAAAGTAAAGAGTCCCCTATGAGGTTCGCCAATTGGAAATTCAGCAGATTGAATTCGGTTCTGGCTTCCACATCCAAAATGGCACGGCGAAAATAAATATAAGTCGACGAAACAGCAACAAGCGACGCAAGGATCATACCGGTCCCTATTAGGGCTTCCGTGACTCCGAAACCTTTCTGCCCAATCAATTGCAAGAGTAATACTCTCCGTCCCACACCTTACCCATACTGTCGCACATGGCTTTGAGGTCGATTCCCATCCGAGCCGATTCACACTTCATAGTCCGATTGGGCGGTGCAACGGGTGGAGTATCGCCATCGAGTTGCCAAACAAACGGAATATCATAGGTGTGCCAGGGGGCGTATTTGAGTGGGGCTGTCACTATGCGAAGTACTGTGAAGATGTACTTCGGATGGTTGGAAAGCCGCGGCGTCATTTGAATAAGCTCGATAATTTGTGCATCACCCGCCTTATAGTTGGCAGGATCCCCTACTTCGACCATCCTATTGCCATGGAAAGTGAGTGCTTCTCCCGTAGTGAAAGTCTTCAAGGTGTAAGGAAATTCTGAGCCGGGCGTTCCGAGCGGGGCTTCTTCAATTCCGATAAGATTCAGATGTGTGCAAGGGTGCTCATTATCCCCAAACCCACTATCGCCACCATTGATCGAAGTAATGTACTTCATGTAGGCCGTACTAGCCGTTGTACTGATCGATCCGATTTGGGTGATAATTTGGTGGAAATGCGCTGCATGATGCATCGCTCTTTCTACTTGGGCTATTTGAACAAACACTTTGCTTGCCACAACCATGCCCGCAAGTCCGATAGCGCCTCCGACTATCATTTCAATTAGGGTGATGCCGCGTGAATCCATAAATTCCCAAGCCCCCCACATTATAACCACTAAGCGCATCGAGCGCATGGAATGGTGCTGCATGCAGATCCGGACTAAACATGTGGTGGTTTTGTGTTTTTTTAACTGCGCTCTACTTCCACGACGGGTTCATCGTCGTCGCCCCACTTCATCCGAATAGAAATGGGTTTGCAGCACACCGAACAGTCCTCGATAAACTCTTGGTCGAAGCCGTTCGAAGGGTCAATGGGCACGGCCATCGCTTCTCCGCAATGGGGACATTGAATTTCAGCTTCATCTAGATTCATCCGCTTTACTCTACCCTAAGCCTGATTGTTGGCCCAGAAGCGCGACCCGAGTTAGAATATCGGAGGATTCTAACCCAACGGAAATAATCAATGCGTCGCATTATATTCGTCTGTGCCCTCACTTTCGCAAACCTTATCCTTGCCCAGGGCCAGCTTCCCTTTGTCGACGGAAAGCCACACGACAAGCCAGAAGCAAAACCGGTGAAGATTGTGAAGCTTGGGCTTCCTACAGAGATGATTGCTCCCCCGCTTCCCGAAGTGAAGATTGCTCCCCCTCCCAGAATTCCGGGTCCCCCACGCATCGTCACGGACACCCCAGCACCTGCTGCTTTGGACGTTTCGGCTCTTGCGGAACCATTGCCGACCTTGGAAAAGGCGCCCGAATCCATGCTTGAAACCGTCCTTGAAACCCCGCTCGAGCCGGAGCGCGAAACCGCGTCGACACCCTCTCCCTCCAACACCAGCGAAGCGGATGGATCGGGGGTGTGTCACTACGTCGTTAAATCCGGAGACAACTTAAGTCGCATCTTATTGAAATTGGGAATGCTGCCCATTTATGGAAAGCAGGGAAATCTGCGCTCGGTGATTGAGAACAACCCGGAAAAAGTGCGTAACGACGGAAATTTGATTCTCCCAAAAGTACGTATCGCTATCCCTGCCAATCTCGTGGCCTCCAACGAAATGTGTGTGGGCGCTGAGGAGAAAGACGTGCGCCGGCGCATCGCCCTTTACTCGCAAGCAGAAGCAGAAATCCGCAAAGGCAAGTACGAAGCCCTTTGCCGCAAAGTTCTGAAACTAGCGAAGTCCGAGACGGAGAAAGAGAAGAAAGGGCGCTTCATGCACCTGGCTGCTGTATGCCAATATGAGGAAAAGAATTTCACTGAAGCGCATCGCCTTTGGGAAGCCGTTTTAGCGCTCCAAGTCGATGCCAGTCTTCAGTACCGAGCGTCTTACAACTTAGCACTGGTCGAGTGCTACACCGATAAAGCTCCGGCAGGCTATGAACGCTTACGCAATGTATCGCCGCAACTCTGGCAAACCCAAGACTCTGCCGAACGCCGCACCTTTCTCGACCTTGCGGTTTACTGTGCTGAGAAAGCGGTAGGACCCCAAGCTCGATTAGAAACCATCGTGGGTGTCTATAAATCTTCACCGGAAGCGGAGTTGAGAGACTACGCAGAAGAAAAATTGCGGGGCGATTTCGTCAATCCCCGTCAGAACTGCGACTTGCTCAAAGCGACCATGAAGCAACTGAGCGAAGACCCCCAGGCAAAGACCTGGGAAAAGCTCTGGGAAGATCGCTGCGACTAAGCCCTCGCCCGCTAACGATTCTCACTAAAGTGAGACTTCTTGTAGTTTTAGCCTTAAACAACCGATATTCTCACTATAGTGAGAAAGCAGGTGGCCCCTGGAGGCACCGCTGGTTATTCTCACCATAGTGAGAATAGAGGCTAAGTCTATGAAAGAAGCGGTTATTAAGAACGAGGCTGAGCTTGGGAAGGTTCTAAAGAGCCGTCGTGAAGAGCTAAAAATCACACAGAAGCAATTGGCGGACTATTGCAACCTATCGCACAACGGAATCAGCCAAATTGAAGTAGCCCAAAAGAGCCCGCGCATTTCAACCCTCATAAAACTCGGCAAGATTCTAGGATTCAAATTGGTCCTGAAGATGGAAGACTGATGAAGAAGTTAAATGCGTTCTACGAAGATAAGATGGTGGGCGTTCTAACGAAGGACGACGAAGACGTCTACTCATTCGAATATCAAAGATCCTGGCGAGAAAACCCCGAGGCATTCCCTATCAGTCTTTCCATGCCGCTCGACCAAGAAAAGTTCGGTAACAAAATTACCCTGTCCTTCTTCGAAAACTTATTACCTGAAGGAGAAGTAAGAAGAGAGCTCCAAGAATCTCATAGAATCGAAGGGGTGTTCGATTTCTTAGCCCAATTCGGCCAGGACTGCGCCGGAGCGATCACGATATCAGGAATTTCAGCACCCGCCGCTAGAGACGGGGCAGAGGAATTGATCTCAATCGATATGAGCAAGGTGTACAAGGCTATCGAACAAAATCATTCTGTCGCTGAAGTCATTTCAGAAACGAACCCAGGCTACCTGTCTCTTGCAGGTGCTCAAGATAAGTTTCCAGCAGTAGTCAAAGATGGAAAGTTCTACCTACCCAAGGGCGGCCAACCAACCACTCACATCGTAAAAGTACCCATATGGCGACAAGGAGTAAAAGAGTCGGTCTACAACGAGTACTTTTGCATGCAATTGGCAAAACTAGTGGGCCTAGATGTTCCAAACTGCACTGTCATTGATGGCGAGCATCCACTTTTTGTTATCGAAAGATACGATCGAACTATCTCGAACGGCAACGTTCGAAGACTCCATCAGCAGGATCTCTGCCAAGCTCAAGGCTTCACAAGTTCTACCAAATATGAAGAACGAGGCGGACCTAGCATCAAGCAAAATTATGACTTTCTGACCGCCAATCTAAGCCCTGAATTCAGATTCAAAGGCCTGGACAGATTCTTGTCTTGGCTCTGCTTCAACCTAACTATCGGTAACAACGACTCCCATTCAAAAAACGTTTCGATTCTTCTTCAAACGAAAACGAAGTATGCGCTGGCACCCTTTTACGATCTCATGTGCACGGCAGTTTATACCAATCTGGATAAGCGATTCTCGTTCTTGGTTGGCGGAAGGGGGGACCATTCGACGATTGGGAAAAAGCAGATAGAAGCCCAGGAAGCCCAGTTAGATATCAAACCAGGAACGCTACACCGGCAGTTCCGAGTGATGACAGAGATCATCCAAAAGCATCACCGAGACCTCGCAATGAAACTGACAAAAGATCTGCCAAACGCCTCAATTCCGAACCGAATTTGCGAGCTGATAGACCATAGAGTGAAAAGTTTTAAGGTCCACGGCGCGCTGTAGTACAGCACTGCATTTTTTTAGAAGCCCTCCCCCTGCCTTCCTTCGATGACGCTTCGAATCATTCCTCCAATTATTCTGGTACCTTAACTCCTTAAGACTTCATGGAATTGATCCGAAACACTGAGGGAGAAGTCCAACTTTGCCCGTGGGATTGAAAAGCCATGCTCTTAAGAAAATCAGCTCTACTCGTTCTCGTAGCGACTAGTCTCGCACTCGCGGAGACTCCGCCGACGGACGAAACACAGCCAGGTTCAGTCCATATACGCGCTTTTGGAACGCTTGCGTGGGAGAGTTACTCACTCACGAGTGTCGATACGACCAAAACAAATTCGACGGCACCCAACCGCATGGGAAGCATCTTTGGGGGCGAAGTCCGCTACCAAGAGCCCCAATCTCCCTGGTTCGGTGGGTTGCGATACGCGCTGACGCGCGTGGATTTCCTCGATACCAACTTCACTCCTGCCACCGTGACCCTGAAGCGCCACGAATTTGGACTTATGCTGGGCCATCAGCCTTTCCAATCCTCGAGCAGTGAGTGGCTAAAGAATGTCTGGTTCTCGCTCGGCTACAACATGCTTTTGTCCTCGGCGGAAGCAACCACTCCCAATACGTTTATTCCCACGCAAAGCTATTTTGGATTTCAGGTCTCCGTAGGAACGGCTAAGCGACTTGCGGTTGAGTGGAATCTGGATTTTAGAGCAGACGTCTTTCTTCCTCACGGTTTTACCGAATCGTCTGAAAAGACGGGGTACTACGGCGGCGCGTGGACGGTATTCGCTTCTGCCCTCATCGAGCATCACTTGAAGCGGGGTCTTTGGATCGGAACGGGTCTCCAGTACCGCTTCGAAAAGCATAATTTTTCAGGAACAATGGTAGCTCCCGAACGCAACACGGACAATGCCACCGAAATATTCAAAGGCTTCTACATCCCCGTTCAGCTGAAGGTGACTTTATGAAACACACCATCCAACTTTGCATCCTAACCGGCGTCTCTTTCCTCTCGATGTCGTGTAGCGACACTGCCCTATCGACGGGACTCACGAACACAGCGCAAACGATAGTGGATGTCTTCCGAGTGCTAACAACGGGAAGTAGCCTCTCTTTTAACAACCAAACCGGCGGCGTTAACGATATGGCGATTAACCCGGTCACCGGTACGCCTGCGATTTTGTACTACGATAAGAGCGCACCCATCACGGGAACCACCGCCGTGGGTGCCTTGAAGTACGCTGCCATGGATTCCAACGGAACGTGGAGTGTCGAAGTGGTCGACGCAAACTACGGCACAGCGGCATGCGGAACAGCCAACTCCTATTGCGTCGGGGCTCCGAATGCCGCTGCGGGAAGCACTGCCTCCATTTTGAAGCTCGCTTTCAAAAGCGATGGCACCCCGGCCGCGGCCTACGTTTTCGGTGCAAGCGCCAACACGGCCAACGGGAATAAACAAATTCGCCTTGCAGAGCGTTCGGCAACCACCGGCAAGTGGACGATTAGTGCGCCTTTTTACAGTTTGACGGCTGCCAGTGCGACCAACGTTGCGACTGCGGCAACCGTCGATCCGATGAAGGGCCTCACCCTGAACTTCGATTCCGCCAATCGCCCTCACCTTACTTTTTCAATCTACACGCAGACCATCACAAACTCGGAAGTTCGCTACTTGGGACGCTCTTCGGCCGGAGAGTGGACGAGTACGAAAATCACCGACGCAGTAACCGGCGGCGGTGGCATTGCAGCCCTTGGCCAAGGGGTGAATCAAGCCGGAGGTGCTCTGTGTGCTGCGAGCGATCGCATGCTCTGGACAGCTCAAGTAGTCACGGCCGCAGCAGGCAGCGGACAGCCTCTCTACATTTCCTGCGACTCCGTCGATTCCAACGGAACGTGCGATACTTTTACCGTTTTGGATCTCGCAAATGGATGTACGGCTTCAAGCTGCTTTTCGGCAACCGTTACCACAGCAACAGAAGGGGGAAGCCGAACGGATCTCGTCATCGATGCCGCTACTCAGCGTCCCGTTATTGGCTTTTACACAGACACGACACCTGCCACATCGCTGGTGACGACGACTGCGCCTTCTGCCTGCAATGTAGCTCAAAGCACCGCAGCCGGCGGTTGGGGAGCTCCCGCAGTGGTAGGCGGCGCAAGTGAGGGGTTACACGGATTCCGACTGGCGGCTTCGAATGCCACGGCCAATACCCTTTTCCTTTCGTACTTAACCGGCACGACGGATGTCTTGGTCAACAAAGCCACGGGACCTGCCGGTGCTTGGCTCGCCACGGGAACGGTAGTCGAAACGACGACCGTTGCAGCTGAAGGAGTGGGAAGCGCTTACAACAGCACCACCGATACGCTCTACGTTTCATATGCGGCGTTGCCAGGAGCTGCCTCCGGGGTCATTGGAAATGACATTCGCCTAGGGTTTGGAGCTTCCGATGATGTGACCAACGCGGGTGCGGCCGGAGCGCTTTCGGTTGAGAATATCGACAACACAGTAAACTTTTTTCCCACAACGGCCATCCCGATGCTTGCTGCCGCAAAATCCACCTCGGGACTGTATGGCTTTGCGTATTTCTACCAAGACCCTACGGATGCCGACTCGAAACTTTATTACGGGGTGCGCGCTGGAACCGCCGCGGCACCCGTATTCAGCTCACACACCGTCACAAACCACATTGAAGGGGGCGCGGTGCCTCAGTTTGTCGGATCGTACCCTTCACTAACTTATGACTCCGGCAACAACCCTGCCGTTGCCTACTACAATGGCGTTGC
This sequence comes from Bdellovibrionota bacterium, assembly GCA_041749855.1. Lineage (GTDB taxonomy): Bacteria > Bdellovibrionota > FAC87 > UBA2466 > UBA2466 > JAIEOG01. Next base: position 11,930 of record JBGTAN010000050.1, read on the forward strand.
CACAGAGCAAAACCTGAGCGTGGCAAGGTCCAGTGACGGTGGCTCCACGTTTAGCATCGCGGCCGTCGATGATACTTCGGCGAATGTCGGTCAATTCCCCTCTATCGCTGCCTTTGGCACGACTTTGGGAGTCGCCTATCAAGATGTGACCAATACGGGTTTGAAGTTTGCCAAGTTCACTCCCGGACAGGGCTGGAGACGCTTTGCCGTGGACGGAATGGCGGGTACCGGATCGTGTGGCAATGCTGCTCATGATGCAGGCGCCTACGCCGTGTTGCGCTTCACCGCTGCTGGCCAGCCGGTCATTGCATACAAATCTCAGGTAGGGCTCAAGATCGCCTTTGCTCCCGAGACCATCGAATCGCGCACTTACACTTGGGATTGCGCTTCGCTAGACCCGTCCGCAGCGACACGCGGCGACGGCATCTCCATGGAATTGGGCGCCTCCGATGCCATCCATATCGTCCATTTTGATTCCACTTTTGGCTCTATTCGTTACGTGACCTGTGCCGCCGGCGTCGCAAGCTGCATGGACACCGGTGCACCTGCTTTCGCGGGTTCCGCGCTAGTAGCCGTAGGCACTACCGCCATGATTTCGACCCGACCGAGCCTAAAACTTGATTCCAACGGAAAGCTTTACGTCGCCTACTACTCTCAGTCGGAGCAGTCCTTAGGGCTCGCCTCAAAGGAACCTTCCGCTAGCTCGTGGTCATTTGAGTATATGGACACCTATTCCGCCGGCTCGACTTTTGTCTCCCCTGTAGGGCAGCATGCCCAATTGCTCATCAACGACTCAAACCTGCCCATGCTGTTTTATCGCTCGCAGGAAAACTGGTTGAAGTACTTCTCTCGCGAAATCCAATAGTGGTAAGCTTCGCCGGGCGTGCCTCGGAAGTACTACAAAGCCAATCTCGAAATCAGCAACCTCTGCAACTTGCAGTGCTCCTTTTGCCCAGAGGTCGTTCGAACGAAGAAACTCATCGATCCCGACCAGTTTCGCCATACCATCGAGCAGGTGAAGCCCTTTACGAAGGTAGTCACGCTTCATTTGATGGGCGATCCGCTCGTTCACCCCAAGCTCGGTGAACTCGTTGAAATCTGTGCGGAGCGCGCCATGCAGATTTACCTAGTAACCAACGGACTTCTCCTGCGTGAGAAGGAAACGCAGATCCTGCTGCACCCATGCTTCCGACAAGTCAGCTTTTCTCTCCACAGCTTTCCCGATAATTTTCCCAACCGCGATCCGGGGCCTTACTTGGAACGCATTTTCGCTTTCACAGAAAGAGCGCTGCAAGAACGGCCGTCGCTTTTCATCAACTACCGCCTTTGGAATTTGGCCGATCCCAGGGGGGCGGAGGCGCGCAACCGTGAAGTCCTAGCGCGTATCGAAGCGCGCTTTGGCGTGACGGTCCCCCCTATCGACACAGAGATTCAAAAGAACTTCAAAGTGCAAAGCCGGCTCTTTCTACATTTCGATACCGAGTTTACTTGGCCCGCACTGGGACTTCCGATCTTGCACGAATCAGGGACCTGCCAGGGACTTAGCTCCCATTTTGGTGTTTTGGTGGATGGAACCGTGGTGCCCTGCTGCCTAGATAAAGAAGGATCTATCCCGCTAGGCAATTTGCATACAACGCCGTTACAATCCATTCTTGAGTCACCGCGCGCGCGAAAGATGCTAGAGGGCTTCCGTAAAGGGAAGCTGGTCGAGGATCTTTGCAAGCGCTGCCAATACATCGAGCGTTTCGCATGACGACAGAACTCACGCAACTGGGTTGGAATACGTTTTTCCAAGCACAACTTGATGTACTTGAGGATAAGTCGCTACTACCTGCACGTGTGGTGGGTGAAGAGCGCAATACGTTCAGTCTTGATTTTGGCAACGGGCAACCCCAGTGGGGCGAGATCTCAGGCCGCTTCCACTTTGATACTTCCGAACGCAGTGAGCTTCCCGCTACGGGCGATTGGGTAGCGGCGAAAGTAACACCCGGCGCGCAGCGCGCCGTCATCCACCACGTCTTCAAACGACAAACCTGCCTCGCTCGCATTGTTGCTGGCAATCGCCAAGATGATCAGATTCTGGCCACCAATGTGGACACGGTCTTTATCGCAAGCTCGCTGAACGCCGAGCTCAATCTAAAGCGCATTGAACGTTATCTCACTTTGGCGTGGGACAGTGGCGCGGTTCCCGTTGTGCTTTTAACGAAGGCCGATTTGGTGACGACGGCTGAAGACACCCGCAAACAAGTTCAAGCCATTTCTGCGGGCGTGGAAGTGCATGTCATCAGCGTCAAAAGCGGGGCTGGTATTGATGCACTCCAAGGCTTCTTTCAACCGGCAAAGACGCTCGTGCTTTTAGGATCTTCAGGTGTGGGGAAATCCACCCTCGCCAATCGACTGATGGGCAAAGAGATTTTGAAGACCCAAGAGACGGGAGTCGCTGATAAGGGCCGTCATACCACCACCGCGCGCTACCTTTTTCGCCTGCCCTCGGGTGCGTTACTCATCGACACGCCCGGGATGCGAGAGCTACAGATGGGAGAGAACACCGAAGGTCTAGCGCTTCAATTTGCGGACATCGAAGCACTCGGCACCCAGTGCAAGTTCACCGATTGCCAACATGAGAATCAACCCGGTTGTGCGATTCGTGCCGCCATCGCAGCGGGCGAGCTCCCCCGTGAGCGCATGGACAACTACGAGAAGCTACAAAAGGAAATGCGGGTCTTTTCAGGAAAGACTAAGCACCGTAAGAAGCGCTGAAAGTTTTATTCTGCTTTAGCGGTGTTTGTTTTTCCAGCCGTGAAGGACATCACCCAGGTGGTGGGCGACGTCTTTGCCGCGCGCTTTGAGATCTTTCTTCAACACATTCCAGGCGGCCTCTATGCGATCCATTTTATAGAGTAGCTGCTTGGCCTGACGCTCTAGCTTTCTCAAATCTGCTAGTTTTTTGGAGATCTCCGGATCCATGAAACCCATACTGCACTGGGTTCTGCAGGAAATCCAGTTAGCTGATGACGCTCATTTGCTTCCACTTGCCGCCCAGGAAGCGTTGCAAAAACACAAAGGCTTGCAAAATGATGTAAATCGAGGCGGCCCCCCAGGCCCAGTAAATCGCGCCAACCCAGTCCTTCATCCACCAAGTGGGTAGTACCATCAACGGCCAGGGAAGCAGGAGCGCAACAAACGTCACGTACCGGGTATCGCCCGCGCCTTTGAGCGCGAAGGAGAACACGAGGTTCATGCTGTCAAAGACCGTGAACAACGCCACATACATCAGGATGTAGGGAACAATGGTTTGAACTTGCGTCCAGAGCTCGGCATTACTCGGATTGTGGAACCAACTCAGATAAAAACTGGGGAAAAGTACAAAGGTGGCACCGATGCAAACGATGTAGGTCGCGGCCACTTGAACCCCTGTCCAAACGGCCATCTGGGCTTTCTCGGGGCGCTTCTCCCCTAAGTGCTGCCCCACCATGACCGAGGCCGCTTGCGCAACCCCCATGGCAGGAAGCACGGCGAGCATCATCACTGTAACGGCGATTCCGCTTGCTGAAAGGGCGGCGTCTCCATTGCTCATCCTTCCTACGATAATGAGAAAGCTCGTAAATGCGAGCCCCTCAAGTGCCCACTGCATTCCACTCGGCAATCCGTACTTCATGCACCTTCTCATGAGATCTGAATCGAATCGCCAACCGGATCGAACTTTATACAAGCGCTCATTCACGGGATTAAAAACGAGATAAAGCCCGTAAAGCGCAGCTGCCCAATTCGCAATCGCAGTGGCATAGCCAGCGCCCGCAATTCCCCATGCCGGAAATCCCAGTCGGCCAAAGATCAGCAGGTAATCAAAAAGCACATTAAAGACGAGCCCCACACAGTTGATCTTCATGATGACTTTGCTGTCGCCGAGACCCGTGAAGAAACCGCTAGCAGCAGCCACCAACGCTGCCGGCATCGCAGAATAGCAAAGCGCATTGAAGTACTCGACTTCTAGTGGCAGCAATTTTTCTGAGTGACCTATCCAAGTAAACAGCGGCGCAGAAAGGGGCAGAAAAAACAGAAAACCTACTCCGCCAATCACGCTGATGTAAATCGACTGCCAAACCGAAGGCCCAATTCGGTCCATTCGCTTAGCCCCGAAGAACTGCGCCACGAAAGTCATTACATAAGCTGCCGTCTGCTGCAGCAGCGCCATGGGGACCCAGAACACACCCATCACAGCCATCGCAGCGCCTAGCGCTTCTGTGGAATGCTGTCCCAAATACATGCGGTCGATCGTCAGCTGGAGATTCCAAAAGCTATTGGCGACGATGAGCGGCCACGCAAGCTGAAGAATTTCGCGCCAGCGCGTTCGGTTCGTCACAGCAGGAGAGGGATTGTTCAACATATTGAACCGCAGTTTAGACGGTAAAGCGCCTCGAAGGAAGGACCAGCTAGTGCTGCCCCATCTCTCGCGCGAGAGGCTGATTTCTGTTGGGCAGACCCCGACGACCGGGAAAAGCCTGTTTGGCAGCAAGCTGATTGTGGGCCCGGCACAACACTCTGAGATTCTCAATGTCTTGGCTGCTACCCCCTTTCGCCCACGGCCGAATGTGATCTATCTCTAAATGAGCGGTTTGATTGCACCGAACCCCCGAGACAGAACGGAAAGTGCATCGGTGCTCGGCAGCCGCTTTAACCTGCTGCCTGAGCGCGTTCGGAACATAGCGCGTGTGTTTAACAGGCCTGACATTGCGAGGACGTTTTGCAGCCAGGAACTGCTTTAGAACACGTTTCAAGAAGACGGTTTCGTCCTTCTCCGACCCTTCCCGGTGCGCTTGCTCCAAGTCGACTTCTTGCAAACTTCTGGCAACAGCGTCGAGCTTCATTTCCTTAAGCATTTTGCACCCCTCAAATGAATACACCTGTATGTATTTTATACAGGGCGGTTCGGCAAGTAGAAAAGATGATTTATCGACGATAAGAAGCGCAACATGGGGACTCACCTCTCGCGCGAGAGACGACTTCTCGACCCATTCTCAGAGACACATCCGGCCGTTAGCAACCAATGCTAGGGCAAGTCGCCATCGCCTGCGGCAATGTCCATCCCCTTAACTGCGACGCGTTACTAGGGGCAAAGGCCCAGTCAAGATTTTTTGAGTTGATCAAAGTTTGTCTTGGCGTAAACTAAAGGTTCTCCTCGCTTTAAATCCAACAAACAAAAAGGCCAGCCATGGCACGCTTAATCTGCCTTATCGGCGCGCTTTCCGTGCGTTCGCTCCTTTATGGGTGGGACGCACAGCTAGACTCCGCTCATCGCAGTGCAGCCCAAATGATCGCATGGGAAAACCACGCTCAATCTGTGGCCCGATCCTCTATGCCTGATTCCGCTTTCGTTTTTCAAGGCAGGCTGACCACGGAGTCAGGCACTCCTATCTCCACGTCGGATCGAGTGGCTCAGTCCACACTTTACCTCACACCTTTTCAAGGCTCGCGCATTGCGGTCTACAACGGGTCGCGTTGGATCAATCGCAACTTCACTGAGCTATCCCTTTCCCTGTCAGGACTCGTTACAGATTCTCTCTATGATGTATTCGTCTATGACAACGCCGGTACCTTAGCGTTGGAACTGTCCGCAGCGTGGACCAGCGCTACGGCGAGGTCACAGGCAATCTCCATGCTTCAGGGAGTCTATACCCTGACTGCCACTCGAACTCGCCGTTACGTGGGAACTTTTCGCGCCACAAGCGCAACTACTACCGAAGATTCTTCTTCTCGTCGCTTCGTCTACAACTACTACAACCGGACGAGGCGAAACCTCGTCGTCACCGAAACAGCCGACACCTGGTCTTACACGGTCAATACGGTTCGCCAAACGAATGCAAATACGACCAACCAAGTGGAGCTGATCCAAGGCTTATCAGAGGACTTTGTATCCGCGCTGTCTTCAAACGTTATAACGGCCGGAGCGACCGTGCGCCTCATGGACTCAGTAATCGGCCTAGACTCTTCAACGGCGCAGTCAGCACAACTTCGCGGAGGCCATGCACGAAATACAGTCGTCAACCAAACCCTCTCTAGCCACCAGGTGTACCCGGGTATTGGTTACACGCGCCTTTCTTGGAACGAGCGCGGACTCGGTGGCACTTTTTTCTATGGCGACAACGGGGGCGACGACCGACTCGAATCGGGGCTCATGGCCTGGGTGGAGATGTGAGATGAGAACTCCAGCTTCCCACCGTGTTTTTCAACTTCGAAACTTTGCGTTCATTTCAGCGTTTCTCATCATCCCGCTTAGAGCGGAAGGTCGAGTTCAACCTTCACCCGAATCACTGCTGCGCCAACAGATATCAACTCTGGAAAACTCCATGCAGGAACTGGCACTGAAGTACGAGCGCCTTTCGGCTGAACTGTCTGAAGAACGCTACTTCGACGCTACCCATATTGTCGAAGGAAGACTCACTCTCGAGTCTGGAGTTGCACTTTCCACTTCCGACCAAGTGGCGAGAAGCACTCTTTACTTTACCCCCTACCAAGGTTCTCGGCTCTCGCTCTACACGGGAACCAATTGGAGAATGTATTCATTCTCGGAAATAAGCTTTGCACTCTCCGGACTGACAGCGGGACGCAATTACGACGTCTTCATCTACGACCAAACGGGAACGCTCACTCTGGAACTGACCGCATGGAGTTCCGATACGGCACGCGCTACTGCCCTAGTGCAACAAGATGGAATCGATGTGCGTTCAGGAGCGACGACCCGTCGCTACTTGGGAACCATTCGAACCACCAGCGCAACGACTACGGAGGACAGCCGGGCGAGGCGTTTTGTTTGGAACAACCAGAACCCGCTTCGGCGCACGCTGCTTCGTATCGACTCCACCGATAGCTGGAGCTATGCCTCTGATGCTTGGCGCGCTGCAAATGGGGATGCATCCAATCGAGTTGAGTATGTCGTTGGGCAAGCGTATCCGCTCGTCACAGCAAAAGTTCTGCTTTTAGGAACAAGCTCCGCGGGCTTGAGCAACTTTCTTTCCGCTGGCATCGGAGTGGACTCAACAACCACTAACTCGGCTCGTCTTCGGGGATCGGGAACCTCAGACGATACGGTGGTCCAAGTTTGGGGACACTACTCGGGAAGTCCCGGACTGGGGTACCACTCTCTCTATTGGCTCGAGCGCGCGAACGCGACCAGCATCACAATCTACGGCGATAACGGTGATGGAACGAAGTACCAAACCGGACTGACGGGGATTATCGATGGCTAAACTTCTTTACCTATTCATGTCAGGGCTACTCGCCCAGGCATCCTCTCCAGAGTTGACGGCGCTGCAGAAGGAGTACACTCAGCTGCACGCAATTTATTCCCGGAGCAAAGCAAAGTACGATGCCCTAACCGCGCAGCTAGCGCAAAGCAGGGCCAGAGCGGTTCATCTTCCGTTTGCTTGCAACGGCCGACTAACGACTCAAAATAATACGCCGGTGTCGACGGGCAATCGTACCGCTCAACCCACTCTGTATTTCACGCCCTACAAAGGGAATCGGATATCGCTCTTTCGAGGCGGAAGGTGGCAGCATCAGAGTTTCACGCAAGCCTCACTGAGCCTAGGCAGCGGCCTTTCCACAGACACCAACTACGATGTTTTTGCCTACAACACCGGAAGTTCTGTGGCGATCGAGTTCTCCGCGGGCTGGGCAAATGACTCCACCCGTACTGAAGCTCTCACTAAACAGGACGGAGTGTGGGTAAAGGGTGCGGATCCTTCCCGCCTCTACATCGGAACCATTCGCACCGAAACGGCTACTACGACGGCAGACGCCGCGACAGCGCGACTCGTCTGGAACTACTACAACCGTATTCCCACTCTCTTTTATTTCACTGATCTGACGAATACTTGGACCTACAACGGCACCGCTTGGAGGCAATCTAATAGTAACGTCGCCAATGCCTTTCCCTTTGTAATAGGTCTGCCAGAGGCTCTTGTCAGGGTACGGGTACATGGAGTCGCGGGAACGGCCGCTGCCCTCACTTGGACGAGTCACGGGATCGGACTCGATTCTACGACTATTAACTCTGCGCAGCTCATGGGATCGGCCGCCAATCCCAGTTTGGGCACTTCTTCGGATGCAGAATACGCCGTCTATCCTGCCGCAGGGTTCCACCAGCTTTACTGGCTCGAAACGACAGACGGTGCCAACACGGTCACTTTCTGGGGTGATAACGGCAACACGAAAGTTCGCACAGGCATGGAAGGTTGGTTGGAAGGCTAATGACTTTTCGTTTTCAATGGATATTTCTCACACTCCTCAATCTAGCCATCTGGCAGCTACCTTCTTCTGCAGCGAGTTTCTGCAATGAAGCCTGTGATAGCGCGGCTGACTGCCAGGACCCCGCGTGCCCTTTATGCATTGGCACTTGCGTGACTTGCTACGAGCTGGGCGATGCACTTTCCTGCAGTGATCCTACGACGGGAGCGAGCACCGCTTGCTTCTGGCTCGGCTCCGACTGCTCGGACATTGCGGCTGTACCTGAAGTTCCCGATGGGGCTATCCCCTGGGTTGCAGCGACACTCTCCATCGCAGCGTTTGGAATAGCCCGTCGAAAGCGTCGCCGAGATTCGAAGTAGCTATTTCGTCGCTCCCATACGAGCCATCACGCTGACCGTCGATCGCCGGGACATCAAACGCGAGAGACTGGCAAACATCGAGTTCTTACTACCCGAGATAAGAGTTGGATGCTTGCGGCTATTGAGTCCACGAATCGCATTCTCAACGACCACTTCTGGGGTCTGCGTTAAAGACTTCGGAGTTTCAAAACTCTTTCCGCCTGCGTTCGTTTGAAATGCGGTCGAAGTAATGCCGGGGCAGAGATCCATGACGAAAACGCCCTTGTCTTTCTGCTCGTACCAAAGTGTCTCGGAAAAAGCGGTGACGAACGATTTCGTGGCGCTGTAAAGACCTAGTCCAGGCATCGGCAAAAACGCCAACGTGGACGAAACATTGATCAAGGCGTCGCCTGATTTGGCCTTCTCCAGGAAAGCGTAGCAGAGTCGCACCACGGCTTCGCAATTAAGCCGAAGCATCGCGAGCTGCTTTTCAAGAGCGACTTCGGTGAAGGTTCCTGCGGTTCCGACGCCGGCGTTGTTAACCAGCAAATCAAAGCGCCCGACAGTCAATGCGTTTGCGACTCTTTCTTGCCCCTCTTTAGTTGAGAGGTCCGCCACAAGATAATTGTGTTTTCCACCCAAAGCTTCAGTCAGCGATTTGAGCTTCACTTCATTTCTGGCGACTGCCGTGACTTCATAGCCTTCGGCAGCGAGACGCTTTGCGAATACATACCCAATTCCTTCACTAGCACCTGTCACTAAAGCCTTCTTAGCCATGTTCCCTCCGATTTGATTCCGCTAGCCTACCTGATCGCGATTAAGTTTCCCGCTTTAAATACCGATAAGTATCAATGGAAAACCTCCCTCTGCCGCTCAGCGTCGGCGCGCTCATCGCGAGCGCGCTGCTCTGGTTGGGCTACCGCTGGCTCGTCGCTTCGATGGAGAAGAAGTTGAACCACCTTCTTCAAACCCAAAAGCTGGATCTTTTCGCTTCTCTTCCGAACTACACTCGATTGGGATTTCGCTGGACCTTCGGATCGTGCCTAATTCTCTTCGTTCCCGTTCTCATGTTCTTCTTGGTGCTGAGCGCCAGACAACCCTCCGCTGACAAAGTTTTAGGGACCCTTGGGGCAGCGGCAGTTCTAGCTTTCTGCGGTATCTTGATGGCCTTTATCAGCGCGCTCACCGGCAACTATGTGGAAAGGCGCCTCATTACGAAGCTCACCCGACTAGAAATTTCTAAGCAGCAGGTAAGCGTCTCACGACCCTTTTGGAACTTTGCTTTCCAGCTCGTGGGAAAACGCTTAAATCAATGGCCGTACTATCTGACCGCGAAAGGGGGAGAAGCGAGGCTCGCCCTGATTACGACGGAAGCACTAAATCTCTCCCGTTCCGGATACCTCGTCGATACCTGGCCCAAACTGCCACGCATCACGCCGACCATCTTCTGGATTGTCTTCATCATCACCCTTCCTTTTTCGGTCGTTCATTTTCTCTTTCAGATTTACCTACTTCCACTTTTCACCAAAAACGTCTACTTCCCCGAAGCGGTAAATGCAGAACTCATTGAACATCCAGCCCAGACGGATGTACGGTAAATATCAAGTACTTTCCAATACTTATAGAGTGCCGGCCGTCTGTGTTCAGTTTGAATACAGAGGCCGGGCTTAGGCCGGCCAAATTCCCGCATGAACTCTCTGGTACATGCGTTGCAATTTAGCAAGGCATGGGACTGCCTCGCAAAACGACCCCCCGATGGATTTCAGCACTGCTGCTGGCCAACGTGTGCATTACGGCGTTTGCGACGGATGGTGGCAAAGGGGGCGGCGGCAAGCACGACTCTCACGCCCAGCATGACCACGCACACGGGCATCACCACCACGCCCACTCCCATGGCGCAAACGCCGGCAAACCCCTTGCTTACCAATTGGCGGCCCAGAGCAACTACGATGCCGCCAATCGAGAAAGAATTAATAAGACCGCTGAAGCGGCGTTAAAAAACAGCGCGCAAATCGACAAGATGTTAGAGAGCGGAAAGATTGGTCAGCAAGGCTGGCAGATGCTCAAAGATACGATGACGCAGTCGATGATGCAGCAGTTCGAAGGCAAACCACCGGCCACGATTATCAACGTAAACGAAGCTTCAACCCCCGCGCCCCTAACCGTAGGAGATTTCGATACCAACTTGGAAGACGGCGCCGTCCAAACCGGCGGCATCGAGGAGGAACCCGCTCACCTCATCCAAGCCGCAGGCATCGCTGAAGATGCGCCAAGCAATGAGACGCGGGGTATGACCGAAGTGGTTGATCTGCAATCCGCTGTGCCTTACATGCTCGCTGCCGATGCGCGTAGTGCGACCGATTCCGCAATCGGAGCAACCCCCACTCCAGAATTAGGGGATGTCCCTCCCGCAGAACTGACTTACGGCAACACGCTTGAAGCCCTGCGTACCGACGGTTCCGAAAGAATGGATTCCACCGACTCGATAAACACTAAGGCCGTGGCGGTTTCTACTGAGCCCCTTTCATTTGATAAGCCGGCTGTACAGCGCAGCCTCGCGTCCACATCCAATCGCTCGATTCCGCGCCAGATTATGTCGGGCATTCGAACCACGCTCGGATTGCCCGCGGACAAGAGCATTCCAAGGGCGCTTGTTGCACTAGCGGCGGGCCTGGACAAACCCGATTTGAAACTCTCTCATTCGCTTCGTGACCCAGAACAAGAAGAAGCGCCCGCTTCCGAAGGGTTAGCACTTCTGGAAGACTTCCTATTCTTTCTCACTTTGGCTCTCGCAGGATCAGGAGTTGGCTACTATGCCTACTCACGCAGAACCCGGTCCGCTCCCGTGAACATCATGGTACCGGGCAACGGGGAACACTTTGCTTTACGTACGGGAAACAAACTCGGGGAATTCGTCCTCGACATCAAAGATACACGCGGACGCATGGTACGCTCCGCCGGCATGCTCCGCCCGGAGAGTGTCGCTCGCGCTGCAGTTCTTCCGCCCACTTTGGCGGCGGAACTCGGCGCAAAGAATGCGTTCGATCGCTTCGAATTTACCTCTCAAGGGCATTTTGTTCGCACAGAAAAAGAAGAAGGCTACCAAGTCTTCCCCTTCGCGGCTGGCTAAGGCCTCAATTGAAGAAGCTGTGCCATCCCGTCTGAAATAACGGGATCGCTAAACAGTTTTGAGTTGTTCTGATGTTGCGCCCTGCGGCTATCAATTCCGGCCTTTATCCTTCAGACTTTTAACCTAACTTTCACTCACCTCAGGAGAAGAAATGGTTCGAAATATAGGAATATTTTTCGCTGCTTCGGCAGTGCTCGTTTTTATCGTCGTGCAAGGGTGCGGAGCAGCGGCACCCGGAGCAGCGATTGGCTACTCATCGACAGTGAGCTACGGGGGCTCTGGTTCCGCGTACTCCGCAACCATGAATCCTGACCTGACTTTCACCATCACTCGAAAAGCCTCAACCACTGCTACTACCGTGGATCTAACGGTAACGGGAACTTTCACTCGACTTGCTTCGGGGATCTTAGAACTCACTGTCGGTGGTTCTACTGGTGCCGAGGGCCCGACTGTGGGCGACAAGGCTTACGCATTAGATGTTCCCGGCTACGTCATGATGCTCAAGCCCATGAGCGATAGCGGGGGGGAAATTATCCCCATGGTAGCCACGGGTTCATGCCCGACAGCCGACTTTGCTGGAACGTGGGTAATGATGCAGGACAGCAACACGAGCGGCAATTATTCTACTCAAGGCTTGGTTGGCAGCTTTAACTACACCAGTGCGACCAACACGGGAAGTGTCGGCGCTACAAAGTACGTGGCAGATGGCACCTCATCTGTCGGATCGACTCAATCTCTGGGCGCGCTGACTTGCACGGGCGGTGTCGGAACTTTCCCCGCCTCGGGTGGAGGAACCCCAGAGATGTATTTCACAAACGGCGGCGGTGTCATTGTACGAGTTGAGGGCGGGGGGCAGTCCCAAGGCATTGCAGCTGTTCCTGCAGCACCACTGACTCTCTCGAGTTTCGCCGGCACCTACGTTGGACTCGCTTTTGATGAAGGCGATTCCAGCGGTGCAACGGCCGGCACCACCCAGCCAGTCTCCGTAACTCTGGATGCCGCAGGCGTGGGAACAGGTGCTGTGATAAGCGACGTCGTAAATAATACGCTGAGCACCACAATGAGTGCGACTATCGCTGTCAGCCAGTTGTCACCTGCGGTGAATGGGGCGCTAAAGATGGTACTCACTCCGACAGCTGGCTCTCCTCAGACCACTGTTTGCGCGGCAGCTTCTTCCTTGGGCGGAACCTCGCAGAACACGATCTTCTGCGCTGGTGAAAGCCCCAGCGATGGGTCTAACGCAAAGCTTCGCAGTTACTTGCTCGTCACCAAGCGATAGTAGTTCAACGACAACCGAGCAAAGGGGACTCTCCGCAAGGAGAGTCCTTTTTTTTTAGCTCCTAGGGTAAGGTAGAAAAGAATGAACGAGGACGACAACAAAGATCTAGTAGAAGTCCCGCACGAAAGTCTGGATCCCGAGACACTTACGGCAGTTATCGAGGCGTTCATCCTTCGGGAAGGCACGAATTATGGCGCCCAGGAAGTAACGCTGGAGACGCAGATAGACCAGATCCGCCGTCAACTTCGAGAGCGGTCCATCAAACTCGTCTTTGAGGAAGAGTCGGAGTCTTGCAGCCTAATTACTGAGAAGCAGTTCAAAGCACGTAAGAAACCGGTCTAATGGGGAACCATTGCTAGCAAGATCGTTTCTGTTGCTTTGTGGTTGTGGAATAAGCGCTTGCCGCTGAGACGCATTGAAGTGTTTCCAATTCCAGGAAAGTTACGGTTGATTTCAAATTCCACAAACTCGCTATGTTTGGGCAATACTTCCTCAAGCAGCTTTCTCAGCTCTGGAATATCCCACTGCCCGTTACCTAGCTCATAAATAAAGTGATTCTCGGTATCTTCCCGCTTCACTTCAAATACTTCGTAGAACTTCTGGTTGGCGCGCTTCACTTTCAGATCGCCACTCAAAACAACCAGCGGGTGCGCCACAATACCTTCAATTGCTTCTGCATACATAAGGCTCGTTTTCAGCAGGGTTATGTCGGTAAAGAGCAATACCGCTCCGTCGATTCTGTCATCGCCTGTCCGATACGGTCATTTGGACGGAGTACCAATGACCTTGCTCATCTACAGTTTCCATTTCCTTAGGAATCGCGGTTGCAATCACTTCTCGTAGCAACCCCTGAAGATTGCCAATCTCGACATTAGCTCGAATATCGATAATCGAGCGGCCAACGTCTCCCGGAATGAGCCGCAAAAGGCTTTCAGCCATCGGGGTAAAGCGTCTTACTCTTAAGTCTTTCGTGAGGAGGACCATCGCGGAATTTAAACTATTGAACAAATTCGATAGGTCATCATTGAGATGAGAGAGATCCTGATTCCGCAACTTCAACTCATCATTGACTGTGATCAGCTCTTCATTCGTCGACTGAAGCTCTTCCTTAGCGGAGTGCAACTCTTCGTTGGTGCTCTGCAGCTCCTCATTGCTCGACATAATCTCTTCATTCGCGGCTTTAAGCTCTTCGTTGGTCGCTTCTTTCTCTTCGTTTACTGACTGTAGGTACTCTTTAGTCGATGCCAATTCAGAGCGAATCGACTTAAGCTCTTGCGTCTCGTCCTCGGTGGGCCGGACCGATTTGAAAATCCGCCTTCGCAGCTTCGACATTTTGAACTTGGGCTGGTCCATCTCCTCAAACAGGATGATGAAATACCTCTCCCCAGTGGAAGGCAGCACCATGGGGAACACTTCAACAGCGACCCGATGAGACTCCCCTTCTGTCTTTATGCGAATGCCCTCTTTGCGAGCTGATTGCTTCTTACTTCGAGCCGCTTCGACGGCCGCGCGAACATCCGCCCCAAGTCCATCTCTCAACATGCCAAGCAAATCAAAACTCGCAAAACCGGGCGAGTGCTCAAAGTAAGGTCCCGTCTTGCCTCGGAATTGAATGACTTCAAGCGAATCATTTATGATCACACTGGCTGGGACAAATTCCCCCATCAAAAAACGGTCTGCATCGCGCTGCATCTGGATGCCCTTGGAGGCCCCTTCTGCCTGCGGCGGAGCGGATATTGGAGCAGCAAGTCTTTCTACGGTATTGTGGGCTCCGACAAAATCAAAATAAAGGCGAGAGGAGCGGTGCTTTTTCTCGTAGAATCGGTTCCGAGTGTCCAACACCGTATACAGGTCTGCCACCCCGGCGACGGTCTCTGAGTTACCGAGCACCAATACGCCTCGAGGCTTCAGGGCGTAGTGAAAAATGGAAAGCGCGCGATTTTGAAGGGGAGGTTCCAAGTAGATCAATAGATTGCGACAACTGATCAGATCCAACTTTCCAAACGGGGGATCCGTCACCACATTGTGCTTGGCAAAAATGCACATGTCTCTGAGTGATTTGTGAATTTCGTAGCGATTCCCCACCTTCGAGAAGAAGCGGCCCAGCCGCTCCACGGATACATCTAGAGCAATATTTTCGAAATAGCTCGCAGCCCTCGCTTTAGCGACAGCAGCCTCACTGAGGTCGGTTCCAAAAACCTGAATATTCGAGCGGTAGCCACCGTCCTCTATAAACTCAAGCAGGCAGATGAGAAGCGAGTAAACTTCCTCTCCGCTAGAGCAACCAGGAACCCAAATTCTCAGCGACTCAGTCGCTTCCTTTTTCTGAAGCAGCATGGGGAATATGGTCTGCTTCAAAAGGTCGAACATTTCCGGCTCGCGAAAAAACTTGGTGACCTGAATGAGTATGTCATGCCCCAACGCGTGGAGCGCTTCGGGATTCTCTTTCAGAAACTCTACAAACTTTGCCGCACTGTGAATGTTATACAAAGCCATCCGTCGAGATATGCGCCGCGAGACCGTGCCATGTTTGTATTGCCGGAAATCCACGCCCGATTTTTTATGAATTAGGCCAAGCAGCGCCTGAAAGTCAGGGCTGCTGTAATCAATCAGATCTGAGCGTACTGACTGCGATTCGCTACGCAAGTACGTATGCTTCGCCATTTTTACCAGCTGCTCTGCAATCGCCTTTGCGGGCAGGACAAAATCCACCGCGCCTGTTGCAGCGGCACTCTGAGGCATGGATGGAAACTTGGAACTGGCTGCGTCTTGCGCAAAGGTCATGCCGCCTTTTTCTTTTATTTCAAGTAGCCCCAACGCACCGTCTGAACCTGAACCCGACAAGACGACACCCATCGCGCAATTCTCATACTCAGTAGCGAGGGTTCGAAAGAATCGATCTATGGCGAGAATGGGTTCATGCTTCTTAGTTCTTGGGGTTAGAACGAATAGACGGCCCACAATGCTGAGGTACGCATCAGAGGGACAAATATAAATTCGATTGGGCTCCGGGCTTTCGCCCTCAACAATTCTAGATACAGGAAGGGGGGAGCGACGCGAGAGAATCTCGGGAAGCAGTGTTGTATGCGTGGGATCGGAATGTTGCACAACGATGAAAGCCATGCCAACGTCGGCCGGAACGTGGGAGAATAGTTCCTCTAGCGGTTCAAGGCCCCCCGCCGATGCCCCCACTCCCACTACGGGAAAGTCTGCCCCTGCTTCATCCGGAGGCATTCGTAGACCTTTCCTCCGCCCCAGGCAGAGTAAACCAGAATGTCGACCCCTTACCCACTTCGGAAGTGACCCAGATACGGCCCCCCAATCGCTCTATGTTTTTTTGGCTAATCGCGAGTCCTAAACCCGCGCCAGGGTATTCGTCTTGGGAGTGCAGCTTCTTGAAGGGTCTAAATACCATCGGAAGATACAGCTCCTTAATGCCAATCCCATTGTCGGCAACCGAAAAGGTGAAGGAAGTCCCTTTTGGTTCAGCTGACACGTGCACCCGACATATCCCGGTGCCTCGAAACTTGATTGCGTTCGCAATCAGATTTTGAAGTACCTGAAGCAAGCACAGTCTATCACCGAGAACGAGAGGAAGCGCATCACAAGTCACGAGAGCTCCACTTTCCTCAATGATCGCTTTGAGGTCACCCACAATACTCTGGACTACTTCGTTGCAATCAACACGCGCAGGTTTCAGTTCGCAGTGACCTGCTCGCGCGTAGTCCAGCAGACCGTTGATCATATAACGCATGTGCTGCGTGCCCCGTACGGCGTATTGGATGTAGTCACCCGCTTCCCCATCAGTCACACCCCGATATTTTCTCTCGAGCAAAGTAACGTAAGTAGCTATGGTTCGAAGCGGCTCGTTCAGATCATGAGAAACGGTATGACAAAATACTTCAAGAGCTTCATTGGATCGCGTGAGTTCATCCGAAGTCTTTTTCAAGCGAATGTCCGCCCGTTTTCGATCGGTGATATCCAGCGCAATAGCGGCTACCCCACAAATCCGGCCGTCTTCTTCTGGAATCGGATAAAAACTGATTTGGGCATAGCGAGAGAGTTCCACGAGGGGTGTTTTCTGCAGCACCACTTCGAACTCGGGTACCGACTTGCCCGAGCTCAACACATCTCTCAGCATGGGCTCCAGCACGGCCGCTGAAAGAGGTAGAAGCTCTGCCAAGCTCATTCGGAGCTGCTGCTCAGGGGAAAATCCCGTCATTGCGGAAAAAGTTTGATTGACGCAAACAAGGCGGAGCTCACTATCCAGCAGTGCAAATCCGACAGGCGCGTTGGCAAGGAGGCTTTCCAAAAGTTTTGCAACTCCGGCAGTCTCCAGGGCCTTGTGCGATGGGTTGATCTCTCGCCCCCCTAACGCAAAAACATTATCGAGACTCCCTTCACTCGCTGCTGTTTCACATGATGACAAGCGGCCCAGCACCAGGAGTTCATTCACTACGCCCAATTGAACCGAAGGGACCAAAGACAGACTGACCGTCCGATAGAATCCGTTCCGAGCTAAACACCGAAATCCGCCAAGCACACCGGTTTCGCCTCTCAACAAACTCGGTAGGCATTGCTCCACTCGCAGTGTGTCTTCGGGATGGATAAAGGAATGAAAGGGCTTGCCTAAGCAGTCGGCTTCACTCCACCCGGTGATTTCAGAAGCTGCCGAGGAAAGCGTATTGACGATGCCTTGCGTAGAAAGCGTCCACAAAAGCTGCTTGGGGACTCTGGGGGATTCTCTTTCAAAAACGGGTTCTGGAAACATCGCACTCCATAAACAAGGTCGATGCCAGATTCGAAGGGTTCCGCTGTTGTTTGGCCAGGGGCTTTGTTTGAGCGAACACTAGACTGTTTCTGCGGTGCAGCATAGCAATTAGGTTGATCTTATGTCCTAAAGTCCCGTAAATCGCTCAGATGCAAACCGGCCAGGCACGAAGCACAGCCCAATCCCAAGCTCTACAGGAACGCGCATGAAGAAGTGGGTCCTGCTCGACTCCGCCGCCACCCCCGAAGGCAAAACCCTCACACTCCATGAGCATGATGGCTCGAGGTCGATTCGAATAGACGGCGCTGAACTTATGAATACTCGCGAGCGGGCATCTGAGGAGCAGCTGGCGCTGATCACGTGCGCTCCCATAAAACACCAGCCCCACTTGCGCATTTTGATTGGCGGGTTGGGACTGGGTTTCACGATGCGTACCGTGCTTGCGACGCTAGCGGCCGACGCCAAAGTGGACGTCGTGGAATTGATCCCTGCGATTATCCGATGGAACGAGTTGCCTGCAGACGATCGCCTCAGTGTCATGACTGGTGACGTCGTCGAGACCATTCGAAAGAGCGCAAATACTTATGATGGAATTTTGCTGGATATCGACAACGGACCGGAAGCACTGACAACCAGAGCGAACGGACGGCTCTACACCCGCCAAGGGCTGGCTCAAATCTTTTCTGCACTCCGCCCCGGGGGTCATCTAGGTGTTTGGTCTGTCGATGACGATCCGCGATTTTCCAAGCTAATGGAACAATGCGGATTCGCCACCAACATCCATCACTCGCGAGCGCACACCACGTCGGGTGGACGTCGCACTATTTTTACCGGCAGAAAAGCTTCCTAACTCGCGTTGCGAACCGGATTGTCGTGGACGAGTCCGTTGTGAAACTCCTCGGCTGTTTTATTTAGGTAGACGACGTTTTCATCTACATTTTCTACCCAGTCCGTAGGGAACCAATGATGTTTCCCATCAGGTGAGTCACTTTTCTTCAGTTTGATGTAGTTTTCACCATCCATGTGATCCACCGTGCCAACATTCACCGGAGAGGCGCCTCGACGACCGCCTTCGCCGCGTGCGTGGACCAATAGATCAGGCGCGATATTTTCGATGTTCATGTTTTTTACTCCTGGGGTTAGAGACTTTAACCCGAGAAGCTGCATCTGCGATGCCAACTATAGCTTCTGCACTGGAAAGCATCATCGCTTCGCCCTTTCATACTGTTTCGGCCATGGGTGATCGGCGCCTAATTCTTTGGCCGCATGCATTGGGAAATAGGGATCGCGCAAGAACTCGCGTGCCATCGATATGACATCCGCTTTCCCTTCCACCAAAATCGCTTCTGCTTGAAGTGCATTGACGATGAGACCCACTGCGCTCGTCGCAATTCCCACTTGCTTGCGAATCGCCTCTGAAAATGGAACTTGGTACCCCAGCTTCACTGGAATATTTACGCTCGGCAGTGTTCCACCGGAAGAGCAATCGATCAAATCAATGCCGGCCTTCTTGAGCTCCTTCGACAGGACGATGCTCTGTACTAAGTCCCACCCGCCCTCGGGCGCCCAATCCGTCGCTGAAATGCGTGCAAACACCGGCCAATGCTTAGGCCATACATCGCGAACGGCTTTTGCCACTTCAAGGGGCAACCGCATTCGATTCTCAAGGCTGCCGCCATATTCGTCGGTGCGTTGATTGGAAAGGGGCGAGAGAAACTCGTGTAGTAAATAGCCGTGTGCCATATGCAGCTCGACAACTTGAAAGCCGGCAGCGAGAGCGCGTTTGGCCGCGGAAGCGAAGTCTTTCACCAGTGCTAACATTTCGCTCGCTTCTAATTCGCGCGGCTTTGTCGCATCGGGCGCAAACGCGATCGCACTAGGCGCTTCGGGTATCCACCCGCCCTGCTCTTTGGGAACCCACTCACCCTTTTCCCAAGGGATTGCATTGGAAGCTTTTCGTCCGGCGTGGGCCAACTGAATGGCGGGAACCGCACCTTGCTTCGCAATAAAACCGGCGATGGGAGCAAAAGCTCGCATCTGGTCATCATTCCAGATTCCCGTATCTCCCAAAGAGATGCGTCCTTCGGGCCTGACCGCGGTCGCCTCAATCATCACCAGACCCGCCCCGCCTACGGCTCGACTGCCCAAATGCACGAGGTGCCAATCACCCGGAAGCCCATTCACAGCTGAGTACTGGCACATGGGAGAGACGAAAATGCGATTTCGGAAAGTGAGCTCACGCAACTGAAAAGCAGAGAATAGCTTCGCTGACTTCATGCACAATCAGTAGCTAGGACTGCTTTACGCGCCAACGCCTTGCGCTCTAAGTGCGGAGCGTAGTGCTCAGCAAGAAACCGGGCCTTGCTATCTCGAAAAGTCGTCACACCACCGAGCCGTTTCAACGCAAGAATTCCCCACCAGGCATAATCGAGCTGGTAAGGCAGGAAGCCAGCGCGCGCGCTATTAGGATACAGGTGATGATTGTTGTGCCACTCTCCGGTGACGAGCCCCGGCCAAAGCTGATTGATACTATGGTCTTCTCTATAGAAATCGATGCCGTCTTGGCGCTTGTCTTTCCCCGCACCATGCCCGTCAAAATTAAAGGTCCGAACGCCAATTCCCCAAACGCCTGCTGCCCCAAAGAGAACCATTGCTAGTCCGTGACCACCGACAAAAAAGAAAGCGGCGTACCAAAAGCACCAATTGAGAACAAAGTGAATCGTCGTCGTCAGGGGATGCGCAATGGATCCCCAGCGCTGATACTGCTTATACGAATTAATCCGAACGCCGGTGTGCGAAAGCATCGGGATCAAACGGTTGTAATCCTGCTCCGAGAGATCTTGCGCAATCGGTTGATGATTCGCATCCGCCAAGAAACAATAGAGCCATCCCCCGTTTACATTGTAGGGATCCCCTGGCTTCTCTGAAATCAAGTGATGGACATGATGGGATACCACATAGAGCTCGTCGGGAATTAATTTTACGACCGAGTTTTTTACCAGGAAGCGAAAAAACGGGTGGCTGAAGGTAAATGCTCTGTGCGTGCAGTAGCGGTGGTACCAAATCGTTCCGTGCGTACCTAGAACAACCATGCTGTAAATAAAGCCAGCAATCAGAAGTGGCCAGCTGAAATAAAAAACGAAAAATCCAACAAGAGGAATCGCGCACACGAGCGTTGCAGCCCAGCTCATAAAAACGAGCCAGTTTTTGCGATCTATAAATGGATTGATGCGACTGCGAAACTCGGAGAACAGGACTGCCGCAGGAGGCACCACGAGCTTTCCCTCATCTTCATAACCGTAAGAGGGGACGCGTAAAGCGCGAGTAAGCAGTGCCATGGTGACCTCAAGTAAGCGTAACTGAACCTAGGCAATATAGGGCTTCAAGGCCCAATTGACCAACTATGGTTTCAGCTCAGCCCGAAACTACTTCTTTTCGAGCTCTGCCCAGCGCGCATAGAGCACTTCAATGGATTTCTGCGTTGCGGCGATCGTTTCGAACAACTCGGCAAGGCGTGCGGAATTGCTTTGATTCTCCGGCGCCGCACTCTGGGCCTCGAGATCTTTCAAACGGGCTTCTGCCGTTTGGATCTTTTCTTCCATACCGGCAAGCTCACGCGTCTCATTGTAGCTTAGCTTTTTCTTCTTTTCGGATCCGTTGGCGGCTGCCCGCTTGGTTTCCGCGGCGGTCGGACCTTTGGCGGCGTTTTTCCGATAGTTTTCCCATTGCGCCAAGTCAGCAAAATCCAGCACTTTACCCGTACCTGTGTTCTCACTGGGGAAAGCCGTAATCTGAGTGGCTACCTGATCCAGGAAGTAGCGATCGTGGGTTACGAGCAGAACGGCCCCGTCAAAGTCGGTAAGGCAATCTTGCAAGACGTTGAGCGTATCGACATCCAAATCATTCGTGGGTTCATCGAGCACCAGGACATTGGCCTGCTTGAGCATGAGTCGAGCAAGCAGGATGCGGCTCTGCTCACCCCCGGAGAGCTTGCCGACTTTCATATCGACTTGCTCTTTGCGAAACATGAAGCGATCCAAATAGCCGTGGATGTGCACCATCTTGCCGCGGTAGTTCACATGGTCGCCGCCCGGGCAGAGTGTCTTGCGCAAAGTAAGCTCGGGATCCAACGTTTCGCGATTTTGTTCGAAATAAGCCACTTGAAGGTGCTCTGAACGCAGAATCGTTCCCGAGTCCGGTTCTTCCATACCCAGCAGCACCCGAATGAGGGTGGATTTCCCACAGCCGTTGGTGCCCAGCAGTCCCACCCGATCCCCAGGGCCAATGAAGAGGTCTACATCCGTAAAGATCTTCCTTGAGCCAAAAGACTTGGAAATCTGCTTCGCCTCGATGAGGCGCTTAGGCTTTTTATCCGAAGACACAAAGTCGAGCCGAGTGGATCGCACCTGGTTCCGAAAAGAAAGCTCCTCGACCTGGTCTTTTAAGTCTGCAGCCGCGTGAATGCGGGCTTGCTGCTTCGTGGTCCGGGCCTTCGCCCCTTGACGCAGCCATTCCGTCTCTCGACGGAGCGTGTTCTTAAGCACCGTCTCGTGCTTTTGCTGGATAGCCATATTGGCTTCCTTCAACTCCAAGTAAGTGGCGTAATCGCCGGCCACATTCAAAAGCCCATTCGGATTGCGCCGGTCTAATTCCAGAATGCGGTTTGCAATGCGCTGTAAAAACAGGCGATCGTGGGTGACCGTCACCGTGGCAAAAGTAGCGCGTGCCAAAAAACCCTCGAGCCAGAGAATGCTCTCGATGTCCAAATGGTTGGTGGGTTCGTCGAGCAGCAGCAGCTCCGGCTCTTTCACTAGTTCACGCGCTAGCGCCACGCGCTTCTTCCAACCGCCCGAAAGCGTCCCTATTTCCACATAAGCATAAGGACTCAACTCCAACCGGGAGATGAGCTCTCCGGCCTGATCGCCCTGAATCGAATCTGCCACGGTCTCTTCCAGCGGCAGGGCGGGAGTCTGCTCCAAAAAGCCGACCCTCAAACCCTTAGAAAAAGATAGCTGCCCTTCATCGCAAGTGTGTTGCCCGGCAAGGATACGAAGCAGCGTCGATTTACCGGCCCCATTGGGTCCTATGAGCCCAATGCGCTCACCGCTCTCCACGACGAAATTCAACCCTTCAAAAAGCGGTCGCACACCGAAGGTTTTACTGATCTGATTTGCACTAACGAGGATGGCCACACGGGAATCTACTTCGGTAAGCGAAGATGTTCAACCTCTCGGGGGGTTAGTTTTTCCAACTATCCAGGCGAATTTGCCTTTCAATTTCCCCCGATGGCACGAGCGGACCCCGGCCAATACCGGGGCAAAAGGAGGCAACGTCTTTAGACCAGGCCCGGGCTTTGAAGTTCTCCGGCCAGAAGGGCCAGGTCCGGCATTGGATGGGACGCGCTTCGTAGGCACTGCACTGCTTACCTTCGAGAAACACGCAGGGGCCATCCAGATCCTTAAGGTGAAACCACCCGTCTGTTTTCGAACAATATTCCCGAGTGAACTGTCGAGTGGGCATCTTGAAATGCTTTGCAAAGCGTCGCCGATCCTTAAGGGAAAGGTACACGAACCCAAAACCCCCTCGCGACACGCAGCACTTGCCGGAACCCTGACATTGGAACCGCAAACCTTCTTTTGGAATTCGCATGTGCGAAACATACCTAACCTTGGTAGATTGCGTCCATGGAATGTCCTTGCGGAACAGAAAAAGCGTTTGAAAAGTGTTGTGGCCCCTATCTCGCCGGCAAAGCAAAGCCGGCTACAGCCGAAGAATTGATGCGATCGCGCTATACCGCTTTTGCGCGCAATGAGATCGATTACATCAAAGACACCCTCGCACCCGAGGCGCGAAAGGGCTTCGACATCCAAGAGATGAAGCGTTCTGCGAAGGATGTGAAGTGGAAGAGTCTTAAGATCCTAAAGACCAAGAAAGGGGGCCCCCAGGACACCACGGGTATCGTGGAATTCACGGCGACCTATGAGATGAAGGGCGAAGGCATTGAGCACCACGAAGTTGCCGAGTTCCGCAAAGAAGACGACGGGCAATGGTTTTTTGTCGATGGGGACGCCCACACCCACAAAGAAGGCGAAGGGCACGCACACCATGAGCCTATAGAGACGGTAAAGCGCGACTCCCCCAAGATTGGGAGAAATGATCCGTGCAGCTGTGGAAGTGGAAAGAAATTCAAAAAGTGCTGCGCGGCCTAAAGCACATCTTAGAATATGGAGAACCCAAGCCCCACTCTCATAACGATGTTGGCGCCCGTATTGTCGAAGACATACATGTAACCCACAGTGAAGCGCTCTATGTACCAGTGAAATAAAAGGGCGACATTCATAGAAATCTGGTTACGCCAATTGGCTTGGGTGCTCCACTTCTCCATTCCCCCACCAAACTCGAATTGAAGAGCATCGACCGTCATATGGAAACTCGAGGTACGATCGCCCTTACCCCATTTCAAACTGACAGGAAATCGTAAGTAAGCGCCCCAACCCCAAGTGCTCACAGTGCTGCCCGAAATCTCCTTCATCTGGCTCCAGGAGACCTCACCTCTGAGTCCAGCTGCGCCGAAATCGAGCAATGGAGTGAAGGCCGCATAAGGACCGAAAACCATCACGTTGCTGCCATCGCGAATGAATGTGCTCATCCCTGCCTGAAAGGATAGGGGGTGGACCGGGCCCGAGGATTCAGCTGCCTCTATGCCACACAGAGCAAACACAAAGCAGACCAAAACGCAGAGTCGTTTAAGCGCCTTCATAAATGTCTTTCGGAAAATGCCGCAACGGGCTGAGATTGAGAGAGGGACCTCTCACTATTTTACCAATCGATAGGAAAATAGTCCTTTAAGAACTTTCCCCACACATGCTTACCAGTGTTGAGGCCATCGAAGAAAGGGTCACACACACGCGCAGCGCCATCGACAATGTCGAGTGGTGGTTGAAAATCATGTCGCTCTTGCTTGGCAGTCGACAAGGCGACCGGATCCTCATCAGTCACCCAGCCGGTATCCACCGCATTCATGTGGATGCCTTTCTTCTGCAAGTCGCTTGCGGAGGTATGCGTCAGCATATTCAAGGCGGCTTTGGCCATATTCGTGTGAGGGTGCCGGTCTGCTTTCTTGAACCGGTGAAACTTTCCTTCCATCGCACTCACATTCACGATGTGTTTACGCCCTGTAAAATCCCGGGTCATGAGAGGCTCCAGCTTGCTGCAAAGCACAAAGGGCGCAACGGCATTCACCAGCTGAACTTCCAGCATCTCTGGAACTGCTACTTCGGAAAGCCTGAGACGCCAGCTATTCGTTTCCCTCAAGTCCACTTGCTGCAAGTCTGCATCGAGTGCGCCTTGTGGAAAGAGGGTCTGCGCATTGAGCGAGCTGTCATAGGCGTAAGGCACCTGAGATAGAAGTGCCGAAGCACGCAAGCCAATTCCAGGAACCTGCGATGGAAAAACAACCAGGGAACTAGTCGTATCCGGAGCGGCTGCGCTAAGCGCCGCCAACTGCTGCTTGCAACGTTCACTGGCAGCAAGCAAAGGTTTTACTTCATTCGTCAGTCGCTCAAACGGAACCGATTCCTGCTCAAGTAGGTGCGCATAAAACCCCGGTGGCCTGCGAACTGTTTGCGCAGCGTTGTTGATCAAAATATCGAGGCGACCCAGCGACTGGGTAAGATAGCGACAAAAGATCTCCACACTCGGAATGTGCCGCAAATCAAGACCGTATACCTCCAGCCGATGTCCCCACTCTGCAAAATCGGACTCACGGCTAAAGCGAGACGCCGCATCGATAGGAAAACGCGTGGTGGCTATCACTCGCGCTCCGGCTCGCAACATCATGAGCGCTGCTTGATAGCCAATTTTTAGACGAGCACCCGTAATCACTGCCACTTGGCCGTGCAAAGAAGCCGATTGAAACCGCTTGCGGTAATTGAGCTCGGCACAAGGCGCGCACATCAAATCGTAGAAAAAATGCAGCTGCGTAAACTCGGCTTTGCACACATAGCAATTGCGAGCCGAGGTAAGGACTCTCGCTTCTGTTTGTTCACTGGGTGGAAGCGCCACTTGCGTGGGCGCCTGGAAAACAGACTGTGTTCTCGCTTCGCGAATACCGGTTGCCGCGCGTGCCTTTTTGTCTTGGCTCTGAAGGGCTTTGCGTCGGGCGGCATAGAACGCATTATGCTGCAGGCGGATTTCATCTTTGTTCGGGCGGCTAAACCGCCCTGCGGCTTTCCTAAGCGCAATCAGCTTGTCTGCATCAATTCTAGATACAAAAGCGGGATCGGTGCTTAGCCGCTCTAGCAGAGCAGTGCATCTATCAATCTCTTCTTGGGTCACGCCCGTTTTCTTTAGCCTTCGGCGAGTCGATCGTCATCCGAAATGGCCGGGGCTACGGCCTCCTGCTTAAACCAGCTACGAAAGGCCCGTATTGCGGTGTCGCTAAAGAACAAGCGCTCGTGGTCGGCCGCGCGCGAGTCCCTTGGCGCCTGACCAACGACAACACGATAATCTTGCCCAAGCACCAGCTGATTGAAAGGCCCGAGCGCGCGGGCTGCCAGATGACGAAGCAGCGGAATCCGGATGAATGATTGATAAGTTCGCAAGTAAAGGCGTGTATGCTCTTGGTCGACGGGAACGAAAGCGATTGTCTGCCGAAACCGTTGCGAGATGGTCAGCATCCACACATTGGGATAGCGAAACTCGAAGGCCGCCACATCGTTCGGGGAGCGGCCAAGTCCGACGACCATACCTCGTGAGTCCACTCGGCAGGGACCTTTGAAAGTGGGGTCGAAGCCGCGTCCAATGGTCGTCGCGTGAACAAATGGAAGGTGCGAATAATCGAGCTGGTTTTCCACGCAGCGGCTGAAGTGCTGGGGCCATTGGTGCACGCTCGGTGCATGAGTGAACCGCTCATTCAAATCGTTAAACCAACTAGGTTCGCCCGTAGCTCCGCCCCACGGAAACCATAAAAACCCGTGGGCCTCACGAAGCTCGAATGTTTCTATGCGTAGACCGGGGGCATCGCGTCCAATCTCTGGCACGAATGCCGCTTTTCCGCTCGCGTCGAATTGAATGCCATGAAAGGGGCAGGTCAGACAGTCGTTCGTGACTTTTCCGAGGCTCAAGCGCGCTGAACGATGCGGGCACAGATCCTCCTGCGCAATCCATCGAAGCTTGCTATCTCTTCGGATGACCCAGTTTCGACCAAACCGGCGCGTTGACCGAAGCTTCTTGCCACCAAACTCCTTGGGCGTTCCGACTGCATACCAGCCAGCAGGAAGGGCCATTGGATTGTGACTCGAGTGCATAATTTGCTCCCCCAGAGATAGAGCTAGAATTGTATCAAAAGGGTAGGCTACTTCGGATCTTTAAGGAGAAATGCATCGGGTTCATTCCTTAGGGAATTACGCACGGCTACTTTCGAAGACGTTTGACTTCATTACCTGCCAGGCCAGCCTGCTGGCTTCCTCTCTTCCATCATCGGAGCCGTTATTATCCTGGTGATCTTTCGCGCGTTCAGCAGAGGCCGATAGCCAGCATCCTTGCTTTCCCCGCTAAGGATGCCTATTTTGCATTAAGTACGACGGGGGTGACCTGGCTTCGACGTGGATGCTGAAGCTTAAAGTCGCATGCCGAGTTCGTTGCTGACTCGTAAAAAAAGCGACAAAATAGTAATTGGCGAAAACCAATACGCAATGGCTGCTTAATTAAATTAAGCAACCCGTTCCTCACGACTGCTCCTGCGGGTTGTGAGGGACGCCATTTAGTGGGATCGGAGCGAGCCGGCGGCTCAGCAGCTCGCTCTTAAAAATACTGAGAATAACTGGACGGTAGCTAGGCTCACAAAGAAGCCGTCTGGCGAAAAACTAAAAGTGAGACACGCATGTAGAGGCTTTAGTGGATCATTTGCGGACGGGGGTTCGATTCCCCCCACCTCCACCAATTTGAACGCTGCGCGCACCGGCGTCCGCTGGTGCGTCGCTTTTTGTACCTTACCCAACTCGGATTCGCCGGGGGTGGCGGGTATCAAGGTATCCATC
>JBGTAN010000051.1:0-112155 GCA_041749855.1 Bdellovibrionota bacterium
CCATCAATTACCATCTTCACTGCCTCCGCTTTGAACTCAGCGGAATGCGCTCGATAAGGACGTTTCTCTGACACCTTCAACCTCCGGGTTGGCTGTTATAACGCCTAACTCCTAGGTGTCCACTTTTCTGAGGAAGTGCACTGACCCCTTTCAAGGAGGCTAGCTCCTGAACAGAGTGTGTACGGGCTGTAAACAGGGTGGACAGGCTAAGTGCGTATTCCGGTTAGCATTTCACCGTATACAGCTTGGGGCGCATGGAAACGTGCGAAACGCCTGCGGGCCACCCCTGCAAATTCAAGCAGTTGCGTTGGTATCCCCCTTGCTAACTAAGTAGGTGGGGGAAATACGTGCAGGGGCTCAAAGCCACACTTTTAATCTGCTTCTTGATGACGGCGACTGCCTTTGGCGGACCCGTGCCCGATCCGGCTGGGGGCGAGAAGCGCGCCCGCGAAGACCTTTCGAAGCTCCTCCTGCGCTTAAGCCAAGCGCTCGACATGAAAGAAGCGACGTACGAAGAGAGTAAGGGCGGCGGCGGAAAAAGCTTCGATAGCAACTCGGGCAACTCGTTCTTGTCCAACACCACGATCCACTATTACGTGCAGAGCACCTGCCAGGAATGGGTGGGCGGACAGTTCTGCAACTCCTGGCTCGATCCCTACATTCCGGAACACGGTTTTGGAAAAGATCATTCTCCGCTTGAAGGGACGGTTGCCCAGGAATGGAAGCAGCGTCAGACCATCGATAGCGGATCGAACTACAAGATCTGGCAGGTTGAGCGCCAAGGCGGCGGACCCAACACCGACGCAGACGGGAAATTCGACTATAGTGGTATTACCGACTGGCAACTTCTGCCCGAAGTGCGCCAGAAAATCGAGCAAGTCGGGGAACAAACCGCTGCTCGCCAGATTGCGCTCACCTCCGACGACAACGCGCCCAAGAATGGGGCGAAGTACACGATGCCAAACATGGAATCGCTTCGCATGATGGCCAGTCGTTGGACCAAGATGTTCCGTAATCGCTTGGTAGCCAATTTGGCTGAGATGCGATCGGGGGACAAGCCGACCGAATTTCTCTTAAACGAGGACAGGCCAGATTGTGAATCGTATCAGCAAGCCATGCAGAAGATGCAGGAGCAAACCAAAACGGAAGAACGACTCGAGCCCCAAGCGCGTCTCGACATGGAAACGCTCGCGATGGATCTTCAAACTCGCTACAAATCTTGCGTGGCCTTGCGATCCGCTTCGGTAAACATGGTGAACGCCACCTCGAGTGGCGGACAGGTTTCAGAAGGGGATGTGGAACAAGAACGCGTCGACAAGTGGAAAACACGTCTGAACATTGCCCTCATCGACCGAGTGGGGATAGACCCCAATGACCTTCCCAAGCCGTCGAACGGAAAGATTTCCCGTCGGGACATCTCTTCGGAGCTTGCTGAGTGGAGCGAGGGCGGAGAAAAAATTAAGCGCAAGCGACGTTTGACCAACGCGCAGCAGCTGCAGTCGTACAACAATCAACTGGAGTTAGCAGCCGTTGGAATGGAAGAAGTGGCGATGCGCTCTCCCAACATTGCGAACAATGGGAGCTTCATCAAGAAACATAAAATCAAGCCGGGTCAGTACAATGCCATTAAGTTGAATAGTCTTACACCAGAAATGCGCGAAGAATTGGCGGATACGTCGATGAAGCAATCCAGTGTCATGAAGGGCACTCCAGAAAACAAGTTGGAAGACAATGCCGCTCAGCTCTCAGTCACTCGACGATAAGGCGCGCACCGTTTGCTAGTCCCCGAAAAGTTTTACTTCCCCAGACTCTTTCCAGAAGTCCGTTGCAGGCCCATGATAGGCAATGCGCCCTTTTTCAAATGCCGTTACCCACTTTGCATTCAATCTCGCAAATTCCAGGTCATGAGTACTGACAAGCACCCGACAGCCACGATCTTTCACAGCGATACGGACCGCTTCCCAAAAACAGCGTCGCCCATGCGGGTCTAAGTGATTGGTGGGTTCATCCAGTAGCAGAAGTTTGGGCGACTGAAGAATGGACCGGGCAAGAAAAGCCCTCTGCCTTTCACCAGGACTCAAATAGGACAGGGCGCGGGTGCGCAAAGGCTCTAGTCCAAACCGCTCTAGGGCCACTTGAGTTTGCGCATTCTGCTGAGGTGTCGTTCGTCCACGCCATCCCAGCTGCGGTAGGAAGGCCAGTTTGAGAGCGTCTTCCAGTAGCAGGTGGCCTGGGTAGACGGGGTCTTGGTCCACATAGCCAATCGATCCAGCAGGTAGGGCGGGTTCTCCGAAGAGCTGAAAACTCCCCGCCCGAATGACGGGTTCGCCGAGAATCGCGCGCAAGAAGCTGGTTTTGCCTGCGCCGTTTCTCCCCAAGAGCACCCCTATCCCGGGTTCGGCGAACGTCAGGCTAAGCGGCTCGGGCGTGACGGTATGGCGGCCGTACCCCAGCACCAGCGATTGCGTTTGAAGCCAAGGCACTAACGTCTCCACAGCAACACCAGAAAAAGGGGTCCACCAATGAGCGTCGTTAAAATTCCGATGGGAAACTCCATCGGCGGCAGCAAGCTTCGGGAAGCGGCATCAGCGAGTAGTAGAAATGCACCCCCAATAGGAATGCACAGCGCCAACAAAGCTCGGGTGGTGCTTGGCCGAAAAACCAGCCGTGCAATATGGGGTGTGACCAGTCCAATAAATCCAATGGAGCCACTGAAGGAGACCAACCAAGCCACCAGAGCAGAAGTAAGTCCAAGGGCTATCATCCGAATGCGATGAGGAGAGAAACCTAGACTGCGAGCGACACCATCCCCAAAACTCAGCGCGTCCAAGTGCCGACTGGCCACGAGCAGTGCCACCAACGCGATAGCTACCACTAGGCTAAATCGCAGCGCCATGGCGAGCGAAATCCACGGGATTTGACCGAAGAGCCAGCGCAAGCTCCCGCCGCCCACGTGCTGTGTTTGGTATGAAAGGAGCAAGAAAAGAATCGACGACAAAACGAAGTTCACTCCCAGGCCGAAAAGCGCTACGCGCTCGAAGTCAGTGCCTTTGTGGAGTGCGGCAAGTCCTAGTAGCCCCGCAGTGACGACCAAGGCACTGGCGAGGCCGATACCCTGGGAAGCAAGGGAAGTGGCAGCGATGCCGAAAAAACTTTCTGCTACGGCGATCCCTAAAACAGCCGCACTTGAAATGCCGAGTAGGTAGGGCTCTGCCAAGGGATTGTGGAATAGGATTTGATACGTGGACCCTACGGCTGCGAGCGCCGCGCCCGTGAAGAACACCAGAAGGAGTCGAGGTACGCGCAGCTCGAAGAAAATGCGATGCGGAGCAGATCCGCTTTGCGAAACTTCCGCCCAGCTGATTGCCACTCCTGAAATCAAAGCGAGGGCACAGGCGGCGATCAGAAGCAGTATGAGCAGCCCTGTCTTAGTTGGCATGCGCAGCACACTCCCTCGGCAAAGGCTTACGAGGCGCGAGCGATTCGAGGTGCTGAAGGGGGGTGAGTGAAGCGCGAGCAAACGTTTCTGCCGACAAAGCCACGGTTTCCGGTGGGTTGCTGGGCCACCACTGCCGTATGCGACGTCGTGTTTGCTCGGAAGCGTCTTTACTATGGTCTAGAAAAAAAACTCGTTCCGGCCGATTTGCGATCAGCCACTCTTCGCTCACGGTCACGTAGGGAAGGGCGAGTCGATTCGGCAAGGCATTCGAAAAGCCCAGCAGTTCCACCAAGGAGTCTAAGAAGGCGTTGGAGCCTGCGACGATGGGAGGATCCGTCCAAACGAAAGTAAGGGCAGGCACACTCGGGGAAGCGTTGCGCTGGAGCGCTTTCAAACAAGTTTCAGCGCGAGCAAGTAGTTCGGAGCGCGGCTTACTGAGAACTTCAGTAAATCGGTTTGCATCAGCCAACAAGGATTGCACAGATTGGGTATTCCACGAGAAGGTGGAAATGCCCATTCCTTTAAGCGCCGCAGCAAAAGTGGGCTGAAGGTTGTGGGTGTCCAGAACGACAAAGTCAGGTCGGAATGCTACAGTTTTCTCTAGGCTGGGGAAAAAGAGCTGGCCTATGGAAGGCAGTTTCTTTGCGGCGGGTGGGTATTCGCTTCCTTCCACGGTGGCGACCAAAGCATCCCCCAGTCCGAGTTGGTAGAGGAGCTCCGTAATCTGCGGGCTCGTAGACACGACTCGTTGCGCATGTGCCGCGTAAGTCATTAATAGGATTGGTAAGAGGTAAGGAATTCGCATTAGCTAAAGTAAGTCATAGGAAATACCGATAGGGATTTCAAGCGGTGGGTAGAGCCGCAGCTATGAAGAAAAAAGGCGAAACAAAGTCTGAAGCTATCACGACTTCACCGATTGCGGTGGCTCGTGATTTTTTTGCTTCTGAGCTCCGCTCGGTCATGGAAAAACGCCGAGTGGAAGCCAATCGCGAGTCTTTTGAATATTTGGTTGAGCTGCTTCTTCGGTCGATTGAAGCCGACAAGTTTTTCGCCAAAACTCCGGATGGAAAACCGGCAGACAACTTTCTAGTCGGTCTCTACGCCGAATACGTTGAAGGCACGCCTGAGGTTAAGCGCGTTGCCCTCAAACGCTTGGGCGATGTTTGCATGGTGGTCACCGGATTCTTTCCCGACAGTCTCAATCGCAAGATCATCGATATCGACTACTACGCAGGTATGGGCGGTGCTGCTTACGGGCAGCTTTCTCAGTGGTCGACCAGTGGAAGTCCTGTCTTTAAAGAACTTTCTGCTCGCTTTCGAGAATTCTCCAATGTGCTCGGCGAAATGAGTGAGCGCAGTGGACTTCAAACGAATACGGAACTGCTTCGATTGTATGAGCGTTGGGTCTACTCAGGTAGTGAGCGACTCAAAGAGAAGCTGGCGGAGCAAGGTATCGAGTCTCCCGTTCGGCTGGAAATCAAGACACGCCATTGAAGAGCGTCATTCTCCAAATTGATCTGGCGCTTAAGCGCCTCTACAATCTGCATTCCCCGCTTTCCGCTGTAGACTTTCTCGTTCGCAAACCCGTCGATAAACTAGTGCATGGAGCTCCTGCAGGGGCGCTCTACATCGTGGAACCCGGACACGCGCACGAGGATCTCTACTTGGGAATCTATTTGAATTCCGAAACGACAGTGGGCCTGGAATCCTTCTCGCATTGGGGCCAAAGCTGGTCGACGGCACAAATCGCAGCGTTTGGTGTTGCTGCCGAAGAGATCAGCCACTTTCACTATCTTGCGCACCATGCGCCCACGGGGCGTGGTGTTAGCCATCTAGAGCTGGAACTCCAAGGTGAAATTGATAAGTTCTTACTTACCTTCTTCGCGCAAGGAACTGACCCTGAGCGCTTTGGAAGCTTGCTCGACCAGTACTTTCAAAACTACTCGTGGTTTGAGCAGATGAGTGCGGAACAGAAAGCTCGCTATGAAGCCGCAAGCCGATTGGCGAAAACCTTCCTCGTAAAAAATGCCGGTCTCGCTTGTGACGTGAGCGCCAGGGAAAAATTTCTACGATTTCTTCGTGAGTTCTATCGCCTTAGCCTGGAAGAGAAAATTAGCCGGGCCACACCGTAGCGGGAAACAGGCCGAGTGCCCAGATCCCTATCGAAAGCCACCAGAGTAGTAGGGTTGCTCCCAAGGATGGCTCCGGCCATTTCTCGGTTCGCGGCGCTTTTGAGGCCATAACCCCAACAGCCTTGAGACACGGGATCGCTGAGACGACAATCGCGAGCGCAGCCACCACTGCGAGCAACGGAGTGTCTCGACTGACGAGTCGCCCCAGGACCATCGCCTTTGCTGCAAATCCTGAAGTGAAAGGAATGCAAGCGAGGGACAGGTAGGCCGTCAGCATGGCCCAAGCGAGTCGAGGCTTGTATTGGAAGAGTCCTGCTAGCCCCGAAGTGGAATGAGTGCCGACATTTTTCTCCATAATTGCAGCGCCAAAAAGCAGAATGAAAAGGGAGAGGGAAGTGCTGAACCACAGAAAGTAGGATTCCGCTTCGACCGGAACAGAAGAGGGATTAGCGATTAGGAGTAGAGTCCAGCCGCCTTGAAGAATAAGGCTGCTGGCGAGAAAGGAGCGCGTTCCTTTCTGAACCACCATTCCCAAAGCGCCACCCCAGGTGGTGATCAATCCCATCCAAGCGAGAAAAGTCTGCCATTGAGGCAAGAGCGGATGCAGAGTATCGCCGACAAAACTCCAGGCAGCGGCAGTAGCGGAAATAGGCAGCAAAAGTGAAGCAAGGCCTCCTATCGCTAAAGGTCCTATCAATACCCGTTCTGCGGTGACGATGTGGAATGGGAAAATAGCCAGACGAGTAAAGAGCGCTGCAAGCCAAAGGGACATTCCCGTGTACAGAAGAATGTCTGATGTCTCAATGTCACTTCGCACCGATTCCGAGAGGCTTTCCATTCCGAGCTCCTGGAACTGGGCGAAGAAAAGGGTGACCGCAAAGGCCAGCAAGATGAATCCCAAAAAATCGGCCAGAAAGGTGGCAATCAGCGCTAGAGAGTGTCGGTTGCTCTTTTTGTAAGTGAAAGCCGCTACCGACAGCGGAAGCGAAGCGAGCGGCCAAGCAGCTACCAGGACGAGTAAGTGATTGGTTATGGAAACCGAGAGAAGGCCAAACCCTGCAATAAGGAACAAGAGGAGGAGCCGGGATCGTTCTCGCGCTTCTCGGACTTCAAAAGCCACTAAGCATACTCCCAGCAGCAACAAAAAGCAGAGCAGCATGCACCAGGCAGGCGTCAGTGGGTTCCACCGAATGAGTCTTGCAAAGCGGTCTCCTCCACCTGCCAAGGGACTGGCAGCCCGGTAGGCAAACCAAGCGATGCTCGCTAGAGAACTTGTGGCCGTCGACAGCCCGGCCACGGAGAGGGCAAAGCGAGAGAGTCGCTCTCCAGAGAGAGTCCGGCGTAGAAGCACTAACGTGGCTGCGCCGATGAGTAGGGGAAATAGCGTCATGAAGGGAGCGAGCCAAAGATGGTTCACGATAAAAATCCCCCGATGGACTTTGAAGGGAGATGCTTCGCTTCGAGTCTTGTCTTCCAAAGGCGACGTAGAGCGGGCTCCCAACGAGCGCGCCATACCTGGGGCTTGAGTCCAATCCAAAGGCTTAGCACCACGCAAAGACTAATGAGAGCAACCTTCATCCATGAAATGTCGCGGTGGCGCTTTGTACCCGATAGGGAGGATCGCCCTACCAAGAGATCTTGCATGACATCTACCAGCGAAAGTCCCAAGACAGCGAGGCCTACGAAAAATAGGATGCCAACCCATACGCTGTTCTGCCAAACGGAAACCCCAATAAGCAGCAAACCACTAAACATTCCCGTACCGGGCAGTCCGGCAGCGAAAAGTAGCAAGACTGCCGTAAGGATTGCAGCTCGGGGAGCGACCGGGAAAAGAGCGCCGATGTCCTCTCGATTTCTTGAGCCCAGCGAGTCCTCAATCCAATTGAGAATCAGGCTCCAAGCGCACACGATCGCGGGCCAGCTGACCGCTAGATAGAGACTCCCGCTGAAGCTGTCGGGCTTTAATAAAGTGATTCCCAAAATCGCAAGCGACGCTATCGCAACGGCGAACATGCCGGTCCATCTTCCGAGATCGCGTGTGGCCCAACAGGCTGCGGCTGCGTAAACCCACGAAGCTGCGGCCCACACCGACAGGGTCGATGAGGCACGTGAAAAGGCATCTCCCAACACCGGTAGAATCCAGAACGAGAAGCTAAAAACCGCGATGGGCATTGAAAGCGCAACACTGAGGGTTCGAGAAGTCCCTCTTTCAGTCGACAAAGGAGTCATCCAATAGTGCAACGGTACTAGCGGCGTGCGAAGAAACGTCCCCAGTGCCAGAATCCAGAAAAGTGCGTCGGCGAACCCTGGTCCTCCCGGGGCAGAATGGATTTGCAGGTCGCGCAAGGAACCCACCCGCGTCGAAAAGACGTGAAATTGTTCCTCGTTCAATAGACCCAGCGTCAGTGCACCGCCAATCCAAAGGGCGCCACTTACCAGATGGATGGCTGAAGATCGTGCCAGCGATTCTGCATTCACGGATTCCAATTTCCCCAGAAGGAACAACAAGAGGAAGAAGGACTCGACTGCCGCGCAGAACAGAACCAGATCGAGCGCGGTGAACATGAGCGTGATGGATAGTTGTAGTGCGAGTAGGAAATAGGCGCCCATCGCCTCGCGTTTCAGGTTCTGCCAAGCGCAGAGAAAAAGGCTGAAGTGGGACACGAGCAGAAAAGGCAGGCCCAGTCCTGAAATCCCTAGCGCGAAGTCTACTGGGATGCCGGGCAGCCAGGCGGTTTGCAGCTCGGCAGTGGGAATCACGGTTGCTTCTTGAGAACTCGCCCAGAGGATGGCCACTGTGACAAAACAGGCTGCCGCGCTCATCACGGCGAATCGGCGGCGGAGCCAATCCGAGAACCAGACGGATAAAAGGAGTGTGGCTAGAGGGCCGCCAATGAGAATTTGGAGCGCGGTTGAAGCAGTCACCACATCACCTGCGTTTTAAGTGCGGCCCAAAAAAGCAAAAGGGTTCCAAATAAAATAAGGACGATTGCGTACTGTGGGGTTCCGCTTTGCCAGAAGACAAAAAAAGTTCCCAAAGTGCGACAGGCTTGGGGCGGAATTCTCCAGATCTGCGGCCAGAGGTCTACTTCCAGGCGATCCAGTCCGTTTTGTAGGGTGCTGCTTATCTTACGCGTGAGGCGAATAGGTGAGCGGCCTTTGCGTTTGGGCAGGGTGAGATCGATTTTCGGGGCCCACCACGCAGCAAAACAGTACAACGCTAAAAGTCCGATCGCAGAGAAGAACCAGATCGAGGTGCTTTCAGCCCAGAGTTGAACGGCGAGTAGCGTGGTCAGGCCCGAAAGCGTAAACGCGGTCCAGTGCCAACGTGGTCGCCGTGTGTGCGTTGTCCAAGCGGCAAAGGCTCCAAGCGCAGAGACAATGAGCACCGTCAGCGTGACACCCTTCTCAATTCCGGGCTGATGAAGCGCGAGGAATCCAAATCGCAGGGGAATCAGTGGCGCTGCGAACAGCGACGTGAGGCGCCACCAGTCCTCTAGTAGAGAGCAATCCTTCTTATCAAAACCGGCTACGACGGGCACCCAGGCGGACAACAGACCGGCCGTTAGCGCTGCGATCCAAGCCGTAGCCATCAGCTCTGGGGAATACTCATAAGGCTCTAAAGCCAGGCGCCGCATTTCGCGAAGATCGGTGGTGTGAAAGACCGCACTCGTGCAAACCACGGCAAGAAAAAGCGAGAGGAGGGAAAACAAAAGTGGCTTCCATCGATACCAAGCGACCCCACCACCCTCGCGAGTTTCGTCTCTTTGAAAGAGGGCAAAACTTGCCACGACCCAGACGCCCCACCCGGCGAGCAAAATCACAGCGCTTCGCGCGCAGATGGAAACCAGCAGGGCCAAAAGGGCCGTCGAAAAGAAAACGAGCTGGCGCTTGGTTTCAAATAGTTTTCCGCTTCGCAAACCCCAGCCAGTGAATCCGACTGCACCGACGAGGGTGAGCAGGGAAAGTGCGGCCGCCTCCGGATCCCACTGCAGGCTGAAGACTGTCTTCCAGGACTCTGAGGGCGCCCACGCCAAAATTTCAAAGACGAGGTTTTGGCGCGCGACAAAAGCGGCGGCCAATGCGGCGAGCAATGCAAAAGTGATCAGCGCGAAGGGAACAGGAGTGTACCTCGTCATATTTCCAGTTCCACGGTTCCGGTTTGTTTTTTCCACGAGGCAAGAAGCAACCAGCCCAAGAGAATGTGGAGGGTGAAGAGAAAAGAAAGCAGAAGTGCCAGCGCGCTTCCTTCGACTTTGCCGGTTCGAGCGCCTACTTCTGAGAGCATCAGCAATACAGATGCCGACATCAAAGCAAGACCGAGAAGCGCATGGAACCCGTTTCGTCGCAAGATCAACGTGAGAAGACCTCCCGAGAAAAGAGTCACAATCAGTGACGGAAGGATGGTTTCAAGTAGGGCCGCACTCACAGTGGTTCCTTTTCTGTGGCAGCCGTGAGAACCGCGGCCCCGAAAAGAACGACCATGGCAACTGCCCACAAGTAGCCATCGAAAAGGGCTCCCAAAATATCCGAAACTTCAGAAGCGAGTGAAAGCGTTTCAGGAGGTAGCGCAAGCGCATCTTCAAACGTCCACAGCAGAAAGAAAGAGAGAAACCACAGCGCACTCGTGGAAAGGATGATCAGAAACCAATTGTGCCAGCTCCGTTCTGACTCCAGACCGCGATCTTTCAATCCGACCAGCCCAAGGGCGGTGCCGAGCAGAAACAGCACCCAGCTGGACGGCGAACCCGTTGTCAGGGCGATGAGAGAGCCGACTCCCAAGGCGACCCCGACGGCGCAAAGGGAGGCACGGCGAAAGTCGGGTATCACGAGGACGCCAAACGCGCAGGTGAGTGTTAAAAACCCTGAGAGAAATGCAAGCAGGGAGTTCAAAAAGCCCCTCCGATCACGACCGCCCAAGTGATGGCAAGATTGCCGCTAGACAGAGCAGCCAGACGGTAGGAACTAAACAGGTCTCTGTCCCAGAGCGGCTTCCAATGGGAGATTTTGAGAATCGCAAGCCAGACCGTCGCCATCTTGCCGCCAAAAATCGCAACCTGAAGTAAGCATCGGACGGATTCGCTTCCCACCGCCCGATTGAGGTCCGAGGCACTCATCCAAGGAAGATTCCACGCACCTAGAAAGACGACCACGGTTGCTGCGATCATAGCGCCCTGGATACAGCCTCGGGGGGTTCGGGGATTGAGTGTCCTTCCGGCATCGGCTCTGGCCATGCCTGCTTGGGAGACAAGAGCGATTGCCGCCGCCAGTGGCTGCAAAAAGCCCCCCCAACCAGGAACGAGTCCGCCGAGAGTCCTGTCTTGTTGAGCGCCGAGGATTGAAAGGTCCGTGGTGGAAAAAAGGGTCGTTCCGACGGCAAGCGAAATTCCCCAGGCAACGGTCCAGTAAGCCGCAGGATGCGAAGGTGAGGCAGCGTCGAAATTCAAAGCAAATAGACTGAGCTGGAGGAGAACCCAAACACCGAGTACGGATGATTCGGCCGTGCCAAGATAAGGCGGACTCCAAAAGGGGATGAGAGAAAGCGCCAACAGGGCAAAGGCGCCTGCCGCCCAAGCGTGCCAACTCGAAAAGCCACGTTCCTCTTTCTGTTCGTACTTTCGAAGCAGCACCGACAAGGCCCAAAGAAGGATCAGGGCGACGACGATGCGAAGCAAAGAACTCCCGTTTAGTTCCATTCGGAATTCCTTTGCATCTGGAAAAAAAGCAAACTCGCAAGGGCCAGGAAGAAGAGCCACAGGCCTTGGCTAGATGAGTACTGTCGGAAGAGCGATCCCCAGGACAAAAGAAGGAAGACGAAGGACTGCGCGAGAGCAAATTGAATCAGGCGGTTCACCAGGTTGTATCCATCCACGACGCGCTTTGTGTGAAGCCCGACGGTAACCTGGCAAACCGCCAAAATCCAAGGTAAAACGCGTTAGCGAATCGAGGAGAACGCATGGCGTTAAAAGTGACAACGGTAGGGACGGGGAGCTGGGGAACCGCCGTGGCCAATGTATTTGCAGATGCAGGCGCGGAAGTAACGCTTTGGGGAAGAGACAAAGAGGTTCTTACTTCCATTCGCGACCTTCACGAAAACTCAAAGTACCTAAAAGGCCTTCCCCTATCGGCCAACGTGTCGGCTCAAGCCGATTTGGCGAAAGCCCTTGGCGAAGCGCAATGGATCGTGTGTTCGATTCCCACTCAAAGCATTCGGCAAGTTTTTGCTCCTTATTCTGAGTTGCTTGTGGGGAAAGTTGTCGTCAATACGTCCAAGGGGCTGGAGATGGGCACTTGCATGCGCGTGAGTGAAGTCTTCGAATCGCTGTGTCCCAGTGTCCAATACGCCGTGCTCTCAGGGCCTAGTTTTGCTCAGGAGGTGGCTCGGCGGTGCCCGACGGCGGTGACCATTGGAGCTAAGGAAAAGGGATTGGCGGCGCTCGTTCAAAAGCATACAGCGACTTCCTATTTTCGAAGTTACACGTCGACGG
Source organism: Bdellovibrionota bacterium (assembly GCA_041749855.1). Lineage (GTDB taxonomy): Bacteria > Bdellovibrionota > FAC87 > UBA2466 > UBA2466 > JAIEOG01. The sequence goes on from JBGTAN010000051.1 coordinate 12,060, forward strand.
ATGTTTTGGGTGTCGAGCTGGCAGGGGCTCTGAAGAATGTAATCGCACTTGCAACGGGTATTGTTATGGGAAGTCGGTTGGGCGACAACGCGCGAGCCGCCGTGATCACACGCGGGATGGCTGAGATTGTACGCGCCGGTAAAAGTGTGGGTGCGGATCCGGCGACCTTTCTTGGGCTTGCGGGGATGGGAGATCTGGTTCTGACATGTACCGGCCCTTTAAGTCGTAATTTGCGAGCGGGTATTTTGATTGGCGAGGGTAAACCGATTGGCGAGATAGTGACTGCACTGGGCGGCGTAGCCGAAGGGATTTATACAGCGCAATCCGCTTTCGAACTCATGTCGAAACACGAAATCGACATGCCGATACTGTATGAAGTGCATTCCATTTTGTACGAGGGCAAAACAGCAAAGAGTGCGGTCGCCTCCTTGATGGGACGCGAGCTAAAAGAAGAGATCAGCTAAAAGTGGAAGCTTCAGTCCATTCGTTGGAAGACTGGCTTGCAGGCAAGGCAGAAGCACCGCCGGCAGGCGCTCGTCTCGTTGGTCTCACGCCACTTTTAAAAGCGCTCGTCGTTTCGACATTGTCATCGGAAGGCGCCGCTCCCACCCTGGTGGTTTTAAACAGTTCAGCGTCTGCACGCGCTTTTATCGACTCCTTCCGATTCTTTTGCGGTAAGGCGAAAGAAGATCGCGTTCATTACTTGCCGGCCCTCGATTTTGACTACTATCGGTCGGTACTGCCCAATCCCAGTACGTTGTGTGAGCGCAACGTGGGGTTGTTTCATGCGCTGAACGACGCCAACGGACGCGTCTTTGTTACCACGCTGCCGGCGCTGCTTCAGCGAGTTTTTCCCGCCTCGGAGTTTTTACGTGCAACGACCACGCTGAAAACCGAGCAAGAGGTCGATCGCGAAGCCCTGATTCGAAGTCTCGTCGAGGCAGGGTATCAGCGGCAACCCACTGCGTCTGACCCCGGCGTGTTTGCCGTGCGTGGGGGGGTCATCGATATCTTCTGTCCTCTGTATGCGCGGCCCGTTCGGCTGGAGTTCTATGGCGACTTCATTGAAGAGATTCGTTTTTTTGAAGCGGATTCGCAACGCTCTTTGGAGAAGCTGACAGACTTCTCAGTGCTCCCCGTCGGTCAGTCGTTGGTTCCTCATGGCGCTGACTTTCAAGTGGCCTTTGCGAAAGTGAAGCAGCGTCTGGACTCACTTGGCATTGCGAAGTCCGATCGGGAAGCGCTTCTTGAGCGCATTGAAAACGGTTCGATGCCCTCCGAAGCTTCCTTCTTGTTTCCCCTTCTGTCGGGTGGCTCTGCTCCTTTGATGGACTATTTCCCGAAAGACACCTGTCTCATCGCCGAAGGGGAGCAAACGCTCCGCGAGATTGCCGAGGAGCAGGAAATCCCCCGGCTTCAGACCAATCACGCTCTGTTTGAAAAGCAACCGCTACCCATAGCCACGTTTGAAGAACTCTTCCTTTCTCTAGAAGAAGCGCAAGCCCTCCTGAAAGGCGCGCGCTACTACTTTGAGAGTTTCGGCACCGGGGGAGAGTGGAACCTGGGGTTTGCTGCCGCAGGATTGGACGCTCAGCGAGAAAAGGCGGTCAAAGCGACTTCGGGCGCGCTCGAGGGCTTTGCCGAGACCTTTCGCCAATGGATGGATCAGGGCTATCGCATCCACATCGTGTTCCACACGCGTACGCACGCGGATCGATTCCAAATGCTCTTTGAACCCTATCAATTTCAAATGCGGCACGAAGTAGATGGGATGGCGAGCTACCCCAGCTTCATCAATGCGGACTTTAGAACTCTCACACTGTGGCAGGGGTACCTAACCGAGAGCCTTATCCTGCCGGGGTTAAAAACCGTTTTGGTAAGTGAAGAGGCGATCTTCGGGCATAAAAAGCGCAGCGTCCATGCCAAGGCAAAAGGCGGCAAGTCCGCCGATAAGCTGCTCGCACAGTTTCGCGAAATGGATGTGGGCGACTATGTGGTGCACAAGCAATTCGGGATTTCGCGGTACTTGGGTCTGAAGACCATGGATTTTTTGGGCGTAGAGAATGACTACGTGCTGCTCGAGTACCGCGATGGGGATAAGCTTTACATCCCTGTTTACCGACTCAACGTTCTTCAAAAATTCGGCGCAGGTGAAGGCGCCGCTCCTGTTCTCGATAAGCTCGGGTCCGATCGCTGGGACAAGGCCAAAGGCAAAGCCAAGCGCGCCATTGCGGAACTCGCTGCAGAGTTGATGAAGATTCAGGCGAAGCGTAAACTCGTTCCTGCGCATGCCTTTGCGGAACCCTCGAATGAGTACCGGCAGTTTGAGATGGAGTTTCCCTATGATGAAACACCCGATCAGCAAAAGGCCATCGATGACGTCATGAACGACTTGTCGCAAGGGTTCCCCATGGATCGTCTGGTGTGTGGCGATGTGGGTTACGGGAAAACAGAAGTTGCCATGCGCGGCGCATTCAGGGCAGTCATCGACAAGAAACAGGTGGCCGTGCTCGTTCCGACCACGGTGCTCTGCTTTCAGCACTTCGAGTCCTTTAAGACACGCTTCAAGAACGTTCCGGTTCGTATTGAGATGATCTCGCGCATGCGCAAACCCGCGGAAGTGAAGCAGGTCCTGGCCGATGCAAAAGAAGGGAAGGTGGACATTCTCATCGGAACGCACCGCCTTTTGTCGGCAGACGTTCAGTTTAAGGATCTCGGTCTCGTGATTGTCGACGAGGAACATCGGTTTGGAGTGACCGATAAGGAAAAACTCAAAAAGATGCGTGACTCGGTGCACGTGCTAGCCATGACGGCGACCCCGATTCCTCGCACACTCAATATGGCGATGGGCGGAATCAAGGATATCTCCATCATTACGACTCCTCCACCCGACAGGCTTTCGGTTCGGACTTTTGTTTGTCGCAGCTCGCCCGAAGTGGTGTCAGAAGCCATCACCAATGAGTTGGGAAGAGGGGGACAAGTTTTCTTTGTGCACAATCGCGTGGAATCCTTGATGCGCGTTGCAAAGGAGATTCAAGATCTACTCCCGAAGGTGAAGCTCGAAACCGGTCATGGACAAATGGAGGGGGAAGACCTCGAAAAGCGCATGCTGCACTTTTACAAGAATGAAGCGCAGGTGCTGGTTTGCACTACCATTATCGAATCGGGGTTGGACATTCCTCGGGCAAATACCATCATCATTGACCGCGCCGATTGCTTAGGCCTTGCGCAGCTTTACCAGCTTCGAGGGCGCGTGGGTCGTTCTGATAAGCGCGCGTATTGCTACTTGCTCACCCCGGGCGAGAACGCCATGACACAGGACGCGAAAGAGCGGCTTCAGGTCCTTCAACGCTATTCTGACCTCGGGGCGGGTTTTTATATCGCAAGCCACGACATGGAAATTCGAGGGGCCGGCGATTTGCTGGGTAAAGATCAATCCGGACACATTGCAGTGGTCGGTGTCGACCTTTACTTCGAACTACTGGAAGACAGTGTTCGTCAATTGCAGGGCGAAGCCGACCGGATTGATATAGAACCGGAGATCAATCTTAAGGTCAGAGCCTCGTTTCCATTGGCGTATCTTCCTGACATTGGCGAGCGCGTAACACTTTATCGTCGACTTTCGAGCGTAGAATCCGAAGAGGAGATTTCGTACATTGAATCCGAGATTCGGGACCGTTTTGGAACGCCGCCTGAAGAAGTGTTGAGTCTGTTGGGTCTGATGCGAATTAAGGTTTATTTGAAAAAGCTCCATGTGACCCGAATGAGTTGCGGCCCCAAACGCACCTCGTTGCAATTCGCCGAAACCACGCCGGCAAGTCCAGAAAAGTTGGTGAAACTTGTACAGTCACATCCCAAGACTTACTCCATAACACCCGATCAAAAGCTGGTTTTCACGACCGAAGCCCCTGAGTGGCCCGAGCAGCTCAAGCAGGTGCAGCGTATTGCTGTCTTGCTCGGAGTCGAAACGGATTAGCGGGCAATGTTTCCGTGAAGGTTCCGCGCTACTCTGGTGTTCCTTCAATGCGGAAACCGACAACCGATGAGGTGTGTCCGGGGGGCCTACGGTAGCGTTGGATAACGTGCAGCTCTTCTAGGCTATTGGTCCAAGCGCCGCCCCGAACCACGTACTCTTTTTGGGAGGGCACTTCCGGATCGGTAGCGGGAAGTCGGGAAGTTTCTTCCGTGAACCCGTCCCGCTGCCACTCCCAAACATTGCCCAATGTATCGTAGAGCCCAAAGGCGTTGGGTTTGAGTTCGGCCACCGGATGAGGAAGTTCGTTGGAATTGTCCCTATGCCAGACAATGTGCGAAGAATGCGGCTCTTTGAGGGATGAAACCCAATCGGTATGCGCTTCCGAGGGAAGCTGGTACTTGATTCCATTGTTCATCAAGGCCGTAAGCCGGCGACAAAACTCCGTGGCGTCACCGTGCGACACGTGCTCTACCGGGTAGTTGGGATTCATTCGAATGAGCTTTGTGTTGATAGCAACCTCGATTGAATCGGGGCCGCTCTTAAACTGCGAGGGGTTTGACTCCATCACCAGCGCATAGAGCCACTGCGGCACAGGAGTTTTTCCCATCAGAAAGGGCTTTTTGAACGTCACGTCTCGAAGACCCATTCTATTGGCATGGATCGCCCCGGGTACCCCAATTAGGACCTTCTTGCCACCCTGTGGAAACCGCAGCCAAGTGTGTTCAGAGCCCTCTGGTACGAACGTCGAGAACTCTGGCCCGATAATGCCCTTTTGTTTCGCGATCTCCCTGAGCTCAAGGCCCATGGAATGCTCCCGGATTTGTTTGAACACGCTTTCCTTCTGATCCGTGGGAAGCTTCTTCGTAAGATCCTCGAAACCCATCGCCCAAATGGTCGAGCGTAGGTATTCCGCTTTCAGATCGGGACTCGTTTTGAGGTCTGCCATCCACTCTTGGGCGGCGCTCCGATGATCGAGGTTGCGAGAGTCAGCAAGGCTTTCGATTTCCGCGGCAGCCCGAAGGACGGGGAGGGGCGCGTCCGCTTGCAACTGAGACCTCAAAAGCCGCTTGGCAAACTCTCGCGTAACGCGAGCGCGCCCCAGGCCTGAAACAGTTTCCCGTGCGCTCTTCGTGGGATTTGTGGCCCTTTTCAAATAGGCGGAGGCAAGGAGTTGGCTCAGCTCGGGCTCCACAGAGGTTCCCTCCGCCTTCCACAGTACTTCAGTCGCCCCGTTGAATGTCATGGCCTTAAAAGTCTTTGGCATTTGTTTGGTGATTTGGAGCGCCGTCGTATCCGAGACATCAGGAGCACTGAGAACTCGAATCCAGGCTTCTTTCGGGACCCCCTGGAACTCATCCCCGAGAGTGGAAACGAGTTTGTGGTTCGCACGCACGGCCACCATCAACTCCAGAACTGTGTCGCGGCTGGCGAGAACGAGCGGCCGTAGCCGAGGAGTGTCTAGAAGACTCCAAACGAGGTCAGCTCTTTCAGGCGGGGTAAACGGCGCCAGCAAGGCTTCCAGATGTTCTTTACCCGGCCACAGGCTCAAAAGAATGCGCTTTCGAAGGCGAAAGGGCTGACTCGAATCCTGCATCCAGCTCTCTAGAGCCGATCTGTATTCCGGGTCCACTTCGAGGCGCGCCGCCTCAAGCATTTCCTGCGCCTCGACATAGCGGATCTTCGAATCGACATCGCCGTCTTTAAGTTTTCGTGAACCCAATACCAGTGCGTTCAGATCGAGCTTCGGCGTTTTCCATGAATGCGCCTGCTGAGTCGAAAAAAGTTGCGCGCTTTCGGGCAGTTTAAGTTCAGCGACTTTGCGAACGGCTAGCCCTCTCTCCGCTCGCGAGTAACGGCTATCCAGCTTATAGTCATGAGAATGCGGTTTGAAGCTCGGGATTAAATCCCCTTTTCGGGTGATCCAGCGAGTCACAAAATCTATGGTGCTTTGATAATTCGATAACCCCGACTGATTGTCGCCAAGGTCTTCTGGCATCACAAGGGTGTAGCCTTTTTCAAGCACCGAACGTCTTACCGCTTCGATAAGAATCGGCAAATCTTCGTTGGGAACATTCATGATCTTGTCCACGAAGGCGAGTTTTTCTTCCTCGCCGCCTTTTCCCCAACGTGAAAAGCCCTTTTTCTGTCCCGTCTTTGCCGATCCCAAGACGATGGTAATATGACCGCTCGAATGGCCGTCTTCATCCGTCATCGTGAAGTATTGGTAGTTGGGATCCAGAGCGCGAGTGAGATAAGTGCGCGAGGAACAGTCTGAACCGCCAACGCAGGATCGGAAGGGGGCTTCCATGACTGATAGCTGCCTGATTTCCCGAACCGTCCCCTTGGTGGTTTTAACGGAAGCCTTCGAGCTCACGTCCTGTTCCGTCTTCGTAAGATCCGCTATCAGCGCTTTATCCGATTCCACTCCCGAGGGGCCACTGAGTTTGAGTTCAGCCAGGAGGCCATCGAAATGCTCAGCGTACCCGAGCCGCATCGCGAACTGCTCGCGCTCATCCAAGGCCTTCCGGATGGCGGCAATTCTCTTCATCCCATCTTCGCTCTTAAGTCCCAACTGGGTTTCGGGGTCATGGAAACCAATCGTGTGAACCAAGTCTGCCATCGCACGCGAAATAGAACTTACGTCTACTTGGCTCCGGACCCTCAATTCGCGATTCGTCTTGAGCGAATTAAAAAGGGCACCGGCCGCTGCTTGAACCGATTCCGGTGTCTTGGCAATCGACAACTCTTCTCTGTGTGCGGGCGGAACGATGCGGTCGAGCTCCTCTATGAACTTCGCTTTCTCAGCCGCTTCCCAATCCCGCCGCTCTTTGCGGACTCGCTCTTTTTCCTCTGTGGACCACTCTCGCTTGATTTGTAAGTGCGCGGGTACGGCCGCATCTTGCCAACCCAAGACTTTTTTCCAATATCCAAGATTCGCCTCGATCTGAAATAGCTTGCCACGCGCCTCCCCTGCCGCGTCACTCAACGCGCGGCTCACCTGGGCCAGTTCTTGCGTCACCGGATAGGATCGCTCTTGGGTCGCCATGATGAAGTTGCGGAGGGGGACCTTGGTGAGTTCCGGGTGCGCTTTCAATTTCTCAGCGACCTTTGCAATCACACTCCCCAACCCTCTACTTCCGGTATCTGAGGCATTCTTTGCCTCGCCAAATCGCAAGTTCAAATAAACTTCAAAGGCCCTTAGCTGTTCTTGCGAATGCGGATCCGGGACGAGGCCGTTGGAAAAAGCCCACAGCATGTCATCGACGGTATCGAGCGGAGGAGCGGACTTTTCCGTTCGGTCACTGGCCAGCGACACGAGGTGCGGCGCACACCAATCTGGCTTATCACCCAGGCCCAGTTGGCAAAGCAGAGCGCCCAAGGCCAAAAGCAGTTTTAGGTTAGGCTGGGTTTTACAGAGCATCTAAGTCTTTTCGGATACTTACGAGATTGCCTTTATCGCTATGTCGCCTGGGCGCGATGCCGTACGGAAGGGGCCATCCGCTGGCGCGCCGAAGCGAGGTCGTGATCCTTGTATCGTTTGGCGGAGCGATTGTCCTCTGCCTAAACGGTCCGCCCCTCGCTTTGACACGCCCTGTTGCGATACAATGGCGTCAATCGGGGGAATCGATGGACTCAAAGAAAAGTAGCGAAGTGGATGGCATCTTGTCTGGCGGCGATCTCACCACCTTAGTCGATTTGCAAAAGTTTCTGGCTGAAGAGTTGAGTCCAAACTCTGAGCAAGGTGGTGACCTGAGCCGTGCTTTCTTGCCGCTCACCGACGGTCTTGGCATTCACGCAACGACGAAGAGGCCTGGCGGCGCTACAAAAGCAGGCGCGCCCAGTTATGTTCCACCGGGAGTGAGTGCGGTGACCGAGTTTCGCACCACTCAACCGATAACTGCTCCTGTCGTCAGACCTTCGCAACGCATGATTTTGGATGATACTGAGGACTTGGGGCGTTTTGCAGACGCACCTGCCGAAGACTTTGCGGTGGTGGAGCCGCCGCCTCCCGTTCCCTCGGCAGCGCTCGGTCGTCGTTTCGTCGCGTCGCTCATCGATCAGGCTTTCGTCGTGGGAGCTTGGATGTTGGCGCTGGTGATTACTTCCAGTGCCATGTCGTCTGCGACGGGTGACTTGTCAGTGAAGTTGCTCCGTGAGTTTAACAACCCAGCTTTCATCCGATTTGCTTGGCTGGAGTTCGGGATGATTTGGCTGGGTTACCTCACCCTGTCTTTCGGATTTCTTGAGATGACACTAGGCATGTGGGTTTGGGGTTTGCGGGTTAATTTCGGTCCCAATGGACGTTTCTGGAGAAAGATGGCACGCATTGTAATGAGTATGTTTTTCTATCCCTTTGTTGCGCCGACCTTTTTACTTCTGTTCCGTAAGGAGGGGTCCAATCTCATCGATGGGATTTCGCAGTCTACCGTGTATCGGACGGGTCAGGCTTAATGCGATTGCCCGAGCATAAGATTGTTGCGCAAGAAACGGCTGAAGCCATTGGCGACGAACTCCGCAAGCATCCGGGCAAAATCGTTTCAACCAACGGTTGCTTCGATCTCTTGCACTTGGGCCATCTCAACTATCTCCGCGAAGCCAAGCAGCTGGGCAGCATTCTCTGGGTGGGATTGAACTCAGACGCCTCTGTTCGGCGCTTGAAAGGGGATCAGCGGCCGATACTCGATGAGCGCACGCGTGCCCACCAGCTTGCTGCTCTGGAAGCGGTCGACTTCATCACGATTTTTGAAGAAGACACGCCCGATAACTTCCTCAAGGCGGTTAAGCCGCATATCCACGTAAAAGGTGGCGACTATGCGACGAAGGAGCTTCCCGAAAGAAAAATCGTAGAATCCCACGGTGGTAAGGTGGTTTGTCTGTCACTTACCGAAGGTTTTTCGACGACAGATCTGATTGCGAAGATCAAGAATCTCTAAAACTTCTTACCCACGAAGAAAGTGCCTGAGAGGTCGGCATTGATACGATCGATTTGAACGGTGAGGTTGAAGGGCAAGTCGAACTCAACTCCGAGAAAAAGATGAAGTCCCAGCAGCGCGCCCGTTTCGCTAGCGCCTAGCGCAACCGCCGGCGTCACCTTTCCTTGGGCCAGCATGAGGGAAGCCCCTCCGTACGGCTTGATGCGCACATAGTCTTTACTCGCGACCGCTCCCACTTCCATGTTGATGCCTTCGAACTCGGTTTGAAACGCCCGGACACTGGTGATTCCGGCGATTCCTGCAACGGACATCCAGCGTTGGCTTTCTTTGAGAAAGGCCCACTTCAAAATTCCCCCGACGCTCGTGAGGGTGTTCAGAGTGGGAGGAAAGAAACTCAACGTGAACTCAAATTCCTCCATCCATCCTTTGGTGAAGTAAACGCGTGGTATGGGCAGAATGCCGCCCACCGATCCGTTGGCATTTCCCAAGGTCGAAAGTCGGCCACTGGGTACGACAGTGATTTCGACTCCCATTTTAATTCCCGGCCAAGAAGCGTAGGCTTCTGCCGACCGCAGCAGGCGAGTCGTTCCGCTCATTGCGAGGAATCGTGTGGCTTGGGCAACATCGGCTTCGCTCATCCCGGTGGGCAAAGTTTCACCGAAGCTGATTCCGGCCATGAGAGAAAGAGTGAGGGCTAGGCGTTTCACGGGAAAATTGTACGAGACCCGATGGAGCATAACAAGCCGCGTGATTGCAAAAAGCGCCTCACGGCGAGAACATCCGAATCGTGAAAGAAATCTCAAAAGAAATCTCATCCCGATCTGCGGATATAGCCTCTCAAACTGACTGGCCTGACCTTTACTTGCGATACTTGCAAGATGAGAGAGGGGCAAGCCGCCATACACTCTCGAGCTACGAACTGGATATGAAGATCTGGTTCCGCTTCCTGAATGAAAAGGCAGGGGATCGAACAGACGCCGATCGAGTGACTGATCTCAAGCTCTTGCGGAGTTTTTTGGCCGGCCAGATGAAACTTCACGAGCGGTCGACGGTGGGCCGTCGCCTTTCCGTCATCAAGGGGTTCTTGAAGTTCCTGTATCGCGAAGGGCACATCGATCAAAATCTGGCAAAGCTCATCACCTTGCCGAAGCCCCACCTGAAGCTACCCCATGTTTTGAAGCCGGAAGAAGCCACCGCCTTGATTGAGGGGGTAGTCGCTGGCACCCTCCTGGAGAAGCGCTGTAAGGCGATGATGGAGCTGCTTTATTCGACGGGAATGCGAATTTCCGAACTAGTTCAGCTTAGTTACGAAGATGTTGACCTCAAACGAGCGGTCGTGCGGGTTCGAGGAAAAGGCGATAAGGAACGCCTGGTACCCATCGGCAGGCATTGTCAAAGTGCCATAGATGACTATATTGCCTCCCAGCCGTCGGCGAAGGGCAGCAAACCTTCGTCGCCCCTCTTTCTTAACCGCGATGGGCAGCGGGTTTCCGTCCGCACCCTGCAACGAAACCTACGGCATTATGCGGTCGAGATTTTGGGCGGTGCGGGCGTGAAAGTGAGTCCGCACACTTTCCGACACTCTTGTGCCACTCATCTGCTCTCGCGAGGAGCTGGGTTGAGAGAAATTCAGGAGCTGTTGGGGCACGAATCGTTAGTGACGACTCAGAAGTACACGCACGTGGACATCGATCGTTTAAAGCGGTCGTACCGCATGGCGCACCCGAAAGAGCGAGGGCGCAAGAAGAAGGATTCCGGTCAAGCATGAGAAGAGCGATTGCCCGCAGACAGACACCTCGTATTCGGTCGACCACCGTTTTGTGCCTTTCACACAAAGGACACACCGTTCTGGCGAGCGACGGGCAAGTCACCTTGGGCGAGACGGTCATTAAGGGAACCGCCAAGAAAATTCGGACGCTTTATGGTGGCAAAGTAATCGCGGGGTTTGCCGGCGGCACGGCAGACGCATTCACTCTGTTTGAGCTTTTTGAGAAAAAGTTGGAAAAGTATTCAGGCGATCTCACGCGGAGTTCTGTGGAGCTCGCAAAGGATTGGCGACTGGATCGCAACTTGCGTCGCCTGGAAGCCATGCTGGTCGTTGCAGATGCAAAAAAGCAGTACATCATTTCCGGAGTAGGAGATGTGATTGAACCTGATGAAGGGATCTCTGCTATCGGTTCAGGCGGACCCTATGCAAAATCTGCAGCCCTGGCCCTGAAGAAACATTCGAATTTGGATGCCGAAACGATTGTTCGAGAGGCGATGGGAATCGCGGCCGACCAGTGCATCTACACAAATCGCAATCTCGCATTGGAAACACTTTGATGGAAAATAAAGATCTCACCCCTCCAGCAGTCGTCGCAGAGCTGGACAAATATATCGTCGGCCAAAAAGACGGGAAGCGGGCAGTTGCTATTGCTTTGCGCAATCGGTGGCGACGCCAACGCGTAGCGACCGACCTGCGCGATGAAATTCAGCCGAAGAATATTTTGATGATAGGCCCCACCGGTGTCGGCAAAACCGAAATCGCCCGTCGAGTGGCACGTATCGCTAATGCGCCTTTTGTTAAGGTGGAGGCCACCAAATATACCGAAGTGGGCTATGTGGGCAAAGACGTCGAATCCATGGTGCGCGACTTAGTCGAAACTGCCATCAACATGGTGAAGTCGCAGGAGCGCGAGCTGATTGCACCGAGGGCGAGGGAGTTGGCGGAAGAGCGCTTACTCGATCTACTTTTGCCTCCCCCGTCTGCTTCAGCTGACGCTGCCGGATTACAAGCCCCGACTCGAGAGAAATTGCGCGAGATGCTTCGGCGCAATGAGTTGGATGGCCGAGATGTCACGCTTGATACCCGAGAGAGAACACAAGTGGCGTTTGAAGTACTGGCCATCCCGGGTATGGAGGAAGTCGATACAGGCTTGCGCGATATGCTCGGCAACATGCTTCCCAAGAAGAGCAAACGGCGGCACATGAGCGTGAAAGAGGCGCGCAAAGTTTTGGAAAAAGAAGAAGCCTCTAAGCTGGTCGATATGGACCGTGTCATCCCGCGTGCGATTCAGTTGGCTCAGGAAAACGGAATCATCTTTTTGGATGAACTAGACAAAATTGCTGAAGCGCGCGAGGGATTTCGCGGGGGCGCGGGTGTTTCTCGTGAAGGCGTTCAACGCGATTTGCTGCCGATAGTGGAAGGCAGCAATGTGAATACGAAGTATGGGGTCGTGAAGACCGATCATATTCTTTTCATCGGTGCGGGTGCTTTTCACCAGGCCAAACCTTCGGATTTGATTCCCGAACTGCAGGGCCGCTTCCCGATTCGAGTAGAGCTTTCGAGTTTGTCGACCGAGGATTTTTACCGCATTCTCACTGAACCCGCGAATAGCCTCGTAAAACAATACGTCGCTTTGATGGGGACTGAGAACACGGAATTGGTTTTCACGGACGATGCCATTCGCACTATTTGCGAAATCGCGACTTCGGTGAACGAGCGTACGGAGAATATCGGCGCACGTCGTTTAAGCACTATCCTCGAAAAGGTTCTCGATGAAGTCAGCTTCGATGCTTCTCAAGAATCCGTGCGACGAGTCGAGATCACCGCCTCCTACGTTCGCGAAAAAGTCGGTAACCTTGTCGAGAATGCGGACTTAAGTCGGTACATTCTTTAGCCGTAGATCCCTATTTTGCAGTCTGCCCCCGAGGGCCTATAATCGGGGACATGATCAAGCGCCCACTTTGTCTCCTTGCGTTACTTCCTTTTCTCGCCACTTGCGATTCAGCTCGAAACAACATTCCGGATGGAATGGTTAAAATGACTTTTTCGATCGCAACCGATGGCGAACGTACAGCCTCCTCCCAATTCAATTGCTACGCGGTTCTGGTCACAGGCCCTGGGATCAAGTCGCTGGATCCGATACGCGATGGGTTCACGCAAGGCGAGACGGTGCCCCGTAACAACCATTGCACTTATCCTGGGGTGGGATCGTCTTTTGTCGAGGGGGGGCAAGACCGTGAAATCAACGTGCTCGTTCCTCGCGGTAGAAGGAAATTCCAAGTGGTAGGCCTGCAATATGATGCGCAGGAGCAGTGCCCGACCGAAGACGCCGCGCAGTTCTTTGACAGAGTTCGCCGTGTGAAAGCCTATGCAGCAAGATGGAAGGGACTCTACCAACTGGGCCACGTCGTAGCGGAAGTCAAAGAGGACACGACCGTCACGGTGACAGACACGTACTCGGGTAGTGGGAATAACTTGCGCACGTGCGACGGAAAAACGGCTTTTACGGGAGATGAGCTTTCACTCAATCTTTCTGAGTTTACTACGAGTGTTGGTGGAATCACCGAGGCCATCACTTACACGGGTGGGGTGGGGACGATTACTGCGGAAGCGGAAGGGCTCGGCGCCTCGTACACGGTTGCCACTAATAAGTATGTTGCGCCCAGCGTGAGTGGAACCAGGAAATTGCGCGTGTGGGATAGCAAGCTCAATTGGGCGGAGGCGACTGTAACGGTTTTTGATCCGACGACGGACCTTTCAGTTGCCACGGCCGACCCCTTTGTTTGGCTAACGGCAGACACGCACACGGGGGCAAACGGTGCTGCAGCCGATCCCACCTGGACCAATCGCGGGAGTGCGAGCATGACTCTGGATGGTTCAGGCTCGCCGACGGTCGTAACGGACGCCATCAACGGCCATCCGTCTTTGATGCTGGGAGGTGGCGCAAAATATGTCAAAGCGAGTGGAGTGGCTGCAGGTAGTGTTACGAATTTGCACGCCTTTCTTGTGGCGAATGTCTCGAACTCGACAGAGGCCCTCTGCCTTTCGTCTTCGACGGCTTGTAGCGCTGCAGACTACTTCAGTATTCGGCACGGCACTGGCCCCTCGGGGCTCCGTACTGCGCTGGGACAGCTTCCTTCCACAAACACCGCTACCGTTCCTATCGCATACCCATCCGCTTGGAAGATTATTGAAGCACGGTGGGATACTGCCAGTTTTCCCTCGGGTTCTATTGAAATCGATGGCACTACCTCTTCCGTGGGGGCACCTATTTCTACGGCACTTACCTTCACAAGTGGTTCGCTCCATGTGGGCGAATTCGACGGGGAGTTAGCGGAAGTGCTGCTTTTTAATTCGGCTGTTTCCGAAGCTGCGGGGGACGATGATCGCCTTCGGATTCTTGAGTACCTGGAAGCCAAGTACAACCTTTAGCCCCTTCCATCTTTGAAGTGGATCTTAGGCCGGTTTGCCCGGTAAGGTCGCCTTCGTGCTAGCCCCCCTTTCAACTTTTCAGGAACGTTTTGGCGAAATTCGCTACTTGATGGCCCCTATGGCCGGTATTAGCGATATCGTCTTTCGCTCGCTGATTCGCGAAATGGGGGCTCAGGCGGTTGTTTCTGAGCTCATTTCCGCTGAAGGCCTGATTCGGGGGGGCGAAAAGACCCGTGACCTGATGCGCTTTTGCGAAGCGGAGCGTCCCGTGGGCATCCAGATTTTTGGCTCCAACATCGCTTCCATGACCGAAGCCGCTCGCATTGTGCAATCCGAGGGGGCTGACTTCGTCGATATCAACTTTGGTTGCCCGGTAAAGAAGGTCGTTTGCGATGGCGCGGGTGCCGCCTGGTTGCGCGAACCTCAAAAGCTCGGTGAGCTCCTGGCAGCCATGAAAGCTCCTTTACGTATTCCCCTTACAATTAAAGTCCGCACCGGTTGGGACGAGACAAGCATCAATGTGCAAGAAGTCGTCGACGTAGCGGCGCAAGCCGGAGTTGCTTGGGTCGCCATCCACGGACGCACACGCGCTCAAGGGTATGCGGGCCTTTCGGATTGGGAACTCATTCGCAAAGTCGCCCACGCGAGCACGATTCCCATCATCGGGAACGGAGACCTGATTACGGCCGATCAAGCGCGCTCGCGCATTGATCAAGGGTACTCTCATGCCGTGATGATTGGCCGTGGGGCTTTAAAGAATCCCTGGATCTTCCAACAGCTGATGGGCCAAGAAGCCGACTTTGATTTCGTACGCCTCATCCATCGGCATTTTGATCTCGCGATGGAGCATCGCGGGAAGTACCGCGCTTTTCTCACTTTGAAGAAGTTCCTCGCTTGGTATGCCGCCGGGTTACCGGGGGCTTCACTCTTTCGGGCAAGTCTCTTCAATGCTCCGGATGTAGATACCCTGCGCCAGGTCGCCTTGGATTTTTTTAGCGAAAGAAACTATCGTCCCAAAACGGATGACGGGCAGCCCTTTCTGATGGGGGGGCACGGATGAGCGAATTGATTTTTGAAACTGCAGTTGTAGGCCCCCTTCAATGCAATTGTGTCTTGCTTGCTTGCGAATCGACGCTGGAAGGGGTGCTCATCGATCCGGGTGCCGAGCCCGAACGCATTATCGAGATGGTTGAGGCCAAAGGCGTGAAGGTGAAGTACCTGCTTCACACACATGCGCATTTTGATCACATCGGCGCGACGGGCGGCGTACACGAGAAACTGGGTGCGAAAACCTGCCTGCACCGCTCTGACGACGATATTTACCGAAACTTGCAGCTTCAGGGCAAAATGTTCGGATTCCAGTTCGATGCCCCACCCGCCATCGAAAAATTCGTAGAAGACGAAGAAGAGCTGCAGTTTGGAAACTACAAGATTCAAGTGATTCATACTCCCGGTCATAGTCCGGGCGGTGTTTGCTACCGCCTTACTTCCGGCGAAGAAAAGCTTTTCTCGGGCGATACGCTCTTCCGACAAAGTATCGGACGAAGCGACTTATGGGGCGGTGATGGCGACTTGCTCGTGGGCTCCATCCGTAAACGCTTGTTCACGCTTAGCGACGACACTCCCGTCTTCCCAGGACACGGCCCCCTCACCAGCATCGGTTACGAGAAACGAAACAACCCGTACTTGAAATAGCCAGTTCCGTTGCGCCAGGTTGCACAAACGTGTGGGTGGCGCGGAGTGTGCGCGCCGACCCCCCCTTACAGAAATGCATTGCCGTCGTATTGCCGCACGGGTCCTGACCCTGTGGGTGTACCGCTCGCTCATAATCGCTTCGGGTACACCCTCCGGGCCACCCGTGCCGCCCTACGAGCGCAAGGCCGCTTCTCAAGGGGCGTCGTGCCGCACACTGAGCGACAGGACCCGCACTTTTGGCAACAGGGAGTAACGGGACAGGATTATTCTAGGAATGGATTATTTAAATGTCGTATTCGCTGCCGCCGAGGCTAGCCGTTTTGATGAGACGGCGGTCGGCGCGTTCACGACGAGAAAGGCGTTTCGGGTGTAGCAGACGCGCCGCTTTGACTGCAGACGGCAGTTTGCGATCGGTTGCCACTTCGCGAGTCGTGTTCCGCGCCTGTTTCGATGCCATCGGAACTGGCTCTGCTTTTACCGAAGCCACCATGACCGTGCTGCTATAAACAGCAGGTGCGTTTTTACGCAGGTTGCTCAGGTTTTTGGTAACTTTCAAAAAGTATTTGAAGCGGTTCTTAAACTCGCGAGAGTTGTAGAAAGACCAGAACGGGAGCGGTCCGCTGACCGAGTTGTCTTTAAGGTCTGCCAAAATCCAAGCAGCCACTTTGAAGCTGGTGGCAGGTTTCTTCAATTCGTTCACCGTCATTTTGCCGAAATGGGCAATGAAGCGTGGGTTGCGCAGCCAGTTATCGAGAATCTGGCAAATACCGATTTCGCCTGCAGGCCCCCGAGGCAAATGAGCACGGAAGCCACTTTCCTGCTGGGTGATAGCGATCAAAATCGAAGGGTGCACATTATAGAGCTTCGAAGCGCGGTGAATCCCAATCGCGTAAGAGACTGCGTCCGAGTCAGCCAGGCGAGGCTGCACGACGCTGATGCCGTGTGCGATTTTCAGCACTTCCTGCATGCTCTCTTCTTTCGGCGCAGCGATGGCCGTCGTCGAAACCAGGGCTAACAATATGTATCCAGCTCTCTTCATAGTGCGCGGCGTTATAGCCGACGCTGCTATAGATTGCAACCCTGGTTCCCACCATCTAAGTATCTGATTTAGTTGCCAAAAAATTGGCTGAGCAGTGCCAAAAAGCGTCACCTTTTTGGTCAGTTTGTGCCTGACAGGGGGTTATCTTCCATCATTGAGGTGGCTTACGCTCCCGGCGCCTGGTCGGATCGCCCCTTCCCCAGCTGGGAGGGGGTCGTAAGTCCCCTTAAGGACAGGGAATAGATCGCATTGTGTGGGCGTATACCGCCTGGAAACTAGACGCTTTTGGACCGGAATTAGAACTTACCCATTCGCAGGCCTTTTGCTAGCGATTCAAGGTACTTGGATGTTGAGCCCGGGTGGGCCCCAAAGGTGGTCGAGAAGGCCGTGCCGCCGAAGGAGGTATCCCGGCCGCGAACGAACGGGCTGGGGTTAGCCTGGGAGTAAGTGTCGCCGCTGACGGGTTCCAGGTGGGAGGCATCTACCTCGAGGGCGTCGCACAGCGCCTGGGTAAAGGAAAAGTGCGATTCTTTGGGCGGGCTCGAGACGTGGTACAGGCCAGCCGTGTGCAGCGGGGCATCCATCACGATTTCCGAGGCTTCTGCAATCCACTCCATGCTCTGAAAGCTTCGAAACTCGTCGTTAATGAGGGAGATGGCTCCACGAGACCAGGCTACCGAAAGAAGGTTGTTGAGCAGGGAGCGTTCGGGCACAGGTCCCAACCCATAGAGGGTGCCCAGGCGAAGCACAAAGGCACCGCATTCCCGCAGCATCTCCTCGCCACGTGCTTTGCTCTTTCCATAGGCGCCACCCGGATCCGTGGGATCGGTTTCCAAGTATTCCCCTTTTTCGCCGGAGAACACTTTCGCTGTGGAAAAATAAATGAAACGAATCCCTTTGTGGTGGGCTTGGTTTGCCATCGCAGCAGGGATCTCTCCATTCACCGCCAGCGCACGAAGAGGTTCGGCCTGACATTTGTTCTCATCGCGTTCTGCCGCGCAGTAGAAAATCGTATCCGGTTTAAGCGCATCGAGCAGGGTGTTCCAGCGTGTATCGAGTCGAGCTGCTAGTGGAAGTAGCACCACGCCATCAATCGGCGGTCGGTGACGGTGAAAGGTAGCGAATACCTGGTGGCGTGCGCGCAAGCGCATACTCAAGTGACTGCCCACCAAACTGGATCCGCCTATGATGAGGATCTTGTGCATCGTGCCTTTCGCTCACATCGATCCTAACCGACGACGGGATTAGCTGGCGAGCTGGAAGAGGCTCAACGCATTTTCAGTGGTAGCTTCTGCCACCGTTTCAAGCGCGACACCCAAAGTGTCAGCGAGTACCACGGCAGTGAGCGGCAAGAACGAAGGCTCATTGGGTTTGCCTCGATGGGGCATCGGAGTGAGGTACGGGCAGTCGGTTTCAAGTAGCAACTCACTAAGCGGTAGTGCTTTGGCAGCAGCACGAAGCGGATCTGCATTGCGGAACGTGAGAATGCCCGAGAACGAAATTTTCAAACCCAGCGCGATAGCGGCTTTCGCATCGGGCTCAGCCCCCGTGAAACAGTGCATGACGCCGCCGCGGGAACACAGGCCGATCTTTTTGATACTCGCAAACAGATCCGCAAAGGCTTCACGGCAGTGCAACACCACAGGAAGATCGAACCGCTTTGCAAAAGCGAGTTGGGCTTCGAGAGAAGCAAGCTGCGTTTCCCGGTCGGCGAAGTTGTAATGAAAATCCAACCCCGTCTCGCCAATGCCCACGCACTTTTTAGGGATTCCCTCTTTAAATAGCGCTTCGAGTTTTGGTGCGCAGGTGTTCCAAGCGGTGGAAGAGTGAGGATGCAAACCCAGAGTATAAAAGACATGAGGGTCGGTAGACGCAATGGCGCGACTCGACTCCCAGTTTTCTTCTTCCGTGGCGACGGTCACCAGCTGTTCCACTCCAGCCTGGCGCGAGCGCTCCAGGATTTCCGAAGTAGTGCCGTGCTTCAACATCGGCAGATGCGCATGCGTATCGACGAACTTCATGCCTCGGGCTTCGGCTCAAGGCGTGGGAACAGGGGAATGGGTTTGGAGACAGAGACTTCGGCGGGGCCTTTGCCCCAAGCGGCGGTCG
The DNA here is from genome assembly GCA_041749855.1 of Bdellovibrionota bacterium. Lineage (GTDB taxonomy): Bacteria > Bdellovibrionota > FAC87 > UBA2466 > UBA2466 > JAIEOG01. The sequence goes on from JBGTAN010000051.1 coordinate 31,013, forward strand.
CCATCGGAACTTTGCCCTCTAAGCAGCTCGTGGCACCCAGTGTAGTGAGTGCCTTCTTCGTCGATTCGGGAATAAACGGGTGTGCGAGTACTGAAACGATTCTTAAGGCCTCATGGCACTGGAGCAGAATGGTTTCAAGTTCGTCATGCTTGCTAGGATCTTTCGCCATCGCGAAGGGCTTCGTATCTTCTATTAGAGAGTTCACCATCGAAACTATTGTCCAAGCATCAGCGAGTGCCTTTTCAAAGTGAAAACCGTCCATGCCACTATGGTAGCCAGCAACTAGGTCTCCTACTTCCTTCGGGAAGGGAATCTGCGGCTTCGATCCAGCTGAGCCCCTCAGGCGCCCTCCAAAATACTTCACGATCATATTGCACACGCGACTGACGCAGTTGCCGTAGTCGTTCGCCAAGTCGGAGTTGATCCGATTGATCATGATCTGCTTCGTGTATTCGCCATCTTGTCCGAAAGTGAATTCACGGAACAAGAAGTAGCGCATGCCATCTACACCCACTTCATCGGCCAGGGCCAAGGGATCAATGGCATTGCCCGTGGATTTGCTGATCTTACGATTCGCATCGGTTAGCCAACCGTGAGCGATGATTTGTTTGGGAAGCGGAAGTCCCAAGGCCATCAAGAAAGCCGGCCAATACACCGCGTGAAAGCGTAAAATGTCTTTGCCAACCAAGTGAATGGCTTCGGGCCAAAACTTTTTGAAGTGCTCAGGCTTAGCATCCGGCTCCAGTGCCGAGATGTAGTTGGTCAGCGCATCGAACCAAACGTACACCGTATGGTCTTTCTGTGCTCGGCCGTCCTTGGGAAACGGGATACCCCATTCAATCGTGGTACGACTGGCACTGATGTCGCGGACTCCTTGTTTCAAAAAGCCCAGCACTTCGTTTTTGCGCGATTCAGGCTGAATGAAATTCGGGTGATCTTCGATGTACTTCACGAGCTTCGGCACATAGGCGGAGAGCTTGAAAAAGTAACTTTCTTCCGCAAGCTTTTCTACGGGGCGGCCGCAATCGGGACATTTGCCATCCACGACTTGAGATTCCGTCCAATAGGCCTCATCGGGGACGCAGTACCAGCCTTCGTAACTTCCCAAGTAGATGTCGCCGGTTTTCACCAGACGCGCGACGTATTCCTGCACGACTTTTTTGTGGCGATCTTGGGTGGTGCGAATGAAATCGTCATATTCAACGCCGTAGCGTTTCCAAGCTTCGACGTACCGAGGGTAGACGCGGTCGGCGAGTTGCAGCGGTGTCTCGTTGCTCTCTTTGGCTTTCTTCGCAATTTTCTGTCCGTGTTCGTCCGTGCCGGTGAGAAACCAAACGTCTTTGCCCTGCATGCGCTGGTAGCGTGCCGAAATGTCGGCTGCCAAGGTGGTGTAGAGGTGTCCGATATGGGGCTTATCGGTCACATAATAGATGGGTGTCGTAATGTAATAAGGCTTCATCGAACCGTCTTGGAAAGCGTCTCACGCAAATGGCTTTCCAAGAGTAAACCGGGATTGGCATTAGATCGCAAGCGGCCTTCTAGCTGCACGGCTTCATCGAACAGCATGAGGCTTTCCCAGAACGAAGCAGATTGAAAAACACCGGAAGGGTTTTGTCCAAGATGGGGATGCAGTGCGGCCATCCGCCATTGCACTTGGAGATACTGCACGAGCTCTACGCAACGGTCTTTGTCCTTCAACTGCTGTAACAGCCCCTGGAAGTCCCCTGATTCAGCCACATCACTGAGCAAGCCATCCCATTCGGCCGAGAGTTTCAATGTCTCGGTGGCGGGAAGGTGGAAAACTAGGCATCTGGAAACGACCGTAGGAAGCAGCGAACCAATCTGATGAGTGAGTAGCCAGAAGTAACGACCGGGCCCCGGTTCTTCTAAAGTCTTGAGAAAGGCATTGGAGCTTGCCGCGTTCATTCGCTGGCATTCGTCGATAATGGCAATTTTATGACTGCCTTCGACAGGAGTCAGTTCCATCTGGTGGCTGATTTCGCGGACACGATCGATTTTAATCGTGTCTTCGTCTTCATCGCGAATCCAAAGCACGTCGGGATGATTGCCCGCCTGAATGCGACGGCATGTCGAACACTTTCCACAAAAAGGGGGAAGGCTTTGGCGCTTGGGGCAAAGCGTGGCCTGAGCCATTTGCAAAACAGTCTCAGTTTTTGAAGCGCCCGAGGGCCCCGTCAAAATGAGCGCAGGATGCACCCTGTCCCCGGCAACATAAGAAACGAGCTTCTTTTGCATGGGGCTTGAGTGCGAGGGCTTTTTTAGTTCTGCCAAAGGCGTCTCCGTATCAATCTCTTTTCAACGGTCTCGCGGATGGCATCCGAAAGAGCCGGTTCCGCCTTGCGCGCGTCGAATACGACATACCGTGAAGAACGGCTGCGGGCGAGCTTCAAAAACCCCGACCGGACCTTTTTATGAAAGGCAGCCGCTTCCGCTTCCATACGGTCCAAGCCGGCGCCCGCCTTGGCTCGGGCTTGCACACGCGCCATGCCTACCTTAGCCGGAATATCCATTAAAACCACCAAATCGGGTTCTAACCCTCCGGTAGAGTAACGGTTCAGAGCCTGAATCTGTGAAACTCCGAGTCCGCGGCAGACGCCTTGATAGACCACGGATGAGTCGGCGAAGCGGTCACAAATGACCAGCGAGCCTGCTTTCAGCGCGGGTAGAATCTTGCTCTCCACGTGTTGGGCCCTGTCGGCCTGATACAGCAGGGACTCGCTTCGCGAGCAAAGCTCGCCTTCGGTTTTATCCAGTAGCAGGCGCCGAATGCGGGTACCGAGGTCTGTTCCTCCCGGTTCGCGGGTCAAAATCGAGGGGATGCCCTGCGACTGGGCCCATTCAAAGAAAAGGCGGGCTTGAGTCGATTTTCCGGAGCCTTCGCCCCCTTCGAACGTAAGAAAGAAGCCTTTATGTGTAGGTTTTGCCATAGGTGCGTGGTCTTGAGCCATGCGCATGATAGACAACTCTGACCGCCTCAGTTAAGTATTTTTCTTAAGCTCGGATGGTGGAATTGGTAGACACGCAGGTCTCAGAAGCCTGTGGGTAAAACCGTGAGAGTTCGAGTCTCTCTCCGAGCACCAAAAATTCCTCAGCAAATTCAAATAGTTACATAACGCACCGCACCAGAAAATAGCGCACTATTTTAATCTTGGATGATATATCATTTTTGATATAATAGTTTTGTGAGCTGGAAAGTCATTCCTACGAAAACGGCAGCCAAGCAGCTAGACAAGATTCCTAAGAAACTAGGGATCATCTATAGGCAGCTGGTGGAGGATCTAGCGCAAGAAGGACCGTATCCCTTCGGTTGGGATTGCAAGCCTTTGAAGGGATCGAAAGAGATTCGCATTCGGCTCAACCGGGAATGGAGAGTTATTATTGAAGTGATAGCGCCCACGATTATCGTGGTTCGCGTCGCACATCGGAGTGAGGTGTACAGATGACCCGACTAGCTATCTTAAAAAGCGTGAAAGAAAAGTATCCTGAATCGAAAGACCTTTCTAAAACGCAGCTTCGCTTGATCGAAAAAGCGGTGGCTTATGCTTTGGAGGTAGGTTCTCAGCCGGAGTTAATTTCGGCTAGGGAAAACGAACGCCTTCTGAAAAAGCTAGGCCCGAAGGGAGGAATCACTCCCGCTAGCAGTTTGAAGGCTTACCGGCTCCGGCAAGAATTAACGCAACAGGAACTTGCGAAGAAGAGCGGAGTCTCCCAAGCAAATATTTCCGCGATGGAAAAGGGAACTCGCCCAATCGGTCTCAATGTAGCGAAGAAGTTAGCGGACGTTCTTCGGTGCGATTATCGAAGACTTTTGTGAGGAAATAGGGGGCAGACAGATGAGTAATTACTTCAGGGCCGCGCGGCTCGCAACAGCATCTCCATAGTTTCCTGCAAACCCGCTTCTTCTTTGATCTTGGTAAGTTCGATACTCAGTCCTCGTGCGCGAGCCAGCGCGAGAATCCTGCGAGCAATTCTCTGCTGGGCCGTTCGTACCCCCGTCACCGCCATACGGCCATCGGCGGCGATCAGGGGTGCGAGCGTTTCGATTTCGGTGCGGGCAGCTTCATCGAGTCCGGTAGAAAGTTCATGGAAGTATTGAGCGGCGTCCTTGGAGAATCCCGCCCGTGCGCCTGCAACTCGCGCAACTGTTTTAATCAGTTCGGGTTTTTCTGCAACCGACATCACAAAGTCTAAATCGGGGTCGTTCCGCCTCTGAGCGCGATTTGAATGGTCGCGTAGTATTGCTACCGCCTTTGATACCGAGGTTGCGGTTGTTAGCGGCTCGTCGACCTTTGATTCTTTCGCCGCTTCAGTGTTGTGTTCTTGAACGATTGCTCGTAGACGCTCTAAGATCCTTAGCCGCTGGTTTACAGATCCCGTTCGCCGCCGGGCAATGTTTCCAGATTCGCTGATCAGAGGGAAGGTTTCGTTTAGAATTCTCTGCTTTTCTGGGGGTAGATGCTGCGACAAGCTTCTGAAATAATTTTCAGTGTCGACGGTAAATGGCGGATGCTCGGAGTTCGGGCCTTTGCGAGAAGTCTCAAAACCCTGGGTAATATCGGTTCGATGTGTCCAGGCGCTTTCTTGTTCGTGGATGATTTGGGGCTTGCCGGCGGTCGCCGCTTTTTCCCTGAGCTGCTTCAACGCGTTGGCAACCCCGTGGGGAGTTGTGAGGTCCGCTCCGATTTTCTCACTGGGAAACGCTTCATTATGAGCTCGGACGACCTCTTTCAATCGATTAGCGATAGCAAGGATAGGAGCCTTTTTCCCAAGGGAGGCTTTGGATCCGGATCCTAGGGCAAGGGGCGCGGCTGCTCGAATGGCCTCGCGAACGGAGGTGGGAAGATGGGCAGCGTGCTTATCGAAATAGTTGTCCGTATCGGTGGTAAATGCGCCGAACGGATGTTTTGCATTCCCAGTGCGGCCTTGCGAAAAGGTATCGAGTAGTGGCTGGGGATTATCGAGCCAAACCTGCTGGTATTCGAAATCGGGATCGGTATTGCGCCGGGCGGCATTGGAGCTTAGACGTAGCTTTTCGAACGCCTCCGATACACCCTCTGACGTCGTGAGATCTTTCTCGATCCGATCTTCCGGCAAAGCATTTAGGTTGTGCGCTTGTACTAAGGCATGTAGCCGTTTTCCAACTGCTTGGCGGGGCAGCGCATGTTTGGTTTCACGAGCGCGAGCGCCCGTTCCAGGTGAAAGCGGGGTTTCGGCTTCGATTTGCTGTTGTACCTTCAGAGGTAGGTGTTGGGCATGCTGACGAAAATATTCCGGAGTATCAAGGGAGAAAGATCCGTAGATATTCAGCCGGCGGCCGCCGGTGTGTCTTTCGATGCTTTCGATGAGATTGAGATCTTTCGTCCAAGCGACTTCTAAACGAAACGCGGGATCGTCTTTTTCTCGGAAGCCAAGGGCGGATTGCTGGAGCGTTTTGAGCGCGGTTCGGATACCTGCCACGGTGTTCAAGTCGGCCACTATCGCAGGCTGGAATAGTGCATTGTGTGCATCCACTAGCGCGTAAAGACGTTTTTGGACCCGCAGTCCGGCGGTAAGCCCCGAGCGTCGCGACTGGGCCCCATCGGTTTTTTCGACAGGAGTGTATTCTCTCAAGCGTTTCTGCACATCGGTAGGTAGGTGCACGGCCAGATCGTCGAAATAGCTGAGAGCATCTCGGGTGAAAGCCGAAAACCACCTAGCCTCCGGGGAATCGGCCGGTTCGAGAAAGGCGCCCGAAAGTTCTTTCTGATTCTCGATGGCCCAGGATTCGAACTTCCGTGGAGGAGGCAATTCGCTGGGTTTTCCGAAGGAGAGCGCTAGTCCGTTTCCAGTGCCATGCAGAGCAGTGAGAATTTCCTCCTTCAATCCCGGAAGCGCAAACCGGTCCTGAACTGCGCTAGCAAACTGTTCTCGGTACTGATTCCGCGACTTTTTACTCGGAAGGATGGAATGTACGAATCCAGGGATTTCCACGTTCTCCCCCGCTGGAACATACACGGAGTAAATATCGGGAGAGAAATCCTCGGAAACCACACGCGATCGATCCGCTTCGGTCTCTAGCGCGGAGGCGCGACGGCGAGAATAGTCGAGTAGATTTTCATATCCGTGGCGGGTCCGCAGCAGAATCCTTTCCGGAGGCATGCGATCGCCCAGCAGAGTAATTCCGTAGGGATCCCGCGCTAAACGACGAACCCACCCGTGGTGTTGCTCGAGGGCGCCGTTGATCAACCCGGAGGCGGAACTCTTCGACTCCAGAAACCCGTCGACCAGCATATTCCCATTCTCGAACCTTACCCGCCAGCCATCAGCATGTTTTAACCCGTTCACACGAATGGCAGTGCCGGGGAGCACATTGGGGAGATTCTGGAGCTGTTGCTTTTCGACATGTGTTCCGAATGCATCATAGATCAACGGCATGTTCTGCGCGGCGAAGCTCTGGAGCGATACATCGGCAGGTTTGCTTTTGAGCAACGCTTCGAATCGCAGAAGTGCGCGTTCCGAATCCACATCCCAAAGTGCGTCCGCCACGTGGTTCGCTGGCCACTGGACACTCTCCCCCTTCAACCAAGCCCGCAAAACGGGAGCGAGTGTGCTGAGAGACTCTATGCGGTGCAACGGATCATCGATGGGGAGTGGCAAAGGGCGCGAAGGTACATCGATGGGAAAATGCCGTGTGCTCTCCAGCACCTTTTGCAGGTCAGCCTTTGACCAGTCTTGAGGGGTGAGCCGATAATAGGCAAAAAGCAGCCGTGCTCCTTCTTCCGGAATCAGGGCAAGTTCGGAAAGCGTTCTCACTTTCTGTTCAAGAGGCCACCCCGTCAGCTCAATTTCCAAAATCCAATTTTCCAAAGCATCTCGCCGAGATCCTTTGGCCTCCAGGTTGCGGACGGGACGCACAGTGTCACTGAGAAAAGCGTCGGCGTTAGAGCCGATTCGTGCGGCCAGCGCGTTCAGCGCTTTGTAGGTGAACCGTCGCTGATCGGGAGACCGAAGTTTGGCGAGGGAAGTGGCGCAGTGGATCCCCGTGGGGATGCCGTTCGAATAAACGGGAGGGGAAAGCAAGAAGATGGTGCTGATGACCAATCGCAGGAGGGCTTGCATCCCGATAGTTTACCGGAAAGTCAGTGGCTCGACACCATCCCGAACCTCTCGCGTTTGCGGCCATGAACTAAGCCCCCAATCTTCTTGGCCTCCCGCCTCTCAGCCGCCCACCCGTGGTGCTATTAATACTTTATAGAGCATGTGATCTCAGGAGCCCCAGGGTTGGCGGCGCTCCCCGTTCACCTTCCGCTCACAAACCAAAAAATACAGCCCACACAGCCCCGTTTCAGGGGAGGCGGATACGTACGTCTGGATTTCCAGCGTCGTTTCAGCTATCTGTTTGTGTGTTGTGAGAGTTCGAATCTCTCTCCGAGCACCACTATTTGGGGATTTTGCAGAGTTCCCAAGTCGAAACTTTCTTAAACTCTTCTCGGGACATGTAGTTGACACATTGATCGGCGATGCAAGCCTGGGGTGGCAGTTCCGGTGCCGCGCTCTTGCTGGTAAGTGCCCGTGCCGGATTCCAATAAGTTATTGCCTCTACTTTCTGAAAGGAGCCATTGTAGGCAATCGAGACCCCCATTTGTTTGTCCTCGAATATACACTCGGTCGGAACAGTGTGAGGATTGATCCACTCGGGTGGTTCCCCCTTCCATTTTGCTTTTGGAAACAGGTTCAGAGCAGTCTTCAGGTCACTTTCTTTGTCCGTTTCCTCGGGGAAAAAGGCGTAGGAATCAATCACCTCCGAGCCAGCAGGTATAAAGACCGACAATCGCGGCAATCGGGCATCCCCGTATTGCCAGCTTTCTCCGTCGCCACCTTCATCTGGAACTTTGGCGACAGGCTCTCCAATCGCTGCGAGGAGGGATTTCTTAGTGGTGATTCCCGCCTTGAGATCCATTGCCGTTTTGAGATCGACTTGTTTCGAGGTCTTGGTACAAGCAACTACCAGGAAACAAGAAAACACCGCAAAAATGATCATGTTATTCATTTTCGATCCTCATCTTCAACCTATCACCAAGTCGTTTTTCAATCCAGGCATGCACTTTCGGAATGGTTCTCTTTAGCTTAGCGGTGTCAAACAAGTAGTACTCGATGGATGTGGCAAAGTCCTCGTAGGGAGATGTCCGAGAGTGAAGTGTTAGAAACTGGCCGTTAGGTCTTTGAAGAATTAGCGTCGGTTTTTTGCTCTTCTTTCTTGTCCAATCTGAGGCGTTCAAAAACTCATCCCTAAGGTCCTTGCCAATTCCAATAAACATTAGGTGAGCACATCGGGTAAAGATGCAAGTGCTTCTAAAGCACGCTCTACATCGGAGGTGCTCCAAGGCTTCGTTTCCTCTTTGTTCAGCATCCATACGCTCGGCCTTCCCGGCTTAAGTTTTGAATGCCATGTCTCGTATCCTCTGGGATTGGCTCTACAATGTGCGCTTACCGTGTGTGCTTTCACGAAAGTACCATCAGCCTTGTAGTAGTCACCCTGTGTGTAGGATGACACCCAGTGTTTTCCTAAGGGGCATTCTTTCGAACTTTGCTCTGCTAATGCGCCGTGGATCGAGATCAGAAAAGGACCATTTGGGCGTTTCGCATCGTGCGAAGCAAACATGATCTATCATCGCTGGCAACTATAGTAGGGAGCGCGAACGAGTAACTCTGCGCGGGACTGCAGTCCAGCGATAGTGCCATTCCGTCGATGCGTATAAGTGCGCTTTGCACCTCTCCCGGAAGAGATTCAAAAATGAGACGGGACTGTCCCCGGGACATTTGAATGGGCACGCATCCTACTGCGTCTTGCCATCACGCGAAGCCGCTCCTACGGTGGATTTCGAAAAGGAGATTCCTCGTGCCCAAGAAACCATCGCCAAACGACATTCTTAAGCGCGGGCACAACGACCTGCCGGCCACGGTCGGCCTGGTGAAAGAAGTGCGCAGTGAGTTGCGCGCTGAGTTCCGAAAATTGGATTCCAAGATCGACTCCGTGAACAAAAATCTCTCGAGTAAGATTAGCCAGGTTCTGGTGGCGGTCCATGCGTCTCAGGCTGACGTGCACCGCATGCAAGTGATTGTTGAAGAGCAGCGGGGAGAGAACCGAATTGTCTTAGATGGCTTGAAAAATCTTTGGGACCGTCAGGACAAAATCGAGTCCAACTTAGAGACGCGTTATTAGGGAAGTCATGGCGCAATGCCTCCCCGCTGCGCGCCATTCACCCCCCTAGCCATCTTTTCCGAATCGATGGAGCGGAGTAGTGGGAAGTGAGAGTAGATCCATTCACCGGCCATTTCGATTTCGAAATGGCGATTGCTGCCCTTTCCATCGGCAGGCACTGATCCCAGGATCAGTGCCGGAAAGTACTGGAACCATGAGAGTCACACCGTTTTTGCTGACCACCAAACGTGTTACGATTTACAGCACCCATGCTTTTTACAGATTCCCTCTTCTTGTTCTATTTTCTGCCGGGAGCACTGGTAGCGCTTTATCTTACGGGTCTGACGCGTCGAGCAACAGGTTATCCCGGCGCCTCAAAGGCACTCCTATTTATCCTGACCCTTTGCTTTTACGGCTGCCAGGAGACCTGGTGGCTCGTCCCATTCTTGATTTGTGTCGGATTCGATTTTGTTTGGGCGTCACTGTTGACCAGGGTGGAAAACCGCTTGTTCCGCCGATTCGTACTCGCGGCTTCGATTGTGCAAAACTTAGGGCTGCTCGGTCTTTTCAAATATTGGGATTTTTGCCGTACCTTCTTAGTGGCTTGGTTCCCAGCTTGGGACAGTGCACTTCCGCGGCTACTCCTTGACGGTAGGAGTATGCTCCTTCCCGCAGGGATTTCGTTCTACACTTTCGAGTCCCTGAGCTTTGTGATCGATGTCTATAGACGAGAGATACGTGCACCACGTAATCCACTCGACTTTTTTGCATTCATCGCAATGTTCCCCAGATTCGTCGCAGGCCCGATTGTCCGCTATAAGCAAATCGCTTCGCAGTACGCCACCCATTCGGGGCTACAGATCGAAAGGGGCCTCACCTACTTCCTCTATGGATTCTGTCTCAAATCTCTTTTTGCCGATCAGTTCGCGATCTTTGCAAACTACGCTTTTTCCAACGACGGACACTTGGGTTTTCTTGCAGCCTGGGTTGGTGTGTTTTCCTACACCATGCAGATCTATTTTGATTTTTCAGGTTACTCTCTCATGGCAATTGGATTGGGGTTTTGTCTGGGTTTCACCTTTCCACCAAATTTCAACCGGCCCTATCTTGCAACTTCGCTCCAAGACTTTTGGCGGCGCTGGCATATGACACTTTCCCTATGGCTGCGCGATTACGTTTACTTCTCTCTTGGGGGGAATCGGAAGGGATTGGCGCGCACCTACATCAATGTGTTTCTGACGATGGTTCTGGGCGGCATTTGGCACGGTGCGGGGTGGACTTTTGTCGCCTGGGGCGTTTGGCATGGGATGTGGCTCGCAATCGAACGCGCATTGCCTGCGATCTCCCAAGCCCACACTGTCTCTCGCGTTCGCACGTTTTTTCTTGTGATGATAGGCTGGGTCTTTTTTCGATCAAGCGATCTCGCTCAAGCCGGACAAATTATTAGAGCGCTTTTCAATCCATTGGATGGCCTTACGTCCTTTAACGCCACGGGGTTCGAGGCACATGTTTTATCTACAGCACTGTGCATTGTAGGCACTTTCTTTTGTTTTGGATTGGAAGCTCGCTTCAGCGATAGCGATGTGTGGTCTGCTTCTTGGTGGCGACCGGTTAGCCTAGGGTTTACTAGTTTCATTGCGATGGTTCTTAACTTTAGCTCCGGGGCGATACCCTTTTTGTATTTTCAGTTCTGATGCATAGCTACGGCCTTACATTCTTGGCTCTAGGTTTTTTATCGGTGTACCACTTTGCGAATTACCCTATCACTGCGACCATTCGCCGGCCGGTTCGGTTTCAAGAAACACTTTCGCTCGCAATCGGAAATCAAACGGCTTGGTCTGCACGGATTCCCGCTCGCAAACTTCAGACAAAGACAGATGAAAGTGCCGCGCGCCTGGGAAGCTGGGGCTATGTACTGCGCTACAAACTGAAGCAATTTGCCTTTAATATGGTGTCTATCCCCGGGAGGCCCCTGCGCCTGATGCACCGCGAGCACTTAGCACTGGAGGCAACCGAAGCAGCGCGCTCTCGCTTTACACCATTTGCAACTCATGCCTATGCATTTTTAGACTCACTCCGCCGGCAAGGAGTGACTCCCGTTGTAGCCCTTCTTCCCCTGCGTGTCGGCTTAGAACGCACTCGGGCTTTCGGGGGGAAAGAACCTTCAGCAAAACTCTGGGGCGATCGGAATATGCCCGCTTCAACCAGGGATCGCGAGCACTACCAAGTTTACCATTCCATGCTGGGCGCAGGTGGCCCAGACCTTTTCTCCGTGTTTGAGAACACACTTCGACAAGATCCACAGGCGGATCTTTTCGTGCCCTACGATTTTCATTTGGCTTCGCACGGGGTCGCCCTCACAGCGCAAGCCGTTTTGGACCATTTAGGGGTGTCAGTGCCTTTGCGCCCCACTGGAGATTTTAGCCATTCCTATAGGCGGACATTGCTGGGGATTTTGCAGCTGCCCACTAGTTTCCTCGTTTCAAATCCCGAATTTCAGTTCAGGGACTGGCATTATGATCTCGGGCCGAAGCCTCTAAGCCGTCCGAAATCGGGGCGAGTTGTAGTCGCAGGGACCAGCTTTTCTCTTTCGCTGGAGGAGGTCGGCCTAGCGCTCCCCGATTTGCTCGGCACTTACCTTCAACGCGAGTTGGTGCTAAGTGCCTTCCACGGAGCCGGCGCTCGAGGGGGAATCCAACGTTTAGAAGAACGGGGGTTTAATTTTAAGGCGGGAGATATTTTTGTTTGGGAAGTCCCTCTGTCCTACTTGATGATGCGCACCAATCAGCCGTTGCCGAATTTTGATACGGTTTCTGCGCTTTAGGGCTTCTGTGGGTCCTCCTTCTCCCGCCTTGCGGCGCCTACGAAGCGGTATGGTAAAGTTCAAGAATGCGTATTGAACGGGTCCTCGCGAAGTGGTCGGTCATTCTGCTCGTGCTGGGATGCGTGAGCCGCACGACTTCATCCGTTCGTTTTACTGAAAGTACAGCGCTTGCTTCCCCCAGCGATCCGGTAGTAGCCGATCCGAATAACTTTTCATTTGCGGTCGTCGGAGATCTCCACATCGGCCAGGCCAATACAGATCGGTACCGCCGCATCCTGGATGCTGCACTGGCAGAAGGCGACGAGTTCATTGTGCTCTTGGGCGATATCGTGGATCAAGGGGAGCGCACGGATCTCGAAGCGGTTCGCAACGAGACATTGGCTGCGGGCTGGCAGAATAAGACTTTTTACGTCGCCGGGAATCACGACGTTTTCTACGACGGTTGGACGCACTACCGGGACCTTTTGGGCTCCTCAACCTATGCATTCACAGCGGGGAATTCCAGGTTCATTGCACTAGAGACTTCCGACGCCACATTGGGTAAGCTTCAGATTGATTGGTTGAAGGGCAAACTTGCGGAAGCCCGACCCCAGCATACTTTCTTGCTGAGTCACTACTTGCCGGTCATTCCGGGGCAGTCGACCTGGTTAAAACTTGCAGACTCCGACGAAGCGCTCGATCTGATGTCACTGGCATCGAGCCAAAATGTGACTGGCTGGTTAGGTGCGCACTACCACAGCTACATCCACGAGAAAATTGAAGGCGTTGATTACGTGGTTGCCGGCGGTGGTGGTGGACGTCGCATGGCGCCGGTAGCTGGCTACTTCTATGTAAAAGTAACAGTGAATGGCGCCAACGTGTCTTACGAGTTGAGAAGCATTCCCTAAAGTGCCGCAATCTCCGCTCCAGCCACCCAAGCTTGCTCCCGTCCAAATCCAAGCAGAGCGTGGTATCGCACATACGTTTTGAGAGCCCAGGTCGGGTTCTTTCGCAGCCAAGCCACTTCCAGAAAAGGATGATTGGGGTTGTGAACTTCGACTGAATCAATCGTCGATAGCACAACTCGGATTTCATTTCGTCCCATGAAGTGGACGCCTACCCCGGTGGTGAGCGCAAAGTTTACTTCTGTGAATGAGGGATTCAGCACGAGAAAGAGCGCCGGGGAAGCGACTCGATGCATGCTGAGGTACCCACCGAAACTAAAGTAGAAGGAAGCAAAGGCGAGGCGTGGTGTGAAATCGGCGAAAGCACCATACCAAGTGGTAGCGCTGGTTTGTCGGAAGCGATTGCGGTGCAACGCACGTATTCGAGCTCCAACGACTTCTCGGAACGAGTAACGGTATTCGCCCATCAAGTCGACGCTTTGAAAGTCGACAAGCGAGTGGGTGAATCTTCCTAGAGCTGAGAGTCTTCCCCAAGCACGATCGAAATCCAGACCGACGGTTGCAGCCTGCTCCAGGGGACTAAATGGAGACTGCATGTAGCGCAGATCGCCCCTAAAGGTTGATGCGTCCAATGGATTGCAAAGAAAGATCAACAAACTTGCGAGGGCAAACTTTCTCATTGGCCCGATTCTACCACTGGTTGAATTTTGCAAGGCTTAGAGTCTCGGCTTGAGCGTCCGAACGCGATGAGCGGGGCTTCGAAGAAGTTCCAGGAAAGCCACGCCAAGGCCAGAGTCAGAAGTGCGCATGCCACGGTTGAAACGAACGACACCCGGGGAAGCAAGCTGTGAGCGACCGTATAAACCAGCATGTGGAACAAATAGATGAAATAAGAAACCTGACCGATGAATCGAAGCGGCGTGAGTTTCAAAGTCCAGCGGACCGCAGGCATCGGTTGTTCCAGCAACACCAATAGAACGCTGAGTGCGTAGAAAGCATTCATCCAGCTATAGACCCCGACCACACTAAGATAAGGGTGCGCTAAGTAGAAAAGGATGTCTTTGGCTTGCATGATCGCAATGCCGCCCAACAGCACGAACCACAGGGTGATAATCCATGGGCGACGCTGTTGCAGCAGCTCACGTGTCCTCGAATGGAACAAGGCAACAGCAATCAGTACCCCCCAAAGAATTCCATCAAATCGAAACAGGTGCGAGGCATTCGTCCATCCGCTTGCATGAAATATCGCACGCGCAGAGGGGAGAAGGAATAGACCGAGGATCGCAGCAGCGACGAAGGCCTTCTTGGGCATCCAGCGCAGAGCAAGGGGAAGGAGCAGGTAAAAGTACTCTTCGAATCCAAGAGACCAGGTGATGGCTAGGTAGTGGTGTGCAGCTTTTGCCTGGGTCATCAACCAAATCGGCTGAAGCTGAAGCGCGAAGATGCCCCAAGGAACTTGCTCAAACTGCAGGGCGAGAGTTACGACGATCGCGCAGGCTAAGAAAACATAATACAGCGGCATGATCCGAAAGAAACGTCGGCGGTAGAATGCCGCCAGAAAGCCGGAGTTCTGCTGCTCTTGCAGCGCAATGCGCGTCAGTAAGAAACCGGATAAGACAAAAAATAGGTCCACACCTGAATAGCCCAAGTTGAGAATCGGCTGTACGAGCTCTCTTCCCTTAAAGCCAATGACGTTGAAATAGTGCGATCCGACGACGAGCAAGATGGCGATAGCACGAACACCGTTCAGTTCTGGGATACGTTGCTTCATCAAGGTGGATTTATTCTACCGGGTTTTGGTCGAGAGGCTTGTCTTGGTTCGTCATGAGCCAACAGGCACTGATCCTAGGATCAGTGCCTAGCGCAACCAGAACTCCAGCGCGACGACGGTTATAATTCCTAAGCCAGAAATAATAAGTACCCATCTCCGGCCCTTGTTCTTCTCAGCAACTCCCAGTAGGGCGATGCCGGCACCAAAGAAAACATGAGCAAGGGTCTTTCCCGCGCGTAGCTCGGGTAGGATACTTATGAAGTAAAGCACCGACGCCATAACCAATAAGATTGAGGATGCCCATGCAGTTTTGGAGTTCTGTGTTTCATTAGGCATTTGTTTTCTCCTCATATCGAATAATCTCGCCAGGCTGGCAATTTAGGACTTCACAAATGCGCTCGAGTGTCGAAAAGCGTATTGCGCGTGCTTTGCCCGTCTTCAGAATCGAAAGATTTGCCATCGAAATCCCGACTTTCTCCGAGAGTTCGGTGAGCGACATCTTTCGCTTGAGTAGCACCAAGTCTAAATCCACTTCGACTGGCATTAGATTGTAAGCTCCGTTTCCTTTTCCAAGTCGTCGATCTTGTTTGTGAGTAAAACCTTCTCGTCGAAGAACTTAGCAATGAGCAAGATAAGCAACGAAAGAATCAAAGCGCCTGCTGGGTTGAACCCCGGCACGATCAATCCAATCAAGGCACCTACCATACCGCTTACGTTTCCGAAAAATGCGCTTGAGGCGTCCAACTGGGCAAGCGCGGTCTGGGGATTTGAAAGCCCTCCGGAAACTATCGCCCATTGAACGAACGCAAAATTCACGATGCCCAAGGCAAAAACAAGCGATAGCGCGAAAGCCGCTCGCCGAAGTTCCTCCTTTATCCGCCCTCGCAAAGAGTCATCGGACAGTAGACCAACTGCTTTCCGCAAGGCTCGTAATGCGACAAAGAGGAGTAGGGCCTCTACGATATGAGCTAGAAAGCTCATATTGGCGATCCCAAAGACAGACTGTGGGACGCTGGCAGGCATTTCCATTTTTAATCGCGAGATACCATAAGAGATGAAGAGATTCATCGCGATCATAGAGGCGAAAAAGAGCGCTTTGCCCACCATGATGATGCCGGCGGCTGTGAGGGATTTTTCAACGATTTTTAGAGTGCGTGAGTAATTCATACGGCACGATATAGAGCCGCCAAATATCGATTAGCAAGACTTATTTATCGTTATTCGATAAATATCGGCCATGCCGAACTCAGCTTTGGAGAGAAGCCGCCCCCGTACATAGGGGAGCGGCCTACCTTAGTTTGGGAGGGACAGAGCAGACCTAAGCGCTTGGAATGAACTCCCTGTGTTATTCTATGGGTGTCTTCCGGCCCCTCTATCACTTAAAAAAATATGCACCGCGATAGAAAAATAGCATTGGTCGTCCCGGCCTTTCGTGCGCAAGCGACTTTGGATGTCTTTTTGAATTCGATCCCGAGTCTCTTTGACGTGGTCTACGTGATCGATGACGCCAGCCCTGATGGCCAGTACCTCGTTGTCGAATCGTGCCGCGCGCGCGACAAACGCATTCGACTCGTTCGTCTTCCACTTCCGCAAGGCGTGGCCGCCGCTATTGCGATGGGGTATGAGCGAGCTTCGGCAGACCGCGCGGATATCGCCGTAGTCGCCGACCCCAATGGTTCGATGAATTTGCTCGAAGTGACTCGCCTGCTAAATCCGATCATCGATCGGCAGGCCGACTTTACGAAGGGTAATCGGTTTGGCTTAACTGAGAATACCATTCAATCCATGCCGCCCATTCAATTCTCTTTGGAGCGATTTGTCGCCTTTCTGGTGCGGCGAGCAACCGGCTTTAGCGTGCAGGATCCGGAAGATCGCTATACGGCGATCAGCCGACGCGCCATGGAGCGCATCAACTGGCTGGTACCAGCGGCGCCCCGCGCCTACGCACTCAACTTTTTGATTCGGCTTTCTGCCTATGGGTTTTCCTGCGTTGAAGTTCCCCGAACGACGACCGAGAAAACCGTAGGGCGATCCGGTATCGCGGGTGCTCTGCATTTGTTTACGGTACTTCCGATGCTGACAAAGGCGCTGCTGCGGCGCCTTCGCTTCAAACTATTTTACGAAAAAATCTACGTCTAGAGGCCTAAATGGGATTCGAAGCCGAACTGCGAAAGCTGGAGCTTCATGTGTCCAAGGAGAACTATGCGGGGCATTGCAAGTTCGATGCGCTGAACTCGCCTTGGCTCGATGCCTTCTTTGGATTTTCTCCATGGACACGCCGTTGGATCACGCGAACGCTGAACGAAATTCCGCTTCCACTGCGTTCTGTGCTGGGCGTGAAGCGCAGTCGCAACCCCGAGACCATAGCCTGCTTCATTCAGGGCTATTGCTATTGGTATGGTGTGGGTGGTGAGTCGACCTATCTATCCAAGGCGATTGAGCTGGGGAACTGGCTGCTGGAGAACGACTCTGCTTCCAAGCGCGGGTTTTCCGGATCGGGTCTTGCTTGGGGCTACCCCTTTCCATGGCAAAATCCAGGGTTCTATGCGCCTCGGCATACGCCAAACTGCACCGTTTCTGTATTTTGTGGTGAGGCATTTCTGGATCTCTACCGACTCACTTCAAACAAGAAGTACCTGGATGCCGCAAGGAAGGTAGCCCGGTTTGTGTTAGAGGACCTTCCAACGCTGGAGGAAACCCCTTACACGCTTTGCAAGGGCTACGTTCCGACAGGAGTGAACTGGTCCGTCATTCACATCAATGCGCTGGCTGCGGGTTTTCTTGCGAAGCTCTCGCGCGCGGCGCAGGACCCGAGCTTTCTAGATGCCGCACGAAAAATGATTCAGTGGGTCGTGAGCGTAAAGTCACCCGATCACTCTTGGAACTACACTTACCCCAAGGCCCAATCGGGAATGGGTCCTGACAGCGCCCACACCGGACTCATTCTCAACGGTATTTGGGACTACATTGAAGTGACCTCGGAAAAGCGGCTCCAGAAAGACTACTTCCCCGCCTTAAACTTCTACAAAGAGTGCTTTTTTGAAAATGGGGCTGCCAAGGCTCGCGCAAACAGAACTTTCCCCGTAGAGGCGCGGGCGGCTGCTCAGGGGATTCTCACCTTCTCCCGAGCCTCCGCTTGGAAGCCGGAGTTTTCCGAGGAGGTTCGTCAAATAGCTGAATGGACCTTCGATAACTTGTTTGATACCGAGCGCGGTCGATTCTATTATCAAAAAAGACGATTTTTGACTTGGAAACTCGACCTCATGCGATCGAGCAATAGTTGGATGTTCCAAGCGCTCACTAGATGGCAGATGGATTCGATGCAGTCCCAAAGGAAAGCGGCTTGAATTTTTTGAAGCACTCGGTCTTGGAACTTGAGCGCGCTTTTTCACAAAGCTTCGGGTTTCCGGAGGTGGTTTGGTTTCCCTATGCGCGAGTCGCACAATGCGCTTTCCTTGAGGTGAGCGCGGGGCCCAACAGGCGTACCGTTCTGTCGCCCTTTAACGGCGCGGCAACCGGAGCCGCTGTGCGAGCAGCCGGCTGCTTCCCCCTTTACGTTGATACGGAAAGTGGCGGCTACCGCGAAGACCGCAGCGCCTTCGAACTCGCTTTAGCACGAGACGGTGTTGGCGCCGGAATCGCAATAGCACCCGTCGGCCTTCTCTCTCATGACTACGCTGTTCCTAAGCCGGTGCTTTATGACTACGCGCTTGCTGGCTTAAATGCGACTCGACCGAGCCTCAAGCCGGGAGACGGGGTGGTTTACAGCATGAGTCCGGGTAAGCCGCTTTCCGTTTTGCGTGGCGGATTTCTGTGTGGTTTAGACTCCCAAACGGCTTCTCGTTGGCGGACTTGGCGAGCCTCTAAACTGGTCGAAGGCCAGAGCGGGAAAGACTTTCGGCAATGGCTTGCCTTGAGTCTGGGGTATTACGCTGACAAGGCGGCCCCAGTCGGATTTCCCAAAGATTGGAACGAGTGCCTTTCTGCATGGGCTTACGCACTTTGTTTGCGCAAATTAGGGCAACGTGAGCGACTGGCGAAAGAGCGTTTAGAGCAGGTAAGGCTTTATGACGAGGCCTTGCGTGAGTATGCCGGCGAGGGAGTCACTCTGCCTCCGGTGGGAGTGCTTTCTCACTACCCCATACGAGTTGCAGATCCCTTCGGGCTGCGCGCACGCCTGCTGAGTCGTGGACTGTCCCCGCGTCCGCCTGTCGTTGCGCAATTGCTCTGCGACTATCCGGAACTCAGCGGAGAAGCGTTTGGCTCCCTGGCCAACGCGCGCGAACTTTGTCGACGGACTCTGCACCTTCCTCTGGAATTTGGAATGTCCGCCTCGGCCCAGCGAAGTGTTGCGAAAGAAGTAGGTCACTGGGTTCGTGAGCGAGGGACCGAGGCTCCCGGGGTTTTTCCACTCGGGGTACAGGCTTAGATGAAGCAGTTTGAGCGCATGTTGGTGTCGGATCTAGATGGAACCCTTTTTTTCCCGCCTCACGGAATCCATCCTGATGAAATCGAAACGCTCCGACGTCTTGAAAGCCAGCGCGTGCTTAGGGTCGTTGCTACGGGCCGTTCTTGGGCGGGTACGAAGAAAACGCTTCCTCTCGACTTCCCTATCGACTACCTCGTGTTTTCATCGGGTGCAGGCATTGTAGATTGGAAATCGCAGCAGCTATTGATTTGTCACAACCTCACACCAGAGCAAGTGACACGCGCAACCGGCGTTTTTATTCAGCATGAATTGGACTTCATGGTTCATGACGCCATTCCGGACAATCATCGGTTTCGGTTTCATCGCACGGACAAGCCCAACACCGATTTTGATCGACGTTTGCAGTTGCACTGGAGTCATGGCATGCCCCTGTCGCCGGCCGCTGTGGGGGATCACGCGAGTCAATTACTTGCGATTCATCCGGGTGGGGATCCGGATGTCCCTTACGAGTCTTTGCGGAAAGCACTTCCTGATTTCTCTATCGTGCGAGCGACTTCGCCTCTAGATGGCAAGAGTTTGTGGCTCGAAGCTTTTAGTGCTTCGGTTTCAAAATCTCAAGGAGCCGAATGGCTCGCGAAAAAAGTGGGACTGTCCGCCGCTTCCGTTCTCGCCGTGGGTAACGACTACAATGATTGGGATCTGCTTCGATGGGCCGGAAAGGCCTGCATTATGGACAATGCTCCAGCGGTGCTTCGCCAAGAGTTCGAGAACCTTTCCTGCGCTAACCGAGTAGGGGTGTCTCGGGCAGTCAGCGATTGGTTGCGAGGGTAGGCCGAAAGACGGTCTAGCCTGATCTCACTTTCGGTCGACGGCCCCCTTCTTACCGCTTGCGGCCCCTGGTCCGATAGCTGCAATGGCTGCCGAGTATGAACACCAGCCTTTCACTACCCGGATTGATCGAAGAACAACCTCTGATTGCGACAGACGTCGAACTCCTTACTCTGTGCTTAACGGGGCAAACCCGCGGCAAAGCGTTGGAGATTTCATCCCATCTTCTGCAGCGGTTTGGAGGTTGGTGCGGTTTATGGCAAGCGCGTCGGGAGGACGTCGCAGCGACAGTCGGAATGGGGCCCGAGAAGCTCGCCCGGTGGGAAGCGTTGCGGGAGATCCTAAATCGCTCCAGCCCGAGTCGAATACCCAAAATCGCCAGTGCTGCAAAGGAGGCTGTGCGATTCTTTTCTGGTTTGCAAACCGAGGAGCAGGAGGTTGTGAGCGCGGCGCTTTTGCATTCGAACCACGAGCTGATCCGAGTGGTGAATGTGTTTCGTGGAACCGTCAGCGAGGCGTTAGCGCAGCCGAGAGAGATCCTGAGAGAAGCGCTCAAAGCGAATGCCGCGAAGTTCATTCTTGCTCACAACCATCTATCGACGTGCGTGGAGCCTAGTGAGAAGGATTTACGGCTGACAACCCGCATGGAATGGGCCGCGGAAACCCTTGGCATTCCGCTGCTCGATCATTTCATCATTGGGTCAAACGGGGGCTACTTCAGCTTCGCAGAAGCAGGGTTGTTAGGCCCACGTCGATCAGACAGCCCTCGACGCGGTTCCGTGTTTGCTTGATTGTTTCAGGTAGACGCTTCGTCCGATGATGAGCGCGTCAAGGTCGGTGTTGTTGAAACATCGAAGCGCGTCCTGTGGCGTGCACACGATGGGCTCACTGTCGTTGAAAGAAGTATTGAGCAACATCGGTACGCCGGTTTTCTCGCGAAACGCTTCAATCAGTTTCCAATAAAACCCTTGCGTCTCTTTTCGAACGGTTTGGATGCGGCAGCTATTGTCGGCATGGACTACTGCCCCTATGCGGTCCCGGATGGACTCTTCCACTTCAAAGACGCCTTCCATGGTGGGGCAATCAAACGTGTTCTTGAACCAAAGAGCCTGGTGCTCTGACAGCACGGACGCCGCAAACGGACGAAAGGCTTCGCGGTGTTTCACCCGATCGTTGAGCCGTTGCTTCATTTCTTTGCGACGGGGGTCGGCAAGAATGCTTCGGCTTCCCAAAGCGCGGGGACCAAATTCCAATCGGCCATCAAAGAAGCCAATAATCTGGCCTTGCGAAAGCGTTTCCACCATCCAGGCGATTAACCCCTCTTCGTCAGCGTAGTCCTTTTTCTCTACCGTTGGAAAGAGTTCCATGTTCGGATCGGTGCACTCTGCTTGCTCGGGCCCAAGCAGTGCCCAATGTCCCGACTCAGGCAGTACTTCAGATCGAGAGGCGGCCATAGCAGCTCCCACCGCAAGTCCTGCATCGTGCGAAGCCGGTGCAACAAACACCTTTTGAAAGGCACTTCGCTTCGGAATCTGTCCCACCCAGACGCTATTATGGGCACATCCACCAGCAAGGCCTAGCGACTGTGCACCGACCCGCTCATGCAACTGACTTAGCAATCGATTCCCGATTTCCTCAAAGCGTACCTGTATCGACTTGGCGAGATTGCGGTGCGCTTGCGTCAACGGATCAATCGCTTTACGGGGAGGCACTCCCAGAATCTGAGTGAGCAAACCGGTATTATAGAAGGGCGCAATCCTGGGTTGAGACTTCTCGATGGAGAAATCCAATGGCTTCTTTAACAAGGGGAATGCTTCAAGATTCAGTTCGAAACCAAGCCCTGTCTTTTCTCGAATCAAATCCTGCATGGCGTGGGCGTGATGGTTTTGTCCGAGACTGGAAAGGCCCATTACTTTGAACTCGTCTCCGTAGTGCGGAAAACCGAGATACTGTGTCATCGCCGTGTAGAAAAAACCGAGAGAGTGTGGAAAGAAGACGCGGTCGATGATCTTAACTGAATCCCCGTCGGGTCGCCCCATTGCCACTGATACGAAGTCTCCCAAGCCATCCACAGAGAGCAGAGCGAGAGAATCGTCGGTAGTGAGATGGCGAGCGCTGATGAGATGGGCCAGATGGTGCTCAAGGCGATAATGCCGGGCACGATGCAATCCCAGTCGGCGTAACTCACGGCCCAATGACACACTTTCTGATTTTGAGTGGCGAGGGGCCCGTTCCAAAAGCTTAGGGTGTGTGGCCAGTAGACGTAGCTTCTTCCAAAAGTGGGCGCGTGGCTTTCGAGCAATGGCAATGATACCTACTTCGCGAGCCGTAATCCCCGCATGGCGAAGACAATACTCGATGGCTCGGGCGGGAAACCCCGCGTCATGTTTTATTCTCGTAAAGCGCTCTTCTTCGGCCGCGGCGACAAGGACTCCATCAACGACGAGTGCGGCGGAAGAGTCGCCGTGGCCATAGCTGATACCGAGACTGACTGAGCGCTTTTGAGCCAAGGGATTCTCCGAAAGGTTGAGGGCGGCCCCTATTGTATCGTCGACGCTCCTTCTGCGAAAGAGTCACGCGCTGCGTTCGAAAACCTTTCTTCCAAGTTTGTATTTGGAGAAAAACGACGCTGTCGGCGATAATGAAGCAGTTCCGCACCACTCTTTAATCCATGACACTGACACTGAACTCATTTCTTGACGCGTTCATCTATGCCTTGGTGGGGCTGTCCGTTATTCCCCTTTTGTATCTCAATGTGCGCCACGCTCGTACTTTGGGTCTTATCGACTGGCCAAAGGCACGAGGAGTAACCGACGACCACGTTCCCATTGTAGGCCCCAGTTTGATTGTCATGGCACTCATTACACTCGCCGTGATGATGGCCTTCTTTAATGTGAGCCCCTGGGTCCTTACCGCTTCCGTGATCATCGCGGTCATGGGTTATTTTGACGACCGGCATCCGCTGCCGGCTTTGGACAAGCTTTTCTTCCAAGCGGTTTGCGCTGGCGCTGTGGTTTACATGGACCCGCAGATTTCAAGTCACCTCAGTTCCCAGTACGGGAACTGGGGCTTGTTTCTAGGCTGGTTCTTCATCATGGCCATGGTGAATGCGGTCAATTTTATCGACGGCATTGATGGATTGGCCGGCATTGTTCTACTCACCTCTTTTGCGGCAGTGCCCTTCTTGGTTGGGGCAAGCGGCGGCACGTACCCTTATGCGATTCTGAGCTGCATCATGGTGGGCGCTTTGGTTCCTTTTCTCTATCTCAATGTCATAAAACGACGCGGTTTCTTGGGAAACATCGGCAGCTACTTCTTTAGTTTTATTGCCGCTGTTGCGCATCTTTCGATGCCTTTTGAGGCGAGTGATATTGTTTCCAGACTGTGCCTGTCTGGCCTTTGTTTTCTCATTCCTTTTTCCGATGCGGCGACCGTCATTACCCTTCGGATGGCATCTGGACGGTCGCCCTTTCGCGCAGACAAGGGGCATTTGCATCACCGATTGGTTCAAACCAATCTTCCACTTCGCTACATTCTCGCTGTCTTTGCGATGGTGCAGACGATCGGTGCGGGCACCTGCTTCTTCTTGGCTAGTTCGGAAGCTGGCAAAGGTTGGATGGTTCCCACCGTGATTTTCTCGGGCCTAGCCCTTATTACCTCCACGTTGATTCTGCTTCTGGAGAAGGCTAGCCGCATTCGCGTCCAGGCCTACTTTCAGCGACTTGATCTCGGTGAGCCCATTTACTACCTGAAGTATCGCGTCAGTCGAGTGAGCAAAGTAGCGGTTACCCAGCGGGAGATGCTGCGCTTGGAAGCCAAGTTTGCGGCTGAAATCCGAGTCACGGACATCTGCGTTGCGCAGGAAGCTGACTGCCTCTTCGTCGTGCTTAGGACCATGGCCGAGCCGCTGAAAGGGATATCGGCCCGCCTGGAAGCCATCATCAACGCGGAGCGAGAGTACCACTTCAATCTCATGGAACGCGGCGACTTCGCCAAACGGGTAACCGGCTCCACGCCAGCCCGGAAAACCGCGTAGCCTCTCTTCCCACTCTCGGTTATGCTGCGCCCGATGAAAGCCCAGCCTACCTTCTCAGCCACCCGGAGGCTCGCTCTCGAGTTTAAGTCGCATCGAGTGGTCATTTTGCCAGTGATTCTACTGGGACTGGTGATCTCCGCCATTCAGCCTGCGAGCGTAAAGGTGACTCAGCTCATCATCGATGGCCTTCAGAAGGGTGCCAGCGAATTCCCCGTTTGGCTCCCTTTGTCGCTGATTGGCCTCTTCGTCATTAGCGGCTTGGCCAAGTATTTCTACAATGTCATTCGAAGGACGCTTTGCGAGAAGGTCCTTATCCGGTTTCGCCAATCCCTGTTTGCCAAATACCTCCACCTTCCCATGAGCCATTTGGACCGGATGCGCGCCGGCGACATGCTCTCCAATATTCAAAACGACTTGCACCAAATTAGCTCAGGCTTCGATACGCTCTGGGATGTTCTCAAAGAGCCGTTTACTTTTTTGGGCCTGATTGCCGCTGCTTTTTATTTCGATTGGCGCCTGACGTTAATCACGTTGGCAGCCATCCCGCTCGTTGCTTGGCTGTTCTCTTGGTCCGGTGGAGCGGTCAAGCGCCACGCTACGCGCAATCTGGCTCAGTACGCTGACCTTCTGTCACTGAGTCAGGAGGTTCTGGTGGGTTCCAGAATTGTCCGAGTGTTTCGTCTGGAGAAAGTGCTGGGCGATAAGTTCAATGAAATTCAGCGCCACTATTTCGAAACAGCGGCTAAATCCATCCGCGTTCAGGAGATCAGCACTCCAGCGGTAGAGTTGATTGGTGCCGCTCTAATGGCAGGCGTGATTCTGTATGGTTCCCAACGGATCTCTGCCGGGCAGATGACGGCGGGCGACTTGATCGCGTTTGTCATTGCATTGGGACTTGCGCAGATGCCCATCAAGAAACTCAACAATGCGCACTTGAAGATGCGGCAAGCGGAAGCCGCAGCAGAGCGCATCTACGATCTGCTGGATAAACCGAGCCCCCTTTTGGGAGCGCCGGCGATTGGGGGTGTGAGGGAGCGGATTGTTTACGACGCTGTGGAGCTTGAATACGACGGGCACATCGCCCTCAGAGGGGTTTCGTTTGAAGTGCCGGTGGGCAGTAGCGTCGCAGTTGTGGGGCAAAGTGGCGGCGGCAAAACCAGTATTGTGAATCTCCTGCCGCGACTCTACGAATTAACGGGCGGTCGGATCCTTTTGGATGGACGCGATATTCGGGACTGGGATCTGGCGGCCCTGCGCTCCTTGATCTCCTACGTCACACAGGACGTCTTTCTTTTTAACGACTCAATCTTTGAAAACATTCGATTTGGCCGGCCCGATGCCAGTCGTAAGGACATTGAGGAAGCTGCTGACCGCGCCCATTGCCTAGACTTCATCCGTCGCCTTCCCAAAGGAGGCGACAGCATGATTGGAGACCGAGGAATGCGCCTGTCCGGCGGCGAGCGGCAGCGTATCGCGATTGCTAGGGCCATGCTCAAGGGTGCGCCCATTCTCATCCTTGATGAAGCAACGTCCAGTCTCGACAGCAGTTCAGAAAGTGTCGTTCAAAGTGCACTGGATGAGTTGATGGAGGGCAAGACATCGCTCATTGTCGCCCATCGACTTTCCACCGTACGACGAGCGGATCAAATTATCGTCATTGAAGAAGGGCGCCTACTGGAGCGCGGCACTCACGATAGTTTGCTTGAGAAGAGCGGCACGTACCATGGCCTGTTTCAACGACAGGCGTTTAATCCAGGTCCCGCAGGGGATTTATCGGTTTGAGATCGGCTTAGGGTTTTTCGCCGGGCGCGTTCTTGCTTTTTAGGTCAGGCATGTTGAGGGGAAGGGCTTCTACTTTTCGGCCATCACGGCATTGGTGAACACTGCCCCAGTCGTCATTTTCACGTGTTCCCACGGTTCCATACATTCTGCGAACGAGCATTTCATGGGCTTCGCTTGCTAGGTCTTCTAAACAGGCTTCACGCGCTTCATAGGGCATGTGCGCGGGCGTTGAGTCGAGGTAGGCTAGGTAGTTTTCTGCCAGCTGCTTCGTGAACTGGGCTGAACTCTCATAAGAACGGGTAAGCAGAAAGTGCTCGAATAGCTGATACAAGGGGTCTGACGGCTTCAAGACTCGCTTCGTAGACTTCGGCATTGGGTAACCTCATCACTCACCCTATCCGTGGGTTCGCCAAGCGCTTCCTTGCTTGCCTTCTCTCAACGGTCTTCGCCGCTTCCTTCTTTAGAAAGGCATCATGGAGAGTGTTTCACATTTGGACGATCTAACCTCTTGATATCTTTACGCATAGTGCCGAACCTCCTAATGCATAGCGACGTGATTGTCGAAAAACTGTCCAGGCACGCGCCTAACCCTTTGAAAGCACGGCCATAAACAGGGCTCGACTCGCCTTAGGCTGGCTAAGCACTTGCAGAATACAAGGGCAGACAGCTCTTTTGAGCACGAAGAGGTTTAAGCGTCAGTGGCTATCGCTATACACAGATTGGTTTTCGCCGCGGTGCTGTTCGTAACAGCGACGTCCACGACGGGCTGCCTCCAAAAGTGTCAGCAACCGGAGTTGCAGAGCTTTAGGTCGGTCGTCGATGCGCAATGGCGACTGGTGGAGTCGACGGACCCCGCGGTTGCCGGCGAATTGGACCGGTTCAATTTTCTCATTGTGACCTTTGGTCGCAACAATTCCGGAACCGTTCACAAGGTCGTGGACAATGACCAATACAACGATCCGGTCATGACGCTGCAGTGGGTTCCTGAGCCCAGCTCCAAACTGCTCCGCATCAAATACACCTTGACCGAAGACGGCTCAGACCAAGGAACTTTCGATTACAAGTACACGCTCAATGGCGAGCTGAATCTGCGCGAAGTGGGGACTGGCTACCTGTTCCGGTATATCCCCTTCAAGGGTGTCGTCGATCCCGATAGTAACTGCACATTCTAATTTCCTATCAAGCTCGGGATTGTGATATAGGCGACACTTAAGGAGAGAGAGTCATGATGGTTCCCGAAAGAGTAAAATCCGAATTGAAGCGGTTCCTGAACGCCAAGCAGGTCCAAGAACTTTCCCGTCAACTCGACACGTATGAAAAGCGTGTGCGTGAGGCCGTAAAGCAATTTGATGTCAAAGGTCGCGAAGCGCGCACGAAAGGCCAGGAGCAGCTGGATAAATTTGCGGAGCAAGTGAAGAAGACCGGCCAGGATCTGGAGCGTCAGTTGAAGGCGTTCATGAGCCAAGAAGGAAAGCAGTTGAACAAGGGGCTCAACGAGCTGTTCACTTATTTCAAGGGCATTCGCCAGTCTGAAACACCGAAGCGCGCTGTGAAAACAGCCGCAAAGAAGACGGTGAAGAAAGCCTCTAAGAGTAGCGCGACAGTCCGCAAATCTGCCAAAAAGGCCGTTCGCAAAGCTTAATGAAACTGATTCATCAAGTGTCGGATCTTCCCGCTGAGGGGAAAGGTCCGGCAGTTGCCATTGGTAATTTGGACGGGGTGCACCGTGGGCATCAGGCGTTGATTGCCTCCGCGAAGGCATGCGCGCACTCTCTGCACGTGCCGACAGCGGTTCTGACCTTCACCCCGCACCCTCAGGCGGTCCTTCGACCGACCTCGCAAGGGATGCGACTGACCACGGATCCAGAGCGCTATGCCTTGTTTGAAAAGCACGGGGTGGACCTCACCCTAGCGCTGCCTTTCACCGTCGCTCTTGCGGAACTCGAAGCCGAAGTTTTCTTGGAGCGCTACCTGGGGCAGGGACTCAGAGCAACCAGCCTGCACGTGGGACAAGACTTTCGTTTCGGGCGGGGCAGAGCGGGCAACAGCACCAGTCTTCGCCTTTGGGGTGAGAGCCGAGGCATGGAAGTCTGCATCATTGATGCGGTTACTTCGGGGGATGAAAAAATTAGCAGTTCGTCTATCCGCGCTTTGATCCAGCAGGGACAGGTAGCACAAGCCAATCGCCTATTAGGGTATGCTTATGAGCATTCGGGTTCGGTGGAAAAAGGGGCGGGGCGCGGAAGGACTCTGGGAATTCCCACCGCGAATGTGGCCTATGATCCTTCAAAAGTTGCGCCTTGCAACGGTGTTTACCTGACTCGCACCCAGGTGGGCGGGCGTGCTTTTGTATCCGTTTCGAATTTCGGCTCGCGTCCTACTTTCGTCCAAGGCGATCCGCGCCCTACTTTAGAGACGCACCTTCTAGACTTCAGTGAATCGATATACGGCCAAACGGTGCGGGTGGAGTTCATTGACCGCCTGCGCGAAGAGCGCAAATTTGAAAATGTCGACGCCCTGCGCGCTCAGGTCATGACAGATATTGAGACAGCCCGGAAAAAAGCCGCGGCTACTTTTTAAATAGCAGCAGTCCCACGCGATCCAGATGCGATAAGAGTGCCGGTTCGTCTATCTGAGAGTGAAGCACAATGTCGAGCTTCCAGGGGAGAAACAGGTTTTCATAGTCCCGCAAAACGGTATCGCGATGTTCCAGTCTGACATGTGAGCCCTTAAGCGCCAGGTCGATATCTGACCCTTCTCGATAGTTCCCTTTGGCTCGCGAGCCAAAGAGCCAGACTTCGCTATCCTCCGGTAGGCATGCGAACAGGTCTAAGATTGCCTTAGAGTGGTCTGAAGATAAGCCGGGGATGTTATGGAGAGTCATTTGTTTTGGAAATCATTCTCAAACTGCTGGAGCGCGGCAATAAACGGTCCCTTCACCCTTTTCTTTATCGATTCGAAGATTATCTGATTGTAGAGGTGGGTGGTTTCATTTCGGGCTTTCAACATGTCCAGCCATAAAGCGCCATCGGAGATGGTGCCATCTTGGAAAGCTTGTTCGATGACTGGGCGAGGGCCCCGAATGTTCGAGTAACCTTGTTCCGCGAGTAAGTCCTGGAGCGTTTTCCACGCGAGTTCGAAGGTGTATTCGAATCTTTGAATGAGCCCTTCTTCTTCTAGCTTAGACATGGTTGGCGCAATCGCTTCTTTGTAAAGCGCTAAGGCCTTTTTAAAGTTTGAAAAGCGTTGCTGAGAGCGGACATCTGCTTCCTTTGGCATGGGCTAAACCTCCCCCGGGAGAGACGGTTTTTCAATCCTGTTCTTCGAGGAGCTCTTCGAGAAAAAAGGCTGTCTTCGGCGGAATACGTTCATGGGGGTAGTACTTAGAGACAATCTTCAAAGCGCGACTAGCTGTTTTGATTTTCAGGTGCTTGCACAAAGTTCGTACGTCGTCTGCATCATGAGAGTCGAAGCGCGCGCTGGTTGCCTTCATAGCCAAAAGGTACTCAGCTGGAGGTACCCAAACTTGCAAACTATCCAGATCTAAAACGGTTTGTTGGGAAGGTGGATTTCCAGGCAGGAATGCTTTTACTCCATCATTGAGCCAATCCGGCGGCAGCTTGAGCTCCGCTGCAACTTTTCTCGCGGCATCACGTATCTCTTGGCTGGGTGAGAAGATGGCATCCACATCCTTCGTTGCCTCGCGAGCGTTGAAAGCGAGAACCATCGCAGCGCCTCCGACCACGCAAATCTCTCCACGAATGCCCTTGGCTCTGAGAAGCTCATTCAAACGTCCAAATGCCGTCTCAAGTTGCTTGCTGTTCATGCCCTGCTCAAAAAGTTACTGAGAACGAAAATATGACTCTCGCGAAAAGACAGGGGGCTTTCCAAAAGGGCACTCGCCTTGAGGTTTTCAAACCCGGAAACGAAATAGGGCTTCTTGAGAACAAGAGGCTTCGATGCCCACGGCGGCGGCGCTGTTTTCAGCTCCCGGGAAAGGGCTCTTGCGGTCGCAACGATGAGAGATCGCTCCAAAGGGCGACGCGAGATTTGTGCAAGTTTTTCCAGTGGCTCAAATACTTTGCCCCTTCGGACCTCATCCACCGCATTGAAGAATCGATTCCAATCTGTCACGCCAAGCAAACAGGGGCGTCCCCCCTGCGATCCATTCCTTCGAGAGGAGTTTGCCTTGCGGGGGCTCTTGGCCAACCCGCCCCTTCTCCCGAGTTTGACGGCAGCCTGGTTCTTCATGGATATATTATAACCTAAGGGCTTAGGTTATTGCAACCTGGTCCTGCGCATCGGTGGGGAGTCAGGCACAAAACCGTTCCCGTCTGATCCGGCGTGTTGTAAATGTGAGTGATGAGTGAAGCCTTGCACGTTATTGTCCTCGCAGCAGGACAGGGGAAGCGGATGCATTCCGAAATTCCCAAAGTACTCCATCCAGTCCTCTTCCGCCCGATGCTTCACCACGTCATCGATCTGGCCAAAGCGCTATCGCCTAAGTCCCTTTGTATTGTTGTGGGACATGGCGAGGCCGAAGTGCGGGCCAGTTGCGAGGGGATTGAAGGATTAGAATTCGTCACGCAAAGTAGCCAACGCGGGACGGGACACGCGGTACAGCAGGCGGTGCCTCGGTTTCAGAAAGAAGCAGGCCGAGTCCTCGTCCTTAGCGGGGATGTGATTTTGCTGACAAAGCAGACCCTCCAATCGCTTCTCGCAGCCAAAGGTCGTGCGAACGTACTGACTGCAAAGCCGCATGCGGCGGCCTCCTACGGGCGCATTTTGCGGTCGGGTAGTGGGGAGTTTCTCGCCATTCGCGAATACCGAGATTGCTCGGAAAGCGAAAAGCAGGTCACGGAAGTAAACTCGGGGGTTTATGTTTTCGAGATCCCTGCTCTAGTCGAAGCGCTGAAGGGCTTGGGGGACAGCAATCATCAGGGTGAGTTCTACTTAACGGACGTCATTGAGATTCTGTCGAAGAAAGGTGAACCTTGCGAAGCGGTTTGCATGAGTGATGCAGACGAAATGGCGGGAGCCAATGATCGAGCTGATCTAGCCCAAGTAGAGAACATTATGAGAACCCGAGTGAATTTGGCGTGGATGCGCCAAGGGGTCGGGATGCAAGATCCCGCCACCACTTGGGTAGATCCCCGGTGCTCGTTTGGCCAGGATGTTTACTTGGAAGCGGGATGCCGTATTGTTCAATCGACAATTAGTTCGGGGGCAGTCATTGAATCCGGCAGTCGCATCACCCACTCCAAAGTGGGTAGACGCTCGGTGATTCGGCAAGGATCGATTCTTGAGGAGTCGAAAGTGGGCGTCGATTGCTCGGTTGGGCCTTATGCGCGCTTGCGACCGGGAAGTGAGCTCGGCGACGAAGTGAAGATTGGCAATTTTGTGGAAGTAAAGCAAAGCACTATGGGGACGGGTTCCAAAGCTTCACATTTGAGCTACATCGGGGATGCGGAAATCGGAGAAGGCGTAAATATTGGCTGTGGATTTATCACTTGTAATTACGACGGTAAAAAGAAGCACCGCACCATTATTGAAGACGGTGTCTTTATCGGCAGCGACTCACAAACCGTGGCGCCCGTTCGAATTGGAAAGGGAAGTTACATTGCCTCCGGCTCGACAATCACCAAGGATGTTCCCGCCGATTCTCTTGTGTTTTCGAGGGGAAAGCAGACCACCAAGCCTGGTTACGCAGTCCGTTATCGGAAAGAGTGATTCGCAATTGTGCCTTCAAATGCTAAGTCGCCCCAGCCTAGGAAAAATCCAAGCAGTCGCATTTAAAGGCCAATTGTCAGAATGGCTTCGCAATTCTGACAATTGTGAAAATTGTGTCGAACCTCAAAAAGCGTGCCGCGTCAGAAACGCGATCGTGAACAGTTTCGCTTAATTAAAGACCTCAACTTTTCACGCCTCTGCACCGAAAAGCGAAGTATAATATTTGAAGCCACCTAGCGTTTTCAAATCAATCAGCACTGACGCAACACCGATTCGATCGTTTCGGCGACTTGCGTTTTACTAAAAATTACTAGAGGAGAAACCATGTTACTTCAACTTTTTCACAAGCGAAGCAAAAACGGCTTCACGCTTGTAGAGCTACTTATCGTTGTTGCGATTATCGGTGTCTTGTCGACGATTGGTGTTCCTACCTTTCGCCGCATGATCCAAAAATCACGTAAGTCCGAAGCAAAAGTAAACCTCGGCGGATTGTACACGGCAGAAGCCGCGTTCTTCGCAGAGTACGGCGCTTACGGTGACTACCTAAACAAACTCGGTTTCGAGATCGAGGGCGCACCTGACGGCTTGATCTACACGGTTGGGTTCTTTGATGCTGCTTGTGCTGGTAACGGAACGGCTAACAATCCTCGTCCGGATCCTGCAAGCGCAGACCTAACGGAAAAACAGATTGGAACAGCTCTGAAGGCGGCCTATCCGTCGTACTGGAACGGGGGGGTTGTTCCCTTGACCGAGTATCGAGTTGGCTTCGCGAGAGCGGCTGTCCCTCCCGTAGCGTGCGACGTCAAGGGCGTAGTTGATTCTGCGGCAGCTGTGAGCTTACCGCGCATCGAGAACACGAAACAATACGTAGCAGCAGCGACTGGCGTAATTGCCCCGGGAATCGATAGGCTCAACCCTGCTGTAGGCGCGGGTGACGTCTGGAGCATCAATCACAATCGCGTTCTCGCGAATGTGAACGACGGCGTTCAATAAGCTAACTTAAAAATTCTTATAATTCAGAAGGGCGGGCTTCCGGGAAACCGGACCCGCCCTTCGCCTTTTTGGTGCCCGTCTACTTCTGGGAGAAGGCATTTGCATTTGAAAAATCGTCCCACTCTAGCCTCGGCCAGCATTCGCTAGGCACTGATCCTAGGATCAGTGCCTAGAGTGATGCGGCATTGCTTTGATCTAGGCGGCCCGCCTTGTGCGAATCTCAGCGGTAAGGTTCACAGCCTCAACGAGCTTTAGCACGCGGTCCAGTGTCACCTTCTGAAGACTGCCAGACAAAATTCCTGTTACTGCGCTTCGAGGGACCCCTGATCGCCTAGCAATCTGATCGTGAGTTATTCCCTGTTCGTTTGAGGCATCAATAACTGCCCGAATGAGCTGCGCCTTGATTACGGCTTCTATCCCTCTAGCCCTGGAGATCTTTAGCTCACTCGCCAGTCTTTCTGCCGATGTCTTTCTCATAAAACCCCGCTGAGTCTCCGACTTGCTAATTCTAAATACCGTCTATCCGTTTGGTAGGACTATTGAAATAATGTCGTTGGTGCATTTGCAAAGACGATATTGCAAAGCGCGTGTCAGCCCATTCATGCGGCGTTCGACTTTGGGAAGTACGGCAATGAGTCTGGGGGAGTGCAAAGTCTGGACGCTCGAAGAAAAGGGCCTCCCTTTCGGGAGGCCCCATCCAGATAGAGAATGAATTTGCTTCTAAGCGTTGCCGGCAGAGTCGACGTGGATATCATCCTCGTCATCAATGCTCATTGCACCCAGGCCGTATTTGTCGACGCGATACCGCATGCTTCGGAAGCTGATACCCAGCAACTTAGCGGCGCGCTTCTTGATACCACCTGCTTGCTGCAAGGCCTTCGTGAGTAGCGTGCGCTCGAAGTCAGCCGTCAGCTTTTCTAGGTCGATACCCTGATCTGCCAGGATCTCGATTTTGTTTGCATCGAGAGGTCCAGCAGAAGGTTGCTGCGCATCCAACAGATGGCGCGGCAAGCTCTCAGGAAGAATGATCGCTCCGGGTTCCAACGCAACCGTACGCTCGATAACGTTCTCAAGCTCTCGGACGTTTCCGGGATAGTGATACCGTTTCAACGCTTCCATGGCTTCGTTGCCAATGCGTTTTACTTCCACTCCGAGACCTTTTGCAAACTTCTCGAGGAAGTGATTCGCCAGCATTCCAATGTCTTCGCGACGCTCTCGCAAAGGTGGGCAGTGAATCTGAATGACGTTCATGCGGTAGAACAAGTCTTCGCGGAACCGGCCAGCACGCACTTCGTTATCGAGATTTCGGTTGGTCGCCGAAATAACGCGAACATCGACCGTGATGTCTTCCGTTCCACCCACACGTTTGAAAGTACCTTCTTGAATCACGCGCAGGAGCTTTACCTGCATGGGCAAAGGTAATTCCCCAAGCTCATCGAGGAATATCGTTCCGGAGTTTGCCACTTCGAAAAGACCCTTCTTATCGGCAATCGCGCCGGTAAAAGAACCCTTCTTGTGACCGAACATCTCACTTTCCATGAGATTTTCTGGAATCGCTCCGCAGTTAATAGTGACGAAGGGCTTGTCTTTTAAAGGTCCGTTAAAGTGGATTGCGCGGGCAATCAATTCCTTACCCGTACCGCTCTCACCCGTGATGAGAACAGAGCTCTTCGTGTTTGCGACGCGCTTAACCATTTCATAGATACGCAACATAGGAGGCGCGCTACCGATAATATTGTCGAAAGCGTATTTGGTTCCGAGCTCACGTTTGAGCACGGCATTTTCCATTCGTAAGGATCGCTTTTCTAAAGCCTGACGGATGATGATTTTGACTTCATCAATCTTGAAAGGCTTCTGAACGTAGTCGTAAGCGCCGAGCTTCATGGCTTCGACAGCCGTTTCAGTGCTTCCGAAAGCAGTGATCATGATCATCACTAACTCAGGATCGATTTCTTTAGCACCTTGAAGGAGCTGCATGCCTGATAGTTCGGGCATCTGGAGATCAGAAATCACGAGATCCACTCGTTCTTTCTTCAACCGTTCAAGCGCTTCTGCGCCATTACTGGCGGTGAGGACGTCGTAGCCCTCGCGCTTCAACATGATTTCAAAAAACTCTCTTATCGATTCTTCGTCATCTACAACGAGAACTTTCACCAACGCCATGAATCACCTCAACTCAACGAATGCACAAACTGCGACTGCAACGGTGAGGTTAAAAGCAAGGTGCGTACCAACGTTGCCGTAAATGGGCCACGCTGGAACGAGCTGTCTACGCTTCGGTATTCTGTCGGACTTCTGCCTAAGCTGTATAATAGTCGGTGACGGATTTCGTCACGGGGTCCTGGCCCGTGGTTATTGAGGAATGGAATGCGAAGTAAGATCGCCCTAAGTATTTGTTTTCTAATAACAATTGCAACATCTCTTTCATCGGCCGCCGACAAGAAGGTCGTGGCGTTCGAGTTCTCAGCCGGTTCTCCTCAAACACTGAGTCTCCAGATTGCGTATGTGGGAATAGAGAGTTTTGCCGTTGGTTTAGGCTTCGGCACGTTGCCGGTGAATGAGTTTTTGCAGTCGCAAGTACCGACGGATCCGGTCGCGTTGAACCTCGGACTGCCCGTTCCTTATTCACTGGTTCCTACCTCTCAGTTTGCGTTCTCAAACATCTCTCTCTTTGCTCGGTACCATTTTAGCGGGAATGCCGCTTCGGGATTTCTCTTGGAATTCAACTTCTCCCGTTGGGTGTTTGGGGCCGATCTCAATGGAGCGCTTCGTAACGACAACACGGGCCAGGAGACGTCGGGTGCCATGACGGGCCGTCTAGATATGGGTCAGCCTGTGTTGACGGGTCTAGCGGGGTATAGAGCAGCGGTGTCGTCGTCGTTGGGGCTCATGCTGACGGCAGGAGTCTCTTATTTACTGGAACCGACGTATTCAACGAGTGTATCGGGGAGTTTAACTTCTATCCTCCCGCTTGCCGGGCCAGCGGCGCAAGCCGACTTTGAGCAAGCAAAACAGGACATCGACGCGCAAGTACGCAATGGCGTCGAAGCCGTCAGAAACGTAACGACACTATTGCCTGCCATTGCGCTGACAGTGCAATACGCCTTCTAGTTTTCTCTCCCTAGGTTTTGAAGTCGTCTCTCGCGCGAGAGGTTGGTCCCGACTTTTAGCTTTTTATCGTCGATAAAATCGTATTTTCAGCTTGCCAAACCGCACGGTACGAAATACATACATGTGTATTCATTTGAGAGGTGCAAAATGCTAAAGGAAATGAGCGATAAGGGGCTCTTGGCAGGGATTGTAGAAGCGGTCGGAGTGGAGAAGCGCTCCACCGCGCAGGTGCTGGAGTATTTGGTTGAGATAGATAGCCGTCGCCTTTGGTTAGTCGAAGGCTACTCAAGTCTGCATGACTTCTGCGTTCGCTTTTTGAACTACTCCGAAGGCGAAGCAGGTAGGCGCATTCAGGCAGCTCGTTGCTCGGCGCAGTTCAAAGAAGTAGCCCCACTCCTGGAGCGGAACGAACTATCGCTTTCGGGGGTGAGCCTGATTGCCCCCTACCTCACTCACGAAAACAGCGCGACGCTGTTGCCTGAAGTTTGCAAGAAGTCGACTCGCGAGATTGAAACGATTCTGTGTGAGCACTTTCCCGAGGCGAGGCAAAAGGAAGAGTTCTTCAAGGCTTCGCTGGATGAAGAGCTCAAAAGGCTCTTGGAGCAAGCGCACCGTGAAGTGTCTGAGAAGGACGAAACCGTTTTTCTAAAACGCGTTCTGAAACAGTTTCTAGCGGCAAAACGCCCTCGCAATGTAAAACCGGTTAAACACACCCGCTATGTTCCCAAGCCGCTCAGACAGCAAGTCAAAGCAGCTTCGCAGCATCGATGCTCTTTCCGTTCTGTGTCGGGGGTTCAGTGCAATCAAACCGCGCATCTGGAGATTGATCACATTCGGCCTTGGGCAAAAGGTGGTAGCAGCCAAGACATTGAGAATCTCAGAGTGTTGTGCCGGGCCCACAACAAACAGGCCTTTCCCGGTCGGCAGGGCCTGCCCAGACGGAGTGCCAATCAACCTCTCGCGCGAGAGACTGAGGCCAGAGTGCTACACGCTTCTAGCGATTTCGTTTTGAGGCATCGGAGGGGGCAAAGTATATCCGCCGGCCGTCAAGGGCTAGTTAGAAGCTAGGGCTTAACGGCGAAGCAGGAGACCGTACGCGCGGGGGCCTCGACCGTGCTTGGGCCATTTCCAGCGAGTACAGGGCTCTCAGCTTTGCACCGATCAAAAACAAGCGGACAGCGGGTGTGAAAAGCACATCCGGTCGGTGGATTTACCGGCGAGGGGAGTTCGCCTTTGAGTGCGATGTGGGAACGTGCTCGTTCCTTCTGAGGATCTGGAATAGGTACCGCCGAAAGCAGCGCTTGTGTGTAGGGGTGCAGCGGGTTCGCAAAAAGCTGATCGCGTGTTCCCAATTCAACAATTTTTCCTAAGTACATCACCGCAATTCGATCGGCGAGGTACTTCACAACCGCGAGGTTATGCGAAATGAAGATCATCGATATTTGAAGCTCACGTTGAATGTCGCGCATGAGATTCAGGATTTGCGCCTGTACCGACACGTCCAGAGAGGAAACTGGCTCGTCCGCTATCACTACCAAAGGATCCAAGATAAGTGCTCGAGCAATCGCAACGCGTTGGCGCTGTCCGCCTGAAAACTCATGGGGATAACGCCGCAAGTGACGGGTCGGCAACCCGACCAGATTCATGGTTTGGTGGATCTTGTCGGAGATTTCTTTGCGAGAGCGTTTTCCATGGGCGTGTAACGGCTCCGCTAAAATGTCATGCACGGTCATACGCGGATCGAGCGAAGCGTACGGATCTTGGAACACCATCTGTACCGCTGAGCGATGGGCACGCAACTGCCTGCCGGAGAGTCCAAGAAAATCCAGGCCATTGATTTCGATATGACCGCCCGTTGGCTCAATCAACCGGATGATGGCTTTTCCGAGCGAGCTTTTTCCGCAACCCGATTCACCCACAAGCCCCAGAATCTCTCCCTTCCTTAAGTCGAAAGAAACTTGGCTGACCGCTTTTACGGTTTGTGTGGGTTTTAGCCCGAGGAAACCCGTGCGTAGCCGATACTCGACTGAGAGGTCGCGAATTCGGGCGATGGGTGATTCGATCATACCGGCAATCCCTCCAGGTGGCAGAGCGATTCGTGGTCAGGCGGAAACCATTTGAGCTCGGGAAGCACGCGGCTGCAGGCATCGCGGTGGTGGACGCAGCGATCGACGAAAGGACAGCCCGCGCCCAGCCGACTTAAGTCAGGAGGCGTCCCTCCAATCGCGGGCAACTTTCCCTGGGACAGGTCGATGCGAGGCGTGGATTGAAGTAGCGCATGCGTGTAGGGGTTTTGGGTTTCATAGAAAATCTGATCAACACTTCCCCGTTCCATCACGTGGCCTGCGTACATCACCGCCACTTTATCAGCAACCGAGGCAACGACACCCAAGTCATGGGTGATGAATACAATCGCCATGCCCGTTTCTTTTTGAATGTCTTTAAGTAGCTTGAGAATCTGGGCTTGGACGGTGACGTCGAGCGCAGTCGTTGGTTCGTCAGCGATGAGCAGTCGGGGCCGAGTTGTCAGTGCCATGGCAATCATGGCGCGTTGGCGCATCCCCCCACTAAACTCGTGGGGGTAACGTTTCAACGCCGCTTCTGCATCGGCCAGCCCCACGCGTTCCATGGCCGCGATGGCTTCCTTCGTTGCCTGCTTGCGGTCCATGCGCAAGTGTACTTGAAGGGGTTCGCAGAGCTGAGTGCCTATGGTGAGATAGGGATTGAGCGATGTCATCGGTTCTTGAAAGATCATGCTGATCTTATGGCCGCGAATCGCACGCATTTTTTTGGGGCTGAGCTGGAGCAAGTCGTGGTGGCCTTCTAGAATCGCCTGACCACCCAAGATTCTCAAGGGCGGCTCAGGCAGCAGACGCAAGTAGCTCAGCTGAGTGACCGTCTTGCCGCTTCCGCTTTCTCCGACGATACCTAACGTCTCTCCCTCTCGGACTTCAAAACTCACATCATCGACGGCAGGGATGACCCCGCGCCGTGTGAAAAAGTGTGCCTTTAAGTTGCGGACTTCAAGCACGGGAGTAGACATCAGTCTTTCGCTCCTTTGGGATCGAGTGCATCACGCAGGCCATCTCCCAGAAAATTCAGACAGAAAAGGGTGATGGACAAAGAAGCGGCCGGAAAGAGTAAAAGCCAGGGGGCATTCTCCATGACTGCCACGCCATCTGCGATAAGCGTGCCCCACGAGGCCATGGGCGCTTGTACTCCTAGACCCAAGAAACTTAAGAAGGCTTCTTCCAAAATAATCGAAGGAATGGTCAGCGTCAGATAAACAATCACAGGACCCAGCGAATTAGGAATGAGGTGGCGCAATACGATGGTTGCGCTGGAGACACCCATTGTTCTCGCCGCGTCTACGAATTCTTTGTGGCGCAGAGACATCACTTGGCCGCGAACAATGCGCGCCATCGTTAGCCACTGGGTGAGACCTAAGGCAACGAACAGCAAAACAATATTGCGGCCGAAGTAGACCATGAGAATAATCACCATGAAGATGAAGGGCAGCGCATAGAGCACATCCACTGCGCGCATCATCAAGCTATCGAGCTTCCCACCGGCAAAGCCGGCGATAGCGCCATAGAGGACACCCACAAACACACTGACTAGGGAAGCGAGCAGGCCCACGCTCATGGAAATGCGGCCGCCATAAAGCACGCGAGAGAATTGATCGCGGCCCAGGTTGTCCGTTCCAAACCAATGTTCAGCACTAGGCGGGGCGACGGTATTGGAGAGGTCTTGCACTTCAAATCCATACGGAGCAATCCAGGGTGTGATTGCGAATAAGACGAGCTCCAGAATCAGAAAGAGGGCACTAGCAACAGCGAGTTTATTTTTTCGTAGTCGTTGGAGTGCATCACTCCACAGGCTATGCCCTTTTTCCTCGGCATCCGCCTTCACGATGACAACGAGTGAATCTGTTCGACTACTCATGTTTCACCCTGGGATCCAAGAGGGCGTAGGCGATATCAACTAGGAAGTTGCACACGAAGATCAACGTGAAGTAGACCAGTGCAGTTCCCATGACCACGGTGTAGTCGCGATTCACTGCGCTTTGGATGAAAAAGCGGCCCAGTCCGGGGATGCCAAAGATGGTCTCCGTGACGAGGGCGCCTGCGATGATGCCGGCTAAAGCGGGCCCGAGGTAGGAGACGACGGGCAGCAATCCCCCGCGTAGCGAGTGAACGATGAGGATGCGAGCTTCTGAAAGGCCTTTGGCACGGGCCGTGCGAATGAAGTCTTGGTTGCGGATCTCCATCAGCCCCCCGCGGGTGAGTCGGGAAATATAGGCGGCGTACGCAAAACCCAGTGTGAGGGAGGGGAGAATCCTATCCTCCCATGAATTCCACCCGGCCACCGGAAGCCATTCCAACCAGATTCCAAAGATAAGAACAAGTACGGGTCCAATCACGAAAGTAGGGAGGCAAATTCCCAGAATGGAAAAAGACATCGGGATGTAATCCCACAATGTGTTGGGCCTCAGCGATGCGATGCCCCCAGCAGTCAGTCCGATGAGCAGCGCCCAGCCAAGCGAGATCATCCCCAGCTCCAGAGAAACGGTCAGTCCATCTGCAATGAGTTCATTGACGGTGCGGTTGGCATACTTGAAGGAGGGGCCCAGGTCGCCCCGTGCTAGGTCGCCCAAGTAATTGAAGTACTGTTTCCACAGCGGTTCATCCATGTGGTACTTCGCCAGTAAGTTGCGTTTAATTTCGGGTGAAACCGCTTTCTCGCCGTCAAAGGGTCCTCCCGGCGCAAAACGGATCATGAAAAACACTAGGGTTACCACTAGAACGAACACTGGCACCATGACAGCCAGCCTTTTCAAAATGTAGGCGATCCCCATCTCTTAGATCTCTTCTCTTATTTTGACTGAGGTTCTTCTGCTTTTCCCGGCTTGAAACTGACGTACTTCAGCGGGTGGAAATCCTGGATATTGGCTTCCCATCCCTGAACACCGGGGTCTTTTAAGTAGTTGCGCGTATAGATATAAAGCGGAATGATCGGTAATTCATCCATGATCATGTCCTCCGCTTGTCGGAAGTATTCGTTTCGCTTTGCCACATTGGATTCGCGTCCTGCACTTTCCAGGAGCTGATCGTACTTTGGATTCTTCCAACCCGATCGATTGTTTCCGTTGTCGCTCACCAGCAAGTCAAGAAAGGTGGTCGGGTCGTTGTAGTCGCCAATCCAACCCTGACGCGCCAATTGAAACTGCATCTGTTGGAGCGTGTCGAGATAGACTTTCCATTCTTGATTGTACAGACCGACGTTCACTCCGAGATTCTGCTTCCACATTTGCTGGAGCGCTTCAGCAATTTTCTTGTGCCCCTCATGCGTGTTGTAGAGAATCTCTAACTTAGGCAATCCCTTTCCGCCCGGATAACCCGCCTCTACTAGGAGTTTCTTGGCCTCGTCTAAGCGAGAGAGATCGGTCGGTAGGTGCGCTGTAGGAGTAAATCCGGCAGTCCCTGGAGGTGTGTAGATATTTCCAGGCAGTTGTCCCCCCAGTGTGACGAATTCGACTAGACGGCTTCGATCAATTCCGAGATTGAGAGCCTTTCGCACCCTTTTGTCTTCGAGTCCCTTTTTAGTGGTGTTGATCCAATAGAAGTAGGTACCAAGGTAGGGAACGCCTTGGTAAACGCCTGTTGTATCTTTGCGCCATTGGGGAAGTTTCTCGAGCGGAACTTCGTTGGTGACTTGGATTTTTCCAGATCGGAACATCTTTTCTTCCGTATCGAGGTTCTCCGTCGGGAGGAAGTTCGCGCGTTTCAATTTGACACTCGCCCGGTCCCAATAGTGGGGGTTGGGTACGAGACTGATGACCTTGTTCGTCTCCCACTTATCCAAAGTGAAGGCGCCATTGACGACAATATTTTCGGGGCGTGTCCAAGCAAGGCCGTGCTTTTCGACCGTCTTGCGATGCACGGGATAGTAGGAGTGGTGGTAGAGCAGTCCCAGAAAAAAGGGCGTGGGATTTACTAGGGTTACTTTAAGGGTGTGATCATCGAGGGCTTCGACTCCCAATTTGGAGGCGTCTTTCAGTTTCCCGTTGTTGAATTCTTTTCCATTGAGAAGGTAGTAACCCTGGTACGCGTATTCAGAAGCGATTTCAGGTTTCAAAAGTCGAGTCCAAGAGTAGACGAAATCCTGAGCGGTGATGGGATCGCCGTTAGACCACTTAGCATCTTTGCGAAGAGTGAAAGTATAGACCTTGCCGTCTTTAGAAACTTTCCAGCTTTCGGCAACGCCAGGGATGGGTTCGAGAGTCTTAGGGTGGACGCTGACCAGCGCTTCAAAAATATTCTGCTGGATGTGATGTTCGGGAACGCCCGTTGTAATGTGAGGGTCTAAGTCTTTCGGTTCGGCACCGTTGCCAATGTTAATGACATCGGCTTCCGCCTTCGCTTTGCCCGTGCAACCGGTTGCGAGCGCGAGAGAAAAGACCAGTATGAGCGCGACCCCAATGCGGTTTCCGTTTTGGATTCTCATTTACCCCCCAAAGTCTCACTCGCGTGAGCTCCCCACTGTATGCTTCGAGAATTGCAAAGCCGTTGCCGTCGCCGGCGGCTTGTTTCAAAACATCCTATTTTAGGGCATTAGGCCAGCGCTTTTAATGGTTTAGCGGAAATAGTGGAAATGACGGCAAGTCTGCGCAACCGGGGTCAAAGCGGTTCACCGGGGCCATTTTGTCCCTTGAAATCGTGTAGCCAAATCGCATCGCGTTCCTCCAGGTACCACTGGATAACCTCGTAAAGCGATTGGTTCGGGCGAGCATGTAGCAAATCCGTGAAGGTTGCGATTTCTTGATTTACGTTCGGTCGGACTTTTCCCATCAGCGCCCGCAGAATGGATTCTGTTTCAACGGAACCCTCGGAATGCAGCTTGAGAAATTCAGCAGCTGGCAACGAGAGCAGGTTCTGAATATCCCTTGCCATTAGCGTTTGTACTTCCGTTTGGGTCTGAGACAAAATCTCCGTGAGAATGGAGGGAGGAAGCGCGTCCAGAAAGATCAGCCGGGGTTGAATCTGATCCGGAACTCCGACCTGCTCCGTGAGGTAATCCGCAATGCCACTGTCTGCGATTCCAAGGTACCTAGCATGTCGATAGCGTCCTAACCAAGCACGCAGCAACGGTCCTTTTCCTTCTCGCAACACACCTGCTTTGCTCAGCACCTGCATTCGCAATTCCACTTCCCAGAAAGGCACCGGTTGTCCCCGCATGGCATCTAGCAATGCTTCATCCACTTCCAACTCGGGTCGCGGGGGTTCTGGCAGGGGGTAGAAGGGCATAGTGATCAAGGTATGCATGGCTTCTTCCGTGAAGGACCATGGGCTGTAAAGCTGACCGTTATCGCCGAGAATCAAAACGCGTTCGAGTTGCGTCGCCACACCTCTGTCTCGCCGACTGCTGAGGAAGCCCTCTTCCCATTTTGAAATCTGGCGACTGTCAGGTTGCATCCGCTCAGCGGAGGCTGTGACTTGAACCGGACGCACTTCCCGCGGAAGCACGTAATGGCTTGGTTCT
This sequence comes from Bdellovibrionota bacterium, assembly GCA_041749855.1. Lineage (GTDB taxonomy): Bacteria > Bdellovibrionota > FAC87 > UBA2466 > UBA2466 > JAIEOG01. The sequence continues at coordinate 74,145 of JBGTAN010000051.1, forward strand.
AGAGGGCCACTCGCATTGTTCCAAATTTTTCCATCTGTAGCGATAAGCCAAATGCGCAGGCGACCGGATTCCAAGTAGGCCGCCATCGACTGAATGCCACCAGGGACTTCAGCTTGAAGCCATTCCACCCGTCCTGCGCGAACACGCGCAAGGGCTCCCTGGGCATTATAAACGAGGTAATCATCGCGCTTCAGTGCGACACCCCCTCGCAAGTGGGGAACCTCGGCAACGGGCTTCATCAATGAGCGTCTTGCCAATTCCGGCACGGAAGCATTGGCACGGTAGATCCCTCGAGTCGTAAAAACAACCAACTCAGGATTGTCCGAATCTGACAAAGCGACATCCACTGCAAAATTGGATTCACGTTTCAAAAGGACACGGGCGCTGTAGCCACCATATTCCCCGAGGTGAACGTCACCATCTTTATCGATCAGGGCGATCAATCCGCGCGTGGCCAGAACGGAGTGCGAACGCGTGAGGGTCGAAATACGCTGAATGCCTTCCCGGGGTGCCTCCTGCACTAATTCGATGCGCTGAAACTCCCCAGCCGACAGAGTGAGCCTTCCAATCCGTTCTGCCCTATCCGATAGGTGAAACAATTCGTCCCCGGAAACACCTACTGTAAAGAGACTTTCTCGACCTACCGAAGTGGCGACGAGGCGCAAAGGCTTAGTGGGAGAAACCGGGGGTGCCAGCAGCTGCTTTGGGCAGTCGAAGGGGGTCTGGCCAAAAGCAGGCACCACGAGGATGAGAATCCAGATTAGGCGCAATGCAAACACGGGGCGTTTTAATCACCGTGCAACATAGAAGTCCACCTTATATGCGGGGGCAGTTAACGCTATTTAAGCACTTGAAATGCTTGAGTTTGAATGGTGTCATAGGATTCTGGGTACTTAGTCAGGGGAGGTTAAAATGGTACATGTTTTGGGGCTGTTAACGGCTTTTTTTTCATTCCACTTGGCGCTCGCTGAGCCCTTCCAGCCACTTCCGAGTAAGGCCCCCGTTCCCAAAGGGAACCCACAAACTTCCGGGAAAATCAGCCTGGGGAAGCAGCTTTTCTTCGATCCCCGCCTCTCCAAGGACGGGACGGTCTCTTGTAACTCCTGCCACAATGTCATGGCAGGTGGAGCGGATGGCCGACCCGTGTCGGTGGGTGTAGGGGGCCTCAAAGGGGGGCGTAACTCCCCAACGGTTTGGAACTCGGCCCTGCTTTCGGTCCAATTCTGGGATGGAAGAGCGCCCAGCCTTGAGGAGCAGGCCAAGGGGCCCTTGATCAATCCCGTCGAGATGGCCATGGAATCCCACGATCCAATGGTGAGCAGGCTGAAGCTCATTCCGGGATATGTCAGTCAATTTAAGAAAGTTTTTGGTGGGAAGGACCCGATCAACATCGAAAACGTTTCGAAAGCGATTGCGTCTTACGAGAGAACGCTCCTGACACCGAATGCCCCTTTTGATCAGTTTCTAAAGGGGAATAAGAAAGCGATTTCTCCCTTGGCTCAAAAGGGGTCGAAGCTGGTGGTTGAAGCGGGATGCATTTCGTGTCACATGGGCGTGAACTTTGCGGGGCCGGCACTTCCCGAGGGGACGGGTTTCTATCAGAAATTTCCCGTGTTCGCGGACAATGAATTTGTAGCGAAATACAAACTCACCGCGGACTCAGGGCGCATGGAGCATACGAAGAAGGAAGAGGATCGTGGTTTCTGGCGTGTTCCCACGTGGCGCAACATTGCCCTGACGGCGCCGTACTTCCACAATGGTTCGGTGGCAACTTTGGATGAAGCCGTTCGCGTAATGGCGAAAACGCAGCTCAACAAGACGCTGAGTGAAGAAGATGTGAAGGCTATCGTCGCCTTCCTCGAATCCCTGACCGGAAAGTTTCCCGAGGATACTTTTCCCCGTCTGCCGGAAACGACAGGCGTGACCTACACCATGGATTGAAAATGACCCAAACTGTTTTGCATGGGCGGCGAGTCCTAGTGGTGGACGACGAGCCGATGAATTTAAAGCTGATGTGCGAGGCTTTATCGACGGAGAAGTTTGCCGTTGAGCAGGCATCCTCGGGCGCCGACGCGTTGGAAAAGATTCAAAACTGGAAGCCCGAACTCGTCCTACTCGACTACTCGATGCCAGGGATGAATGGACTCGAGACTTTGAAGATGTTGCGCGGCAAGCAGAACTACGTCGCGGTCATTTTCGTCTCCGCGCAGACCGAACAAGAGTTGGTGGTGAATTGCCTGGGTAACGGTGCGGACGACTATATTCGCAAACCGTTTCGTTTTGCCGAGCTGGTTTCTCGTGTGAAGGTGCGATTTCGTATTAAGGACCTCAATGACCAGCTCCAGGTAGCGAATGCAAAGTTGGAAGCGCTAGCCGTTACAGATGACCTGACCGGATTGTTCAACATGCGGCAGATGTATGACAAAATTGATTTCGAATTAAAACGCGCTAAGCGTTTTGAGCGTCGAGTGGCCTGCATCATGATGGACATCGATCACTTTAAAGAAGTGAACGATACGCACGATCATCTTTTCGGAAGCTTCGTCATCAAAGAACTCGGAAAGCTCATTCGAAACAATATGCGCGACGTGGACTTTGCGGCGCGATACGGCGGCGATGAGTTCCTCATCGTCCTCACCGAAACATCAGAAAAGGGAACGTCTACCTTCACGGAGCGTCTCCGGTCGGTAATTGAAAAGCACACCTTTGATGACGGCAAGGCCACCCTCAAGCGCACCTGCAGTTTTGGCTATGCTTTGTCCGCCCCAGAGTCGAAGACTGATGCGCGTGAACTGGTAAGGCTTGCCGACCATGCCCTCTATGATGCCAAGCGGGGTGGGCGTAACCGGGTGGGCGCCTCGAAAAAATCCTAAACCCCTCGTGCCTAGGTTTTTTAACTGTCCCTGAAACCACACATTTAAACGATAATCGCTCCCTCAAGTTTTGTGAGAATCGATGGGTCCTAATGAAAACCCATTAACCTCAAGGATCGGGGGACGTATGTCGTTCATGGAAATCATACAAATTATCATGCAGATCATTGCCTTTATTTCTGGCCTCTTCGGCCCGAAAACGGGCCTACGCACGGTGGCCTACATTACAGAAGTGGACTGCTATCAGGCAGGATGGAGCGTGCCGGCCGCTGTAGTGGGCGGCGAGTTCACGGGAACGGCTGAAGTACGCTGCCGGTTCGACGGTAAGGGCGGTAAGGGCATTAAAGGCTTACGTTCTCACCTGGTGAGCCAGCTCCCTCACGATGGCGGCGCGCTTGAAGCTTATGTCGAAAACTATCAGGGCTTACCGAGTCTTGGTTTCCGCACCACCCTCGAGATGGGCGCTTCGGCAACGGCTCACGGAACGACGCACATTGCGAGTAACAACGCGACGACTTTGCGCAACGTGTTCGAATCACACACCATCGAAGCCACCGGTGTCGCTGAGTACTTGAAGAGCGTTTACGGTGAGATGGAAGTGACTGCAACGGAAGAAGACGGTGTGTGGGAGCTACGAGCTTCCCAGGCCATTCGCGTGCAGAAACCAGCCGGAATATCCAACGGCTTCTTCAAGTCTCGCTTAAAAGCAGACTCGGAAGGATCCCTCATGGATCGCGCGGTGAGCGCGGCTCAAGAGATGGCAAGTCACTTGTAAGAAGTAGAAAACGCGAAAAGTAAAATCGGGAAAGGCGAGTGCATGAGCACTCGCCTTTCTTATTTTTGCGATACCAACGATCGGCTCGGTTATAATGGGGGCTTCCCAGTACTTTCACGTCGGGAGGTTACATGCCAACACGCTTTGCACGTAGCGCTGCTTTTGCCCTGTTCTTGGTCCTTTCGTGCGGGAAAAAGCCGATTGTTGAGGTTTACGAAGCCCCCCCTGAGCCGCCCAAGCCCTTAGTAGAGAATGTTCCAAGCCTGCTGCGCGTGCGCGGACCCATAACGCCCGGGAGCGCCATTCAAGTGCGAAACATGGGTGGATCAAAAATGGTGCTGTTTCACGCTTTCTCGCGAGTGGAGATGGAACCGGAAGTTCCGAAACTCCCCGAGTTGATTCAACTGGGGCGCGGACGGGACTTGGAATGGGTCGAAGCAAATGCGGTAAGGGGCGAACAGGCAACGTCGTGTGTGCTTTCTCAAATCGATGTTCAAAGCGAAACACGAGAGGGCGCCACGACTTTGGAAGTCATAGCGTGGGGCTGGGAAAAGCCCAGTGAGACGCACTGTCAGGCCTTTTTCAAATTGGCGCAGCGCGATGGGTTTGGAGTGAACGTGCGCAATGTACCCGTAACGCGCAGTGCACCCGTGAAACAAGTCGAAATCGTGATCGATCCCGAATTAGAGTAACGGACCGCCAAAGAGCACTGCCAAGTGGGTGCTCTCAGCAACCCTTCGTCCAAAGGGAAAGGTATTCAAGAAAGGCTGTACCCACAGACCTTTGCCGTTATTTGATGTGTATCGAAAACCAGCACCAATAGAAGAGAAACCGCCCTGGTACAGATCGTAGAGCTGCGAACCACGCTTGCTCTCCAATCCCGTTTCAATGATGCTCATGAACGAAAACGAATCACTTACACGATAGAAAAGGCGTGGGCTGAGGTAGATGCCCGCCTTGGCTTGAGCGTTGGTGTAAGACTTAACGCTGGGAATTATCACCGTGTCGAGTCTGAAGCGAGACTGTGGAAACTGGTAGCTAAGGACATTAATCGCTTGGGTCGTTGTGATGAGGCCTTCCGAATAGCTGCCGGGAGAAACCGGCACGGAAGATTCATAGCGTGCCCAGTAGGTGAGGCCACCGCTTGAGTAAACTACGCCCTGTAGGCCAACCATCGGATCGTTTGCACGGAAGCGCTGTCCCTGCATGGGCTGGATGACAATTTCAGGCGTTACTGCAAAGTCGAAGGCACCGATAGCTGGTGTATGAATTGTAAATTGGCTAACAATATCAATGGGGGAGGTTGCAGCCCCGTCTGGGGAGGCTTTCAGTCCGTTGAGGTTTGAAAAAGCGGTGGAAGCGCTCCATCCGAAGAGGTCGATGGCAATCAGGGGACGCGCAGCAGGAGCTACCGCTTTGGTAACCGCTCCCGCCCCTGCTTCTTCCTCGACGGCTGCAAAACTGAATGGGGATAGTGCAATACCTGCGGCAATGGCACTCAACCAGAAAATCTTGTGAGACAAGCGGTCCTCCTTAAAAACGGTCCTGGTCTCATGCCAGAGCGGCATGCCCATTACAAATGTTTTCGAGAAAGTATGCCTGTCTCTTTCGAGCTGAGTTCGCTTAAAAAAAGGGCGGTACCTTACAGAGTGGGTTCGTAAGTCCGGCGTTTTCGGGCAACGGCTCGGCCTGGCTTTTCGGCAACGACCACCCGGTTCCGCGTTCCTTTAGCAAGGTACATCGCCTTATCCGCCAGGTGAATCAGTGCATCCGTATCCGTCGTGTGCTCGGGATAGCTTGCAAGTCCGACACTCACGGTCGCTTTCAGTCGCACTTGTCGAATCACGAAAGTCCGACGCTCGATTCGTTCTCTCAAGCGCTCTGCGATTTCGCCCGCGCGGGCTGTATTTGCCTTGCGAAGCAAAATGACAAATTCATCTCCACCGAATCGGAAGACGACATCGCCATTTCGCACGGAGTGCTTAATAATTTTTCCTAGCGCTGTGAGGCATTCACTGCCGACGAGGTGCCCGTGCGTATCGTTCACGAGCTTGAATTTATCCACATCGATAAACAGGAGTGAGAAAGCTCCCCGCCGCTGTTCGAACTCCACGACGGCCGCTTCCAAAGCAAAGCGCAAGTAACGGGAATTGTAGAGGCCAGTGAGATCGTCAACGAAAGTTTGTCGCTTGAGTTTCTCAACCCGGCGCAAGTTCATCAAGGCAAGTTCCGCATGCTCCAGAATGATGGCGGCCTGATCGAGTAGCTGTCGAGAAGGCTTGGAAGACAGTCCGCCCACTACCACTCTCCCATGGCTTTCGTGCTGACAGCGAAACGACACCCGGCGTTTGCCGTTGCTTGCCCGCAGGATCTTGCGCGTTTGTCTGACTTTGCGGTTTCGGGGGTGGTTGGACCATTGCGCTCCCGAACCTCCGAGGACTGTCTGCAGAACAGATAGCGTGCGTTGCTTCAAACTCGCTTCCGACCCGGACCCTGCTAAGTGCGCCAACGTGCGGCTCAAATCCCCATAAGGGAATATGCCGCTTCCGTCTGTATCCCGTCGCTGGCGACTACGCAGAAGGCAGAGGGCTAGCTCGTCTGAGCTTACGGGCTGAGTGAGAAAGTCAGAAAAGCCTTCTCGCAAACAGCGCATGGCTAGTACCGCTGAATCACGACTGGATATTCCAATGAGATCAGCTCGGGGAAATCGGGCGCGAAGTGCTTCCCACAATTCAGTTTTGGAATGGTCTTTCTCATCGAGATTCAGAACAATGGCGTCAGGCGAAAAACGTTTTGGAAGGGCGTCAATCATTTCCGCCCAAACCGCTTGAGCCGCCAGATCTTCCAACTCCGAGCGATGCGCACGCCGAAAGTCTTCCGGAAGACCTAAGAAGCAAACCACCCAACTTTTTGGCCCGGTGCCCATAAACTCATTCTAACAGCGCAGGGTGCCTGAAGTCTTTACGCGTCGGGCGGTGATACGGGATTGAGGAAAAGATAGGGGGTGTCTTTGGAGACAGACATCCACAGTAGGCTTCTGCGCAACGCAGGTGGCAATTCCGCCGCCGGAGAGGGTTGTCCCAACACCTTTGACCAAGGCTCGCCATCGGCAAGCATCTGAAACAGGCCTGCAGACTGTTCGATTTCCCAAACTTCGAATTCTCCGGGATCGAGCCCTGCCTCGAGGGCGGTATATTGAATAGCTTCGTAGTAGCCGCCCATTTCATCGACTAATTTATGATCCAGTGCCTGAAGGCCTGTCCAAACGCGCCCTTGTGCCGCATTGCCTGCGTCCGTTTTGGAAATTTCCCGGTTCACTGAAACGTAATTTACGAACGCGTCGTAGTAATGGTTCAAACGTCGCTCCATCACCGCGCGTTCAGATTTTGTCCAGCTACGATCTTCCGAATACAAACCAGGGTAGGGCCCTTGGGTGAGCAGTTCTTTATGAAGGTCGATGAACTTATAGAGCCCTGCGAAGCTAAACTTGCCTAGGAAGACACCTATGGACCCGGTGAGTGTCATGGGGCTTGCGAAAACGCGCTTTGCGGGGGCGGCAATGTAGTAACCACCGCTCGCCGCAACATCGCCCATCGAGACGATGACGTCGCGCTCTTTGCCGAAGGCCTCAAGTTGCGAGGCGATTTCTTGGCTGGCAAGGACTTCCCCTCCGGGACTCGAAACGCGAAGGAGCACGGCGGCCGTTCGAGAATCGAGCTGCGCCTTATCCAGTTTCTTTTTCATGATTCGCGGAGTGACTTGGTCGGTTCCGCCCATGCTTAGGAAGCGGATCTTGTCAGGAAGTATATTTCCACTCGCAACGACGACAGCAATCCGACGAGGCAGAGCCAAGGTATCTTTGCGCGGGCGCGTTAGTGGAGTGACCCAACGCGTTTTCTCCAATGCCGCCAGTGCTGAAGAATGCGCTTCCACGGCGTCTATGAGCCCTTCCTCTTTTGCTTCGGAGGCGCTCAGTAAGCCGAGCTCCAACAGCTTTTTCCACCGGGCCCTGTCGATTTTTCGAGTTTGGGTGAGGGCCTTAATGAGCGATTCTTCCAGGCCCTTGATTTCCTCAAGGGCGGCGCTTCGAGCGGCCTCTGAGCTGTCCTTACGGGTGAACATTTCAGGGGCGGACTTGTACTTTCCCGCGGCGAGGAACTCTGCTTCAACTCCCACTTTGTCGAGGGTTCCTTTGCCAAAGTACCGTTCGGCTCTCACGCCTAGCCATCGAATTTCTCCGGCAGGTTCCATGGAGATGCGATCGGCCGCTGAAGCAATGAGGTATTCCTTTATGCCCGAGTTGCCCAAGTAAACGTGAATCGATTTTCCTGCGCGACGCAGCCGACGCAAGGCAAGGTGCGCCTCATGCGCAGAAGCTAGACCCAGCGGGAAGCCTTCGAGCCGCAACACAACGGATTCGACGCTGGGATCTTTCTCGAGCGTCTCCAGGTCTTTCAAGAGGTCGAGTAGGGAGGGCTGAGAGGGTGAAAAGAACGATGCGGCGACTTTCTCATCAGAGAGCGAATTCCCCACGGTCATGCGAACGGTTTTCCGGGGGCCCACTTTAGTTGCGTAGCTTTGCGTTCCCGACTGGACGCCCATCACCCATTTGCGATTGGGACTCGTCGGCTGAACCGACGAATAAGCAGAAGACGTTCCGAAGTGGATTTGAACCCCAGCCATCCACTGGTAATTTTGGTGGTAACCCAGTCGGACTTTCACTCCCTCCTTAAGCCGTACACCCACCAAGGCCTGAGAAGTGAACGTCCGGAAAAAATCCGTCGATGGGGTGACCGTGTCAAAGCTGAGTTCTAGCCAATCTAGGGGCTTCACTGTTGCAGAAAGCAGTGTCTCCATGGGAAGGGCGCTCCCACTTAAGACGGGGCGATTGACCTGGTTGAACAGGGCTCCGAAGGAAAACCGGGAGCTTGGGCGAAACTGAAATCCAACGTCCCAGGACGTGAGCGCTTGTCCAGCGTCGTAGCGATAGAAGCCCACGCGCGCTCCGAAAAACAGGCGAGCCGTGAGGGGAAATCCCGTGGCGACTTGGTAGCGCGATAGGCCCAAGGAGGAGAGGCGTTCTGCTCCGAGTCCCAAATAGCTCAATGCCAATCCGAAGGAGTAGTCGATGGGGCGCCCATCGTTGGTTCCTAAGCTCATGGCGGTGGTGATGTCCCCTCCATTGAGGGCGGTATCAAAGCCCAGCGCGGCAGGGTGGATGAAAGTGTTGCGAGCCTCGTAGGACTGGGAAGCGGAAGTGCCCAACTCCAGACTTCCGCTTAAGGGGTCAGCGTATAGGTTTGAACCGGCAAGGCAAGTTAGCAGGATTAGGTGTCGTAGCATGTCGCATCTTAGGCAAAACTCGTGGTATGAGGCAACCATGGCTCTGGACCCGATGGAAAAAGATCTTTTGCGCAAGCGGATGGCCTTGCGCATGCAAGTGATGGCGGAATCGTCACGCTGGGTGGAGTGCGTCAGCGGCCACTACCAGGACGAGCCTGCCTTTTGCGAGCTTTGTAGCCAAAAGCATGCCGACGAACTCCTCGTGATTCGGAACCGGGCAGGAAAGAAGTTTCACGTGGCTCCGGGGTGTCTACGTGAAATGCTGCGTTTCCAAGTGGTCGACGTTGAGGGAATGCCGAAGTGGTTGGAGAAGTTAAAAGAGCTGCGCATCGAGTTTGATAAACGCAAAGCGCTTTTGGAGCAAGAGCGCGAGGCGGAGCGTCGGCGGCTCGAGAAGAAGTTTATTACGCGCAAAAAGCGCGAACCGAACCAGATAGAGAAAGCCTAATGCTTCGAATCGAGACTCTCGCCATTGGTGACGAGCTGTTGACGGGAAAGACGGCGGACACCAACACCACTTTTGTGGGTGGAGAACTTTTTCATCGGGCGATGCGGTTGCAAACAACCCGCGTCATTCCTGACGAGCCCGAAGCCATTGTTCAAGCCATTCGAGAGGCAGCACAGCGAGCCGACTTCGTTATTTGTTTTGGCGGACTAGGGCCTACTTCGGACGACCGCACAGCCGAAACAGTCGCTGCTTTTCTCGGCTGCGCCCTCGTGCAGGACCCACCTTCGGTAGATCGCTTGAATGCCCTCGCAAGCAAGCGAGGTCGCGTGATGACTCCTCAAATGCTCAAGCAGGTTGTTTTGCCCGAAATGACGCGCGCGCTGTGTAACCGTGTGGGTTCGGCGGTAGGTTTTGCGTGTCGCATTGATCGAGCGGAGTTCTTTTTTCTCCCCGGCGTTCCGGCAGAAATGAGACCGATGTTTCGTGAGCATGCGCTGGCCGCGATTCAAAGCGCACAAGGGCCCGATACGGAACTTCTGCATTCTCGCGTTTGGAAATGTATTGGAATTCCCGAATCGGAGCTCCAGCGTTTGATGGTTCCCATCGAGCAAGCGCTTCCGAAAGAGGCTTGGCTGGGCTATCGGACTAAGTTTCCAGAAAACCAACTGACCTTGTATTGGAAAGCGGTGGGAAGCCCACCCTCTGAATTTGGAAAGGCCGTCGATGCGATTGGCCTCGTGCTAGCGGAGTTTGCTTACACGGATCGAGATGAAGAGCTTGAAGACATCGTTGTGAGGCGGTTGCGCGAAACCAAACAGTCCATCGCGTTGGCGGAGTCTTGTACGGGCGGGCAAGTGGTTCAGCGCCTGACAAAAGTTGCTGGAAGTTCGGACTGTGTCTGGGGTGGAACGGTAGTGTATCAGCTCGATGCCAAAGCGCGTTTGTTAGATGTGAAGCTTGAAAATCCTGAAGACGCTGTGTCAAAGGCTTGTTCCTTCGATCTGGCTCAGGCGCTTGCCCGTAAAAGTGGATGCGGCATCGTAGCATCGGTGACGGGCTACATGGGCCCGAAAGGGGGTACAGAGCAAGATCCGACGGGAACCTTCTATGTCTGTGTCACCGGAGGTCAGGGAGCTTGGGAGAGGCGTTACCAGTACTATGACCAGTCGCGCGAGGCGAACCAATGGGCAGCGGCAACTGCCGTACTTAACCTCATTCGCGAATATCTAGAGAAGTGAAGTCGCTACAAAAAAAAGCGGAACACTTTCGAGAAAGTGTTCCGTCTAATTCTTTTCGAGCTTCGCTTACTCTTCCGAGCCGTAGCTGAAGGAAGAACCAGCAGCGCTGCTGGCACCGACGCCGGAAAGACCTGAGCCCACCGAGAACAACGAAGGTGTCTCTGAAGTCCGATCCGCGCCGAAGGGCGAGGAAGAAGCTGCTGTAGGAGCCTTCGCTTTTTTGGGCGCCGCTTTCTTTGCAGTTTTCTTCTTAGCGGTTTTTTTCTTACCGCTCTTTTTTGCAGCTTTTTTCTTCGCAGGTTTTTTCTTACCTGTTTTTTTCGCTGCTTTTTTCTTAGCGGGTTTCTTCTTTCCCGCCTTCTTTGCTTTCTTCTTCTTAGCCATTTAGTCCTCCAAAGCTTGTGTGCTAACGGAATTCTGTACCGTCGACATCACGGAATAACATACTTTGCCGGATAGGTACAAACGTTTTAGATTTATTAAACAATTAGAGACTTTCTGATTGCAAAGATCAGCAAAAGCCTTTATCCATTAACTATACCTTAGTAGTTACTTCTAAATTTTAGTCAGAACAGGAAACAAGACTTAAGTAGTCATTAAGTTCAAGGGCACGGGGGGACTTATGGCTAGACTTGCTAAGTCTAGACGCGAGAAAACTGCGACCAAGGCAAAAGCATCAGTGCGCAAACCTGAACGTTCTTTGACGTTGCGGGCCAAAGCACCTGCTGTTGCAGCGCCAGCTGCAACGCCGAAAACTTCTACTGAAAGCAGCGCGTCGGGAAACAGAAAGATTTCACAAAAGTTTCTCGAGGCGATGGAGAAGCGCAAAAACCAAGGCGGTTGGGGCGCGCGCAAACCGGGAGCCATGTTTGGGCGGCCTCCGGCGCGGCGCGGTCGACGACCGAAGGCGAGTACCGCTGAGTACACTCCTGAAAACGGAACCGAAGAGAGCTACGTGCTCGAATCGGAGTTCGAGCGAATCGAATACGACACTGGAATCTCCAAGCCGCAGGGCGGCGGAGCAACAGCTGCCGACGATTCGGGCTTCAGTCTAGACCGATTCGACGATTTCGACGAAGAGTTGAATTTCGATCGATAACGGGATGGAATAGAGGCCCATGGCGAAGAGCACACCACCCGATCGCACCCTTGATCTGCGCGAATTCATCAAGGAGAACGATCAACGCATCTATGATTTCTGTACCTACCTTCTGGCGGGGGATTTTGCCGTCGAGGATCTGGTGCTGGATATCTTTCGCGACTTTGGCGAGTTCTATCGACGCAGTCCGACCGGCGATGACGCACTGGGTGCCGCTGAAATGCGGGTCCGTCTCTTTCAAATTGCGTGGTCTCAAATTCTCAATGGCCTCTACCATACGCCTTTCACTTCCTTGGCGGGGCGCGACACGCGTTTACTCAAGGGGCTCGATGACGATCTTTTGCCGGCGAAGTCCGGCCGCGAGCGCGAGCAGGAAGGGCGGATTCGAGATCGCCTTGCGCAGGTGGATGCCGAATTGCGTGCGCCTCTCGTCCTGCGCGATGTGCTGAAGTTTGGAGATGAAGAAGTGGCGAAAATTCTGGGGCTTCGATGGGGCGTCTACCGCCATCGTCTGCACCGGGGTCGCCTCGATTTCAAAGATGCATTGAAGGGTTTGACGACGGGAGTAACAGCCGGTCGGGGATCTTCAGCGAGCGCGTAGAATTATGGTCACCACCTGTTTCTTTTGCCAAAGTATGCTTTCCGATTTTATGGAAAGTCTCTTGCCGCAGAGTCGAGCGGATGAAATTGAAAAGCATCTCGATTCGTGTCGGGCTTGTTCCGAGGTGCGCAAGGATCTTGCGAGCACTTTGGAAGTGGCCCACGCACTTCCCCCGCGTCCCATTAGCCATGAAACCGCTTTGAAAATCACGGAGGCTTGCCAGGCGGGTACTCGGAAGTACCTTTCTGCTTCCGCTTCGCGTCGTGTTTTTATGGTTTTGATTCCCCTTCTGCTGCTGGGGTCCGTGGCCGCCTTTCTTCCAGGGGTTTTCCCCTGGGTGGCGAACTTGCGTGCGGGAAATTCCGAATCTGACTTTGTTCGTTACTTTCCTATGCTAGAAGGAGCCAACGAGATCGTGGAGGAGCATGGCAATTGGCTTCATGTAAAGGAACCCGCGATGCGTAGCCTGTGGGAAGAGGGCGGCATCTCTCCCGATGAGTTTGAAAAGAGTTTTACGGGTAAACCCGCCGCCGGAGAAGATTCAAAGTAGTTTGTGAAATTAGCCGTTGTTCAATTCAATCCCACGATCGGGGATTGCGCCTCGAACCTCATCCAGATCCGACAGCACATAGCAGCCGCTTCGAAGGCCGGGGCCTCCCTCATCGTATTGCCTGAGTTGGCCGTCGTCGGCTACACGCCTCAAGATCTACTCGATTCCGACAGTTTGGCGGAGGCGAGCGAGGCCGCTATTGCAGAGTTAGCGCGCAGCACGGGGGACATCACGGCACTGGTTGGCTTCGTGGAAAGAAACCCGGCTCCTACCGGCGAACCGTTCTTTAACTCCGCAGCCGTTTTGCGAAGCGGCAAAGTACAAGCGATCTACCGCAAGCAGCTGTTGCCCAACTACGACGTCTTCGATGAAAAGCGCTACTTCGAAGTCGGGCGATCGCCTTTGATTATTGAAGTGGAGGGCAAACGCCTGGGCGTCACAATCTGTGAAGATGCTTGGAACTTCCCGGGCTTCCTTGGGCGCAATTACAGCTATCAGCCGTTGGATGTTTATCGTGATGCGCGGGTCGACGGCCTTATCAATCTCTCGGCTTCTCCCTTCCATTTGGGAAAGCCTGAACTACGTGAAAAGCTGTTTCGTGCCATTGCGAGCCATGTAGGAGCTCCGCTCATCTATTCCGCTCAAGTAGGCGGCAATGACGATCTGATTTTCGACGGTGGCACGAGTGTGACCGACAAGACGGGGCGGGTCGTTGCGCGAGCGAAAGCCTTTGAAGAAGCGATGGTCGTTTGTGAATGGGGTGAGCCAGGTGGAATGCCCGAGTGGCCCGACACCGAAGCGGCTTGGCTAGCCGGGGCACTTACCTTGGGAATTCGCGATTACGTTCGCAAAACGGGCGGAACGAGTGTCCTACTTGGCTTGAGTGGGGGCATTGATAGCAGTGTAGTCGCTGGCCTTGCTGTGGAGGCGTTAGGAGCTCGAGCCGTTAAAGGCATTTTGCTGCCGACGCAGTTTACTTCGAAGGCGAGCGTCGAAGATGCGGAAAGTTTGGCCACAGCCCTCGAAATACAGACGGTAACCTTGCCCGTAGGTCCTGTATACGAGCAGACCGTGGCTACTCTAAAGTCTGCCCTCGGGGGTTTGCAGTCGCTCACTTTGGAGAATATTCAGCCGCGCTTGCGAATGACTTTGATGATGGCCATTGCGAACGAAGAAAATCGCTTTTTGCTGAACACGAGTAATAAATCAGAGCTCGCAGCCGGATATGCAACTCTCTACGGGGACTCGGCGGGAGCGCTCGGTGTTTTGGGGGATCTCACTAAGGACCAGGTTTATGCCTTAGGGGGATGGCTCAATACTCGGCGAGTCTGTATTCCTCGGCGCGTTTTCGATAGGGCTCCTTCGGCCGAGCTCAAAGAGGATCAGAAAGACGAAGACACTTTGCCGCCCTATGAAGTGCTCGATACCTTGGTGCGCAGAACGCTGGAAAACGGAGAAACAGGCGAGCAGCTTGAGAGTCAGGGCTTTGCTCCCGAGCAAGTGACGCGCTTTCTGGCCCTGTTTCGAGTGAGCGAGTACAAACGCCGTCAATTTCCCCCGATTCTGCGCGTTTCATCGCGGGCCTTTGGTAGGGGGCGCCGTATTCCCGTTGCGTCCCGGAAGCCCTGGAATTAGAACCAAGAGCGTGACACGTTTGTATCCTCATCGACTTGCCGTACTTACGGCTGTTTGTACTTGGGTTTTGTTGGTCGCCGGTGCGCTAGTTACGAGCACGGGGTCGGGACTCTCGGTGCCGGATTGGCCGCTTTCCTATGGCCAATGGATGCCCCCCATGGTGGGGGGCGTATTTTATGAGCATGGGCATCGCATGGTGGCTGGCGCCGTTGCGTTTCTAACCGTCATCTCCGCCTTTGCGCTGGCGCGAGCGGAAAGTCGCCGCTGGGTACGCCTGCTCGCTTATGCCGCAGTCGTTATTGTGCTTTCGCAAGCGGTCCTAGGTGGGTTGACGGTTCTTCTTCGGCTGCCCAAAGCGGTCTCCGTTTCGCACGCGATGCTTGCACAGACTTTTTTTTGCATCGCTGCACTTATCGCCGTGGTGACGTCAACGCGGTGGGAGACGCAGCCCGCGGGTTATCGGCCCCAAGACCGCGGCCTTTTTTTCATCAGCTCACTGATAACTTTCGGGTTTTTCATCCAACTCTTTTTGGGCGCTAGTATGCGACATTTAGGAGCCGGACTCTCGATTCCGGACTTTCCGACGGTGTATGGTGGGTTTTTGCCGCCCGTCTGGACCGCGGGGATTGCGTTTCACTTCTTCCATCGCGTGCTCGCCTATGCGCTTACGTTAGCGTGTACCTTGTTCGCACTACGCGTTTTGAGAACGGAGCAAACGGATCGCGTGCGAGTGTTTCTTGCCGCTGCGTGGATGGGACTGCTGGCAGTTCAGATTACCTTGGGAGCGCTGACGATCTGGTTGCAACGCCCCGTTGCTGTTACCAGTCTCCATCTTGCGGTCGGCGCGCTGTGCTTGTTGGTTTCGTTTCTTTTTACTTTCCGGCTGGGATGGGCTTCGTATGGTTCTAAGTAAGCAAGTCTTTCGTGATCTCTTGGAACTCACCAAGCCGCGTATCTGTGTGCTGGCACTTGCGATGACAGCACTTGGGTATTGTTTGGGTTCGCGGGGCGAGTTCAGCTGGGTACATTTCATTCTTTCACTGGTAGGGACGGCTTTTGTAGGCGCGGGATGTGGCGCCATCAATCAGTGGATGGAGCGAGACATCGATGCTCTCATGCACCGGACCCGCAACCGTCCGCTACCGACGGGTCGCCTTACTGGGCGAACCGCGGTGATAATGGGCATCCTCTCTTTGCTCGTCGGATTTTTTCTTCTACTTGTATACGTGAATCGAACGACAGCGATTTTGGGCCTCATCACTTTTCTAACGTACCTGGTTGCCTATACGCCGATGAAGCGATGGAGTTCGCTTTCAACGCTGATGGGAGCCGTGCCGGGGGCGATGCCGCCCTTGATGGGCTGGACCGCCGCTACGGGAACTTTGTCTTGGGAGGGGTGGGTGCTCTTTGCGATCCTCTTTCTTTGGCAGGTGCCACATTTTCTTGCGATCGCTTGGGTTTACCGAGAGGACTACGCTCGCGCTGGGCTGCCCATTCTTTCTGTCGTCGATGAAAGAGGGTCCAAAACGAGTAAGCAGCTCATGCTGTATTCGGCTGTTTTATTGCCGCTGTCACTGCTACCGACGATTCAAGGCCTCACGGGTGAGGCCTACTTTTTTGGCGCGATGATTCTGGGCATTTTGTATTTTATCTTTTCAGTTTATCTCGCTGTGTTTCGTACCAAGTTTTACGCGCGTCGCCTTTTCTTGGTATCGATCGTCTACCTACCGCTGCTTGGCTTGCTCATGGTTTTCGATCGATTGCCGCGCTAATCGGTTCAGCTTGAACGGCGACTACCGACCAAAAATCCAACGAGACCAGCTCCCATCAGGTTTGCTCAGCACTACCAGGACATTCAGCGCCGGTTTTTGAAGCGGAGCGAGTTTGGCGCGAAGATGCTGGTAGCTTTTTACTTTATTGAGTTCGCGATTAAAAAGGAGATCTAACGAGACGGGTTCCCACTCGCTTAGCTCCATTGAAGGCGTGTCGATAAAGACCGAAAGATCGTAGGTACCCGCTTCGCCCAGAGCTTCCTTCACCAGTCCAGAGACGCCAGACGCTACTTGAGATTCAAAGTCCTCTCCAAACCCGGTGACCGATTCGCCTGGTTGCCGAATCAGCATGGAATGACGGGACGAACCTCCGGGCGCAAGGACTCGAAAGCCCTCCCGAATGGCTGCTACGCGATCGGCGCGAGAAAGATGCGACAGTAATGCATGGCTTACGACTAGTTGCTGAGAGTCATCGGCAAAGCGAGAAAGATCGGCAGCTGTGCCCCCAACGATAGAACGATAGAACTGACCCACATACGGATCCTTGGCAGCGGTTTTACCGTGTTCGCCGAGGTCGTTAACTGGATCTTGAGCAACTCCCTCCAGGCCTTGCCGCAGCGTAAAGGGGATAAAGTCGGACCGCCCTTCGCCGAGACTGAGCACTCGAGCTCCTTTTTGAGGGAACTTGGGTCGTAACTCGGTCATTGACCCTTCAGCGCTCAAACCCTCGCTGAGGATGAGTTTGGGCTGGGACGTGACGAGCGCCACGTCTTTCCAAGATTCGGGGGTCCAATCGGAGAGGCCCAAATTCGCAAGAACGTAAGGGAGCGGGTACTGAAGAGCCCCGGTTACCGGGATGGCGCTGCTTCCTTTAACTTGGGCGAGTGAGCGGGCATCGCCCCCGATGAGGTGGCTCACGCAGAGCGACGTGGTCCCAAAGGCCGGGTTCGCGAAGTTGAGTGCGGCCAGAAGCGTAACCAAATTGAAGTTCAAGATGTCCCCCTAATGTTCGAGCTGAGCGGATCGTTTTGATGCGTATAGTATTTTTTTCAGGGTTCTGGCAATCGGGAAAAGCAAGGGGAACGTTTTGATACTATGCGTCAATCTCGCTTTCTCCAGAGCGAGCTGAAAAATTTGGTTGCCAATTTTCGGCCGCGACGCAATGCTCCTCTTGGGTTTGGCATCCAATCGATAGGTGGGTTTGGTGGGCGTTTTTGAGCAACGTGGTGGCTCTAGACTAGGCGCAAGCCCTAGGTTCGGTCTGGTTCTTTTTGCGAGCAAACCGTGCGCGTCTCTTGCCTTGATTCTCTTTCTTCTTTGCCCTCATAGCGCCCAAGCCGGTGCTCGCGATCGAAAGATCCAGCAGCAACGGCGGCAGCAGCAAGCAGCCGACCGGCAGCGCGCGGCGATGGCGCAGCCTTCACTTTCTCAGAATAGCGATGTGGCATCCACCGCAGAGCAGCCAGCGGCTCCCACGGCGGCGCCCGGTCAACGTCGGGTAGTTAAGCTAGACATCCCCCAGACCTTGCTTCAGAGAGGGCGCTATGGAAAACGTCAGCTTTCGCTTCCTGGGCCGCTGAAGGCTTTCATGGTCGGAATGCTCCACATTGCAAACATACCCCGCCGATTTCCGCTGGATTTCAGCGCTCCCTGGGTGAAGGAAGAAGGGGCTTTCACGGAGCTGGATCGGGGCAGGCAGGTCGCTCTCCTGCAGCAGATTCTAGAAGTGATCGTTCAGGTCTACAAAGACCCCCAGCAATATGCTGGCCCTCCGATCAACACGTTAGAAGAATATGTGGCAGCGGTGTCTCCGACGCAGGGGGATCCCTCTAATTCCGTTGCCCAAGAGTTTGAACACTACGTGACCCTGTTGCGTAAAGGTCTTCAGCCCGCGTCCCGTGTGGTGACGAGCGGAGAAAACAACGACTTCAACAGCGCAGAGGTCAGGACCCTGGCGATGGAGTTGGAGTACCAGAACGAAATCTATCTGCGTGCGGCCCTCAAATCCATGGCAACGGCCAGTTTGGACGGCGGATCTGCTTCTTACGTCATTGAAGTTCTCATTGGCGGATTTGTAGGGGCGCTGGTCCAAAACCCGACCAGTTCAACGGCAGAATTTTTGGATATCATCACAGATATTTACGAAGGTAAGCCGGTTGGAAAACCGACTCCGAACGAAACTCAAACGGTATCGAGCGACAAGGTGGTGCGGGGTTTGCGTGCTTTCTCAGGGGCGCTGCGTGCCGCAACTGACTATCCCAACGCCGAAAAGGTCTTCCTCCAGTTTGTTGAAAAACTGGCTGACCTCGGAAAACGAGACAAACACGCTCTGGCAAACATTATCGCCGCCTTCGAAAAGGCGCTGGAAAAGGTTGTGGATGTCTTTGGAGAAGAGGCGAGTCGCCTGGCCGCCTCCAATGAGATCTTTGGTGGCTCGACGGCCCAAAAGGCAAAACAAGGCGCTTTGCTGAGGCTCTTCCTCCAACGCTATCCGCTGCTGCTGCCTCAAGACGTCCTGAAAGATATTATTCTAGACCAGTTGGTAATGCCGCTTCGTCCCGATGTGAATCAGATGATGGACGTCGTATTGGGACACGCGGGCCCGTTGTTGAAGAACTTTTTACAGACGCGCACTCAAGTGGCTCGGAGCGGGGGGTTGCTCCAGAATATGGCGAATGCGGCCCAGGATTCAGGGCGTCCTATTCCTCTTCCCGAACTGCGTCGCTTGCTTGAGGAAGATCCCAATCGCTACCTACCACCCGATGTGGTCTTCATGGAAATCAGCGAGGATATCGCCAAGCATTTGAGTGCAGGCAAGCCGAGCACCTGCCTCGACCCCAACGACAAGGGGGCGGGTAAATTTTTTGTTACCTATCGCGTGCTGATCGATGGCCGAGAGAAAATTTTGAAAGTGCGCCGGCCAGAAGCACAGAGACGTTTGACCGTCGACCGAGAAATTTTTCGGTATTTAGCAGCGGAGATTGGTCGCTACTTTCTGCCTCTGGGCCGCGATGCGAGTCCTGAGGTGGTGAAAACCCGGATGCTACGCGAAGTAGATATGCGCACCGATGCGATGATGGAAGAGACTTCAGCAGAAGTGACCGTGGTCTATCAACAAGAAGCACGCAAACGGTTCGAAGGAAAAGAAAAGACTCTCACTACTTCCGAAGGCGATGTGAAGGTGATCTACCACGTTCCTGATGTGGCAGATGCGGAGCCTGGGTCTGAAATGCTCCTGATGGACTACGTCAAAGGGGCACGCGATATCCGGTCTGATCTCGTGAAGAGTTTTCCGGGAATTGCGAAGGCGGTCGCCGAGGATCTTTATGGTGAGTTTTTCGAGGAGCTGATTTGGGTTCCCCTTCAAAGAGCTGAGCAGGAAACGGAAGACGTCCAACATTTCGGGATTGCCAATCGGGACGGGCACGCCGGCAACGTGATGATTGTTGTAAACAGTGTTCCCGGGCACGGATACGAAGTACACGTGCACCTGCTCGACTGGGGGATGACAAGTTTTCCCAGCGTGGCTGATTTGGATCAGATCCTGGCGCTCGCTTTTGGCGGGGGCGTAAATAGCCCAAAGATCATCACCAAGATGCTCTGGGAGCTGTCGAACCAGGGCCGCGATCAAAGTGCGAACCAAGGGGTCACTCAAGAAATCAGAGCCCGCACCGTAGAAGCCAAACGCAAACTTTATACTTACGTTAAGGGCAAGGTTGCCGAGCTCAATGCGAACTGGTCCTACTGGGGACCTGAGGCTTGGATTTTCAACGTGTGGCTACACGGTCTCTTGCAGTTCCCGCCGTACCTTGCCTCATTAAACGACGCTATTACAGCCTTGGATGATACCGTGATTACTCTCTACGATCTGAAACAAACGCCGGAAGATGTGGATCCGCGCGAGAGTTTGGATTTGAAAGTGATGAACCGACTCGAGTCGCGCGGACGTTGGCCAGCCTACCATGCGTCCCAAGGTCGCTTCCCGGTTGCCACACCCGTTCTTGCAGCAGCGAGTATCGTCCGTACTGCTGCCCGTTCGTGCGGCGCAGGTTTGCTAGCGATGGTCGGTGCGAAAAAAATTCGCGAGCCGGTAGACCCGAACGAATAGTTAGTTCCAGCCGAAATCAAAACCAAAGGCGCTGTTATCATCAAAGCCGTACCCGTAGCCGCCATCCGCTCCGAAGCCGAAACCAAAGCCTTCCATGCCGTAGTCATAGCCTGCGCCGAGACCACAGGAGTAGTCGTATGCACAAGATCCACCAGCGTAGGGATCCATTCCCATCCCGTAGCCGTACCCGCCCATGCCTGCGCCTATTAAAGGGTTGTAACCACCTTGAGCCGGGGAGCTAAAGCGCTGGTTCAGAATCAGCGGGTTGTTCCAGATGCTGTTGTTGTAGCCAGCCACACCCGGCGTAAACAAGGGCTGGGTGAGGGGCATCTGAGGCTGCATACCGTAGCCGCCCATTCCATAACCACCCATTCCGTAACCGGTACCAGGCATTCCATAAACGCCCGTGTAGTTAATTCCTGTGTAAGGAGAGGGGTAGCCGTAGCCCATTCCTGCACCGTAGTTTCCGCCATAACCGTAACCGTAGCCTTGATTCAAAGGCATTGGGTTAACGTATCCGTAGCCAGGATAGCCCGTGTTGCCATAGCCCATTCCGAAAGAGGGATCCGTGTAGGGGGGAGCAATTCCAAAAGGGCCGA
This sequence comes from Bdellovibrionota bacterium, assembly GCA_041749855.1. GTDB lineage: Bacteria > Bdellovibrionota > FAC87 > UBA2466 > UBA2466 > JAIEOG01. The sequence goes on from JBGTAN010000051.1 coordinate 95,186, forward strand.
ACCCAGGAGCGCCGAACTGGCTCATTTTCTGCTCTGCAACGGGTCGTCGCGATTGGACAGCCACAGCGCTTCCGTGAGCGCCACTAGCCGCCGAGGCTTGTCTCAAGCTTCGAACGTTCTCAGCGTTGGCCTCCGTAGGAAAAAATCCGCTTACCAAAACAGCGAGTACAAAAAAAACTCTCATCACACACTCCCAAACAATTCGGTGACGCACTCGAAGTGCGATCATTACTCGACAGAGGCGTAGAGCATTTGCTGTACCAACTGAGAATACAGTGCGGCTCTCAGCAAAAACTGTCGCCCGTGCGGGAGCAAAACAACTCGGGCCGAAAAGCGGCATACAACTGTTCAAGGCTTGGTCATGGGGTGTGCGTTTAAGAGTGGATGCTCTTGCGACGCGGTTCGAGAGCGAAGACGTTGGGTCGACGAGCGGAAGCAGCTTCAGGGGCATTAGCAGGCAGAGTGAAAAAGACGGTGGTTCCCTTGCCGACGGAGGAATCGGCCCAGATGCGCCCTCCATGAAACTCAACGATGCTCTTGCAGGTGGCGAGACCCATTCCCGATCCGGGATGGTCTTTGCGGTTAGCCACCCGAGCAAAAAGTTTGAACACCGCTTCGGAATATTTGGGATCGAACCCAATGCCATTGTCTCTCACTGAAAAAGTGTGACGCGTTCCCTCTTGGTTACAGTCAATCAGAACATGGGCGGATCCAGGCGAACGAAATTTAATCGAGTTCGCGACTAAATTCTGAAATAGGCGCTGCAGCTTAAAGCGATCGCCCTGGATCGTCGGCAGTCGAGCGATATCGACCGTTACCTGCTTCTCCTGGATAGTGGTTTCGAGCCCGTGAACCACTTCCTTAACCAGCTGATTCATATCTAGAGGTTCCAGGGAGCTTGAGCTCCACTCCACTTGAGCGAACGCCAAAATATCGTCGATGAGCGCTTTCATTCGTTTCGTCGCACTATCGACAAAATCCGCATAGGTATCGGCCTCTGGGCCCACCTGATTTCGATAAATGCGGGTGAGTAGAGCTGAATAAGTACTCAGTGTTCGCAGCGGCTCCGTCAGATCATGCGCCACGGTTTGCGCGAATCGATTCAAATCTGCATTGGAGCGCGCTAGCGATTCAGCAAGGTCTTTTAAGCGGGCTTCATTCTGGCGGCGTTCTGTGACGTCCTCAACGATGCTTTCATAATACAGAAAGCGCCCTGCGCTATCTTGGACAACGCGCGAGCTCGCTAGCACCCAAATCGTCGAGCCATCTTTCTTCCAGGTTTGGTATTCGCATTTTGCTTTTTTGTCCCGGGCCAGTCGCATTAAAAAGTCGCGCCGGACTTCTGGGTCGACATAAACCTCGCGATCTATATCGCGCACTTTGCAAATCAGTTCTTCGCTGCTTTCGTAACCGAGCATGCGGGCGTAGGCCCCGTTAACGCGCAAGAATCCACCATCTCGTGAGGTTTGGATGATCCCCTCGACGGCATTTTCTACGGTGCTTCTATAGCGCTCTTCAGACTCGCGCAGGGTGCGCCAGAGGCTTCGGCGAGCTACATGACAGCTAATCGGCACGAAGAAGAAGAGCAGAAGCACGGCAAATATCAGGCTCTGCCACATAAATTCCACGTCTTAAAACCTATCGGCAAGGCGGCGACTTCAAATTGAATGAGAATGGCTCTTGCGGGCGCCGCGTCTTGCCGTTACATAGCCATCTCTGTGGGTATTGTGAACAAAAAAAGGATGAGCGAGGGCTTTTATGTGTAGCAGGGAGTTGGCAATGGCCGCGCTTCTCGCCATGCAGCCCCAGCTGCAGCAACTTCCGCAGGTTGACGGAGATGGGCGACGTCCTACGTTGAACAAGTTTGGATTTGCGGAAACTCAATTCAACAATACCCAAAAGGCGTTTATCGAACGCGCCGTTGAGCGTGCACAGCCCAGTCCCCCGAGACAGCCGGGGACTTTCTTCCGGCGCCAGCCCGTGGTCTTGGAAATTGGGGGGGCTTATGGCGATCTGGGGCTAGAAATAGTTCGCCGAGGCGGCTACTACTTTTACGCCGATAGAAGCGAGGAACAGGCGGCGATTGCTGAGGGTCGGTTAGCAGAGGCTTCCAAGTACGACTCGCAATTCAACACGTTCCAGGCGCAGTTTCCTTTGGATCGCGCGCGAGATGGGGCGACCATCGACAGACTGCATGAGAACGAGCGCGGTTTTGAGATCGTCGATATCGGAATGTTTTCGGTGGCGATGTATATGAGCGGTCCTCAACTGGAGGATCTTTTCAGTTGGGCTTTCGAGAAGCTACCCTCGGGCGGGCGATTTTATCTGACTGCCATTAGTCCCTACGCGAATCTCTATCCGGGTTATGAATCCCGGTACGACACTTTGCATGCGCAGTTTAAGCGATTCAAATTTATCCAACCTTTTTATCCAGGTTGGGTGGAGGATGTAACGACTTTGGGAGAGCACCTTCCCGAAGGCTACCTCGATAAGTACCCTTCGTACTTCCACCAGCTGCACCCCGAAGTGTTGGAGTTCTTGGCAGAGGGCACCGGGTTCCAAGTTGTCGAATCCAAGTTCTTACGTCGCGAGTTCCCTGAACGACTCAAATACGTAGGCAAAAAGAAAAACGTCGGAGAACTCTCTTCTCTTATCGTCGAAAAGCCCTAATGACGCGGAGTGCGGGCCTCTACCTCGCCCGCAAGCGCTCGAATCTTCTGTCGTTGCGCTTCGGGTAGGGCCTGCAGGAATGCCCCAGGATCTTTTTGGGCTTGCTCTAGCGCAGCCTCCATCTTGCTTGGATCCCCACCGTATTGTTTAACGAGTACCTCCATAATCTCGGAAGCCACCGTGTAGGCTTGGGCCGCACCTTCGGGAGTTCCCATAACGCTCTTGAGCTGGGCGTCTGCAGCCCCGGCTTTGGGATCTTTGGCGATAACCTCAGAGCGTAGCACAGGATCGTTCATCAGGGCCTGCGTCTGAGACAATGCTTCCTGAATGATTTTCGAGTCGGGGGTCTCGGCTTGGGCTGTGAGGCATAACGCCAGAGCGAGTATGGCTTTCATGGAGTCCTTTTTTTGGGTTTCTAAATTGTACCAGAAAGGAGCGTAAACCCGCTCCAGCCAAGAATGTAACGCATCGCGTCTTGCCAACCTGAGGCCGGTGGAAAATGGTCGGGTTTTGGGGGATCAATGCGCCGCTTCATGGTTTTGACTCTTGCTACTTTTGTCTGCGTTTCTGCCTGGTCGCAGACGCTAACGGTCACTTACTCTCCATACAACAATCCATCGTTGAAGGAGTACTCAACCGGGAAAGCCAGAGTTGCCGAAATCCTCGATAGAGTTTTGAAGGCAGGGTTTCACTGCAGCCGGGACACGCTTCAGGTGGACATCTCCAGCAAAGTTTTGCGAGACGGTCGGCAATTTGACTGGGAGGACGAGGGGGAAAGATTCATCGTCTGGCACGGGACCGACTCCAAAAGAATCGAGCGAGCCCTCCTCAGTCTTTTTGAGGTTGAGGAAAAGCATGGCGAAATCACATTCGACGTAGGGTTCAATACCACTCTGGAGGAGTTCGATACCGGAGTCGATAGTGTGCTTCGGGTGGTCCAGGCCTTTGATGAAGCGGGTCTCAAGCTAGAGTTTCCCAAGTTCTTCAATGTTACTATCTGGAACTCTACCTGGGAGGATAAAAACCTTAGGGCATTCAACTCTAATACGCTCTACATGCATCATAGCGCCGGCGATGAAGAGCTCGAGCGCTATCTCATGCAGTTCGTGAAACCCCCTCAACAGGAAGAAACTGGTCGGGGCGGCGGGAATTGAACCCACGACCTCTTGCACCCCAAGCAAGCGCGCTAAACCCCTGCGCCACGCCCCGGTAATTGGAATGAGTACGGATACCGCATCGTCTGTAGACGAGCAAGGTCAATTGGAAGGGCTTAAAAGCTCCAGAAGGAGTGGGCGGCTAGCTTACGGGAACACTCCACAAGTCCGGTGGACCAGTGCTCAATCTCATTAAAGGGGACGACTCGGGAGCTGCCCATGGTGCGCAGCACCCGAATGAGCTTTGCCGGTGCCTGCAGATAAGGCGTCTTCCATAGCTCCACAGAACCCGCGTTGGGTGAGAACTCCGCATGCGGTGCCACTGCCGCATACCAAACGAAATGATCGTCGAGCTCAGGAAAGCGGAGCCAATACCCCTTGGAAAGTACTTTCCCCAAGGCCCTTTCAAAATCAGGGGATTGGGTCGAGGGCAGCTCCAGAATGAGTTCGTCGGGCAAATGAAGGACGATTTCGTGGTGGTCGACGTCTCGCAAAACCGAAATCACCTTAGAGGCTTCTAGCCGGTAACGCATGCGCGGGGGGACCTGGGTCCGGCCGACTCTCGGGGTATGTTTCGGTTTGGCAAAAGCTGAAGGGCTCACCTTATCAATGGCGTCCAGCAACTCAGGGCGTATTTTAATGGCTCGCGCACCGGCGAAACGCTTAAGTGCGTCTACCTCCGAAAGCAGAGTTTTTCGTGCGTCAGAAAGCAGTTTGCTGTGCGATCCAAAGTGCTTGAACACGCTTGAAAACATCAGGTGGATCATGCCCACTTGTGACAGGGCTTGGGAGGCTTCGGACCAAGCAGCATCGATGGCCATGCCGTAGACGGAAATGCCCAGGGAAGCTACGAGACCCGCAACATAAGTCCTCGTGGGAACCCCTAGGGTATGGGTAGTTGATTGGCGTTCGCTTCTGCCCAAGTTCCAGAGTCGGTCATGTAGCGTATGCAATTGTCCGTGAATGAATGATCCGTAGATCTTATCAGGGTCGACGAGTTGGAGATCGTCTTCGCGGATTTGAAAACTGCCTTTGGTGCTTTGAAAGACAAACCGATAGTGGGTGGGGTTCATGTACACGAGTGTTTCCAGCACTCCTTCGGGAAGGCGGGCCATTTGCTCGGGGGTGATCCAATCGGCAAAGGCCCGGAGGTCCCAGCTCTCATCAAAAAGTTGAATGCTGGCGATGATGTTGCGCGTTTGCGCATCCATCGCGTTGGCAGAGTCTAATTCCACTTCCTGAAGGCGTTCGAAAGCGATGACATGGGTGGAGGGTTTGGCCAGCGCTGTCGACGCGCTTCCCATTCCCAAGATGCAAAAGAGTGTCCCAAACCAAGCGAACCTGAAGTGCATGAGTTCTTTTGGAGTAGCACAGCTTGTCTAGGGAAGCCCAGCCGTTTCTTTCCGTGAAACCAAGCTCAAGAATATTTGCGGCGAGACAGTCGCCAAGTGCGATCCAGCAGGTAAAAACCCCCACCGGCCCACACCAGGCAGAACGCAAGAAGGCGAGAAGACGTGAGCGCTTCGTGAAAGACTAAGTAGCCGGCAAAGAACTGAAGCGTAGGGGCCACGAACTGCATGATGCCCAATACGCTGTAGGGGACCTTCTGGGCAGCATAGGAGAACAAAACGAGGGGCAGGCCGGTCACAATGCCACCGCCCATGAGCAGCAGCCAAAGCTTCAGCGAAAGCTCTGGCACGGGACTGTGGCTGCGCAGGTAAACCGCAGCAAGAATAGCGGGAAGGAAACCGACGGCACCCTCCATCGCCGATCCCAGAGTGGCTTTCATGGGAACGACCTTTTTGATGATTCCGTACAGGCAAAAGGTGCTGGCCAGCAAGACCGCGATCCAAGGAAACTCACCCGCAGAATGCAGCTGTGTAGCAAGCCCGGCACCAGCGAGGAGCACTGCGATTTTCAAAGGAAGTGGAAAGCTTTCTCGGAAAAACCAAACACCCACCGCCACATTGAGCAAGGGATTGAGAAAGTAGGCGAGACTGCTTTCAAGAATTCGGCCGGAGTTCACTGCATAAATGTAAAGGCCCCAGTTGAAAGCAATAATCGCAGCAGCGAATGCGGCAGCTGCCCAATGTCGCACGGTGGGTTTAACAAGGCTTTTTTGTCGACGATAAGCGACGCCAAAAACAATTCCGTAGAAGACGGCCGACCAGATAATTCGATGAGACAGAATTTCCAGAGGATCGAGCTGCGCCAGTGTGCGCCAATAAATGGGGAAGAATCCCCACAGGAAAAACGACAGAAGCGCGATCCAGTAGACCGAAGCAGGAGTAGGTGGGAGTGGGCTCATCAGTAGGGGGACGAGAGTAAACCTCCTAGGTTGATAAAGCTAGGAGACTTCGGCTCGGGGTAGCAGTAGCGGTGATCTAACGGAGGACCGAATGCTGGCTAGACACAATGGACAACCTGAAAACCTGACAACTTGGATCCTGATAGCGAATCGGAGCGGAGCGAGGATCTACGCTTCGGATGGGGGGATCAAGAATCTGAGAGTGGAGCGCGATTTCCAGTCACCTGAAGGGCGGATGCAGGTCACCGGCGATTTTGCCGGCTTTTTGGCGGCTTTCTTGGAGAAAGCTCGGGGCCAATCGGACTTCGCGCGCCTGCTGCTGATCTGCGATCCGAAACTCTTGGGGGAGGTCAGGGGGCGGCTTTCGGGCAGTACGCAAGCCTGCCTAAACGGGAGCTTTGGCTTGGATCTTCAAGGGTGGAAGGAAAGCGAGGTGCGAGAGAAATTGAAGCAGCTGTTTCTGCAGTAGGACTTAGCTGAGAACGGGGTTTGCTGGATTTTTGCTCAGTCATCTGATATCGCCGCGCATCAGGAGATAAAGATGGTTAAGCAATTTCTAGATTTTTTGAAACACTACGGAGTCGTAGGCCTCGCGATTGCCGTGATTATCGGCGGCAAGTTGAATGAACTTGTGTCGAGCATGGTGAATGACTTGCTCATGCCCTTGGTTTTTCAGCCGGCACTCCGGTACGCCAATGTAGACGACATTCGAAAATTGAGTTTTCACGGAATTCTCTACGGCCGTGTAGTGGGGTCGCTCGTCGACTTCTTGATTGTAGCGTTCGTTGTTTTTCTCATAGCAAAGTATGTTCTGCGTGAAGAAGTGGTCACTAAGAAGTAGTCGCTTCATGCGCGAAGAACAGCTCAAACGCTTCGACGGCCGTTTTTCCACCTCGTTCAATCGCCTCCAAGCACGGGTAAAGCCGGTCGGTGGTTATCAAAAGGCTGAAGAAAATGTCTCCGAATTGGATCGCGTTGAAGGGTTTGCCCCAAAGCAAGTGCCTTCCGGAGGAGAAAACGCGTCCGGATTCATCCAGATGAAACCGGACGTTCCATAGGCTTTGGCCATGGACGAGATTGAGGAGCTGACAAACTTCAGCGCGCTTCTCAGGCGACGACGTCCCCATGAGTGCGGTGATGATGGTGGCTCCACTATCGTCCTCGTCGATGGTGACTACCGAGTGCAGAATGGGGGCGTGATTGCCGGCGGTGGAATGGACGAAGTCGTTGCCATCTCTTTGGATGGTCAGGCCCATCTCTTTGAACGTGTTTTCCAAAACCTCAGCGCTAATCGCCATCTTTCACTCCTCAGACGCGTTAAATCGTGCGTATGGAGTTTATGAGGTTTCTTAGGTCGCCTGCAAGATCTTGAAGGAAGGCAACTTGTACCGTGCGAGAAGGCGGCTGTGAGGCTTGTACCTTCGCTGCCTTTCGCCATTCGCTCATCTTCAGTTTGGCGCCTTCGAGACTAAACCGCTCCACGTGAAGCAGGTGGTGGATGGTGGTTAGCGTCTGGACGTCTTTTCGATCGTAAATACGCTGCCCGCTGCGCGATTTTTTGGGACGGATTGAAGCAAACTCGCTCTCCCAATACCGCAAAACATACGTCTCAACTCCGATGAGATCGGCGACTTCACCAATTCGGAAATACTTCTTCCCGTCGGGAAACACGGGGGCCACGTTGAAGGCCGTGGTCATTGTCTCGAGCGGCGATGGAGCGACCTCCGCCTCCGAAATGGTCTTCTTCTTTAGAAGCTGATCCCGCAAGGTATCGAGCATGGCTTTGTAGCCTTGTTTGTCAGAGTCTTTGGGAATTTCGACTGGGTGCGTCTCTTTCATGCCCTTATTATAGGCGATGAGGAGGCAACCGCCAAACTCGTTGAATTTACTCGCGTAGCTGGGCGCCGTGCTTTTCACGCACAGCATCGACGATCTTCTTGCGCAGGGAGGTGATTTCGTCGTCCTGCAGCGTGCGGTCATTGGAGGTAAACGACAGCCGGAATCCTACGCTACGTTTGCCGGCAGCGATGCGATCCCCTTCATAGTTGTCGAAGACCGCAACGTCGCTCAAAAGCTCGCCAGCACTTTGGCGAATGGATTCGTCCACCGACTGACCACTGATTTCTCGATCAATGAGAAAGGCTAGATCAAACTCCACCGCCGGGAATTTGGAGGGAGCCTTGTACTTCACGCCTACACGCTCAAACTTACGGAGCGCGGCAAGGCTAATCTCAAATAGGACAACGCTCTCTTTGGTTCCAAGCGTATTGTCGCGGACAACAGGGTGGATCTCTCCGATGGCCCCAATTTCCTTAGGTCCGAGTTTCAAAATAGCGCTGCGATGGGGGTGAAAGAGCCGAGAGTCTTGCATGGGTTCAAAAGTTGGAGTGATGGAGGTGAGTTGTTTCAAGAATAACTCGAGGAGGCCCTTCGCCTGATAAAAATCCACTTTGCGCTCATCTCCCATCCAGCTAGGTGGGATGCAATGTCCTGAGATGAGCACGCCGGCATGCAGTACTTCTTTGACGCGCGTTTCAGCTTTGGGTTCCGAGCGATAAATATTTCCTACTTCAAACAGGCGCTGGTCTCGGATCTGACGGTTGTGATTGTGAGAGTAAGTTTGAAGGAGCGACGGCAACAGGCTTGTTCGCATCACCTTCATGTCTTCGTTAATAGGATTCTGAATCACCACTCGATTTTCATTGAGCAAACCGAAGCGAGCGAGATTGTCTTCGCTGGTGAAGCTGTAGTGAATGGTTTCTCGCAGACCCATAGCAGCCAAAAGGTGCTTGGAGCGATGCTCAAACTCGTAACGCGACTCATCCACGCGGTCATACATCGCGCTGGACTGAGGGTACTTGAGCGGAATGGAATCGTATCCAATGAGCCGAGCCACTTCTTCCACTAAATCGACGCTTTCCTTCAGGTCTTGGCGGAAAGTGGGGAGTCGCACACTCAAAACATTGGTGGATTTGCGGTGTGAACTAATGCCGATAGTCTCAAGAAGTTCTGCAACCGTTTCAACCGAAACCGTGTGAATGCCGGCAATGCGTCGGATGTCGCGCATATCTAAGGCCAGTACAGGCTCTTTTGCGCCAAACTCGTTGGTATCGATAGCAGGGTGGTAAACGTTGGCATTGTAAGCTTCTTGCAGAAGTTCCGCAGCCCGATCGCCCGCAACGGCAACCACAGCGAGGTCACTCGCCTTTTCAAAGCGTTTGGAAGCATCGGAGGACAAGCCAAGCCGTTTCGCCGTTTTACGAATCTGTTGAGGCATGAACGCAGCACTCTCGAGCAAGATGGCAGTGGTGTCCGCTTCCACTTGGGAGTTCAACCCGCCCATAATTCCTGCCAGAGCAATCGGTCGATCCCCATCGAAAATGAGAATGTCGCCCGGTTCGAGTTTCACCACTTTTCCGTCGAGCAGCGTAAAGTCTTGGGCTTCTTTGCAGGGGCCGATGCGGACGGTGCCTGACGAGATACGACGCAGGTCAAAGGCGTGCAAAGGCTGGCCGTACTCGTACATGACGAAGTTGGTGATATCGACGATATTGTTGATGGGCCGCAAGCCAACCGATTCAAGCCGTGCCTGGATCCATTCCGGGCTAGGGCCTACCTTCAATTCGTCGATAATGCGTGCAACGTAGCGCGGACAGCACGCCGTATCGTCTACTTCGACTTTGATCACGGAAGAGGTTCGATGTTGGGACGCCGGAAAGCGATAGGCTTTGGGTTCTCGCAGTTTCGTTTTGAGCAACGGCGCTACTTCACGTGCGAGCCCAATGACACTGAGAAGGTCTGCGCGATTAGCAGTCAATTCCAACTCTAAAATCGTATCTTCACTTTGTTGTGCGCCGAGCAAGCGCGAAACGGGGTCCCCTAATTTCGCGTGCTTGGGCAACTGCAAAATACCTTCGCCATCTTCTGCAACGCCCAGCTCCTTGGCGGAACAGAGCATGCCCGAAGAATCTACCCCTCGAATAGCGGATTGCTTGATGCGAATGCCACCGGGAAGACTTGCACCCACGAGAGCAACAGGAACTAAGTCGCCTTCGGCGATGTTCTTCGCACCGCAGACGATTTGAAGTCGTTCGGCGCCTTCTTCGGCGCTGATAATGACTTTGGTAACTTGGAGACGATCGGCATTGGGATGAGGCTCGATTTTCTCAATCCGACCAACGACCACACTTTCCAAGCCCGCGGAGGGTTGGCGAATGGCACCGACCTGAATGCCTCTCATCGTGAGCTTTTCAGCAAGCTCGGAGGCGTCGATTTTTACATCTGCTTTGAGCAGGTAGTCGCGAAGCCAATTGATGGACAACTGCATAAAACTCTCTTCAGAACTGCTCCAGCATGCGCCGGTCGTTCTCGAAATAGGAACGGATATCTCCGATCCCGTACTTGATCATCGCAATGCGTTCCAAGCCCATCCCAAAAGCGAAACCGCTAAAGCGATCGGGGTCATACCCCACCGCTCGCAGAACATTGGGGTGCACCATTCCGCATCCTCCGATTTCGAGCCAGTCCGAAGGCGAGGGAGGTTTCCCTTTTTTCTCTTTGGAGTCTCCCCAAAGCATATCGACTTCCGCACCGGGTTCGACAAACGGAAAAAAACTAGGACGAAAACGAAGAGGGCGTGCACCGAAAAGCTCTTTAATGAGGTAGTGCATCACGCCTTTGAGGTCCGAAAAAGAAACCGTTTCATCCACCATTAAGCCCTCGATCTGGTGAAACATGGGCGTGTGGGTTTGGTCGTAATCCGAGCGATACACTTTTCCGACCGAAATAATCTGAAGCGGCGGCTTCATCGCCTTCATGGCGCGAATCTGGACCGATGAAGTGTGGGACCGAAGTAGCACGGGCTTTTCAATGTAGAAAGTATCCTGCATGTCTCGCGCAGGGTGATGCTCCGGTGTATTGAGTGCCTCAAAATTGTAATACTCGAGTTCGACTTCTGGTCCAGGAGCGACCGAGAACCCCACGCGCCGAAGGGCGTGCACGGCTTCTTGAGTCACCTTAGTAATGGGGTGCAGCGAGCCCGTGCTCGCTACCGAGACCCCAGGGAGTGTCACGTCAATTCGAGGCGTCTTTTTCAGTTCTTCAGCGACTTGATGGCTTTCCAATTCGCCCTGGCGTGAAGTGAAGAAAGTTTCGAACTCGCCCTTCACTCGATTGAGAAGCGCGCCAGCTTCTTTGCGCTTATCAGGCGTGAGGTCACGCAGCTGGGCCAGCATCGCGGTAATTAAGCCTTTTTTGCCGAGGTAATGGACGCGTAGACGTTCTAACTCCCCGGTATCGGGTGCAGAGCTGATTCGACTGCGGGCTTCATCCTGAATCCGTTGGATGTTGTCGATCATGCCGCTTGGGGCCGCGCAAGCTCCACAAGCTGAGTGAAATGAGTCGGGAATCTCACTGCCAAATCAGCAAGGATTTTCCGATCCAGTTCAATGTTGGCCTTCTTGAGGCCCGAAACAAACTTGGAGTAGCTCAGATTGTGTAGTCTGCAAGCGGCATTGATTCTGACCGTCCAGAGATAGCGCATTTCACGCTTATGCGTTTTGCGATCTCGGTAGGCGTATCGATCCGCGCGGTTGGTATATTCGCGGGCGACTTTGACAATGCTATTCGCACTGCCGAAGAAGCCTGATGCTCGTTTGAGCAGCTTTTTTCGTTTTGTCCGTCCCGCAGGACCTCGTTTTACTCTAGGCATCTTAAAACCTTCGTTAATACTGCTCTTGGCGTTACGCCAAAAGCATTCGCTTCACTTGTGCGAGATTGCTCTCGTCCACCATCGTGCTTTTGCGGAGTCTTCGACCCTGCTTAGCAGTCTTGTGTTCCAGCAAGTGGCGTTTATAAGCTTTTTTTCGTTTAATACGACCGGAGCCCATCAACTTGAAACGCTTGCGTGCACCGGATTTTGACTTCATTTTCGGCATGGCCCTCTAACTTACTCAAAGAAGGTCCCCTGTCAACGGTAGGCTGAGCAAATACATTCACCCTACAGTCGATAGATCCGACTTGATTTCGGGCCACAGAGGGTGGCATTTACTGCTCCCTATGAAAAAACACCTTATTCTTAGTCTTGGCGTTCTGTTGGCGGTAACTGGTTGCTCGCAGGCCTACTATAGCTTCTGGGAAGCGATGGGCAGCGAAAAGCGCGACTTACTTGTTTCAGAAGTGGATAAGAGTCGGGATTCGCAGGAAGAGTTACAAGCTCAGTTCGCTAGCACTTTGGAGCGAATTCAGACCGAGTACCCTTTCGAAGCCGGGCAACTCGAAGAAACCTACGATATGGTGGGCTCCGACTATAAGGCGGCCACCCTGCGCTATGAAGATGTAAAAAAGCGCAATGCCAACGTGAAAGAAATCGCAGAAGACCTATTTGAGGAGTGGGAAACCGAAGCTGCTGAGATTCGGGACGCCGAATTGCGGAATCAGTCGTTAACTCAACTGGAAAAAAGCCAGGCTAGCTTTGCGACACTTTCAGACCAGATGGATACGATGCTCGAATCTGTGGAGCCAGTGCTTGCGAAGCTCAATGATCAGCGGCTTTCTCTCAAACACAGCATGAATGCGCAGGCCACAGGAAGCTTGGAAACTTCCATTAAGTCCTTGGCCCCCGAAATCGAAGGCCTAAAGCAATCCATTCAGAACTCGATTGAGGCTTCGAATGCCTTTCAAGCGGGCCTGAAGGGGACGCCGGCCACTTAAGGCGCTTGGCCGTGGCCCGTTGTCTCTTCGACGACGTCATCGTCTTCGTCATCATCTCCCACGGTTAGATCAGGCTCTTCCGCTTCGGCTTCCTCTTTAGCGGCAGCCGCAGTCTTCTTGGGTGTGGGGGCTTTGACCCCCGGACTGAAGATAAGCGAAAGGATTTTGCCTTCCATCTTCGGATGGGCTTCTACGACGCCCTGAAGGCCAACCATTTTAATGATTTCCTTTAAAAGGACGTGACCGAGGTCTGCGTGAGCCGCTTCGCGACCGCGAAAACGGACGGACACTTTCACCTTATTGCCTTCATTCAGAAACCGCAGGATGTGTTTCACTTTGAAATTCACATCGTGTTCGTCAGTCTGAGGACGAAACTGCACTTCTTTTAGCTGGGTAACCGTTTGATTCTTCTTGGCAGTTTTTGCCTTTTTCTTCAGCTGGTACTTGTACTTGCCGTAGTCGAGAATCTTGCAGACCGGTGGGTTTGAGTTCGGCGAAACCTCGGCGAGGTCTAGCCCTTGCTGGGTCGCAAGTTCGATGGCTCGGCGAGTCTCCATGACCCCTAATTGCGCCCCATCGGCGCCAATCACCCGGACTTCACGGGCGCGGATGCGATGGTTGATACGAAGGCCGTCTTGCGGCCGTGAATCTGATCGGAAACGAGGGTTAAAGGGTCTAATGGGTCATTCCTCCACTGGGTTTTAACAAAGGGTCTAGGTACTTATTAAAATCGGTCCAATTCATGGGCGGCAGGTTTTCGCCTGACGACTTGCGCACGGTGACCGTACGACTCTCCGCTTCTTTTGCCCCGAGCACCACCATCCAGGGGGTCTTTTTCATTTGGGCTTCGCGAATCTTGTAGCCGAGCTTCTCGTTCCGAGTGTCAGCTTCTGCTCGAACGCCCCAGCTTTGGAGCACCTGGGTTACTTCTTCGGCGTATTTCACTTGGTCCGGGGTAACGCTTATTACAAGCGCCTGCAAGGGACTTATCCAAGCGGGCAGATGCCCATTGTGGTGTTCGATGAGAATTCCCATGAAGCGTTCTAGGCTTCCGAAGATGGCTCGATGGAGCATGGTGGGGCGTTTTGTCCCTCCATCGGCATCGATGTATTCGAGCTCAAAGCGTTCCGGCAGGTTGAAATCATATTGGATCGTTCCGCACTGCCAATAACGACCCAGACTGTCCTTAATATGAAACTCGATCTTAGGTCCGTAGAAGGCACCTTCGCCTTGGGCCAAATCGAACTTCAATCCGACACTCGTCAAAATATCGCCTAGACGTTTGGTTGCACGATCCCAAAGCTCTTGTGAGCCCATCGACTTTTCGGGCTTGTCCGCTAGGCGTACCAGCACCTCAGAGAAACCGAAGATTTTATAGATCTCATAGGTGTCTTTGACGACGGCAGTTACTTCCGCATCCACCTGTTCATCTGTACAGAAGATGTGGGCATCGTCCTGGCTAAAACTGCGGGTGCGGAAAAGTCCGTGCGTGACGCCCGTGCGCTCGTATCGGTGCAGACGAGAGAGCTCAGCATAGCGTAGTGGCAAAGCGCGGTAGCTATGGAGCTGAGTTTTGAATAGGCTCGCGTGACCTGGGCAGTTCATTGGCTTGAGCGACATCAACATCTCGCCATCGCCACCGGGATCGGTGACGTACATATTGTCGCGATAGTTGTCCCAGTGACCGCTCGTCTTCCACAGTTCTGACGTCATTAGCTGAGGACAAATCACTTCTTGGTAACCCCCGCGCATCATGCGATCGCGAATGAAAGTGCCAAGCCCATTAAAAAGCTGTGTGCCTTTAGGCAGGTAAAACGGCATCGCAGGGGAGATCGGCAGGAACGTAAAGAGGTCGAGTTCCGGCCCGAGCTTGCGGTGATCGCGCTTCTTTGCTTCTTCAATGCGATGCAGGTACTCGTCGAGTTCTTTCTGCGTGCCAAAAGCCGTTCCGTAAATGCGCTGAAGCATCTCGTTCTTTTCGCTGCCGCGCCAATAGGCACCGGCGACAGAAAGCAATTTGAACTTGCCCAGGCGCTCGGTGTTCGGCACGTGAGGGCCACGACACAAGTCGGTGAAGTTACCTTGGTGATACACACTCACCGTAGGTTGATTCAGGTCAGTAATAATTTCTGCTTTATAGGTTTCGCCCTGTTTCTTGAAAAACTCGATGGCCTTGCTGCTAGTCCACTCTTCGCGTTTCACATCGAGTTTGCGCGCAGCTATTTCTTCCATCTTCTTTTCGATAGCGGGCAAGTCCTCGTTGCTCAGTTTTTTCTCGCACTGGATATCGTAGAAGAAGCCATCGTCGATTACTGGACCGATAGTTATCTGGGAGTTGGTGGGAAAGAGCTCCTTGATCGCATGGGCAAGCAAGTGCGCGGTGGAGTGACGAATCACCTCCAGGGCGTCCTTGGTGTCTTTAAGCGTAATGAGCTGGAGGTTGCAATCGCCTGGCAGAGGACGATTCAAGTCGTAAATTTCGCCATTCACCTTCGCGGCAATGGCCGCTTTTTCAAGTCGCGGACCAATATCCAAAGCTACTTTTTGCGCAGTGGTACCTGGCGCAACCTCGCGAACGGAACCATCCGGCAACGTGATCTGCAGAGATTTCATACGGAAAGGGTGTGGGTGAGGGCTAAAATCATACGGGGAAGAACCGATGCATCTTTAACGAATTAGCCTTAAGTCAGCGGAAAGTCTAGCGTTGTATTCTTAGAAGCTGAGCTGCATGCCCGCCTCGGCAACCATCGCGGTACGGTTCGGATTCTGGGTTGCGAGTTCTGAGGCTGCCAGATGGTGGCGAGTTGCTAGACCTGCCAGTTCGAAGTAGGTCAATAGCCCTTCTTCCAACGTCTGTTCGTAGCCCACTCGGACCGTGATATTGCGCTCAATCCCTGGGCCGCTACCCGCCAGAGAGAATGCGGGGGTGTAGGCTACCGACATGGACGTCGGATCGAGAATAAATGCTGCTCCGGCGCCCCCGAAGAGTGCCCCGAATTTCCCGACGGTATGGCGGAACGTGAAGTAGCCACCGGCCTCCTGAACGGAAGAAAAAGTAGCGTTGCCGAAACTCAGTCCGAGTAGGCCCAGGTTGTAAGTGTTCTGACCGATGTAGGCTTCCGTGCGTAACGAAAGTCGTTCGCTTGGATTCAATTCCGCGAAGATCGTGACTGCACCCGCGACGCTCAAATCAGGAGAGTTCTTATTGAATCGAAGCAGAGTTGCGAGTGCGGAGGCGCCCATCTGATTTCTGTCGAGTTTGAGCGTTTCGCGAATCGCGATGGTGGGGACACGACCCAGCTCTAATGTCTGATCGGAAGCAGTGGCGTTGTTGCCTGGCAATCCGACAGAGAATCCGTGCTGGAGCGAGCCCGTATCAGAAGTTAGGCCAAGTGCAATGCGCATGAAACCAATATCGCCGGACTGGAAGTAGTGGCCGACGTAGTTGAAAGTGTGCGGAGCAAGGGGGGAAAGGAGATCCCAATCTTGACCGAAATGTAGAGTCCACGTGTCGCTCACCTTATAGTCGATGACTGCGCGACGCACGCGAGGCAGGGCAGCTGTCGTTGGCGATGCTTTTGAGAAGTCGATGAAATCAAATTCCATGCGTCCTTTAAGGGAAGGGCTGGGCTTAACCAAGAACCCGAACCGCGACTGAGCTACTTGGAAACTGGTCCGTGATGCGAGGGGAACATTTGCGATTACCGGGTTTCCAGCCGCCGTGTAGGCGCTTTGGTTCGGCTGGCTGAAGGAGTCCACGCTGCTGCTAGCTACGTGGAAGCTCGGCAGCAAGAAGCCGTAAAGCGCAAACGGGGGTGTGTCAGCTTGTGCTAGGGTTGAGGTCAGAAGCAGAATAAAAGCCAGTTTTGATTTCATGCGCCCAATCTATCGGATGGGGATAAGAGTCCGATGAAAAGCGCGTGAGAAGTAATTAATCGCCCAAAAGGTGCACCGTCTACTTTTGGGAGATCTCCCGAAAGTAGACGGTGACCTTCCTCAGTAAAATGGACAGTTAAAGTTAGGCGGTATACTTCGAAGTTGGAGGAACCGTGTCAGATAAGCGTCCGTATAGAAATCACTCGGCGGAGTTCAAGGCTGCGGCAGTGAGAATGGTGGAAGAGAAGAAG
>JBGTAN010000052.1:0-105539 GCA_041749855.1 Bdellovibrionota bacterium
ACTTACTAAGCCGCTTATTCAAACGCCGATCGCCAAAATCCCCACCCGATAACCCTGCTTCCGCAGAAAATACATCCATCTCTAGCTTTGATCATAGCCACCAGCTTGTGACAACAAAGATGTGCGGGATCTTATGTCCCCAGGACAGTCGATCGAGGGATTCATTTAGAACTCTCCGCGCGGAGAGTATTGAAAGAGCCAACCCTATTCGTTTTCGCACATCGTCCCTCCAAATAGAGGTCCCAGGGCAAAACGGGCCTAGCCTTTGCCGAGGGATTTGTTGATGGGAACGCCTTTGGCGCAAAGAGGGCAGCTGCTTGCTTCCCAAGATTCTAACGCTACTTCAGCGAGAGAGACGAGTTTCTCGGTTCCGAGATCGGAGGCTTGAATCCCCCCGCGGTTGCACAGAGCCGCCACACCCACCACAACGGCGCCCATTGATTGAGCTAAGCCCACTACTTTTTTGACTGAGCCACCCGTGGTCAGAATATCTTCCACGAGAATGGTGCGCTTGCCCGCTATGAGATTTTCATAACCCCGCTTTAGGATAAATCCTTCAGGGGTATCTGCCTTCTCCGCGAACAGTGCCAGAACCGGTTTTCCCGTTTGCTCCTGCAAAGCGTGCGCAGTCCATTGGGCTAGAATGATCCCACCTAGGGCTGGTCCTAAGACCACGTCGATTCTGTCCAAGGCAAATTCACTCGCCATGCGTGCGCAAAGATCCGCTATGACTTCGGTACGAGGGTAGAGCGCGTCCTTGTTGACGTAGGCGCTGCCGTGTCGGCCGGAAGTGTAAACTAGGTGGCTGTTTCGAATAATCGCCCCGCAGCTTTCAAATACCGAAAGGGCGGACGAGCTCATGGAGCAGTAGCCTGCGTGATTTCTTCGATGATCTTTTTCACCGCATCAATGGGCGAACCCACTCCCATCGGAGGGCTTGTGATCGGCCGACCGATGACTAGGAAATCTGCGCCCGCCTTGATGGCTTCTGCCGGTGTCATGACGCGCTTTTGATCTTCCGCGTGATACCAACTCGGCCGAATTCCAGGGGTAATCTTTTGCAAGGACTTGAAGGCTTCGTTTTTGCCGATGAGTTCAAGCTCGTGAGGGGAGCAAACAATGCCATCACACCCGGCTTCCACGGCTTCAGAGGCGAACTGGAATACCTTTTCTTGCGGTGTCTTTCCGAAAGTATTCATGCAGACGGCTTCGTCCATGGACGTGAGCACCGTTACGGCAAAAACGTCCGCCGAGCCTTTGTACTCCACAGCGGCTTTCATCGCTTCAAGTCCTGCCGAAGCGTGCACGGTGAAGAGCTTGACGCCTAACGTTCCTACCGACCGGCTAGCTGCGCCGACCGTGTTCGGGATGTCGTTAAACTTGGCGTCATAAAAAACCTGTCCGCCATGGCGCTGCACATGCTGGACGATAGTAGGGCCTCCAGCAGCCGTGATGATTTCTAAGCCTACTTTGAAAAACCCCACATGAGGTGCCAGTGCCTCTACCAAAGGGGTAACACGGGCCAGGGAATCAACATCGAGAGCTAAGATAATGCGCGTTTTTGGATCCATAATTGCAATGGTTCTATCGGAACCCGAGGCGTCCGGCAAATAACCTCTACGCTTTTACGGCTTCGAGGACGGCATCGGCATGGCCAGCCACTTTTACCTTCGGGAAGATTTTTTTGATTTTGCCCGCGGGGTCAATCACAAAGGTCGTTCGAACAATTCCCATGAACTTTCGGCCGTACAGCGACTTTTCCTGCCAAACCCCATAGGCCTTACAAACTTTGCCATCTTCATCAGAAAGTAGCGGGAAATTGAGTTCGTACTTCTCGCGAAAGCGGCCGTGTTTCTCAATTGGGTCTTTACTGACTCCCAAAACCACAGCCCCGGCCTTTTTTACTTTCGCGAGATTGTCGCGAAAGTCGCAAGCCTGAACGGTGCAACCCGGTGTGAGATCTTTGGGGTAAAAATAAAGTACCACCGTCTTTCCTTTGAAATCTTTCAAAGCAACGGGACCTTTTTCCGATTCGAGTTTGAAGGCGGGCGCCTTACTTCCTTCTTTCAACATGGTCCCCGGTTTACCATGAGATTTGGTATAAAGCCCGCATGTCTTCCGAAACACCTTACGATGCTTTGATTTTTGATCTGGATGGAACACTTTGGGACACGACCAAGCCCGTGACGCGCGCGTGGAATGAAGTCGCCCTGGAGCGCGCCGACCTACCTTCGGTTACCGAAGCCCAAGTTCAAAGTGTGATGGGGTTACCTCCCCTAGAGGCCATCCAGCAGCTGCTTGGCGGGCAGGACCCCTCCAAAGTGAAAGAAGCGGCAGCGGCTTTTCAGGAACGGGAAATTGCGCTCTTGCGAGACACGTATCTTTATCCGGGCGTCTCCACAGGACTTGCGGAACTAGCCAAACACTATCCGCTTTATTTGGTGAGCAACTGCGAAGTGGAATACCTCGCGCGGTTTTTCGAGATCACGGGTCTAAAGAAGCTGTTTCGAGACTCGGAATGTTTGGGAAACACGGGAGAGCCCAAGGCGTACAATATTTCTATGGTTTGTCGCCGCAACAAGGTTTCTCGAGGAGTGTACGTGGGAGATACCGCGGGAGATCAAATTGCGGCGAGAGCGGCCGGGGTGGATTTCTATTTTGCGCAGTACGGATTCGGATCGCCCGCCCAGGAGTGTCCCGGCTTCGATAGCTTTGGAAAGCTGACCGAGTTCTTTAGGTCACTGAAGTCCTAAGACCCTTCGTGGATTTCCGTTCCTTCGACCCCCAAAACCATCGATTCCCCCATCCAAGTCCACGGTAATGGGGGCCGCCAAATAAGTAAAAGGTTTCCGTTCGGTCCGTCATGCTATGCTGGCGTCTATGGGGCTAGGGGTACTTCTCACATATTATAATGAGAGGGAGTTACTCACGGAATGCCTCCATTCACTTCGCAATCAGGCACACCCTCCCGACGAGATCTGGATCTACGACGACGCTTCAAAATACTCAGCGTTTGACTACGTCCCGGAAGGCATGGATGTGAAGATTGTGCGGGCTCTTGCCAATCGAGGCCCTGCATACGGACGTAACCAGCTCCTGCATTCGGCCCAATCCGACTATGTGCATTTTCATGATGCGGATGATCTCTTTCTACCTGGATGGGCGCAAACCGTGCGTCGGCTGATGGCGGTGAACCGTCCCGATATGATCCTGACGGAGCTGAATTCTTGGAAAGGCGATGCCCCTTACCGGGAACGGTTTCTCGGCCTTTCGGAGATTGCGGAGCACGGGGATTTGACCCGGTTCGCCATTGAACATGCCATCTTACCCGCTGCGGGTACCTATCGCCGCGCCTTTGTCGTCGCCGCGGGGGGTTATCGCGAAGACCTGTGGCAATCGGAGGACTACGAATTCCACATTCGTTTGGCCGCGGCCGGAGCGCGCTTCAACGCGCACCTGGAACCTTTAGTGCGTGTGCGGGTTCGAAACGAGAGCCGCAGCCAGAAGCTGAAAGAAGTTTGGGCGGGAAGGCTCAAAGGTCTCACTATGCTCCAACGCGTGCTCGTTCCGAAGTACCAGCCGTTCATCGCGCATGCGCTTGCGCAGACGGGATCTCAGCTCCATCAAGCAGGGAGTTACTGGCTGGCGCACCGGGCGTTTCGCCTTTCGCGCAGGCAGGTGCGTCCTACCTATTCCGATCGATCTCCGCTCTATGCCCCGGTCGCCACGTTTTTTGGCGGAGGGTTTGCGGAATGGGTCGCCTGTGTTTGCCGGTTCCTCTTGCCCGCTTCGTTACGCCGTCGACTACGAGCTTAAGAACCCCCTCTTTTGTGTCGATAAGCCTGAAAACCAAGAGGCTTGAAGAATGAATCCACAGACGATGGAAATGATCCAGACGGCGATGTTTTTGGGGCCCCTGCAGCAGGCAGCTGCTTTCGCCTGGGGCGCAAACGACACTTTCTGGCTGGCCATGGCGAAGCGGACTTTCTTGCTCTTGCCTCTGGGCGCGATTGCTCTGAGTTATTGGACGACGGTTTTGTCGCTGGTGACGGTGCTTTTTCGTAGCAACCGTAGCCGGTTTATGAACACCGTGCTTGTCACCTGGTGGGATTTGGGACGTGCGGTGTTTAGTTTCTGGGGCGGAACCTTTAAAGCGGTAGCGACTTTAGCAGTCGCTGTTTTCGGTGTTTGCCGACTAGCGATTCTGGGCGCCTGGGTCGCTGTTCAAGACATCGTCTTGATACCGTTTCGAGGCGCGGCGCAAGTGGCTAGCGGAATCGCAAATCCAAGCATCCCTTGGATTGCAGTGGCGATGACCTTAACTTGGTGCTTTTTGGAAGCTACCATTTTCACTTACGTTTCTTCTCCGCTTGTTATCGATACGCTTTCAAATGTGATGGGCGGTGAGCAACTCTCTGGACCCTTGTTCCGTGGAATGCTCTTCGGCTTCATGCTCGTCATCACGTTGGGTAGCTATTCCGTTCTCTCTCAGTTTTCGGCTGCATTGAAGAGTCGCGATGTCGCGACCATGGTGAAAATCGGTGCGGTGGAAGCTGTGGCAATGTCGGTAGAAGTCGTGTTCTTGTATCGCGAATTCGTCGATGCACTGATGCCTTGGTTCGCTCAGCACACTTCAAATGGATTCGAACTCGGTATCTTCGGCACGCTCGCTGTTGCTTCTTTTGCTTGGTTTGGCATTCGAAGCCTTTCGTGGTTCTTGTTTGCTTCCTCAGGCACGCCCACGATTATGGCAATCATTCAAGGCACGGGCCTCAACGTAAAAGGGGGCGGTGGTGCGAAGGTGTTCCGTTTGAGCTTCCCGATGACCAGCCAGCTTTTTGATCGCATCAAAACCGAAATGAAATGGATCTCGGAGCAGGGCGAAGCCGTCTTGGGTGCGTTCATTTTGCCTCCACTCCAAGTGGTGGCCGCAGCTATTAACTTTTGCACGGTGCTGTTTGCAAACAAGCACCTGTTCTCCATTCCTTTCGAGAGCGTCAGCGACTTGAAGGATGCTCGGGCGCTTCTCCAGGAAATGGAAAAGAAAAGCAGCCGTCGCAAAGCCGCCTAAATCGCTCAAATCAGAGGAATGCAATGAAACTCGTTTCCAAAATCGTACTGGCACTGTGTCTATCCACTGCGGCAATCGCTGATCAAACTCCCCGAATGGTGATGTTTGTAGGGGTGGATATCAGCGGGTCGTTTCTCAAGGGTCCCCACTTTAGCGATGCGATGGATTTTCTCGCGCACTACATCCACGCCCACTTGAATGGACACGGAAAACTAGAAGTGCCGCATTCTCTGTTTGTCGGTTCGATTGGCGGGGACAAGCCAGAAGAACCCAAGACGTTGTTCCCCATTCAGACTTTCCAAAATATGTCGGTTCCCGAAGTGCGGGCGAAGTTGACGGAAATTTTCCCGCTCAATAAGTCGAATCCCTTTACGGACTTCAATGCGTTCTTTGAGCAAATTGGACAAGTCGTTAAGAACAAGAAGCTGCTTCTTAAGCCCATCAACATCGTCATGATCAGTGATGGCAAACCGGATGTGAAAGGTAAGAAGGGCCGCGATGCGATGCGCACCATTGCCCTCAAACCCCTCGAGCAGCTTTCTCGCAGTGTGACACTACGCTTGCTCTACACGGACGCCGTTACCGGCGCGAGTTGGCAGAACGATGTTCCTCGTCGCCGGGTGAAGATCTGGACGCAAGATGCCAAAGTGATGGCCGAGTGGAAAAGCTCAAACCTCATGCTCGAAGGCAAACCCTTCCCCGAGCAAGATCGCCTCTTCGCGTGGGTACGCGACAACGTCGATTTCGGCGTTCGTTCGCAGCGCGTCGACTGACGTCGGTGGTTCTACCCATGAAGTACTCCTTCAATAGTCTCGCCCTCATTCTCAGCCTCGTGTTGGTCTTGACGGGCTGTGGGCCTGATAGTGTGACACAAAGCTTTGCGGATTTTATTGCGAGCATGATGCACCGGGACAAGTCCCAAACGCAGAAGACCTTGAAAGAGGAGCTGGCAACGGGGTCGGCGGCTTTGCCGGCGGGCTATCGCAAAGTTCCCAAAGTCGGCAACGACACCATCCCCGTTGCGGGTGACGACGATGGTTATGTCGGTGGCAGCGTGACTTTTGGTAGCCGACCGGTGACGCCTTGCGGGACGACTCAGGATTCGGTGGATGGCCGCATTGCGGATTGTGCGGCAGCCAACAGTGCGATGGCGACATGGGACGGCGGCTCAAACGGAAACGCGGGCCAGGGGCAGTGGAAACTGGTTACCTATAACGGTACGCATGAAGTTTGGCGGGATGAACGCACCCGCCTGATTTGGAGTGATCGCTTGGGGCAAGCGAACTGGTGCCAGGCGACGGGCAGCAGTGGTGGTGGGCCTTATGGAGAAGCGGACCAATATGGCTACTGCGACAATGTGGCTTATCAACCGGTTCAGTCTACTCCCGAGAGCTATTGTACCGAGGATGCGTCATTCAATACGCCTGATACCTACGATTCGATGAAAGGCGGGATGCGGCTCACTGCCACCGGGTCGAGCCCTTCAGTGGTTTGGCGCCTGCCGACCAAGTGGGACTATCACCAAGCTGAGATCGATGGCATCCGGTTTCCCCTACCCAACATGCAGTTTGGGTTTTGGTCGGCTTCCGTGTACTCCAGCGCTCGCAACAGCGCGTGGATTTTCCACGGACGCTACGCAACCTTCACCAACGTCGGCCGTAGCGGTGGTGGAAGCTCGGTCCGCTGCGTCGGCCGCTAGAGCTGGTATTCAACGCAGTGCAACTTCAAAGCATGCCCTTACGCTGACGATTGTGCGTGGTAGAATGTTTTCTCTTTCCAGTTACAACGAGGAGAAAACATGGTGCGTCGGCGTACAACTTCCCTTTGGTCTATTTGGCAAACGCCGCTCAGTTGGTTCAAGACGGATCAAACCGATTGGGTCGCGACTCGGTCGGCTAAATCGCTTCCTTACTGGGTGGCCCTCGCAGCAGGACTGGGACTCTTCCTCGAACTCTCCATCATTCGCTGGCACGGTTCGCTCTTTTCGCTCTTTGGCTTCTATAAAAACTTCTCCCTTCTGTCTGCCTTTCTCGGACTAGGGATTGGCTATGCCGTCGGTAAACGCCAGCCCATTCGCTTAGGGTTCGTCATCCTATTCCTGTGTGTGCAGCTTGCGCTGTTCGGCGGCGTGAAACTTGCGGGTTTGCACCATTCTCTGCGTAATCCGGTCAATGAACTGCTCACCATGGGGCTTGATGGCACGGATGGGTGGTCTGCTTGGTTCGGCGTCGTTTCTTTCCTAAGTATCGTGTACGTGCTCAATGCCTTAACGTTCATTCCGCTAGGGCAAATCGCCGCCGCCCTCATGGGTCGCTTACCGAACCTAAAAGGCTATGGATTTAATTTGGCCGGAAGTCTGGCCGGCATACTCGCCTTCACGGCGCTGTCCTATCTCTGGATGCCTCCTGAAGTGTGGTTTGTCGTGGTGCTTGCGGGTTTGATTGCCATGATGGGCGCTTCGGCGGCAGCCTCTCCCGTGGTGGTCATCTGCGGGGTGCTTTTCGCTGTGTTCTCCGTGTTCGAACCGCGCCCCTTGCGCAAGAATGTTTATTCGCCTTATCAATCGCTTTCCATTCGCCCGGTCGCAGATGATTCGCGCGTCGTTGTTTCCGTCAATCAACTTTACTATCAAAAGATTCTCGACCTCTCTCGCGAGAATATGATCCGCAACCCAGCGGCACAGCTCAGCGCCATGAGCTATGACATGCCTTTCCAGCTCAGTACCAACCCCGACAATGTTTTGATCGTGGGTGCCGGTACGGGCAATGATGTCGCAGCAGCTTTGCGAAGAGGCGCGATTCATGTCGATGCTGTAGAAATCGATCCGATTATTCAACAAGTCGGCGCACAGCTACACCCCGAGAAGCCCTATAGCGATCCACGTGTGAGCACTTATATCAACGACGCGCGGGCTTTCCTGCGTGAGGAAGGCCGTCCCTACGATCTGATTGTTTACGGATTGTTGGACTCGCACACCATGCTCTCCAATCTCTCCAACGTGCGTTTGGACTCCTTTGTCTACACGGTTGAAGCGTTTCAGGAAGCGCGGTTGCGCCTAAAAGAGGATGGGATGCTTGCTCTCAGTTTTTCGATGATCAGTGACGGCTTGGGCCACAAACTCTTTCGAATGTTGAAAGAGGCGTTCGATGGACAAGAACCCATTGTTTTGCAACCCGGCTATGATGGCGGTGTGCTGTTTCTTGCTGGAGGCGGCATTCGCCGTATCGCAACGCTGCCCCTTCCAAATCTAGCGAGTCGCTATGCGAGTTACACTGGCCATGTCGATCTCTCTACCGATGATTGGCCGTTCTTCTACATGCCGGAGCGAAAGTATCCTACTTCGTACGCTTTGATTCTCATCGCGCTTTTGGGAGTTTCAATCGTGCTGATTCGCGCGTTTGTCCAGCCGGATAGGCGAGCAGGGTCGATCACGAGTTCTTGGGTGTTCTTCTTCTTGGGCGCTGGTTTCATGCTGATTGAAACCCGCTCCATCACAGAGCTTGGACTGACCTTTGGAAACACTTGGCTCGTGATTGCGCTCGTCATCAGCGGGATTTTGCTGATGGCGTGTGCGGCGAATGCCGCGATCGCTTACTTGCCCAAGTTTCCCACTTGGGCGGCTTTTGCCGGTGTGGCTTTGACGTTGTGTTTTGGCTGGTGGTTTACGGGGCCACAAGAAGTAATTGCACAGGGCGCCTGGACGACTGCTTTCCTCTGCGTGCTCCCTCTGTTCTTCTCGGGGCTGCTGTTTTCATCTGCTCTCAAAGACACCGCTTCGGTGGCAACGGCGATGTCGGCCAATCTTTTCGGATCCATCTGTGGCGGATTGCTGGAGTATCACTCCATGGTAGCTGGATTCCGAAGTCTGTACCTTCTCGGCCTCGCCATGTACGTCGGGGCCTTTGCGGCCTACTACTGGCAGCATCGCAATCAAGTGAAGGTGACCAAGCGCACGACCGGGAAGCCAGCCTTGCGTAAAGTGGCGGCAAGTCACTAGCCACATTCCCAACTCGCCTACCTTCGAGTAGCCTGCCCCTTTATGGGGAGGGGATAGAAATGAAGGACTTTGATTTCATGGGACTGGCGATTGAGATAACCAAGAAGGGGTTGGCTCAGGGCCAATCGCCCTTTGGCAGCGTTATCGTTTCTCGTGGTGAGGTCGTCGCCCAAACGCACAATACCGTATGGCGAGATTGCGATCCGACCGCACACGCCGAGGTGAACTGTATTCGGGCGGCGGCGAAAGTGCTTTCCAGCATCGATATGACCGGCGCGACCCTTTACTCAACTTGTGAGCCTTGTCCGATGTGTTTGACTGCTATTCATTGGGCGAAGATGGATCGCGTGGTTTTTGGTGCAACGATTGCCGATGCCCAGTCAACCGGCTTTGCCGAGCTTACTATTTCCGCCAAGCAGATGGTCCAGCAAGGCGGGAGCCCGCTCAAAGTAGAGGATGGATTGCGACGGGAAGAATGCGCCGATCTGTTCCGTCTCTTTCTAGCTAAAGCAGGGAAAGTGTACTAATGCAACGTAGCCGCCTCTTGCGACAGATGGACGTAGCGCTCGGCAAATACCCGTGCGACTTGCTTTTGAGAGATGCGACCTACCTGGACGTCTTTTCCCTTCGCTGGATCACGACCGATATCGCAGTATGCGATGGGCATGTGGTGGCTGTCGACCGAGGTCTTAAGGCGAATCAGGAAATTTCTGTGAAGGGGAAATCCATCGTCCCCGGCTTCATCGATGCGCACGTACATGTTGAGAGCAGCATGCTCGTTCCCGGTAACTTTCAAAAAGCAGTGCTTCCACGTGGGACGACCACCGCCATTTGTGATCCACATGAACTCGCGAATGTGCAGGGTGTTTCGGGAATCGAGTATTTTCTCAAAGCATCAGAGCAGCTCGAATTGGACTTGCGAGTCATGCTCAGTTCTTGCGTACCGGCGACCGATTTTGAAACGAACGGCGCTGGCCACTTGGCGGCAAGCGCGTTGACGCCTTTAAGGCGGCACCACAAAGCATTGGGGCTTGCGGAAGTGATGAATGTTCCCGGTGTGCTCCAGGGGGACACGGAAGTTTGGGATAAGCTCGATGCTTTCTCTGATGGAGTGATAGACGGGCATTGTCCGTTGCTCAGGGGCTCTGCACTTTCCGCTTATGCATTAGCAGGCATCAGCAGCTGTCACGAATCCACGCAGTTGGATGAAGCAGCGGAGAAACTCTCCAAGGGGTTGGCCGTTTGGATTCGAGAAGGCAGTGTAGCCAAAGACCTAAACGTGCTGGCGCCGCTTCTGACGGTAGCTAGTTCGGCCGCCGTTGGCTTTTGCACGGATGACCGCAATCCTCTAGACATTGCCACGGAAGGGCATTTGGATTTTTTGATTCGCGGAGCCATCCGGTTGGGCGTACCGAAAGAAGCCGCGTACCGAGCGGCCTCGTGGTCTGTGGCACGGCATTATGGATTGAAACGGGTCGGTGCCATTGCGCCCGGATACCGTGCCGACCTGGTGATTTTGGGGGACGCCGAAACGTGCGCTGTCGACGAGGTGATCGTTGGCGGGAAGCGCCTGGGAGATTGTGATCTGCCCAGCGCTTCTATCGACGGATTTGGTAATAGCATTCGTGCAAAAGCACCTGCTCCCGAAGCACTCCAAGGTCCGCAAGGCCGCGTGCATGTCATCGTTGTGCGAGATGGGCGCATTCTTACGGATCGCCTGGTGCTGGATAGCCTAGCAAAAGGGGTCGCGCGCTTAAGCGTCTTGGAGCGCTATGGAAAGGGTTCGCCTCCGGCGAATGCCTACGTTCAGGGCTTTGGGGAAAACTTTCGAGGCGCCATTGCTTCCAGTGTGGGCCATGACAGTCACAACTTGATCGTCGTTGGGACCGACACGAGGGACATGGCGATGGCACTTGAATGCTTGGTACAAAGCGGTGGTGGCTACTGTTTGATGCAGGATGGGATCGAAATCGGTTCGTTGCCCTTGCCGCTGGGCGGCCTCATGTCGGCGCACGATGCACCGCACGTTCAAATAGAGCTCGCAAAGTTGCGAATGGCTTCGAAGCAAATGGGTTGTGAACTCAAAGAACCCTTTCTGCAACTCGCGTTCCTGAGTCTTCCGGTTATTCCCACTTTGAAACTCACAGACAAGGGTCTTGTCGACGTCGATGCTTTCAAGCTGATAGATGTCCGAGCCGCATAGGAGAGTTTAAACGATGAGCAGCAAAGTTTTCAAAATGAAGAACGAAGTCCTGGGCGGCGTAACCACCTTCTTCACCATGGCCTACATCATCATCGTGAATCCCTCCATTTTGGCGGCGGAAGGAACGGGGATGCCTTTTAGTGGTGCGCTCACGGCAACGGTATTCCTTTGCTTTTCGATGACGCTCCTCATGGGGCTATATGCAAAACTGCCCTATGCTGTTGCGCCGGGGATGGGCATCAACGCTTTCTTTGCCTTTAGTTTGGTCATGGGGCGACAAATTCCCTGGCAGACCGCTTTGGGAATGGTGGCTTGGGCTGGGGTGCTTTTCGTTTTGGTCTCCATCACGCCGCTGCGAGTGCATCTAGCTCAGGCCATTCCAAAAAATCTGCGTATTGCGGCAGCTGCGGGAATTGGTGGGTTTCTCACCTTTATTGGTTTGAAAAACGCAGGCTTCATCGCCGCCGATCCGGTGACGCTCGTGCGTCTAGGCAGGCTAGACATGAGCAGTGTCGTCACTGCACTGGGGCTCGTTGCCACCGCCTATCTTGTTCAGAAGAAGAACCCGTTCGCTTTCCTGGGTGGCATTTTGGCTATCACTGCCATTGGTGCTGTAGCAGGTTGGGTGCCCATGCCGAATCGAGTGATCGATTTCCCCGATTTTGGTTCGACGTTCTTTCAGCTCGATATGATGGATGCGCTTCAGCTTGCGTACATCCCAGCCATTCTTGCAGTGCTATTTACGGATCTGTTTGATTCTATTTCGACTTTCGTAGGTGTTTCTCAATCGACGGGTCTCGTCGATAAAAAGGGCGAACCGCTCCGTTTGCGAGAAGGCTTGGTCGTCGATGCGATGGCGACACTGACCGCCGGTTTGGCTGGGACCTCATCAGGCACTGCTTATGTGGAGAGCGCGGCAGGGATCGAAGCGGGGGGGCGGACCGGACTCACATCGGTCGTTACCGCGCTGTGTTTCTTGCCTTGTTTCTTTTTGGCGCCCTTGGCGGCGAGCGTGCCTGCGTTTGCGACTGCACCCGTTCTGATCTTGGTGGGTGCTTCGATGTTTCGGACTGTTTCGAAATTGCGACTCGATCAGATGGAAGATCTACTCCCTGCATTTCTCACGGTGATCCTCATTCCACTCACGTTTTCGATTACGCAGGGAATTCTGTGGGGCTTGGTTACTCACTCTGCAATGTATATCTTGGTGGGTCGACGTCGCGAGATATCTCCGGTTACGGCTATCCTGTCGCTAGTCAGTCTCATTCTTATCGTTGTCGAGAATGGCCACTGGGGCTGAGTGGGCGCTCTCCTCGGTTTTGCGATATAATGAATTAAGTAGAGTAGTTCTTAGGGCCGCGCCGCATCAGGTTTCGCGGAATTAAAGCGCGCAGCCACTTCTTCCGAAAAAACTGAATAACACTACGACGGTAGCCTTTGCGAGGCCGTTAGGAGCTACGAGCATGCGTCTCTTTGCATTGCTGTGCGCAGTCCTGGTCGTTTCCTCTCCTGTTTTGGCACGTCCTGTAGAAATCCTGCCTGAAACCCGTGTTCGCGAGATCTTGCGGCAAATGCCGCCGCTTTGGGATAACGGGTTGCGCGATGTGGTCAATGACCCAGACACTATGTGGTACGACAAGACCACCATCATTCCGGGGTATCAAGATTCGTTTGGGGATCTGGTGGAGACTCCGACCAGCGCTCCCATAGGATTTCGTCCCAACACCATCCAAAACGGACTGATTGATTTGGCCGTACCAGGCGGAAGTGCGCAGATCTTTTTCAAGTCGGGAGAATTTCACTTTCCGTTTAGTCGCAGCGGTTCCGCGTCCGATGCCCAGAATACTTTTGTCGTCAATTTCTGGCGGTTGCCACGAGAAGGCGGCCGCCTCCTGCCGGTCGTGCATTGGCGGCGAGACCCAAATGCCTTTACCCATCGCTTTGAGTGGATGTTTCCCGTGGGAACGGTTTTCGGCGAAGTGATTTTCATTACGCAGCCAGGCGGCCAATCTCATGTCTTTGAAATTCGCACCCGATTGCGAACGGAAGAGGGTTGGGCGGTCGATATCTTTCGCCCCTTTGCTGCCGCATCACAATTGGCCGATGAAGTGGAATGGCGTGTGGCGGGAAGTCTGACCCCTTCGATTCAAGGGTTGATCCGGCATCTGCGTGATCCTGGAACGCTTCGCACCGCTACGTTGAGTGGAAGAAATTTCGGAGGCTCATTTCCAGCCGTTTCGGGTGCGGTGGACGAGCTACCCGCAATTGATAACCCGGCTCTTTGGGTAGACCTGCTTCGCAATACGCCCTTTCGATCGGTTAAGGGGAGTGCCTGGAAACAGAGTGGGAACTTAAAGACGTGGGCCGCCTCAACTCAGGCCGATTTTTCCATTGTGCCCAAGAATTATGACGCGGCAAACTTCGAAGTGAGCGATGCCTTCTGTGCGCGGTGCCACCAGGATGCGGGTCGTCCGTTCCGGGACTATTACAAGAACATTACTGCCTACGGAGAGCTGTGGGGAATGGATGAAACCTTTTCCTGGCATCCGTTCGAAGCGGACAGCTTTGTCTTCCCCAATGGGAAGGTGAAGAATTTCAACAGTGAAAACCGAAAATTTCGTCAGGACTTTATCGACGCGGGCATCCTAGAGAGCTATCAGCCCTCGACCCACAAGCCGGATCGCTACAAGCAAATTATCCGGTCGTGGACGAATTTTAAATATCCTTAGACAACGTGAATCGAAAAGTCGTACCCTGGCCGGGCACGGATTCGACCGTCAGCTTTCCGCCGTGCTTCTCCACAATCTTTTTACAGATAGATAGCCCTATTCCGGTTCCAGGGTATTGGTCTTTCGCATGGAGCCTTTGGAAGATCACAAAGATGCGCGCAAGGTGCTGCTCTGGGATGCCGATTCCATTATCGGATACGAAAAACTCCACGCCTTTTCCTAGTGGACGGCTACCGACTTCAATCACCGGCGCCACTTTTGTTCTGAATTTGAGAGCGTTATCAATCAAATTTTGAAACAGCTGAGTAAGCTCTGTTGGGTTGGCATAAACCAACGGCAGTTCACCCAGTTTAATTTGCACCCCTTCTTGTTGGGTTCGGGCACTGAGATTGAGCAAGACATCCCGCACGACTTTCTCGGTTGAGACCTTCTCATACACGGCCGTTTTACCAACGCCCGCATAAGCCAAAAGGTCGCCGATCAAATCATGCATTCGCCTGGCACCTCCTACAGCGAACCCAATAAATTCCTTCGCTTCATCCGGGAGGGCAGTGGAATAACGCGTATTCAGCAACTGAAGGTAGGTGGTAATCATCCTCAGGGGCTCTTTCAGATCGTGCGAAGCCACATAAGCAAATTGTTCTAGCTCGCTATTGGACCGAGCGAGTTCCTCCAGCGACTCTTGCTTCTTCTTCATGGCTTCTTCGGCCTGACGAAAAAGCTGGGCGTTTTCGATCCCGATCGAAACCTGACACGAAATGGTTCGGGCGAGATCTTCGCTCTCAGGGCTGAAAGCACCGATAGTTTCATGGCCGTAGAAAAAGCCGCCCAAAACCTCACCGGATCGGGAGATAACCGGTACCGCCATATAGCTTCGTATTGGCATCTGGGCTTCTGGGAAACCACAGTGTGGCAGGTGCTTTTCCAAGCGAGCGTCTTTGGTTACGTCATCCAGGCGAACGATTTTCTGCCCGCAGTACGCTTCGTCGATGGTGGGTGTGCTGCAGAAAAACGCTCCGTACTGGGCGCCGAAAAGTTCTATGGTGGTTGCCGTCAGCTTCTGGAGCAGCGCCTCCAGGTTTAGCTCGCCAGCGACAAGGGCTGTGATTTTCTGAATGGCCGCGAGCCGGTTTTTTTCGGCTTTGAGCTTTTCCGATGTAACAACGAGTTCGTCGATGTCTGTACAGGTTCCGAACCAGCGAAGGATGTTCCCGCTTGGATCCTTCATGGGCAGTGCACGGGAGAGAAACCACCGGTGTTTTCCTACCGTTCTGTCAAAGAGTCGCTGCTTAAAGATGAACGGTTCGCCCGTTTTTAGCGCGGTACTCCAAGTTTCTAAATTCTTCGCGAGGTCGTCGGGATGGACTAGGGGTTGCCATGCTGAATCGCCTTCGGCGCCAGGAGCGTTTCCACTGAATTCGTAATACTGGGCATTGAAAGAATCGAGGTACCCATCTGGCCGTGCTTCCCAAACAATTTGAGGCAGAGCATCTGCGAGGCCTTCGAATCGAAATCCCTCCTGCTTTTCGCCGATGCGATGTTCACTTCCGCTTGCTTTCATGGGTTCAGGTTGTATACCGCGACGGCTGAGCGAGTCAGCTTGATAATAGTGAAAGAAATCAGGAGGGAGTTTTGAGAAATAGCGTGCCCGTGCGCCCACATCTCTGAACGTGGTGCGATTCGGGACACCATGAGGCCGTTTGCCGAGGCGCAAAGCCTGCGGATTGTGCGAAGGCTGCTGCTTTGTCTGCTTCACGCTGGTTGGGAGAGCAGACTAGGAAAGTACCCCCCGGATTCAGCGTTCGATGGCAATGGCGAAAAAGCGCGTCCGGCCGGAAGTGCTTTAGGGGGAGTCCCCAGGCAAGCAAAGACCGTGGTTCAACGAAGGGGTTCAACAGCAGGAGAATGTCGGCTGGCGTGTTCCAATCCAGGAAGTCCATCGCATGGAATGAGGCATTGCGGGCGGTTGAAGCGTAGTGGTGCCCGAACTCGGCGCGCGTTCTTAGATTGCTATAGCGTCTGTGAGCGTCGAGTTCCACGCCGTGCAATCTGGGCCAATGACCCGGCTGAGAAAAGAAGGTGTCCAGGGCCGGAGCGAGGAAGAAATTTCTGCAGCCAATATCCACGATTTCCAGTGATTTTGAAGGCAGATGGTTCCAGTCAAACTGGCCCAGAAAGCCGGTGAGTTCTTCCGCGGCACGCAGGTCCTCTGGACGGGATTCAATGGGGCCACGGCGCAATGACCACGCAGTAGCGTTGCGAATCATTAGGTCGACGCGATTACGGAAACTCCAAAGTGATTTCGAGATCATCGGGGGAAAACGGCGAGATTGACGTTCTTAAAGCCCGCTACTTGGCAGGTGGAGACGATGCGACGGATTGCGCCGTAGGCAACGGTGCTGTCGGCGACTACATTCACGTAGCCCTCTTTGTCTTTAAGGCTGATGAGAAAAGTCTTCAGGGCCTCGATAATCAACGGCCCTTTGGTGACTTGGGAAACTTGGACAATCTGCTTTTCAGTGCCGCCTGCGCCTTCGCCATAAACCGCGTCAGCGGAAATTTGCAAAGTGACAGCTTTCTTTGGCTCATCGACCGATTTGGCGTGGGGCAGTTGAATATTGTGTTCGAGCTTTACCCACTCTTCCAGATTCTGGTTATTCGTGAGCAGAAAAATGACCAAGATGGCGAACATGTCGACCATGGAGGTAAGTGCGAGTGAAACGGCGGCGACCTTCTTATTCTTGTCGTGTGCCTTGCTTTTCCGGGTGGTGGAAAGCTGGCTGATTTTAAGACGCGCTCTCTGTAGTGGCATGGCTTACTCCGTACTCAAGGCAACCGTTTGAAGGCCGCCTTCTTTGAGCGTATCGATAGCAACGACGACCTCCCCATAAGGTACATCGTCGATTGCCGATACACCTGCAGAAGTCACGAGGCCCCCTGCGGCAGCCGCGGTGATGACCCCCAGCAAGCCTTGACGGTCAAAGGCGTTCTCGCGAAGCCCCATTGCCGCGGGTTGTTTACCCGCCTTTGCGGGCCACTGAAGTTCATAGCCGCGCTTTGTGAGCTTAACTTCAACACGTTTCGGAGGCTCTTTACTTGCTAGCGCACGTGCACCGTTTTTAGATTCTACGGATGCTTGCATCGATGCGATTTGGACCCACACCGCTCCTAGCAGGAGAAACAGCACGAGCGACGAGAGCAAATCGATGAAGGGAACGAGGTTTAACTCTACGTCTAACCCATTCCCGCCTGGTGTTGAAACGCCACCCATTTTCTATGCCGCCTCTTCTTCTTCGCTACCGACGCCGAAGCGCTCACGGTTGGCGATGATGAAGTTCAAGGTGCGGATACTGATCTCGTTGATGTCTTCAATCAGAGTCTGCGCACGATTGTGGAGGAAGGCGTAGGCCAGAACGGCAGGAACGGCGACGATCAAGCCAAACGCGGTACAGTGCATCGCTTCTGCAATACCGGCCGTCAGCTTGGCTGCCTTGGTTGCGGCATCGGCGTTTGCGACTGCTGCGAAAGATATGATTAGACCGGAGATCGTTCCAAGCAGTCCAACCAGTGTCGCGACGTTGCCGAACACGGCGAGGAAGCCGATGCCCTTTTCAATTTTGGGGGTTTCGATCATGGCACCTTCGTCTAAGGCTGCCTGAATCTCGGAATCCGTGCCGCGGTTAATCAATTTGATTAAGCAGGCTTTAATGACTTTGGAAAGTGGTGCCGGATTCTGGTCACAGACAAGCAGCATCCCCTCTAGATCCCCTTTTAAGAGGTACGTGGTGAGGCTTTTGAAGAAGTGCTCTTTATTCAAATTCATCTTGAAGTAGAGCTGGTGAACGCGCTCACCGACGAGGTAAGTACACGCGATTCCTAGCAAAAGAATGGGATGCATTCCGAATCCGCCTTCTTGGTAGGCGTGGATAAGACCAGTCACTTGGACCTCCTGGCGGCTATAGCGCGCCGCAGTAAAACTTGTATGAAAAGGTTAAAGATTAAAGGCAAGACTACCGAACCGTAGGCTATGAGAGTTCGACCGAAAAAAGCCGTCGGTTCAGTATTAATTGTAACAGTGATGCTCCTTTTGAGCGAGGGGTCCGTTTACGCTGAAGTCGGCGAGAACGGGAAGCCTTTTCCGCAGAGCGTCTCAGCTCCCGTCACCTCGTCTCAGATGGACGGTCGGCAATCCCAGCTCGTGTTTGACCCCGAAACCAAGAAATACTTCATTGGTGGTAGCGCCAAGTTTCAGCTGCGCCGGAACCAGGACAGCGGCATCATCGACCGCATTGAAGTCAGTGTCGATGGCGCGGATTACGTGGAGTATCAAGACGGCATCGCGCTTCAAAACGAAGGCAAGCATACGATCAAGTTTCGTGCGATCAATCCTGTGAACAATTGGTCGCCGGTGCAGTTTGTTGAACTCTTCTTGGATTTGACGCCGCCTCTCACGGAGACTCGCTTTGAAGCCGGCAAGTTCTACAGTGTCGACGAGCCGGGCAAGGAAAAGTCGATCTATGCGGCACTGAACTCAACCTTGAGTTTTGTGGCGCAGGACAATCTCTCCGGCGTTTCAAAAATTGAATACTCCTGGGAGAGTGAAACCGCGTTTTTGCCTTACATGAAGCCGATTCTGATCGATAGGCCTGGAACGCGCATCCTCTATTACCGATCGACGGATCGCGTGGGAAATACCGAGCCCACTCGTGCGATGACATTCGTTGCCGATGGCAGCGCACCATCTTCTGAATTGAAGATCACCAATGGCCCCTTGAAACCGACTGTCATCAAAGGAGTTGGCTACCTGAGCACCCGCGATAGCGTTTCGTTTGGTGTCGAGGGAGTCGATGCTGAATCAGGAGTGAAAGAGACCATGGTGAGCGTCGATGGGAAACCGCCCGCTCGCTATCTGAAGCCGATCTATTTCTTGCAAGAAGGGCCGCACACACTTTCCTACTATTCTCAGGATAACGTTGGAAACATGGAGCAGCCTAAAACGGTTTCCGTGTATTCCATTTCCACGGCACCTCGTTCTGGCGCTACACCGATTGGAAAAGTGGTGAACAAAGGTGGGATCAACTACGCCCGTCGTGATTTGCGATTGAAACTGACTTCGGAAGACAACGCGGTTGGCCTGGACCATATCGAGTTCCGCGTAGAACCGAACCCTGAGTACACCATGTATGTGGAGCCTATCAGGATGGACGCAATGGGGATCAACTCCATTGTTTATCGCTCGGTGGATCGAGCGGGAAATATTGAACCGTCACGAAACTTTCGGGTCGTGGTGACAGAAGATCCGCCAACCTCACGCGTAGAAACGAATCAGCCCCTGGTAGTCCGAGATGGGATCACTTACTCTCCTTCGCCAAATATCGTTGGTATTAAGGTGGATGCCAATGGTGTGGGGATTGCCGAAACTCAGGTGAGTATCAACGATGCTCCCTTCTCCAAGTACAATGGTCCGTTTTCGATTACGTCGGACCAGAAGATTTATAAGATTACTTTCAAGAGCATTGATGAATTGGGGAACGAAGAGACGCCTAAAACGGTGACCTACCATATGATTGGCAGCATGCCGATGGTAGACCTCTTCGTCTCCGATGGGATTAACACGCAGGAGCAAGTGCGTACCGACTACTTCGACAAACCTCAGCAGGGTTCGGCTGGTCAGAAGCGCGGGGTTGCTTCGCAGCCGGGAGTACCAACGAATCTCTCGCCGGATACTTCTCCGAACGCACCCGCAGCAATTCCCGCTCGCCCCTCCTCCAAGAAAAAAGGCCCCCAGTAGCCCCGAAAGGGGTCCTTGAAAGGGGTCAATCGACTTTCAAGGAAAAAACCAAGGCAGGCAGAGCTATGGTATTACCCCATAGCTTGAGTGTAGGCCTCTTAGCCGCGACCGGAACGTATTGTCCTTCGTGAACTGGAAACGATGGCGTCTGAGTGCTCGCCGAATTAGATCTTCCGCCTCTCGTTCAACGGGCATATCCAACCAATTTAGTTTGAGTTCTTGTTCCTTGGGAACGAGCTTCCAATAGTGATCAAATCCTTCGACCAAAGGTAAGCGATTGTCATTTAAGCTGGAAAACTTGTAGTCGCTCACCGAGCTACACATACCTGCGCGAACTGGGTTCCGAAGTGCGTACTTGTAGGCGTATGCCAGTGCCCAAGGGCTATCCAAAAAGCTCCATTTATATCGACTTCCAAAGACATGATTAATTCTGTTCGCGTCGTACTGGATGAACCTCGTTGCTTGCGATAGGAAGTACTGCATGAAGTCGTCAATGTTTGCGCGTGGAGTGCTCGCGATCATGTGAAGGTGGTTCGACATTAGGACTGCTACGTGCAGAAAGACTCCATACCGTTCACACGCTGAAAAGAGAGCCCCCCGAACGATATCCCAGCAGCGTTCAGTAGAAATGTAGAACCATTCCTTGTTGTTGGAGCGGGCGGTGAGGTGATACGCGAGTTCGGAGTTTCGATAAAGTAGAGGTCTGGGCATATGCTCATTAACACGAGGTGTGCCAATGAAAAATGGATGAGGTTGCCTTGATTATTTCCTTGAAAGTCGATTGACCCCTTTCAAGGAAGGGTTAGCGGATCCAGATGCGGTGGAGGGTATTGTTGGCGGAGTTGTTCGCGTAGTCGTCGCACTCCCAGCGGCTACCGCTGCCGCGAATGCCCCAGTGATTATTGCCTGAACGGTAGAACGGGAAGGCAACCATCGCATTCACTCCCTGATTCGTAAAACCATTATCTAGCGCAGTACCTGGGGTCACTCCCGTATGCCCGGCGAGTGGGGTGCCTGCATTTAGCGCTGTACCGCAAGAGCCGGTGCCTGACGTAAAGTAGGTCTTGCAAGCTGCCGCACTAGATTTCAAGTCGAACTGGCGACCGTGGCCGCTGGTCGTGCACTGGAATCGCATCGTGGTAAACGTCGCTGTGTTTAATAGCGTGGGCGAAGCATGGCCCCAGGTGGCTGCGTTACCTGATTCATCAACTCCCAATGCACTTGAAGCAATCACAGGCCAAGTAGCGCGCGAAGTAGTCGCGGGGTTGGTTCCTCCTTGATGCAAGTAGTTCAGTACCAGCATCCATCCGCCTGAGTCGGTCGTCATATCGCAATAAACACTCGTCGCTGGTCCAGCCCCGGGGCCATCGATATCGACCGAGTAGATTCCATCGGTCGTAAACCCAGCTGTGCGCCATGCCTGGCAGCTCTGCGGCACATTGTAGAGATCGATTTCAGCGCCGTAGTTGGTGGTAATGTCTGCACCCACTCCGGCGTTGTAGACGTAGACGCTTCCTATTTCGCCCGGCCATGCCTCAGACCCAGAGGCCTCCGCACCCATGCTAAACGACTCAGCGCTTCCAGTGATATTTCCGCTGGAGGTGTAGTCACATACTTTCGTACCATCTTTGTAGAGATGCGCAGTCGTACCATCAAAAATGCCAGCGAGATGCGACCAATAGTTGTCAGTCAGTGCAACATTGCACCCTCCCAGATAGATTGACTGAATCTGTGCATCGGAAAGAGGCGAGGTGAATAGGGCCACGTCATCGACTTGCCCGATGGCTTGTCCGCCGGTATTCAAGTTGCCAATCCATGAAAACTCAGTGGTCGACATCCCCGCAAGTTGTGTGATGAAAGCACCATCCACAAAAAATCGAGTGTTGCCGCCGGTTCCTACCGCCGCGAAGTGGTGCCAACCGGCAGAGAGCGTGTCTGCATCGAACCCCGTACCGGTGAAGAGTGAAGAAGCATTCAAGTACATGCCGAGGATGTTCGTTCCCGTTTCAAACAGAAGCTGGTGATCATTGGTCGCTCCGCGAGTGAGCGTCTTCCAGCTTGCTCCCACCAAAGGCATTTTAATCCAGGCGGCGACCGCCCACCCGGCAGCCGTGATATCGATCGAGGGTGAGACGTTGATGTACCCTGTTGCGGTGAAGTCGAATCCGGTGGTTGCCGTGTAGGGTCCGACAACGCCCTTTGCCACGTTTGCGTTATTCTGAATCGTGTAGTTGTTCGTGGAGATTTCGTCGTAGGCGACAGCGCCTCCCAATGCATCCATTTTGAAATAGGCGGTCGGCCCTAAGCTAGTAATTGCGGTGGGGTAACTCGACATAGTGCTCGTACCGACGGCAAACTCGAAGTTGCCATCCGCCCGTTGGCGGACACTCCACCCATCTGGCCCCGGCCCTCGATTACCAAAAACGTAGGCCTGACTTCCCAATGCAGTATTAGTCGGCTTCACCCAGCTCGTGAACAGCAACAGCGGGTTCGCGTTCAAACCCGTGCCTGCAATCACGCGATCGGCTCCCCCGCCACTAGTCCCCGCCAAAGCCAGGCGGAAGGGATTGAATATCCAAGTGCCGTCCCCCTGCCATCCCGTTGCGAATGTACCCGAGCCAAGGGTTCCATCCATGATGGCACCCGTGGTTGCCAAATTGGACCAAGTCGATGTGAAAGGGGAGTTGGTTCCAGCCGAGTAGCCATTGGCGTTCTGTGACTGATAGGCAGCTACCAGCGTCGCGTCATATTTGAAGGGTGCCTTCACATTGATTTTGAACAGGGTGGTGAAATCCGTTGATCCATCGTTTGCTGTGATCTTGAATTCAAACGATTGCCCTACAAGTGCCAAAGGCGGTGTGAATGAAAAAATACCATTTCCATCCACGCTACCAGCTACCCCAGCGAAACCTGCGTTCAGTGTGAATCCAGCGAGTGAAGCGCAGGCGGTGCCAGTTCCCACGGAGCCGTCGGGGGTGGTGTCGTAGACACAGCTATACGCCAAATTCAGATCGCTGGCGGTCACCGTGTTGTTGATGTCGACGTTCAAAGTAGTCGTCGCGTCCATCGGGTTGCCCGAAAAAAAGGTACGATCGGCCACGGGGGTTAGAATGGGGTCCGGAAGGGTGGTCGCCGTGATATCGGTCGTATTGCCTTCCAAAACCCCAAAGTAGTCAAAAGCTCTAACGCGAAAAGTGTAGAGCGTGTTGGCCGTTAGACCTGTTACCATCCCGCTCGTCGCATCGCGCGCGACAGTCCCCATAAACTGGAGCGAGCCTCCGTTTACAACGAAAAGAGCATAGCCATTTTCATTGGAAACATCCGTCCAGTTGAGTCGCACACTTCTTGACCGGATCAAGTCGACCGAGCTTACCCCCGGAAAAACAACATCAGTCGCTCCTATCCCGGTTAGGGCTGCCGCAGCACTGTAGTTCGAAGTCGCGGGACCGCCGTTGTAGTTCACGGTGACGCCGTAATCAATCTGTCCCGAAGTTGTAGGAATAAAAGTGACCTTGAAGGTGCAAGAACGGCCCGAACGAATAGGAACGGAAGCGCTTAGTACGCAATCCACGTCTGAAATAGAGAACTGCGAGTTGGAGGGAGATCCAATGCTGGAGAGATAGACTGATTTTTCGGAGGAATTTGTCACAGTGAAGGTTTGCGCAGGTGAGGAAGTATAGAGTCGAACCGCCCCGTAGTTGAAAGTGACGGGAGAGATCTGAATGGCCGAGTTGCCGATCGCGCCGAAGGAGTCGCCGCCGGTGAAAAACGACTCGGCATGATTAGAGGTTGAGCAACTTGCCGTCGCAAGTAACAATCCAACCGCTAATGATGTGAGGAGTAGTTTCATGGTTCCGCCAACGTGCCGCATTCGCGCCTGCAGGGCGCTTCCTTTTGGATCGTAGCGCCCAATTGTGGAGGAATTGTGTCGGGTCATAGCCACAGCCCAATGGAGGTGTAGGCGGTAAAAGGGAGGTAGTTGTCCGTTCCATTGGTAATGCGATCGATTCGAAAGCCCACGGACATCGGAGTGCGAACGTTCAGGTTCCAATCATAGCTTCCGCCCACGCCCACTCCGGTATAGGGCAGCACGGAGCCGAAAGTGTTCACCAGATATTGGGATACGTACAATCGCGCAGTAATTCCTCCAGGCTGGGGAGTAATGAAGTCGGACACGGGTGCAGCACCGAGACTGATCTTCTGGCGACTGCGCATCAGTGTTCCTGTGAGAGCACGCGAAAGGCAAACATGGATCTCTGTAAAAAAGGCGGCAAAATCGCTGGACGAGAAGGCCTGCTTTACACCAGCTCCCATGCCCCACTTCTGCGTAAAGGCATACTGAAGATCCGCACCCAGGCCGAGTCCACCGATAGTATCTCCCGGTTTGCTGAAGACGACATAGTCGGCAGTGGCTGAGAGTCTAAAGCGCGTATACTCGGTATCGACGACTACGGGTCCCTGCGTGGATCGCTGCACTTCAGCCTGGAGTTCAATTGAGAATGCGAGCAGAAGGAGCAGAGCCAGTTTATGCTGCTTGTGCATGGTCGTCTCCCTGGTCGACGGCAGCGCGCATCTGGCGGAAGGCATCCATGGATAGACGATGCAACCGATGGAATGCTTCAGAATCCCGGCTCGGGACTACCGTTTTTCGATAGGACTCTACGAGGTCTTTCTTCTTGGGTGATACGCAATCGCTCAAGTAAGCCAGCAAGGGGGCAGGTCCGACCCAGGCGAGAGCGAGATCACGTGCCGTGAAGCTCTCCAAAATTCCGGACACCTTTTCCTTGGGTAACTGAACCATCCACGCAAGCGTAATGAATTGCTCTTTCGCCTCGACGGGTAGTTCGCGCAAGGCGATGGCTTCGTTCTCCCCACTTTCAGTCGATAGACGGATCTTGCTGAAAGCGCGCAACGAGCGCTCGGGTGAAGGTGCCATAGTTTTGAAGTCAGGGATGGCATCGCCGCTTCCGGACTTGGCCTGTAGGTCGAGGCGTTCTTGCACACCGAGCAACAGGGTTTCGGAACGCAAGGGGGAAAGTTTGGAGAGTAATGCTGGAGCTTTGCGGGCTATCTCCGTTAGCGCTGCGTTGTTTTGCCGAAAAAACGGCAAGGGATTGAGGTAATTGACGTCGGTATGCAGGCCGAGGTCCCTGGGTGTGACGCTCTGGAAGTTGCGCACGTACCGCTCGAGTGCGGGCCACGCGGCAATAACCGATAGGCGTTGGGCGATTCCAAACTGCTCCCACAAGAACGCGGCATATTC
Source organism: Bdellovibrionota bacterium (assembly GCA_041749855.1). Lineage (GTDB taxonomy): Bacteria > Bdellovibrionota > FAC87 > UBA2466 > UBA2466 > JAIEOG01. The sequence goes on from JBGTAN010000052.1 coordinate 25,055, forward strand.
GTCTTTGCCGCACCAGTAACAATCGCTGAGCAGCGACAAGCAGCTTTCATTGCTCATCGTGAGAATCGCAGAGCCAGAGTTTGAGCTACTAGTTCCGCTGGATGCAAAAGTCATAGCTGTTTCTGAACTTCCTCCGCCCAACCCTCCGTCTTGCAGAGAGTCTTTCAGCGCACCCAGCCCCTGCGTGAGTGATCCCGCCAAATTTCCAGCTCCGCGCTCCATGCCCTGACCTAGGCGCCAGAGTGCGATGACAGCGGTGAAGACCAGGAGAAAGAAGGCACCTAGCAAGGCCTGACCGGAAAGAGTGCTGAGTAAAGGTGAAAGCCAAGACTTCCCTTCTGGGTAGCTGATGCGCATCTCAGGAATCGTGGTTTCGATCTTGGGTGGCTGCACTTGCTTGACGGAGACACGAATAGTCGCTGCAAAGGGGAGCAGGCTTTCTCGCACCAGTGAGACGGCGTCGTCAGGCATCGTTTCCAGTCGAGTAATGAGTCGGGCGTCGATGCTCTCAATATCGATTCTGTCGTCGCCTGGGAGCGTGTAATCCTCGAATAGAAACGGCGAGCCTGGCAGCGGCTCGGCTTCCATTTTCAGTTTGATCGTTACGATGGAAAAGCCTTGCGGATCATAGAGGCGCACCAATGCATTGACGCGCTCCTCAACCATTTTTTGAGTCTGGAGCACCTGTTCGTAGGGCGTACCAAAAGAGGCTGAAACGAGGCTCGTCAAGCCGATCAGTAGGAGGGGGAGGCGGGTCATTGTTGCGCCCCCTCTTGCTGTGGAACGGCCATCGCCGGTTTTCGAATCGATTCCATCACGGCAGCCGCCGCCCGTTTTTCGCCCAGAACCATTAGGCAGCTCGCTTTGAGCAGGCGCAGTTTAGTCACTTGCGGAAAACGTGAAACCAGATCGTCTGTTAGCGTAAGCGCTTCTCGCCCCTTCTTGTCGCGCAGCAGTTTCTGAATTTGAACGACATCGTCAAATAGGTGATCGATTCCCACCCAGAAGTCAGGAGGCATCGATGCCACGTCACCAAGGGGCTTGAGCCTTAGGCTCGCTTTCTGGGTGCCGGCCTGTGTGGGAAGTACCAAAACCGGGACATAGCCAGGGCTTTCGACCAAAGCGGGGAGGGTTTCGGAGAGTTTGAGTAGGTCCCCACGTTTAACAGCGGTAGGCGTGCTTTCGCCGGCCTGGGTTACCAGGACATCCTGTTCCAGCAGGACTTCGACTTCTCGAGGCGCAGTGGAGCACGCCGCAAGTAGTAAAAGAGCCGTGATTTCAAGGCGGTAAGACAAAGCTCTCCTCCGTATGACTTATCGGAGGAACTGCTTAGAATCTTGACACATTGTGTCTATTTTCGAGAAGTCTCGACTAGAATTGGGTGCCGCCCGATTCGAAGACGAAGGGGTAGTCGACCTTCACCATGGCCCCGCCTTTGGGGCGGGGGAAGGTCCAACTTTTAACTTCGGACGAGATGCAGTCATTTACAGAAGTGTTCTTCATCGTGTCTTCGATGATGAGGCTTTTGGCGACGCTGCCATCGGAGTGGATAGTGAACTGAACGGTTACTTTTCCGGCAAGGCCAGGTGAGAAGTTGAGCTGCCGCTCATAACAAAGACGAATGCGGTCCTGACGCCGGCGGACGATTTGATCGATCACTTGCCGGTCAAGCCCTTCGCCGCCATCCGTTCCGGTTCCACCTAAGGTGGTTCCCGTCCCACCTTCGAGCCCTGAGTTTCCTGCAAGGCCTAGTTGTCCGGTTCCCGCAAAACCACCTTCTCCTGCACCTTGAGTTTGCCCAATGCTGGCTTTCTGAGTGTTAGTTGACGCAACGGCGCTCGCTGAAAAGCTTTGAGACGGTGTCTGTTCTGTTGCGACTTCTCGATTCTTTACCGCAGGAGCTGCCACGTTCGCACCTATCGACGATAAACTGGAAGCCAAGTTGCTTAAGTCCGCACTTTTAAGCTTCTCCGCGGCCGTCGGAGGCTTGGGGGCTTCTGCTGCCGCCTGAGCGGAGGCATCCCCTGCCGGCGGAGGCGCCTCCCCAGGAGGTTTGGGGCGCAAAATCTTTGGCGGAATGATCTCTACGATGCGCTCGGGTGGCTTGTCTTCAGGAACTTCCACTTCCGGCACCGTGAAAAGGGTGAACAGCACGACCATGGAAATTCCGATGGCCGTGGTGAAAGTCATCGCCCGACGGTCCAGCATGATTGGACGGGGAATCAGGCTGTGGGTTTTTGACCACGTGATATCAAAACTAACGTAGCCAACCACAATGCTAGCGGTATCTTTTTGAGTGAGGCGAAATTTGAAAAGTCCGTCGGTTGTCTTCTCTGTCTCCGGCATGCCGCGGAGCTTCTCCAATGTGTGCAACTTTCCGGCAATACGGACTTGGCCTTCCATCTTCTTATCGAAGACGAGATCCGCTGTTGCGTCGGAGTTGCAGCTGACAAGGGGGATCTTTGCGGCGGTAGCGCCACGTCCGAGGTCCATGACGAGCGTTGAGCCCTGTTCACGCCCGATGGTTACCGGGTCTCCAGGTTCACAGAGGATGGTATCGAACAGAATGTCGCCCCAATAAATGCGGACGATGGGGTTGCTAGAACTTCCCTGCGCCTTGGACGATTTCTTCATTGAACTCTTCCGGGATGTTTACGATCTGCTCTGCCCGTAGTCCACGTCGTCGATAGATATAGCCGAGATCTGGTTTCTTAAGCCGCCCCTTCAACGTCAGACCCGTAAAGCTGACGTTCGATTCAGCACGTCGAAGACTCTGTGGTGGTGCTGTTTGAGGAGGAGCAGCCTGGGATACCTCCGAGTTAGTCGGCGTATCCGCGTGAACAGGCGTCGGTTTAAGTATAGCAAGAGTTGTGGCTGCGAGCATTAAGACGAAGAACATTCTGATCGCTTTCATGGTTCCCTCTTTAGCGCGGTGCATTCTTACGGATTCTCAAGAGCCGAGCGAATCGCCGACAGAGCTGTTTCCAGCTCGGGCTTATCTTTGAAAGCGCCGCCCTTTTCCGCGCTGACCAAAGCATCGACTGTCAGCGATAGACGCGCGCCGTTAATATGAATTTGAGCTAGGTTTGCATACGCCATGGCGGAGCCCTTCTCTGCGGCTTTCTTAAACAGTGCGTCGAGCGTTTGAATATCCGCTCCCTCTGCCTGCCGAAGCAAAGCCATGGCATTGAGGATTCGGCCGGAGTCGGGGTCTTTGCTCAGGGCAGTGAGAAAAGTAAGTCGAGCAAGTCCGGGCTTCTTCGCGTTCATTCTGTGGCGAGCAAGCTGGTACCAGCTATCGTTTGTCGCCTTCTCATCCAAGTGACTCTTCAAGATCTGTTCTTCCGATGGCGCGTCGCCCAGTGGCTCAATCCAGGGTCCCAAACTATTGAGGGATCCCCGAATTTTCTTCGCTTCGGCAACGACAGTCGGATGTCTCACCCAGCCCCATTTCTGAAGGACTTTGCGATACATCGGTCCATCATGAAATGCTTCGGTCGTTCGGGATAAGCACTGCTCGGCCATTTCGGAACTCTTTGCATCCAGTGGCGAGGCAATCTTTTCTAACTCCACTATGAGCTCGTCGGGTTGGTCTTTGCCTAGGCTGCGTACGCCCGTTTGATAATAGGTATAGAGAAAAGGAACGGCGCAGTAGGTCTCAAACGCGTGAAAACTGGGTGTCCCAGGATCTCCTGACACTTCCAGGAACTGCCGAATTGCCTTTTCCAACTTTTGAGCGCCGCCTTGAATTTTGGCTGCCAAGTCTTTGGATTTGGCCAAGGGGTTCCTCTCGAGTTCGGCCATGACATTGAGCAGTGCTTCACCTTTGGGGAAGGCAGGAGGGTTGGCGGAAGCTGGTTGCCGCTTTGTAATTTCCTTCAATCGGTCTATTCCTCGCTGAGCATCGGCTTGAAGAGCAGACGGCTTCTCGCGGGGCGCAACGAGTGTGGCGTAGAGTTGGGCTGCCGCACTTGTTTTACCCATCGCTTCGGAGATCAGCGCGGTACTCAGGCGCACCTGATCGAGCGCTTCAATCGGAGTATCCTTGGGGGGTGCCTTGAGAAACCGCTCGTAAAGAGGAAGTGCGCGTTCGTAGTCCCCCGCTTCCTGATAATAAGCCGCCCGAACGCCCGAGATATTCTGCACCTCAGGGGCATTGGGCGCGGCCTGTTCGAGCTTAATGGCAGTGTTCATTGCTTCGGTGCGTTTACCCGCTTCTTTCAACTGAACGAAAGCATTGTAAAGTGCCTTGGGGCGCAGTCGGAGCATCTGAGGGTCTTCAGCGATCTTGGTGTACAAGTCGGCAGCTTGCACATTCTCCTTCGTTCCGTCCGCCAGCAGGAAGAGCGCTTCTTCCCGAACCGTTTTCAGATCAGCTAGGTGAGTCGACTTTTCGATGCCGGGACGAGCGAGAATTTCCGTGGCCCAGTCGTAGGTTCGCTTCCAGTCCTTGATGTTGTAATAGGCAACTCGCAAGTTCTTGAAAGCCCGATTTCCAAAATCGTCATTGGGATTCTGGTCAAAAACCTTCTGGGTTTCAACAATGCCTTGCTCCGTGCGACCATGCTTCATAAGCGCTACGGTCTTCAGAAAAGCGATGGCTCGGGAGTGTTTTGTCGACGGGTAGAGCTGGGCATACTCCGTTGCGTACTTAACCAGGTTATCGACGCGCATTTCGGTCGCTGCGGGATCTGGCTCTTCTTCTTTGATTTGGTCCACGGTTTCTATTGCGTGGACTAGATTTCGCAGACTCTCTTCCTTCAGCGGCTCTTTCAATTCCGTTCTAAACTGCTCCCAGTGCCTGGTGAACGCGACCGCGGCTTCCTTCACGCGTTTGTACTTTAACTGGTAGTGCGCATACTGGTACTGAGGCATTTGTGAAGACTTCCACTTGGAGAAAGCTTTGAGATAGAGCTCATCGATGGCAAGGATTCGGCCGGTATCCGCATCTTTGGCATATTGATCGAACTCAAAGTGCTGCGCTAAGACGATCTCGTTGAGAATTTTTTCAGTACGGAAGGAGGGAGACTCGGCCACTTGCTCCGCTTCGAGAATGGAACCGAACCCGTTTACCAGCTCGCGTGTCTTTTCGAGTACCAGATTCCAGTCCCTTAATTGATAGGCTCCGAAGATCATGGCGGTCTGATACTGCATGCGCTCTTCGGGTGTCGGCCCGAGCGTGAGGAGTTGCGAGTAGAGTTCGGTGGATTTTTCAAATAGGCCGCCCTTTTCTAACTCACGAGCCAAGTCAGCAAGCCACTTCGTAGCGTCCGCACTACCTAAGAAGCGCTCGAAGTATTCATAGGCCTTTTTGTGGTTTCCCACTTCTGCGTAAATGGAAATGAGGTCCCGTGCTGCCTCTCGTTTGAGACTAAGCAAGTGGTCCGTGTTCTCGAGATTACGAGTCCATAGAATCGCTTGTTCCAGCCCCATCATGGCAGCTGCGTAGTTCTTGCGGCTGTAGTTGCACCAACCGAGCTTGTAGAGCGTGTACCCCATAATGGGCGACGAGGGAAACTGCAGAATCTTCTTGTACAGTTCCTCTGATTTCGCGAATCGGTTCGCGTCGAACTCTACGTCGGCCAGGATGCGGTACGCATTCGGAACGTTTTCGTGATTCGGGTACTCGCTCACGTAGCGATTTAAGTAAGCGAGTCCCTCTTTCTCGTTGCCTACTTCCATCAGGGCAAATCCAACGAAGAAGAGGGCCTGAGGACGTTTGTCAAATTTGGGGTACTTTTCAGCAAGATCACGGGCAATCTGAATGGCTTGGGCGCGGTAGGTTTCATACGCTTCCTTGCCCGTAGTACCCGACACATCTTTTTTAAGGAATGCGGAAGCGCTTGCGAGCTCCCAGAGAAGCTCGCTTTGACGGAATTCAAGCGCGAGATTACGCGTCTTCATGATACTGCGGGCCGCATCTACTTCTTTGATCGCCTGCAGTAGCAACTTCACGAGTTGGGTATCGTGGGAATCTTGTGCCTCTACGGTAATGCCTTTGCCTCTGAACTCAGCGCGGAGTTTCTCTCGCTCTTCCAAGTAGGTTTCGCCGGCAATCAGTCGCGCCTGAATGTAGAGTCGGTCGAGGTCCTGAAGGCGGCGGTCGACATACTCGATGATAAGCCGGTTATTGTATTCGCGGGCTTGAGAAACCAAGGGTTCAATCTCATTGGAGAGGTTGTAGAATGCGGGATAGAGAACGCGGTCCTCTTTGCGCAGCCTCAGAGATTCCTCTTGGACGCCCGTCCGATATTGCGCGATAGCGGAAACACGCGTGTCGTCCTTCAAGTCCCCCTTAATGTAGTTGGGCAGAGACTCCGGATTCGGAAACTGGCGGTAGCGCGTGAGGGACTCTTTCGAATTGGCATGCACTTCAAGAAATTTGAGAACTTCATTGCGAGCCTCAGTGGGCTTACCCGCATCAGTGAGAATTAGAGCCCGGACGACCCGTGCTTCCAGTGATTCAAAATGATTCTCGTCGACAGATAACTCGCTGGCAGCTTGAGCAGCTGCCTCATGGCGGTCGAGGACAAGTAAAGTCCAAGCAGTTTCAAGGCGTCCCCGCGAGTATAGAGGGGAGTTTGCCGGAAGTTTTGCATACTGAAGCAACGCTTCTTCATGCTTCTTCTGAGAGTATAGAAGACGAGCGGTTGCGAGAACAGCGAGTTCGCCAACGTCATTGGAGCGTCGGAGCGCTTCGGTGTCCATTCCGACATTTACAGAGGTTCCAAACTGAGAGTGATCTTGCGCCCCGATGTCTCCCCAAAATTCAGTGGTCTGTTGCATGATCTGAGAGCCGAAGACTTGGGCAAATGCTGTTGCCGAGGCATTAGTGTCTCCGCGTTTCATGTACAGAGTACCGAGTAGATACTGTGCGGGCCCGTAGAAACGGGATCCGCGCTCCACTTGGTCGAGCATAGTCCGCGCCTTTTCGAAGTCGTTCTTTTCGAAAGCAGCGCGGCCCTTCGCGAAGCGAATTTCATCACGAAGGGATGTGGAAGCTTCCGATTCATTCAGCTGATCCATGCGCGCAGACAGGCTGATGAACGGTACCTTTTTCTGGAAAAGTGCGACCACTTCCACCATGTTGTGCATCTCTTTTGGAACAGAGCTCCACTGAGCCGGGGTCATTCGTTTTAGCAGGGCCAGCGCGGCATTGGGGTACCCTTTTTGAATGAGAGCAAAGGCGCCCTTTACTCGTGCTTCAGCTGAAGCGGGATCGCGACGCAGAATCTCAATCGCTGTTTGTATGGTTTCGTTCCACTGCTGCTTTCGGAACGTATCATCCAGATGCGGCATGAGGTTTTGGCCAGCGGCAGCGGTTGCCGGGCGCAGAAGGCAAAGCACGGCCGCTATCGCTGCGAGGCACCGCAGGAAATGGGGCGCGAGACGGTTCATGCTGCTTTTTTGGTCCCCTTCGAAATGTATCCAGCGATTGTCCTGCGATGCACGGGATTCATGCGTGTGAACTCGACTGCGAGCGAAGATTTTCCTTCAAAAGCCTCGTCTCGAACGACGACGGCTGTGAGATCCAACGGCTTCCCCATGGTGGGCGATTGCAACACTAGCTTCACGTCGTCACCAACGGAGACCCCGTCCGCCGACGCCGCAACGAGCCCACCTTCCGTGATGTCAAAAACCTTCACTGGTTTGCCTCCGTTGATCTTAACGGTTGCGTCAATTGGCACGTACCACTGGCGTACTTCGGGTACTGGGGCCTTTTTGACCACAGGTTTTGGGGCCGGTTTGGGAGCAAGTTTTGCGACAGGCTTTGGAGCGGTTTTCGCAACGGGTTTTGGTACCAGTTTGGGCTTTGGAGGCGGAACGTATTCTGGTTCTTCCTCAATCACTTCTTCTGTCTCTGCGACTTCTTCCTCGACTTCCGCCACTTCCTCTTCTTCTTCGACGACTTCGGCGGCTTTCGGAATCGCGATTTCCGGCATTTCCGGCAAATGCGCTTCGAAGTCCTCGCAATTTGCAATGCGGACCCATTCGGTTAACCCTTCGGTCCACACGAAATCGCCCGCGGTGGCTCGCGATTGGGTCAGCATTTTCACCACTTGGGCAGTAGATAAGGGCCCCAGGGCGTCCCCAGAAACGTGTAAAAACCAAGTCTTTTGGCTCATTTGAGTCCTCTTTGGAAAATACGAAACTCTCGAACGACTTAACGGCGTTTTTCGGTGAAAAGTTGAGTGGTTTGACTGCGTTGCATTGATTTCAGCCGGGCTCTCTAATACGGTGTGTCAATGTCCGTCGTGCCTGCTCAAATGCCCCTGCAAGTCGTTCAAGGGCCCCTGTCAGCTCTGTTTTTCTGGGTGCGATTGGTTGCCTTCGGCGGGTTCTACTTTTCAACGATCCTCATGATTAACGCCGTTCAAATGGCTTCGCTCTTGGTGCGGCCCCTTTCACTCAAGGCTTTCCGGTCTGTGAATCGCTTTGTAGCGGATCAGTGGTGGGGGTGGTGTGTCATCGGGGCGGAGAAAATTGCGGGCGTTGAACTAGTACTCACCGGGGATACTCTTCCCCGCGATGAGAATGCGGTGGTTTTTGCTAACCACCAGCAAATGCCTGACATCTTAGTGGTGATGATGCTCGCTTACCGACATCGCCGCCTGGGCGACCTGAAGTTTTTTGTGAAAGATGCGTTGAAGTACGTGCCCGGAGTGGGATGGGGCATGCTCTTTCTGGATTGTATCTTTCTCAAGCGAGATTGGTTGGCAGATAAACGTAGGGTCCGTGCGACCTTTGAAAAGATTTTGAAGTATCGCATTCCGATTTGGCTCGTATCCTTTGTCGAGGGAACGCGACTGACTCCTGCAAAACTTACTCGAGGGAGAGAGATCGCTGCGCGCAAGAAGGCTCCGATACTGGATCACGTTTTAGTCCCACGCGTGCGTGGGTTTACGGCGTCACTTGAGGGACTCGAAGGCTATGTCGATGCGGTTTATGATCTAACCATCGGGTATGAAAACGGCATCCCTCGCCTATCTCATATTTACGGAGGCGCAGTGAAGCGACTCCACCTCGATGTGCGACGGTTTTCCATTGAGAGCTTGCCCGCTTCTGAAGCCGAGCGATCGCAGTGGCTCATTCAGCGCTTTGTCTTGAAAGATGATCGTCTTAAGAATTTCTATCGAACGGGTTCGCTTATCTAGACTTACCCAGGCGTAAACGACCTGTCTCTCGCGCGAGAGGTTGGTCCCCATTTCTCGCTTTTTATCGTCGATAAAAGGTTTCTTTTGCTTGCCAAACCGCACGGCGCAAAATACATGACGATCTACCGCGCAGGTGCTGGAGTATTTGGTTGAGATAGATAGCCGTCGGCTTTGGTTAGTCGAAGGCTATTCAGGTCTGCACGACTTCTGCGTTCGCTTTCTAAACTATTCCGAAGGGGAAGCCGGCCGCCGCATCCAAGCTGCTCGTTGCTCGGCGCAGTTCAAGGAAGTGGCCCCCTTACTCGAGCGCAATGAGATTTGAAGTGTCCGAGAAGGACGAAACCGTTTTTCTAAAACGCGTTCTGAAACAGTTCCTGGCTGCAAAACGTCCTCGCAATGTGAATCCTGTGAAGCACACGCGCTATGTTCCGAAGGCGCTCAGACAGCGGGTTAAAGTAGCGGCGCAGCATCGGTGCTCCTTCCGCTCTGCCTCGGGGGTTCAGTGCAATCAAACCGCTCATTTAGAGATAGATCATATTCGGCCTTGGGCGAAAGGCGGGAGTAGCCGAGACATCGAGAACCTTAGAGTGCTTTGCAAAGCCCACAATCTACTCGCAGCAAAACAGGCCTTTCCCGATCGGCGGGGCTTGCGAAACAAAAGCAAACCTCTCGCGCGAGAGACGAAGACCGAGGTAGGGAGTCCATTCTTCGATTCGGGCATAGGGATAGCGAGTCCCTGCTTTTCCGATGACGACGAAGGTCTGAGTGCGCCTTTGACCGCGTCGGCTTCTTAACGTCGTCCGCAACCCCGCTGGAAGCGCCTGGTTTTCATCTTGCTTGCCGGCATTTTTGCCGCACCAGCACCAGCATCCCAAGCAAGAGAGCGGGTTTCACCCACTACACCGCAAGCATCAAGCGATGCGGATCTTCCAAAAGGTTCTTTACCCGAACGAGGAAGGAGACTGAGTCTTTTCCATCGACTAGTCGGTGATCGTAAGACAGCGCTAAGTACATCATGGGGCGAATGACGATTTGGTCATTTACCACCACAGCGCGCTTCTGAATGGCATGCATTCCCAAGATCGCACTTTGAGGGGGGTTGAGAATCGGCGTTGAAAGCAGGGATCCGAACACGCCACCATTGGTAACCGTGAACGTACCACCGCCCAATTCGTTGAGACTGAGTTTGCCGTCCTTGGCAGCACCGGCCATGCGCTTGATCTCGGACTCAATTTTGCTGAAGGACATCCCTTCCACTTCTTTGAGAACAGGGACCACGAGTCCGCGCTCGGTGCTGACAGCAATTCCGAGGTGCACGTGGTCGTGATAAACAACCTCATCGCCCTCAATAAAAGCATTCACCACCGGAAATTCTTGGAGTGCTAAAGCGACGGCGCGTGCAAAGAACGACATGAAACCTAGTGAAACGCCGTAGGTTTTTTGAAACGGTTCTTTGTAGCGTTCGCGAAGGGCCATCACTTCTGAAAGGTCGACTTCGTTGAACGTGGTCAACATCGCAGCGTTGTGTTGCGCGGCAACGAGGCGCTCTGCGATTTTCTTACGAATCTTGGAAAGCGGCTCACGGCGTTCACCAGATCCCGCGGGCTTTGCGATGCTGGGCGCGGGGGTGCTGAAACCCCCATTGGATTTTGGTGCCGGTGCGGCCGGCTTGCTTCCGCCGACAGCGGCCATGACATCTTCTTTTAAGATCCGACCTCGTGGGCCAGAGCCATGCAAATCGGTAGGATCGACACCGTGTTCGCGAGCGAGACGGCGAACGGAGGGAGCGAGATCTTCAAGATCGGCGGCAGTCCGTTCGTGTTCAATCGCCGAAGGTTTCGAAGGTGCACTTACCGGGCTTTTCGCGGTTGCTGCCGCTACGTGTTTCGCGGCTTCCGGTTTGTTGTCAGGAGCGGCCGCTGTCTTAGCTTCGACGGATGTATTTGAAGCCGCGGCTACAATTTCAGCGACGACATCGCCAATTTTTACTGTCGTACCCTGCTTGATTTTATGTCGCAAGACGCCGGCAGTAGGAGAAGGCAACTCCACATTCGCTTTGTCAGTTTCTAACTCACAGATGGGTGTATCGACGGAGACGGCGTCCCCATCTTGCTTCATCCATTTAACAAGAATGGCTTCTGTGACTGATTCCCCTAGGGCAGGGATAGCTACTTTAGTTCCCATGGCGCTCCTTCAACGTCCTACGCTTAGTCCTCGTCGCGCTTTTTGCTTCTTTTGGTTCGCTTTCAAACTTGGTCGCCGCGGGCTTATCTTCCACGGGATCCAGGGCGCTCTTTAAGAGCTCTTGTTCTTCGAGTTGGTGCACTCGATAAAATCCGTGTGCCGGACTCGCTGCCTCGCCGCGCCCCCGGTACTCCAACTGTGCGCCCGCTGGAAGCAAGGTGCGCATCCGCGGTTCTACAAAGAACCAGGCTCCCATGTTTTTGGGTTCTTCTTGTACCCAGAAAAACTCAACAGCCTTCGGATAGCGTGCGATGACCGCTTCAAGTTCAGGCTTGGGGAACGGATAGAGTTGTTCCATGCGAACAATCGCAACATTGTTTAGATCGCGCTCCGCGCGTGCCGCCTCTAGTGCGAAGTAAACTTTGCCAGAGCAGAACAATACCCGTTCGACTTTTGCCGGGGTCCTGGTCGTGTCGTCAATGACCAGTTGAAGTCCCCGCTCGGTGAATTCATCCAGAGGCGAGGTGGATCGTTCATCGCGCAATAGGCTCTTTGGCATCATCAGCACAAGAGGCTTGCGAAACTTGCGATGGATCTGTCGACGAAGCATGTGAAAGTACTGGCTCGGCAGCGTCGGATAACACACCTGAATATTGTTTTCAGCGCAGGACTGGAGGAAGCGCTCAAGCCTTGCACTTGAATGTTCGGGCCCTTGTCCTTCGTACCCGTGGGGGAGCAAGAGAACGAGACCACTCATGCGATCCCATTTGGATTCACCGCTCACTAAGAATTGATCGAGCACAACTTGTGCACCGTTCACGAAATCGCCGAACTGGGCTTCCCACAAAACTAAGTTGCGAGGGTCGGCGATGCTGTAGCCGTACTCAAATCCCATCACCCCAAACTCGGAAAGCATCGTGTTCTTCACGAGAAAGCGCGCCGGGAATTGAGTTAGGGGAGTGAACTCATCGCCGGTTTCGGTGTCGTGAAGCACGGCATGGCGATGACTAAACGTGCCGCGCTCAGAATCTTGTCCCATCAGACGCACAGGAGTGCCTTCTTGAAGCAAGCTTCCAAAGGCCCACATTTCAGCGCAGCCCCAATCGGCGGGCTTATCGCCTTTGGCCATCTCGCGACGCGTGTCCAGTAGCTTTACCAATTTCCGATGGACGTTGAATCCGTCGGGAGTGGCGGTGGCCTTAGCCGTAATCTGCAAAATATCCTGATGGTTCACGAGTGTCGCGGCCGACCAGTCGCCTTTGGCTCGGTCGAAGCCTTCCCATAGGTCGCGAAAACCCGTGGTGGGGATGCGGGCCCGGGCTTCGCGAGCACTCGCTTGTGCTTGATCCAGCTGTTCGCGAAACGCTGCGTTCATCGCCTCATATTCTTCGGTAGTAATAACGCCTTCTTCAATCAGGCGAGCGGCATACTTTTCTCGCACAGAAGGGAGCGCATCAATCTTGGCGTACATCACGGGCTGGGTGAAGGTGGGGTCGTCGGTTTCGTTGTGACCGAAGCGGCGGTAGCACCAAAGATCCAAGAGAACGTCGACGCGAAACTGCTGACGGAACTGCATCGCGAGCCGGGCTGCATGTACAACGGCTTCGGGATCGTCCCCATTCACATGAAATACCGGCGCATGGATCATCTTCGCAATGTCGGTCGGATAAGGCGTAAATCGAGTTTCCTCTGCGGTGGCTGTAAAGCCGACCTGATTGTTAATGATCAGGTGAATGGTGCCGCCGGTACGATAGGCAGGAAGCTCAGACAGTCCCAATGTTTCGGGGACAACCCCTTGTCCGGTGAAAGCCGCTTCACCATGCAGCAAAATGGGAACGACTCGAGTGCCATCGACGTCGCCGCGAGAATCTTGTTTTGCTTTCGCCATTCCGACAACCACTGGATCCACTACCTCCAAGTGACTGGGATTTGGGGAGAGCGTAACGAGCAGTGGATTTCCAGCGGGCGTCATGCGCGTATTCGTGTAGCCCATGTGGTACTTCACGTCGCCATCGCCTTCATCATTGGGCAATACAGCCGTGCCCTCAAATTCACGCAGCACCAGCTCAAAGGGTTTGCCGATAATGTTCGTCAGAACGTTCAAGCGACCCCGGTGGGCCATGCCCATTAAAATTTCTTCGGCGCCTTGGCTGGCCGCCTCGTTCAAAAGCGTATCGAGCAGCGGAATAACGGATTCGGCTCCCTGAATGGAGAAGCGTTTCTGACCGACGTACTTCGTGTGTAAGAAGCTTTCGAAGCCTTCCGCTGCTACGAGCCGACTCAAAATATACTTTTTCTCGTCTGCAGATAGAGCAGGATGGTTGCGATCGGGCTCCATCCGCTCCTGTAGCCACTCTCGCTGTGTCTTGTCGGGAATTTCCATGAACTCCACGCCCAAGGTTCCGCAGTAAGTCGTCTTAAGGCTACTCACCAAATCGCCCAGTGTGTCGCCAGCAGGCCCCAAGAAGCTGCCGTTGCCGACGCTTCGGCTCAAATCCTCGTCCGTGAATCCAAACTCTGAAAGCTGCAAGAGTGGGTGCGAGTCGCGATTGCCGCCCAGCGGATTCAAGTTCGCGATGAAGTGGCCCAGCTCTCGATACGAGTGCACCAGATGATTCACCCCTTCGGCGGGTGAGCCGGATTTCGCCGAGAGGAGCTTTTCAAGAATGGAGCTTCCCGAATTTCCGGCTTCAAAACCGGCAAAGAAAACCGCCCAGCGTTCATCAACGGCGGATGGGTCGTCTTTATATTGTCGGTAAAGCTGTTCTATGTAGTCGCCGTTGGCGCGCGAGAAGAAGTCAAACAACTCCATGAGGCTAGGGCTCTCCCTTCAAGAACATCTATAGGCATGGACGACTTAGGGTAGCCCCAACCCTTTGAAATTCCAAGCCGGAATTAGGCTCGAAATCGTCGTAAACGGTAAGCGCCGGAGATAACCTCGGCCGGCTTGTCGCTGCAGACCGTTTCCACGAAAACGTGGATGGTCTCAGGAAGCGCTTGGAAGAGCGCAACGAAATTTCGGGGTTCGTTTTCGAAGGAAGCGACAATCGGCCCGAGCTCGGCAAGAGATGCGGCAACCCCTACCTTGTGCGCAACGTCATCCATATCGCGCGCAGGCTTCATTCGCAGTTGGACTCGCGGTCCACAGACCGGAAATCCATCGCGTTCCAAGATTTTTTCAGTCCCGATGCGCATTCCGGGCTCATCTCGCCCAGTGAGGTAGACTAGCTCAGCTCCCAGTGCGTGCAAGGTCCTAGCAAAATCTGCCGTCCCCTCATAAGGTTTGTCGTGCTCCAGGTACTCATTTGAAAAGAATCGCTCTCGCCAATAGGTGTGGAGCCGCTCCCGAGCTCCGCATAGCTCCGGTTCCTTCAAGCACAAACCGAGGTTGGTCCACGTATCTTCCAGAGAATAGCCCGCCGTGAGCGCATCCAGAGACGATAGGGCGCCTCGAACCGAATCCGGGAGTTCGGTTCCCAATGCTAAAACGGCTTCTTTTAGAATGCGCACGGTCCGAGGAGCGACCTCATAAAGCGTGGAATCGAGGTCGAGGAGAACATAGGGTTTCGCGCCCAAGGCCACGGTATCTTTAACTTTATTTGAAATCCGAGCGAAGACGTCGGCGTGTTCCGATGCATCAAATTCACAGGCGGCGACCCAATCTTCCCGCGCAAGCCATGTCCGGAGGCGACTCATCCGAGGAGTTATACCGTTTTTCGAGGGGCGGGATCAATACGCGCCCGGAAATGCGTCTGAGTTCCTTAGGGAACCGGTAGGAGTGAGACCAAATAGGCGTTGAGACGCTGGAGTAAGTCGTCTGTGACCTCCAATTGGCGGTACTTCACGCCTGAAAGATCAAAAAGGTGCTTTGCCATTCGGATTTCCGGGGTCTGCTTGTATTTGTCCGAAAGGTAGATGACTTCAGACACTTGGTGGGTGGCCATCAGTTTTGCGCATTCATTACAGGGAAACAGAGTGACGTAGGCCTTCGAGCCGGCAAGGCTGCTTTTGGCATGTGAAATGGCGTTCGCTTCACTGTGAATGACATAGCCATACTTCTGGTACTCCAACGGCACTTTGCGATTGTTGCCCCAAGGAATTTTACTTTCATCGATGCCAGCGACGGCGCCGTTGTAACCCATGCTGATCTGGTGGTTGTTCGGGTCGACGAAGACGCAACCGACCTTCGTATTGGGGTCCTTGCTCTTGAAGCTGCCGATCATCGCTTGCAGCATGAAGTACTCATCCCAATTGATCTGAGAGGTTACCTTTATAAAATTTACTCGGTCGTCTACAGTAAGATCGATTTCCATAGAAGCAAGGTATACCCAGCGTGCTGCCTGAGTTTAAAGCAAAAGATGAAGTTTACATTTCTTCGCTCAAGCAGCTGGGTACCGTCGTTGGCCGGCCAAAGGCGGGGGTATATGAAGTGCTTGTGGGCGGAGTGCGCGTGAAAGTGCCGGGTTCCGACCTTCGACCCCGCGAAGCGTTGAGCAAAAGTATTCTTAAGACGCTGAAAAACATCGCCAAGCCCACCGCCGGCGCCGGAAAGACTCGCCCGCCCAGCACCCCTCGCATCGATTTGCACGGTATGATCGTCGAAGACGCAATGCGTGAAGTGGAGAAGGCGATAGACCGCGCGGTGATAAGCGGAGCGGATCGAATGGAAATTTTGCATGGCATAGGGACCGGACGGATTCGAACCGCGTTGCATGCTTATCTTTCTAAACTCAGCGTCGTCGAGCGATACAAGATGGACGACCACAATCCCGGCGTGACTTGGGTGTATTTTTGAGGGTTTACGGTTAAAATCGTTGAAGACTTAAAGAGGGGGCACTTTGATGGGCGCACAGCGAAATATTCAGAATCAAACCTGGCACGCGAAGTATCCCAAAGGCGTCCCACTCGAAATCAATCCGGACGCGTACGCGTCGATTGTCGACGTTTATGAAGAAAGCAGTCGTCGATTTGCCACCCGACCTTCGTTTACTTGCTTGGGGCAAACGTACACCTTTGCTGAAATGGAAAAGCAGAGTCGTGCTTTTGCGGCCTATTTGCAAAGCGTGGGTTTGCAACCGGGCGATCGCATCGCCATTCAGCTGCCCAATCTCCTGCAGTATCCCGTCGTGCTCTACGGGGCACTGCGAGCTGGTCTTGTCGTAGTGAACACTAACCCGCTCTACACCCCGCGTGAGATGGAGCACCAGTTCAACGATTCCGGTGCTAAGGCGATCGTGATTTGCGCGAACTTCGCTAAGAACCTTGAGCAGGTTCTAGGCAAAACAGAGCTTGAGCACGTGATTGTCACAGAAATTGGCGACATGCTGCCGATGCCCAAGCGCTTTATCGTCAATTCGGTGATTCGCTACATCAAGCGCATGGTGCCGGCTTACAGCTTAGAAACGGCCGTGAGCTTGAATTCTGTTTTGGCAAAAGGCGCGAAACTCAATTTCAATCGCGTCAGCCGGAAGGGCGAAGACCTTGCTTTTATTCAATACACCGGCGGAACCACGGGTATTTCAAAAGGCGCGATGCTCACCCATCGCAATATCGTCGCTAACATGGAGCAAGTGGCAGCTTGGCTGAAGCCTTGGCTCAAGGAAGGGGAGGATGTCTGCTTGGCGCCCCTTCCGCTCTACCATGTGTTCTCACTCACCGCGAATGCGATGGCACTTTTCAAGTATGGCTGCCAGAACGTGCTGATTACTAATCCACGCGATATTCCTGGTTTCATCAAAGAAATGCGTAAGACGCCGTTTACGCTCATGACGGGCGTGAACACGCTCTTCAATGCTCTGATGAACCACCCCGACTTTACGAAGATTGATTTCAAGAAAGTGAAGTTTGCTGTCGGGGGTGCCATGGCACTTCAGAAGGCTGTCTCCGATAAGTGGAACCACCTGACGGATTCACTCTTGCTCGAAGGTTATGGGCTGACGGAAACATCTCCGGTCGTTTGTGTGAATCCCTTAAGCAAAGAGGATGTCCGAGTCGGAACCGTGGGATTGCCTTTGCCCTCCACAGAAGTAAAGCTGATGAACGAGAAGCACGAAGCCGTAGGCATGGGCGAGGTCGGAGAGATTTGGGTTCGTGGTCCTCAAGTGATGAAGGGTTATTGGAATCGAATCGAAGAGTCCAAGAACGTGCTGATGGGTGAGGGTTGGCTTCGCACGGGCGACATGGGGCAGTTCACCAGTGACGGGTATTTGAAAATTGTCGATAGACAGAAAGACATGATCATCGTCTCTGGCTTTAAAGTGTATCCGAACGAAGTTGAGGATGTGATCGCGATGCACCCGAAGGTGCTTGAGGTGGGAGTCATCGGAGTTCCCGATGAGCACTCAGGTGAAGTCGTGAAGGCCTGCATCGTTAAGCGCGACGCCAGTCTCACCGAGAGCGAAGTAATTGAGTTCGCCAAAAAGAGTCTTACGAATTACAAAGTACCCAAGAAGATTCAATTCATGCAGTCTTTGCCCAAGACGCCCGTCGGAAAAGTCCTTCGGCGCGAATTGCGGTAAAAACTAGGCAAGGCATACCTATAGGAGAATCACTGTGAGCACGAATACCCTTCGATTTGGTCGGCGTTCTTTTTTGTTAGGAATGTTCCTAGCTCCCTTTGCAGTTTTGACTCGCGTCGTTCACGCGGCCCGCAAAACTGTTAAGTCGACGGTAAAAGACGCGACGGCTGCGCTTGTGAAAGAAGACGGCATGATGCAAAAGGCGCTGAAGTATTCGGCGGAAGCCAAGAAAGCCAAAGGGCGCTCAAACCCCAGCTCCGTCTGTTCCAACTGCATGCAGTATTCCGCTGCTATTGGCGAAGACGGCAAGGATATCCTGGTGGCAGGCAAGCCGGTGGGATCGTGCATGCTCTTCGATGCTGGGAAAGGTTTCGTCCCTGCGAATGGCTGGTGCATGAGTTGGTACGCAGCTCCTGCCGCGTAATCCACTTTTGACGGCTTTGCCGGGTAGGAGTTGGGGGCAAAACATGCCCTTCAAGGCATGTTTTGCGGTACGCAGCTCCGGCCGCGTAAACTTTTCTTCTGGAGGATCTCATGGCTAAAGGCAGCAGAGCAGCACTCAAGTGGGTAGGTGTGTTCATTGGCGGTTTTTTCGCGCTGTTGATTCTCGCCGCTGTGTTAATTCCCCTGTTCGTCGATGTCGATAAATTCCGCCCGCAGATAGTCGATGCCGCCAACCAGCAGATCAACGGCAAAGTGGAGCTTGGTAAGTTGAGTCTTTCACTTTGGGGGCAAATCAAAGTCAACGTTGATGGATTCACGCTTTCCGATTCGAAAAACCGAAAAGTCGTGTCAGTCGCGGATGTTTACTTCCAAGTGCCCTTTTCTTCCATTTTCTCGGGATCGCCCATACTGACGCTGCGGATGAAGAAGCCAGAAGTGGCGGTCATCAAAGACCCCACCGGAATGAACGTGCTGACGCTGATGAAGAGCCAACCCAAAACCGCACCGGTACCTGCTACCCCGGAGAAGCCCGCTACCACGGGCACGACGGAACTCCCTGCAATGGCACGTAACGCCCGACTCGGTGTGGATATGAGGGACGCGCGGCTGGCCTACAAGGACACGGCGGCAGGCCTCAGTTCAACGGTAGAAGCTTTAAATGTGAGAATCAAAGATCTTTCCCTTTCGCGTCCTACTGAGCTGGAAGTGACCGCTCAGCTGAACACCGAAATGGGAACAGCACTTTCGGTCAAGGGGCCTGCACGCCTAGTAGCTAAGGCCCAGCCCACCTTCAATGGTTCCGAGTTTCAAAAAGCCACCGTGGAAATGAAAGCGGACGTAGACGGAGTGGAGATTCGGTACGGCGAACTCTTTCACAAAGCCAAAGGCGTTCCCATGAATGTCGAGGGTCGGATGGCTGCGACGATGACATCTGCCACGATCGAAGACATGGTTGCTCGCTTTCACAATGTTGTTTTGAAAATGTCCGGCGGCGTAAGCGGCTTTGGAGCGACTACTTCCCCGACAGTCGATTTTAAGGTGGGTAGCAATGCGATAGATCTGGCTCCGTGGTCTGAACTTGTTCCGATGCTCAAGGCGTATGCATTGGTAGGAAATGCGAGTTTCGAAGCGGTGGCTAAGGGGCCCACTGACAAACTGAATTACACCGCGGATCTGATTGTGAAGTCGCTGAAAGCCAAGGCGCCCATGCTCAAGGCCCAACCCGAGTTTGGGCTAGTGGCTAAAGTGGTTACGGATAGATTGCAATCTCTGAATTTTACGATGCGCGCCCCCGGGAATCACTTGGATGTCAGCGGCTCTGTGGTTTCATTCACCAAACCCAAAGTTGTGTTTCGCGCGACATCGACAGGCTTGGACCTCGACCAGCTAGTCGAGCTCCCAAAATCCGCCAAGGCGGAAAAGCCGGCCACCGGCTCTAGCTCGGGTGGGTCTGGAGCCGGTACCGCCCCCCAATCCGATTTCGATGCGATGCTTGAGCCGCTGCGTGGCAATGCGATTGCTGCCGCGACGGATGCGACTTTTGGTTTTGATCTGAAGTTTGTGAAGTACATGAATATTCGAATGGAACCCATTCAAGGGGTGTTTTCCTTCCGAGGTCTGACGGCTGCGCTGGACAGTTTTAAGATGCGTGTGTTCGATGGTTTGATTACCTCGAATGCGAAGTTTGAGCTGAAACCCAAAACACCTCGCTACGATTTTGCAGTGCAGGTGGCGGGTCTCGATTTGAAGAAGGCGATGGCGTCGCAGATGCAGATGTTTAAGAACACGCTCTACGGAATCGCCAGCTTCTCAATGAGGGGGCAGGGGGCAAGCTTTAACCCGGAACCCGCGATGGCGGCGCTCGCAGCAAGCGGAAACTTCACTGTGCTGGATGGCCAGTTTCAATCTATCGATATCGGCCAAGTGGCGACCGACGCAGTGAATAAGGCCCTTCAAGGGCTAGAAGCGAAAGTGCCTCAAGCTCGTGGCAAGAGCATTAAGCCGCCCAAGAATGTGGGTGGCGGCTACGAGCGTATTACGTCGAGTTTCACTATAGCGAAAAATGTTTTCACGATGCCAGACTTCGCCGCGGTTGCCGGCCGAAATAAAGGCATCGATGTGCGGGGGGTGACTACCGTGGGTATGAAAGATTACAAGCTCGACGCCAACTGGGAGCTGGTGGATACGCAGAATCTCACCACCGCCCACGATCTCTCGGTCGACGTGAGTGGTGTAGTCGTTGCCCCGCTGCTTGCCGAGCCGGGTCAGCCGGTGAAGTTCCCCATTAAAGTGACCGGAACGCTCTTTGCTCCCTCTCCTTCTTACACCAGCGTTCCTGAAGCTTTGGGACGAGTTGCGGTTGCGAACGTCGCACGAGCGGTTGAAGCGAGAATTAAGTCGGAAGCGACTGCGAAGCTCAACGCCGAAAAAGCCAAAGTGGAACAAAAAGCGGCTTCCGAGCTAAAGAAAGTCATCCCCGGACTGGGCAAGAAGTTCAAGTTCTAGGATTTTAGTCGCAACTCGACAGGGCAGTGATCGGATCCGGTCACCAGCGGATAGTGTACTGCGCTCTGCAGTCGGTCTCGGAACTCGGGATTGCTCACCCAATAATCCAATCGCCAACCGATGTTTTTTTCTCGCACCCCTGGTCGATAGCTCCACCAAGTGTAGTGGTCTGGCCCCGGATTGAATGCCCGAAAGGTATCAATATACTTCGCCTCTAGGAGCCTATCCATCCACGCGCGTTCTTCGGGGAGAAAGCCTGCATTCTTCTGATTGGCCTTTGGGTTTCGAAGGTCAATTTCTTTGTGGGCTATGTTGAAGTCTCCGCAGAGTAAGAGCTGTTTTCCGCGCTGTCGCAGCTTGTCTAAGTGGTCTCGAACCGCATCGCAAAAGGCTAGTTTGTAACCCAGTCTTGCATGATCGCGTTGGCTATTGGGAAAGTAGGCATTGAGAAGAACGAAATCATCGAACTCAATCTCAAGCAGGCGCCCTTCGCGATCAAACTCTTCTTTCTTCAACCCAGGTAGAATTTCCCGCGGCGGACGTTTGCTGAAAACAGCGACCCCGCTGTAGCCGCGCTTCTCGGCGGGTAGCCAAACGCTATGGTACCCCGCAGGGTGCACCACAGACTCCTCGAGTTGATCAGGGTGTGCTTTGACTTCTTGCAAGCACACGATGTCGGGCTGTTCCTTTCGAAACCAATTCTCAAAGCCCTTTCCATGTACCGATCGGATCCCATTTACGTTCCAGGATATGAGTCGCATCGAACAGAACTATCACGGTGTCTTTTGACGTTCTAGGGTTGTTGATTCAAATTAGTGAAATGCACTTCTTGCGTGTTCTCGTCGTCCTTCTCAGTTGCCTAAGCACTTTGCCCCTTTCGGCCGCTCTTTCTCCTGTTTTCGATGGCAAAGACAGTAGCCGATCTCGGATTGCGGTTGGTCTTGTTGAATGGGCGAACCGCTTTGCGGAAGTGACAGATATCCAGTTTGTGCCGGGCGACAAAGATCGAGTGGTTGTTGTGCAGAAGAACGGTAGAGCGCTTCTGGTGCTTCGGTCTAAGCCCGATAAACGCACGGAGATCCTCAATGTCTCGGTTTTGACGACGAGCGAATTGGGGCTGTTGGGTTGGGCATTTCACCCGCGTTTCGCTCAAGGCGAGCGCAAGATCTATATCAATTACAATCCTGCGACAGGCATGCGCCGAACCCGAATAGCCGAGTGGGAATTGGAAGGAGCCACGTTTCAAGCGGTTAAGGAACGTGTGCTTCTGGAGGTGAATCAGCCCTATCCGAACCACAATGCCGGGCAATTGGCTTTCGGTGCGGATGGGAAACTCTATATTGGGCTTGGGGATGGAGGTTTCCGAGCGGACCCACATAACCATGGCCAGCGTCCCGATTCGCTTTTGGGGAAGCTATTGCGCATCGATGTCGACACACGTTCGGACAAAAAGCCGTACGGCCTACCGAAGGACAATCCGTTTCTAGGGGATAAGAGCTTTCGTCCGGAAATATGGGCTTGGGGCATTCGCAACCCCTGGCGCTTTAGCTGGGATTCCTTGAACCGAATGTTGGTCGGGGATGTGGGCCAGGATAAGTGGGAAGAAGTGAATATCGTTCAGGCGGGCAAGAACTACGGCTGGCGCCAGCGCGAGGCGGCGCATTGCTTCAATCCTACCAAAGACTGCATTACTTCCGGCATGACGGATCCCTGGTTGGAGTATGATCGCGAAGACGGCGCGTCCATTACGGGTGGGTATGTTTACACGGGCACTAAGATTCCTGCTCTGAAGAACAAGTATGTCTTTGCTGATTTTGTCAGCGGTCGCCTGTGGGCGGCGGCATTGCCTCCGAAAGGGGAGGAGTCGAAAACGACTCGGAACTTTGAGGCATTGGGACGCTGGGCCATGCAGCCTTCGACTTTCGGACGAGATTCCGATGGCGAGATCTACGTCGCTGATTTCAGCAAAGGCGCAATCTACCTGCTCACGCTTCCGTAGTGTAAAATGAGCGACATGGAAACTCGTTCAGTGGCTTCACCCGCAACCGATCCGGCAGCTAGCCTCTATGCGCTTCGAAGCTGGGAAGCTTCTCAGAGGAGCGGGCTGATTGATTGGTTTCGAAATGAAGATCGTCGCATTCTAGATGTCGGATGTGGAACGGGCGTGCATGCGCGCGAGCTGAAACGACGGGGCGTTGAGGTGCATGGAGTCACTCTTTCACCCGTGGAGATGAGCCAGGCGACCCAAGAGATGGAGCGCGCGACACTGGCGAACGTGGAGACGTGGTCTCCGGATTATCCGCAGGGTTTTTTCGATGCTCTCTTGTTTTCACACGTACTTGAGCACCTCATCAATCCGATAGAAACGCTCACGAGATTGGCGCCCTTGCTCCGACCGGGAGGCCGCGTTTACATCGCCTTGCCCAATATTAGTTTCTGGCGCTACCGAATTCGAGCGCTTTGGGGGCGGTTTGATTATGAAGAGATGGGCCCGATGGATAAGACGCATCTGCGGTTCTTTACCTACTTCACTGCGCAGTCCTTGCTCGAATCCTCTGGGTTTTCCCTTTTGCGCGTCCAGGCACTGGGGCACGTACCTCTTGGGCCATTACGGCGGGTCTTTCCGAAATGGGCAAAGCGTATGGATCGACTTGCGTTGCAAGCTTTTCCGAATCTGTTCGGGTACGAGATTCAACTGTCCGCTAGCAAATCGGCGTGACTATTTCTGCGCCGGTTTTGCCTAATGTGCACGTGCCTCCTGATTGGTCACCTCTTCTGTAGGCTTAGGGCTGGGTGTGCACGTGCACACCTCATTCTGTTTTCTAATTTTATCGACGATATTTCTTGCCAGACAGCGTAATAGTGAATACATAAGTATGCATTAGGAGGCAGAAAAACTCAGCAGCCGTTCATTGGAAGCAGAAGTAGTGAAAAAATGTCCTCGTGAAGCCGTTCCGGATCGGGTGCGTCCTATGAGTGAACAGTACTTTTCACTTCAATGCATGATAGACGGCGAAACGCAAAGCTTGTTGAAGCAGGCGCAGGATCTCTTAAGCCAGAATCAATCGAAGGCGGTCGGAGTGGGCGACTTGTTTAAGCCTATTCTGAAAGAGTTTCTCAACCGACATCACCCTGTACACAAAGCAAGAAGAGTGGCCGGCAAGAAGGCCCCGGCCCCGGTCGAGCCCCTTAGACCCGTTTTGGCTTTTAAGAACGGCACGTGCACGCCCAGCCATAAGCCTTCAGATGATGTGACCAATCATGAGGCACGTGCCCAGCGACCCTACGAAATATCGATTATGCGACCCCCGCTATAGCCATTCTTTCAGCCCAAAGGGCGCTACTCGAGCGTCGTGACCTGATTGAAGGATTGGCCGCCGAGGGCGCGCACGTGGAGTAGCCAGTCTCCCTTGACCGTGTCAGGCAGTTCTTCCGTATGGACGTAGCGAAAAGGCGCATCGGGGCAAGCTTTCGAGGGTCCAACGCTCTCCACAATAGGGCGAACGAGAAGGGTACTGCGATTCTTTTGAATATCGATATCTACAGGCATCTTCATTCGGTCGCACGCATTGCGCATCGGAATCACTAAGCGCAGTTCGTTTTTCTTGCTTGCGGTGTTTTTCCAAATGGAAACTTGCTGTACAGCTGCATAAGGAACGGAATCTGGGTTCTCAAGCGGCGCAGGCGCTTGCACGATTTCTAGGGTCGTGAGTATCGCGCCTGTATCCGCATTGATCACTTCGTAAGTCTGTTCTTTTTCCAAGGACCCCAGGCCAATCGTATTCGTATAGGCAACCTTTGTAGAGCCACAAAACTCTTTCGTGCCTTCGTACTTGTAGGCTAGCTGGCGGATGAAAATCTGATGTCCGCGCTTATCAAATTCCGCCGACGCCTTGTAGTAGCAGGCCGTAGGAAAAGTCCCTGCGAGTGTAATTTCGACCGTTGGGTCGTTCGTGTCGTAGCCATTGGGCGCGTAGACCTTGGAGATTTCAACCACTTCAGTTTGTGGTGCGCCGAACCCTACCTGTGCGAAAAGAAGTACCCCTAGGAAAAACGTTCTCATAAATCCCCTCCCCATGGAGGGGACGCTATCCGAAGGTCTATGGATCCGCCAGTCCGATTTAGTCTTTCGCTAAGACTTCTTCACCTTGGCCAAATCCCGCAGCTCCTTCATGATGTTCTCCACTTCCGTAGGGATAGAAGTGCCACCGCTACCCGTATACCCAAAGAAGATATTGGATTCGTAGCGTTGGAAACATTTCTGGGCGATAGAAGTATGCGGACTGCGTCGTATGCAGGTTTCATAGTACATCTCGGGAAGGGGCGACATGAGATGGTCATCCAGCACGTCGTAAGCATTGCCTAACATGAGCAACACATCGGCTGAATATTTTCCTTCTGGGTAGCGAGTGAGCAGCTCGTGTGCCACCAATGTGAGCCGCAAGAAAAGTACATCACCTGAGTGATCCATCGGATATTTTTGAGTCGCCTCAGCGGCGACCGAAAGGCGTTGTGCCTCTTTGAATAAGGCTTCTTCCGAATCGAATTTCTTGGCTCCTTCCTTCTTCCAATCCAAAATGGACTTTTTCCACTCCCCAATAAAGTCTTGAAAGAGCTTTGGGGTGGCAGGCAGTGATTCGACTTTCTGAACGATTTTTAGGGCACGATCGGGACTCTGATTAACCCGAATGGCAATGGCGAACGCATGCCGCACAGCGCGTCCCCACTCCAGCTGGCGCTTCGCCGCAATAGCCGGATCGCTGATGACGCCTTCAAACTCCTCGAGTGCTTTGTCGAATTGCCGGGTCGCGGCGAAAAGCTGAGCGCGTTCCATTCGATTGAGCTTCCCGACATCGGTTTTTAAGGGAAGCGAGGGAAAACTAGGGCCCTGGTCCGTGCGAGTGTGGCAGGAGATGCAATAGCTGGTTACCGCCCTGAGGGACGCTTTCCCAAACTCCGGACTGCCCGACTTCAATGCGTGATAAGCATTTTGCGCTTCGCGTGCAAAGAGTGAGGATAGCAAAGAGATGCTCGGATCGGCATCGGGAGGGGGTGCCGCTTTGCCTTGGGCTCCCATCTTGATTTGGTGCGCCACTTCCGTGATTTTTTTAGCCGCCTTCGTCAATCGCTCGAGACTTTTGGGCGTGACGGGCTTCTGGCTCACCAGGTCGGGCATGACCGCGGAAAGCGTATCTGAAAGTTCCGACATCTTCTTTTGCCACGGTTCGTCAGCTCGTAGTGACGTCGTCATGAGCAGGGCGGAGATCAGCAAAGAGCGTGTGGTCATGTTGTTTCCTTTCAGGAAGATCTTTATGGTAGCTTCCTCGGCCAGCGATGCCAACTACCACCCCCTTTATTCGTTCTGACGGGTGCCGCGGATTTGAGCGCGATCCAAAGGGAGATATCGACGAGCTACCTAGTATCTTTTTGGAGGCCTGGTTGAAGAGGTTAGTTTGAATTTGGCCCAGATCAGGGTAGATATCTTGACCGTGTCACACCGTAAACTTGTACTGACTGGTGGCCCTTGTGCGGGCAAGTCGACCATTGCAGAATTGCTGGGCAAAGCGTTTCCCGACAAGGTCGTCGTCGTTCCTGAATCCGCTTCGATGCTGTATCGCGGTGGCTTTCCGCGCTGGCCGGAACCCGCCTCGATCAAGCGGTTTCAAACCGCGGTCTACCAAGTGCAGAAGCAGCACGAACTTACCTATGGCGAACACTATATCACGGGCCTTTTGGTTCTCGATCGCGGGACTATCGATGGGGCGGCGTATTGGCCGGACGGGCCAGAGGCTTTTTTTGGCGCATTGGAGTCGACCATCGAGAGTGAACTTACTCGCTACGATGCGGTGATTTATCTAGAGAGTGCGGATTTCCATAACTACGAATTGCACCGGACGAAAAACGCTACCCGCACTGAAGCTTGGGAAGATGCGCGCAGTCTCGACCAGCGCACGAGACAGCTTTGGGCCAAGCACCCGAACGTTGCATTCATTCAGTGTCAGCAATCTTTCGTCGATAAAGTGGCGGCTGTTATTAAGGTCGTAGAACAAGAACTCAGGCAGGTGTCATTGCTGTCAACTAAGACACCTTGAAAGCGCGCGCACGTTTATCCCGGCCTTCGAATGGTTGGTTGGGCGCGAGCTTGTTTTATTCCTTTTCAGCCTTGCGGCGCATCAGCTCTTCGGGATCTTTCGTGGCGGCTTTTTTCATGCGCCATACCCGATAGCCCTTCGGACCGTCTACCCACTCACCTTGAGCTTTGGTGTCGTCAGGATTCAAGCCATGCGCAACGAGTTGCGCCTGGTACTTCTCCTCGCAGGACTCGAGCTTGTCCTTCATCTCGTCGTACTTGGTTTCTAGAAGGCGTTTGTGCGTTTGGTAACGAGCAATGCGCTCATCGAGCGCTTCTTCCGTGACTCCGACTAGGCTATTGGTTTTTTTGTCGACTTTGAAGAAAAACGATTCGTCTTTCTGAGTCACATTGGTCCAGGGCTCTTGGGCCTCTGCTTTACCAATTCCGCCCAGGCGGGGATCTGCTAGGCGTTTGCGGCAGTCGCGAAGTCCCAACCAAATGCCTCCCGGATCCTGGCGAGAAGCTCCGTAGAGGGTGCGCTGGAGATCGTCGGCTTCTGACTTCAATCCCCAGAGCTGTTCCTCAAGATAAATCTTTTTCTGTATGACGACTTTATCGTCCCGTAATCCAACAGCTTCTTTGTTGTTGTCGGTTTTGGTGGCAAGCGTCTCATCCATTTCCTTGGGTCCGCCGGACGAACTGCAAGCGGATAGAAGGATTAAACTTAGGATTGAAAGGTAGTGGGCGGTCTTCATTTTTAGCTCCTTGGCTGAAACAAATCGCAAAGATCGTACCACACGATTTGCCCAAATGCCTGCTTAGTGACATGACGCGGCACATCTGAATCGCGGGCCGTTTGACAAATCTGGCGGACATAAGCGACGGTCGGGACGTCTAGGGGGTATGAATGGGTTCATCTACGTTACAAACCAAACTTCTTATTAATGGCGAATGGGTAAATGCCCAGAGTGGCAAAACCTTTACCGTAACCAATCCTTCCACAGAGCAGTCCATTGCCCAGGTGGCGGAGGCAGATAAGGCCGACATTGATGTGGCAGTGGCGTCGGCCCGCAGAGCTTTTGAAGGACCCTGGTCTAAGTTTACCGCCCGTCAAAGGGGTAAGGTTCTTTATAAGCTAGCTGAATTGATGGAACGCGATTTAGAAGAATTGGCGATCCTAGAAACGATCAATAACGGTAAACCGATCTCCGAAACGCGCCATGCGGACTTGCCACTATCGATAGAATGCTACCGCTACTATGCCGGACTTGCCGACAAGATCCATGGCGAAACGATTCCGGTGAACGGTAACTTTCTGAACTACACGTTGCGCGAACCCGTGGGCGTCGTCGGGCAGATCATTCCTTGGAACTTTCCACTCTTAATGGCGGCTTGGAAACTGGGGCCCGCGTTGGCGATGGGCTGCACTGTGGTCCTGAAACCCGCGGAACAGACACCACTCACCGCACTCAAACTCGGTGAGCTTTTGCTCGAAGCAGGGCTGCCTCCGGGGGTGGTGAATATCGTTCCGGGATTTGGTCCGACGGCAGGGGCGGCCATTGCTCTGCATCGGGACGTTGATAAAGTGGCGTTCACCGGGTCGACCGATGTCGGCAAACTCATCATGAAGATGGCGGCCGAATCGAATCTCAAAAGGGTCTCTCTTGAGTTGGGGGGCAAGGCGCCGAATATTGTGTTCGCCGATAGCGACTTAGATTCAGCCGTGGCAGGGGCTATGCGCGGCATCTTTTTCAATCAAGGCGAAGTCTGTTGCGCCGGTTCGCGTTTGTTCTTGGAAGAGTCTATTCATGATGCCTTTCTATCTAAGTTGAAAACGCATACCGAGAAACTGATCGTGGGAGATCCGCTGGATCCGAAAACACAGATGGGGGCCCAGGTTTCAAAGGAGCAATTTGAAAAAATACTGGGTTTCATTGCGATTGGTAAAAGTGAAGGGGCCACCCTCGTCACAGGGGGCGCGCCAGCGCATGACAAGGGCTATTTCTTAAAGCCGACCGTGTTTGATTCGCCTCGGGATAATCTTACGATTCATAAAGAAGAGATTTTCGGGCCCGTGGTTGCTGCCAGTTCTTTCAAAACCACCGAGGATATCGTCCTTCGCGCCAACAACACGCGGTACGGGCTCTCCGCCGGCGTGTGGACTCGGGATGTGAAGAAGGTCCATCAGCTCGCCCGTTCAATCAAAGCCGGCACCATCTGGGCCAATTGTTACAACTGCTTTGATGCAGCTTCTCCCTTCGGCGGGTATAAGGAAAGTGGGTTTGGCCGAGAGCTCGGCCAGTACGCCATTGAACTTTACAGCCAGGTCAAATCCGTTTGGGTTTCCCTGGATTAGCGGGCAGGCATGACGAGCGACGTTGCGGTTCTGTTTTCATTTATGTTCTTTCTGATTGGCGTATCGCACGTCGTGGCACCCAAGCCATGGACGGACTTCTTTCGAGATCTGGCAAAGCAATCCTATTGTGGTTTGGTTATCGCAATGTACTCCCTTCCGGTCGGGCTTGTGATCTTGAGCTATCACAACAATTGGGAGCTGGGATTTCCGCTCTTCATTACCTTGGCGGGGTGGTTCATGATCATTAAGAGCATCCTTTATTTGATGTTCCCCGATTTGCCGGCCCAGAAGTTCATCCGCAAAGCCCACTTCACGCGGCAAATTCAAGCCATTGGATTCGCTATGATGCTTTTAGGTGGGTTGTCCGGACTGTCTTACTATTGGTAAGCGGTGGTGCGAAGCAGACCAGCAAGAAGAGGTAAACAAATACGCTGACAGAGGCGATCCACTCCCAGAATGCGAAGCTCAAGTAAATCGGGATGCCGAGCGCCCGCCAGTGGGGCCCGACCCACCCTAGGCTATTCGGAACGAAATAGAGGTAAGCTTGACTCAGAGCTACCCCCACCATCGGTGCTGCTGAAGCGAAAATGAGTCCCACTCCTGCAGCAAGAGGAAGGCCCCTATCTCGCACGTACGCGTGCGCGAGCGCGAACCAAAAGCCGACAACTCCTAAAAATAGGCCCGCGAAGGCGACTATCGCGATGTACTCGTGTGCCTTCCAAAAGTAGTCGGAAAGGTTACGAATCGTGAGTCGCTCTACTCCGATGGCGATAGAGGCGATGAAACCTGCCTGGAGTGCCCGTTGCGAGAAAGCAGAAATCCGAGGGTGTGAAAGGCTTAAATGCTTTCGCAAGAAGGCAGCTACCGGGAAAAGCATGACGCAGCAGATTCCGAGTGCGACACAGAAGTAGCGATTGCCCTCGGGATTTCTTAGTTGAGATGCGAGGTCTGATACCACTCGGTACTGCCAATCGAAATCCCCCGGGAAGTGTTGCATGGCAATGGCAATGCCACCAAAAAGAATGACCATCGCGGCGAGGTACCAACCGATTAGAAACTTCCGCTTAGAGAAGTCGATCACGCATTGGCTCCGAGAAACGGAAGCCTTCCCGCGAGCAGTTCTGCGATCGCTTCTGTGGCAGGAAGGCGAGAGAGGGCAATTTTAAGGACCACTAGAATAGGAACGGCGAGAAACATGCCGACAGGCCCCCAAATAATGCCCCAGAAAATCAGCGCCAGAAGGATGGAAGCCGGATGCAGGTCCAGGCTGTCGCTGAAAAGTTTGGGTTCAAGCATGCTCCCTAAAACGGCCTGAATGCTGCCTGGAATAATGAGCACCAGCGCAATTTGAACGGGGTTCTCAAATTGGAGCAAGGCAACAGGCAGTGGCAGAAGCGTGGCGATGATGGAACCTAGGGTCGGAATGAAGTTGAGTAAGAAAGCCAGCAGTCCAAACATAAAGGCGAGTTCGACTCGCAAAAAGCCCAGAGCAATACCGACTAAAATTCCCGTCGCGGCAGAGGTCGCGAGCTTCATAGAAAGGTACTGCTGAATCTTTAAGTCAATTTCGGCATACACTCCGTGACGGCGATTGGCGGGGCCTGATCCCATGACCAGAAAGAAAAGGAAGATCATCACGAGCGAACCTGAAGACAGTATGTTGACTACTTGGCCGGCCGCCTGGGTGAGCGTTGAGAAAATCGGAAAGCCACGAATGGATGCGACGACCGTCGCGTAATCCACAGGAATGCGATAGCGCTGCAAGAGAAGAGTCACATCCTCGGCAAGTTGAATCAGGCGCGCTTGATACAGATCCGCACTCGAAAGCAGGGACTGGAGATTGATCAGAACGAATAGGACGACAAAACCAAGCGCGAGCAAAGTTACAATAAAAGTGAGTCCGAGCGCTGCCCATCTGGGGAGCTTCAGTTGGGTCTGAAAGAGATCCACCATGGGTGCGACGATATAAGTGAGAAAGATTGCCAGAACGAAGGGGATGAGAGGCATTCGCAAAACAGATAGAGCGGTGGCTACCGCGATGGCTGTCAGAGTGATTAAGCAGAAAGTCGTGACTCTATCTGCCATCAAGTGCCGGCGAAGCGCACTTTGACGTCCTTTGAAACGGGGCATCTTTCACCTCTAAAAATTTCAGACACGTGGGTGACGTAATCTCGATGCAACCAGTCTCGGGCAGACGAACCATTTTTACAAGGGGTGTGCGCCTAGTCGTAAAGCGCGACGACGATTTTACCTTGAGAGGTAATGTATCCTCGATACAGTGCTTCGCAGGTACGAGCGGTTGTGAAGCGGCCATGCCGGTCAAGTGCAATGAGTGCCCCTTCGCCTCCCGCAGGCTTCATCTGCCCATTAACCACTTCCTCTACGGCGTCTGCGACCGATAGGGCCTTGTATTTCATTAGGGCAACCGTTTCGTGTGCCGCTACAAATCGCAGAAAAAACTCGCCATGTCCCGTTCCAGAGACCGCCGCAGCTGCATTGTCGGCATAGGTTCCGGCTCCCAGGATCGGTGTGTCACCCACGCGGCCCGGGTGCTTGTTGGTCATTCCACCGGTGGAAGTCGCTGCAGCGAGGTTGCCCTGTTTATCGAGCGAAATGGCGCCGACCGTTCCCCACTGGTGTGTGTCTGACATGAAGACGCGAGGGCCAGTTGGATTCCTGAGTGCTTCGGCTTGGGCCTTTTCCCACTCTTGGTAACGGTACTCGGTGCGGAAATAAGATGGGTCGACGGTTTCGGCTCCTATTTGCCGAGCAAACTTCTCTGCGCCTGCGGAGATGAGCAAAACATGCTCAGACTTCTCCATCACAGCGCGGGCAAGAGAAATCGGGTTTTTAATCGTGGTAAGCCCAGCAACCGCTCCCGCAGCACGTGTGCTGCCGTCCATAATGGCTGCATCCAGTTCGTTGGTTCCTTCCTCTGTAAACACAGCGCCATGTCCGGCATTAAACTCCGGCCAGTCCTCGAGCACGCGAACCGAAGTTTCCACTGCATCCAAGGCCGAACCGGCCGCAAGCTTCTCAAATCCCGCCCGCAAAGCATTCTCCAAACCTGATTCGAGACGCTTCTCGAGTTCGGGCGTCATGCGCTTGCGCGGAATCCCCGTGCCTCCGTGAACGGCTAGGACTACGTCTTGAACTAATGCGCTATGTGCCATGGCCGCACTATATAGACATACGAGGAAGTCCGCAAAGGCGCGGCTAGCGCGGGGCAGTGCACTAAGGCGAGGGGAAAGGTTCTCCGATAAGTTTTATAGAAGCTTAGCAACTGGGGGAGTTCAGATGCGCGTTAAGAGTTGGGTTTTTGGTTTGGCGATGGGGTCGGCAGTTCAGGCACAGGATTGTAGTCACCTGTGGGTGCAGAACCTGGAGATTAATCCGTCGACTCCGAAAGCGATGTCCGGTGATACCTACGCCGGATACGGCTTGGCAGGCTTCTACCGCAAAAACAATTTGAAGCTCATCATCAAGGGGGACTTCCTAAATGGGCGCTTCATGAGCTTCGAGTCGTATCAGTCCATGCAGAAGTTTGCGGTCGACGCACTCTACGATCACGAAATGGTCCCCGATGCAGGTTCTGAGAATCCCTTCTTGCCCGGAGTTGCCTTGGATACACCTCGCCGATCCTACACGGTCGAAGTGGTGGAGAAGTATACTCCGACGGAGGGACCGAATGTGTTGCGGCTCGCGGACTTTGCTCAAGTCCACTCGATCTTCTATCGCGCCTATGTTCCCACCTCAGGGAATTTGACCGCGGCGGATCTTCCTCGGGTTTTCAGCGTGGATGCTCGTACCGGAAAGCCGATCGCGTGCCCTGAAGCCGTTAATACGGTGTATGACCCCGGTCCGATTACTTTGCTACTGGGTTTTATAAGGGAGGAAAAGGAACTGACCTTCAAAGTGGGCAACTTCTGGAATGGAACGAACCATGCGGTTCCGAGTTATGTGCATGCGAAGAGTCGCATTCCTCACGGTTCGGTTTCGATTGTGAGGTTTAAGGTCCCTAGCCATGTGGATACGTCTCCAGGTACCGGCCTGTTGAGTGACGACGGAGACGTTCGTTATTGGTCTTTCTGCAGCCAAGATCTCAAGGAGAGTATGACGCTGGGGTGCATTCCCGATTTTCTAGCCAAAATCGACGCCTATCGCTGGGTGAAGATTGCGATTGGCAAAGGTGCTGCGGTTCGGGACTTTGCTGAAGCGAATGGCTACACCTTCTTGGAAGACAGGCGAGCGGCCCATCAGGAGGTCATGGCCTTTTTCTTACGAAATATTTTCCCCAAGCCAGGGTTCGAGCCCTACGAGGGGGACTACCTTCCCACAGGGCGCGTGTGTACTGAGGCAGCGTTTCTCTCCAACGCTTGTGTCTTCTAAGCGTTCACTTCCGACTCTTCCAATTCCTGCGTTTCCTCAAGGACCGGTGCGGTAACTACGGGAGTCGCTATGAGTCGTTTCCGCGCTGCTGTTCTGCGCGACTTCCACTCAAGGCTTGCGGGTAGAATCACAAGCCCCACCCACCAGATTGCGAGGGTTCCCAGCAAGGCAACCCATCCTAAGCTTTGGAGTGCCGCCGCTTTGGCGAAGATGAGCACTCCGAAACCGAGCGCTGAGGTCAGTAGGGAGAGGTGAACGCTGGGTGCGATATCGCGCGCGGCTTTATAGCCCGACCCCGTTTCTCGCCATCGATGGACCACGTGAATGGGAACATCGATGCCCAACGCGACGAAGCTTGGAATGATAGTGATGTTCAAGATGTTGAACTCCACCCCGGCAATGGCCATGAGTCCCATTCCGACCGGCAAGGCCAATAGCAGCGGAAGGTAACTGGCCAGGGAATCTCCCCAATGGCGAACGTTAAGGAAGATGAACAGGCCTACTGCGACTAAGATTGCAGCGAGGATCTTTGCTCCATCGTGGTGAATGAGATCTAGAATATCCGCAAAGATCACGGCATCAGACCCTGTGATAATTTTAGGAAATCGAGTTTGCAGGTCTCTGAACATATTCGCGTAGGTTTGAATGCCCTCGTAAACTCCCAGTTTCACCCCGGGATAAAGGTAGAGCAGGTAGCCATCGTGTTTCATCCCTCGAAGGGAGTTCTGGATCCCTTGTGGGAGATCGGCAAACTCAAAAGGATTGGCATCGAGCCAGCGATGGACGGACGCGGCTGGAACTCCGAGTGCCCGCTGCACCATCTTGTCTCCGAGCCGATTCACCGTGGCATGCATCTCACGGAGCACGGCTTGTTTCTCTCGTTGCTGCCCAGGCACAACCGTGGCCCCGCTCACCACGTCGGTGACCACTGCGGGTACGTAGTTTTTTCGCACGTGTTCCTCAATCGCAATCGCTTCTTCCTTTGAGGAAGCCACTGCAGCGGAAGGAACCACCGACTGACCATAAATCGAGTCTACTTTGCGAACGCCGTCCGCCAGATCGGAGGAAAACATCATCATTTTGTCGAAGTCGTACAAGAAACCAACGCGCGTGGCGAGCAAAGCGACAATCGCAGTGGCCGCAAGACCTGCTGCGAGTCCGCGAGGAACGGGCAGTAGCGGCAATTGGAAGCGCGATTCCCCGTCGTGAACCTTTCTTGGCCCAAAACGCTCGTACATTGAAGTGAGTGCCTTGAACGTGACCACCAAGGTTCCAAACACAGCGAGAATGCCAGTACCAGAAATCAATCCGAACTCGGAGAAGGCTTTGAAGTCGCTAAATGCCATCAGGTAGAAGGCACCCGCTGCTGCGGCGGCGCCGATGAAAACCGAGTGCCCCGTGCTCATGAGGGCCCGCCACGCAGGATCCGGATCGGTCGACGAGGGGTCATGCTTTTCTAAGCGGTACCTCAAAAACAAGTGCACGCTATAGTCGACCCCTAGGCCGGATAAGATTCCAATGAGAAAGCCCGTGACGAGGTTGATATGTCCCACCATAAACGTTGCGATACCGGTGGTGATCCCCAGTCCGGTAAAAACGGGCGCGAGGACGACCGTCATTCCGAGAAAGCTGCCCAAGTAAATCCATAGCACGATAGCAATGAGCACAAGCGAGATGGTTCCCAGTACTAAAATATCCCTTTGCATGAGATCAATCTCAACGACCTTTGAATAGTACCGCTCTGCCAGCGAGTACTTCACGGTCGGCGGAAGCAGTTCTTTCATTACGCTTTCGACCTCGGCAATGAGCTGACGGCTCTTTCCAATATCCGTTGAATCGAACGTGGGTTTCAGCATGACGAGAAGGGTTTTCCCGTCTGGAGACTGTAGAAGGGGGGTCAGTTCGGAGGAGTCTTTAGCCAGCTTTTTCAGGTCCTCGTAATTCTTGCTACTCTTTTTCTCCGCAACATCCATTGCGGCAGTGTTTTCCGTGAGGCCTAAGTCGAAGGCTTTGCGAGTTTGAGTCTTGATCTCGGTTTCTAAGCTAGCCGACATTTCTTTCAGTTTATCCAGCGGCACGTAGTACAGCATTCGGTCGGCAAAAAACTTCTTGTCGCGCTTAAAAGACGCGCTTTGGATGAGTGGGTTTCCTCGAAACGCTTCCACTACTTTGGGAGCCACATCGAAGTGCGATTTTCCATCTTCGGCTTCGAGCAGGATCGAGAGATAGCCAACTCCCCCCACGATGTCGGTTATCTTCTCAAACTGAATGACCGCCGGATGATCCTCTGGCAGCAAGTCGGAGAGCGACAAGCGAAGCGCCAGGGAAGAGCCCATGTACAGTCCAATCGCCGCAAGTGCGATGAGGGATACCGTCCAGAGGGAGGAGGTTCGAATCAGAATCAGTTTCAGCCAACGATTTTTCCAGCTGCTACCAGCTGAGTGGGATTGGGGTTTCATGAAGTGCAATGACCTTTAAGTTAGGTGATTCGGTGCACTTACATTTCGGCTAAATATCCGAATTCCTTAAAGAGAGTCTACGGGGGTTTGGAGCGGCTCGAGGAAGTAGCGGTTTACAACGCGGTAGGGCTTCCCATTGAATTCTATATGTTTTCGACGAAAGCCATCCCAGACGAAGAATAGCTGCGAAATGTCCCACAGCGGCAAAGTCCAAAAATAGGACAGAGTCATTCGCAGGGAGCGAAGGAACAAGGATTCATGTAGCGCAAAAATACCAATGCGCGTAGCGGCAACGGCTCCGAACAGCAAAAGGCTTTCTGTCGAAAATCCCGTGAGCAGAACCAAGAAAAGCGCCACGATCTGCGGGTAAAACAAAATAGCGCTGAGGTAAACCCAGCGGTTGCCCACGAAAATCCGTTGGCACCAAACCCAGCGCCGTTTCTGATCTACGACCTGCTTCAGGGTCTTACTTGCAAATTCAACGGGGCAATAAATATTGCGAGAAACGACTTTCTTTCCGTTATTCACGAAAATATAAGGAAGCGCCAAGTCATCCGCGAGGAAGGTATTCAAAGTGTCCCAAGCCTCTGGAAAGCTATCGAACTCTTTGCGCTTGAAAGCCATGGAGTGTCCCCACCCCACGAGTTGATTGCGGGCCAGTGCGAGTTCAATCATCACATACGTCGACAGATCGCAGGTATTACCCAGCACTTTGAATGCGGTAGCGAAGTTGTTAATTCGAGTGTCGTATTGCGGCACGGTGACGACCGAAACTCCAGGTTCCCGAAGGGCCGCTGCCATCTCGCTTAAGTAATTAGGCCGTACAATCGCATCGGAATCGGACCATAAAATTATCTCGTGCTGCGCAGTTTGATGCCCATCATAAAGCGCATCTACTTTTCGCCAGGCAGCACGTTGAGTGGTCGATACAACCAAGCGTGCCTGGACGTTTGGGTAGCGGGCAATAAGTGCTTCAATAATCGGAACGATGGGCGCTTTTAAAGTTGAAACAACGAAAATCAACTCCCATGGGCCTGGATAGTCTTGATGAAAGAAGCCCTCAAAGTTTGCGGCTTCCCCATCTTGATTGGTGTGACACGGTTTGAGAACGGAGATGCCAGCAGGATTCGGTCCCCAATTTGCCGGGACGCGGACTTTTTGGAAGTAAAATCGAATCAGGCAAAGGGCGCCGAGAGCCTGAATACCCAGTCCCACAAAGGCGGTCCAATACAAGAGTTCGATCAGAAATTGCATGTGAGTGTTTGAAATAGCACGGTCTGGACCATTCGAAAATCGTGTTCTTCTAGCCTTGAATTTTGGCGGGAGTAAGGCAAAAGTAGTGCGCGAACTGATGAACAAAATGCACTATCTAGTGACGGGCGGCGCGGGCTTTATTGGCAGCAACTTAGTGGACCGCCTGCTTTTCCTGGGCAACCGCGTCACCGTTTACGATAATTTTTCGACGGGTCGGCAGGACTTTCTCACCGCAGCCAGCGGTCACCCGGGCTTTCAATTGGTTAAGGGCGACCTACTGGATACGGGGCTTCTAGCCAAGTCCATGAAATCCGTGGATTTTGTGTTCCATTTGGCGGCGAACGCGGACGTTCGTTTTGGCACCGACCACCCTGGGCGGGATTTAGAGCAAAATACGGTCGCAACATTCAATGTCCTGGAGGCAATGCGGGCACAGGGGGTCACGCGACTCGCTTTTTCATCGACGGGTTCAGTATATGGCGAGGCCAAAGTGATTCCCACTCCGGAAGATGCACCCTTTCCCCTCCAGACTTCGCTCTACGGTGCGTCCAAGTTAGCCGGTGAAGGACTTATCTCCGCCTATTGTGAGGGGTTTGGATTTCAGGCTACGATTTTTCGTTTTGTCTCCATCCTCGGCCCTAGGTACACACACGGGCACATTTTTGATTTCTGTAAGCGGCTCTTGCAAGATCCTTCGGAGTTGCGCGTTTTGGGCAATGGGAAACAAAAGAAATCCTATCTCCACGTTGAGGATTGCATGGACGCGATTTTGCTCGCGGTTCAAAAAGCGGATTGGAAGATCAAAGTTTTTAATCTGGGTACGAACGAATGTATCCAGGTGGATGATTCCATTGGATGGATCTCCAACCAGATGGGAATCAGCCCAAAGATCACCTACACAGGCGGCGAAAGAGGCTGGATTGGGGATAACCCACACATTTTCCTCGATTGCAGTGCAATGCGTGAACTTGGGTGGAAGCCACGTTTATCCATTCGGGAAAGCGTAGCGGCCACGCTTACCTATCTTCTGGAAAACCGACAGGTTTTAGA
The DNA here is from genome assembly GCA_041749855.1 of Bdellovibrionota bacterium. Lineage (GTDB taxonomy): Bacteria > Bdellovibrionota > FAC87 > UBA2466 > UBA2466 > JAIEOG01. The sequence continues at coordinate 63,442 of JBGTAN010000052.1, forward strand.
AAGGGCATAACGATGCTGATCGCGCGCAGTCCGTTGCGCATTACGTTTGGCGGCGGTGGAACGGATCTTCCTTCTTACTACAAGGATTTCGGTGGCTTTTTGATATCGGCTGCCATCGACCAGTATATTTACGTCACTTTGCACGAGACCTTTGAGAGTGGGCTGATGCTGCGCTACTCAAAGACCGAAAAAGTTCAGTCATTGGATGAGATCGAGCATCCGATCATCAGAGAGGCGTTGCGACTATCCCATCTGGTCGACGCGCACTTGGAGATTGTCAGCCTTGCGGATATCCCATCGGGGACGGGGTTGGGTTCGTCGGGAAGTTTCACAACGGCTTTACTCAAAGCGATTGATGGATTTCAGGGGAAATCTTCAACGCCCGAGGAACTCGCGGAGCGCGCTTGCCACATTGAGCTGGATATTTTGAAAGAACCCATTGGTAAGCAAGATCAGTACATCGCTGCCTATGGTGGTCTTACCGTTTTCGAATTTGCCAAAGACGGCAAAGTGACCGCGTCGCCGCTCAAAGTGAGCCGCGATACCATTTACGGTTTAGAAGATGGGCTCTCGCTCTTTTTCACCGGCTATTCCCGTCAGGCATCCGCGGTTTTGAAAGATCAAGATAGCAAGACCAAAACTGGCGACCTAGACATGATTAACAATCTGCACTTTGTTAAAGAGCTGGGACTTCAGAGTAAACACTGCTTGGAAAAGGGTGACTTACAGGGTTTTGGACTTTTGATGCATGAGCATTGGGAGCATAAGCGCAAGCGTTCGGCGGGGATCAGCAACGCCAACATTGATCGCTGGTATGAAGTGGCGCGCGCCAATGGGGCCGTTGGTGGAAAGCTCATTGGCGCAGGCGGAGGCGGGTTTCTTCTGTTCTATACCGAGAACAAGCGGGGCTTGCGCGAAGCCATGGTGAAAGAGGGTTTGCGAGAAGTGCGTTTTGGTTTCGATTGGCAGGGAACCACTTTGGTGAATCGCTTATGAGTGAATCTCTCCCCGCGATTGCCGTGCTTGCGGGCGGGCTTGCGCGCCGATTGGGCGAGCACGCGGCCTCTAAACCCAAAGCGCTGATCGATGTCGCGGGTGCCCCGTTTCTGGATCACCAGCTCCAAGGCTTAAGGCAACAAGGTGTTGTCGATGTGGTGTTGTGCCTGGGGCGTTTCGGAGACCTCATTCAAACCCATGTCGGCGATGGAAGTCGATTTGGGATGCGAGTGAAGTACTCGCAGGATGGGGATAAACTCTTAGGCACCGGTGGAGCGGTGTTGAAAGCGCTGCCCAGCCTCACGGACCCCTTTTTTGTTACCTATGGAGACACCCTGCTCGATATGAGCTACCGGAACGCGCTTCAGGCGTTTAACGCTGAACCGGGTGCTTTGGGGTTGATGACGGTGCTTCGAAATGAGGATCGGTGGGACACCAGCAACGTGCAACTCGCCAACGGTACAATCGCGCGCTACGAAAAAGCGAGCAGCGACAAAAGTGGCTTGAATTATATCGACTACGGCTTGAGCCTATTCAAACGAGAAGCGTTCAAAGGTTTTGCTGCCGGTGAAGTGTTTGATTTGAGCGAGGTCTTTCAAAGGCTCATCGCGACCAATCAGCTTGTGGGCTTTGAAGTGACGAACCGCTTTTATGAAATAGGGACGCCAGGGAGTTTAAAAGAGACAGCTCAGTTTCTGGCAAAGGGAGGAAAAACATGTCTGAACCAGTGATGCATTATATCGAAACGTATATGGCTGATGCCGCGCGCATCTGCGGAATGCTCGACAAAAAGCAGATGGAAAGCATGGTGAACCTGCTGGTGGAAACTAAACGCAACGGCGGTCGGATATTTTTTCTTGGCGTCGGTGGTAGTGCAGCGAACGCAAGCCATGCGGTGAATGATTTTCGCAAGATTGCGGGCATTGAGTCTTATTGCCCGACGGATAATGTTTCTGAGCTGACCGCACGCACTAACGATGACGGTTGGGCGGTCGTGTTCTGCGATTGGCTGGCGGTTAGCCGCTTGAATTCCAAAGACATGATCTTTGTGCTCTCGGTGGGTGGTGGGAATTTGGCAGCGAACGTGAGCCCCTGTTTGGTAAAAGCGCTTCAGTTCGCGCAGGAAAAGGACGCCACCATTGTGGGTATCGTCGGACGCGATGGCGGTTACACGGCACAGGTGGCGGATGCCTGCGTTATTGTTCCGACGCTTGATTCGAATACGATTACGCCACACGCGGAAGCGTTTCAGGGGACGGTTTGGCACATGATGGTGTCCCATCCTGCGCTGCGTGCACGTCAAATGAAGTGGGAAAGTACACCCTCAACTCAGCCCACGGACGGGCGCGTCGCTTCTGCTTAGCGGCCTTGTTTCCTCAGGAAAGTCCTGGTGCTTGTTTCCTCAGGAAAGTCCTGGTGCTTGCCCGCTACCACTGCGGCGGATAAGCTGAGCCGTGAGCGTTACCCGTAGGCAGGATCATTCCTATTCCCTTTTCTTTCGCCGTACCATTGCCGCGCAAATTCATGCGGTAGGCTTGGTGCTCGTCCTAGTGGCGATGGCGCTACTCCTGCCAAAGGCAAGGGTAGCGGGTCCTGACCACTTCTGGGCGAGCTTTGTTTTTCTGCTGACCGGGGCGTTTGTCTTTTTTACCAGCTCCGCTTACCACTTTCTTCACGACGGCTTTCACATCTCTTCTCGCCTGGAATTATTTCTCGAGGACATTGATCACTACTGCATCTACCTATTCATCGCTGGCACCTACACGCCCTTTTTGATTAATGTGGTTCCCAGTCCATGGCGGGAATATCTCTTGGTCGCGATTTGGGCCATTGCGATCGCCGGGATTATTTACACGAGAATCAAACCCTATCTGTTTTCTTTCTTGCGAAGTCGAGGGATCTACACCGGGCTGTTCGTGCTCATGGGATTGTTGCTCGTCGTCAGAGCGGGAGATATCTTCCGGGGGTCTACTGCCTCCCAACTGTTCTTTCTGATAGCAGGCTCGCTGGCCTACATGATTGGTGCTTTGGGGTACGCGACCCGGCGCCCTGTTCTACTGGCGGGCATTTTCGGCTATCACGAGCTGTGGCATGTCATGGTGCTCTTGGGCGCCACTCTTCATTTCTTGTTCGTCTATAGCTTCTACGTTCACTAGGCTGTTGCGTATTGACTATCGTATGCATTAATGTCAATATTATGATATGGATAAAATTAAGCGGATAACTGCCAACTTGCCTGAGGAACTGATTCGCCAGGCAACTTCTGTAACCGGTAAAAACCTCACAGACACTCTGATTCAGGGACTCACCATGGTTAAGCGCACCGCTGCCTTTGAGAAGGCCGTGAAGCTTAAGGGCAAACTGAAGCTCGATATCGACTTGGATGTAAGCCGTGAACGTACTGGTCGTTGATACATCGGCTTGGGTGTCTTACCTCGCCGGTGGGGAACGTGAGTCTATCGATCTGGCTTTAAAGGAGGCAAGGGTCTGGTTGCCCCCTTTAGTTGCTTCCGAGCTTTTGAGCGCCAAACTTTCGCTGGCCCAACGGGAGGCTCTGCGAGAGATGCTGGCAGAGTTGCCGCTTTGCGTTTGTCCTTTTGAGCACTGGGTGAGAGTGGGAGAACTACGGGCTCGATGCCTCGCGAAGGGTTTTAAGGTTTCTACTCCAGATGCCCACATCGCGCAGTGCACCCTAGATCTAGATGGCTACCTTCTCTCTGAAGATAAGGTATTCGAGAAAATATCGAAGTTCATTTCATTGAGGCTTGTGACTCACTAAACGAGATCTCCCAAAACTTCGTCGAGTCGAGGGGCATCGGGAAAGCCTAACTTCCTTTTCTCTACCGGTACGTTGTCCGAGATCCAGGTTTTCACGGGCGCAAACGTCCCTACTCCGGCAGCCTTAGCGGCTTTTTCATCGACCTCGGAGTCGCCAATATAGACCGCCTTGGAGAGATCAATTCCATACTTCGCGGCCAGTTGAAGGATCATCCCCGGTTTGGGCTTTCGACATTCGCAAGATCGAATCAGAATAGGGTCGCCGCCTACCTTGCCGGCAGGATGGTGAATACAAGAGGCGATATCACGGACCGGAATGCCTTCGTTGGCCATGAGTTCCAAAAGATGAGAGTGCGCTTTATCGAGATCTCTCACAGTGAAATGTCCTTTAGCTATTCCAGGCTGGTTGGTTACCACGAAGACGGGAACCCGTGCTTGGATCCAAGGCGCAAGCAGCTTGCCCAAGCCCGGGAAAAGCTCCATTTGAGAGGCAAAATAAGGGGAATCTTGAGTGCCGTCGGGACCCAGCACCATCGGCACAAGGGTACCGTCCCTATCCAAGAATAGGGCGGACGGGATCAAAGCTGATAGCCTGCCGCTTCCGCATCGCGTTTGAACATGTTCACCGTATCGAGCGACAGAGCGTTCAGGTCCTTGTTCAACATCGGCAGCTTTTTCAACAGGTCCGGCGACATGGTAATAATGTCGCAGCCCGAATCGTTTGCTTGGATCAAGTTATAGAGTTCACGACTGCTGGCCCACAGGAGTTCAGCCTTATCGTGGTTGCCCAAGTATTTGCGGCACTCTTTCATCACGTGCACAGCATCGCGCCCGGTGTCGGAGATGCGTCCGGCAAAGACCGACAAAACTGACGGCACGTCATGATTCAACGACTTGTGCACTTCCTTCAGTTGCTCCAAGGTGAAGAGGGCAGTGACATTGAGTTTCACCCCTTCGGCAGAAAGAGCTGTCAAAATCGGAGTGGTGGAAATGCCGGTAGAGTTGGTTACCGGAATCTTCACGTAAACATTTTCACCCCAAGCGGCGATCTTGAGTGCCTGGCGGTGCATCTCGTCCAGCGTATCTGCGAAGACTTCGAGCGAAATAGGCTTGTTGGGCACTGCCGCCAAAAGCTGTTTCACAAAAGCTTCGTAATCCGTGACCCCGGCCGATTTCATCAAACTCGGATTGGTGGTGAAGCCGGCAATATGCGACTGTCCCGCCAAGTCGGTAATGTGTTTGAGGTCTGCGCCATCGGCGTAAATTTGGACTTTAAGATTCGATAGTGACACGCGTTCTGCTCCAGTGAAAATCATCGGGGGAGAGACTCTCAGATTCGGCCCGCCAAATCAAGTAGAGGTAGGTGGCACGAGGCGGCTATAGGTGTACCACTTTGAGCGTGAGAGCTCGGCCAGGTTTTCAAAGGAATCGTAAGGATCCCAGACGGCACTGAGTGTCTTGCCTGAGAGTCCATGGGCTTTATCGGACAATAGGTAGACCGCTAAGTCAGCCGCTTTCTGCGCAGGTACGCCTCCTTTTTCTTTTTGTTGCACGGCTTCCGCATACACTTTGTCGCCCACTTTTCCGGGGCCTGCCTTCAATACGTCTTCCAGAAAAACCGTATTCACTGCTCCGGGAGCAATCGCGTTCACAAAAACCCCGCTCTCCAAAGACTCCTGTCCTAAAGATTCGGTGAGGCGCCAAATAGCTCCTTTCGTGGCTGCGTAGGCGGTTCGAAAGGGGTGGGGCCCCTGGCCGCCGCCGGAAAAGAGGACGATCCGGCCGGCCCCGCGTCGCTTCATCAATGGCAATAAGGTGTGAGCTGCGTAAAGAGACCCCAATAAATTGATCCCCACTGTTTTTTCAATGTCGTCTAGCGCGGCAGTTTCCAAGGGTCCCGTGGGCCCAAGTACCCCGGCTGCGCAAACCAAGCCATGGACGGGTGATTCACGATCAATCGTTTCCAAGAGCGCCACGATTTGAGTTCGGTCAGAGACATCGCAAACCCAGGTTCTGATATGACCTGGGGTCAGGCTACTCTGCGCTGCCTTGAGCTCACTTTCATTGCGAGCCACCAAGTGCACGAGAGCCCCTTCTTTGGAACAGGCCTCTGCGATGGCGAGTCCTATCCCCCGACTGCCCCCTGTGATGACAATGCTGCGGTCTGCTAACTTCATTTGAAAAACGACTATTCGAACGGTAGATCAAGGTCAATGTTGAGATTATCGATTATCGGTTGTGGCTTGATTGGTGAGAAAAGAGCTCGCGCTTTGCAGTCGGCATTGCTCACCGATAAAGCAAAACTCGTATCCGTTTATGATGTGAATAGCGACAAAGCCGCAAAGCTCGCTTCCACTTTCGGTTGTGAAGCGGAAACGCAAATGGAGGCGCTCGCGGCAAGGCAAGATACCGACGCTGTGATCGTATGCACCACCAACAACGCCATGGCTCCAGCGACTTTGCTCTGCTTGCAGAACGGCAAGCATGTTTTTGCTGAAAAGCCCGCGGGGCGAAACACCGACGAGTTGCGAGGGATGCGGCGCGCTGCGCTTGAGATGAATCGAGTTCTATCGGTGGGCTTTAATCATCGCTTCCACCCGGCTTTGCAAAAAGCCAAAAAACTTCTGGATTCTGACGCTGCGGGACCTCTGATGTACATCCGCGCTCGTTATGGGCACGGGGCTCGAGTGGGCTACGAAAAGGAATGGCGGGGCAATCCCGAACTTTCCGGCGGAGGGGAACTGCTGGATCAGGGGGTGCACCTTATCGATTTGAGTCGATGGTATTGCGGAAGTCTAAATCTCGCCTTTGGGCGAGTGGAGACTTTTTTTTGGGAGATGCCCGTTGAAGACAACGGCTTCTTGCTCCTTCAATCACCCGAGGGAAAAGCCAGAGCGTTTTTGCACGCGAGTTGCACGGAATGGAAAAACCTTTTCGATTTCGAAATCTTTGGTCGCACGGGCAAGCTGCAGATATCTGGTCTAGGAAGAAGTTACGGGGAAGAGCAGCTTACTTTTTACAAAATGAAACCGGAAATGGGGCCGCCTGATAAAGAGCTTTGGAATTATCCGGGCGAAGATACTTCGTGGGAGCTAGAACTCGATGCCTTTGTGCAGACGGTGGCCGGCAAAGCGCATCCCGATCTCGCTACCATTCAAGATGCCATTGAAGCAGTAAGCATTGTGGAAGCAGCTTACGCAGCAAGCCGTCCCCTTAGAGGGCCTCATCTTTAGATCATCTAAAGTTCGACCACTTTTCCATCTACCAAAGGAATTTTTCTCTTCGCCATGTTCGCAAAGTCGCTGTCGTGAGTGACTAGTATGATGGTTGTACCCTGTTTTTCGTTAAGCGTTTTGAGAAGGTCCATTACGAGTTCGCCGTTGACTGAGTCCAGGCTACCGGTGGGCTCGTCCGCAAATAGGTAGGCGGGTTTCATGACCATGGCACGAGCAATGGCTACACGTTGCTGTTCTCCGCCCGAAAGCTGGCGGGGTAAGCGGTGCATTTTGTCGCCGAGCCCGAAAGTTCGAAGCAGTTCCTCCGCGTAGGCCCGGTGCTTTTCTTGCCCGCCGAAGACGGAAGTCGGCATCATCACATTCTCCAAAGCGGTGAGCTCGGGCAGAAGAAAGTGAAACTGAAACACGAACCCAATCTTCAGGTTACGAAGCTGGTGGAGCGCTTCGGCTGAAATAGAAGCAACGTCGGCATCGTCGATAAGGATTTGACCGCTAGTCGGCTTGTCGAGCGTTCCAAGCAAATAGAGCAAAGTACTTTTGCCCGAGCCTGACTTTCCGAGAAGGGCTACAAACTCCCCGTTCTCGATAGTGAAGCTCACCCCTTTGATGACTTCGGTCTTGGTATCACCAATCGTTTTTCGGACGTCTTTGACACGAATGCTCATGGCTTACTCCGTTCCCGAGCGAATGATTTCTATGGGGGTCATCCGACCCGCAGCTCGAGCGGGCAAGAAGCCCGCGATGGTCGATGAAACCATCGAAAGCATCATTGCCGAAAAATAGATCGAAGGAGCAAACGAGATGCGCAGATGCCCCATATTTCCCACGGGGCCTCCTGAAAAGGGAATCGTCTCAAGATAAAGACAGGCCAAAAAACCTAAGACGACACCGGTCAGCCCTCCGGCCACCCCGACAATCAGGCCCTGGACCAGAAAGAGGTGAAGCACGTGACTCGACCGGTAGCCCATGGAGCGCAGGATCGCTATTTCCTTTTTCTTCTGATTCACAACCATATTGAGCACATTGTAGATTCCAAATCCTGCCACGACAGTGATCACCCCAATGACCAAAATACGCAGGACATTTTGAATCTCAAACACGGAGAGCACATTGGCGCTAATTTCATCCCAGCTTAAGACTTTGTCGTCGCTAAAGGAGGCCCAGGCGCCTGCCACTTCGTTGGCAAGTGAGTAGTTGTGCAGCCGGACTGCAATTTCATTGATCTGTCCTGCGCGCCCTGCCGCTAGTTGTACTTCCGGCAAGTAGCCGTATATACGGGTTTCGTCCAAAGCCCGTATTCCAGTGGCGAAGCGCCCCACTATCTTAAAGGGAGTTGCCTTACGGCCGGGCACTTCGATGAAAACAGTCTGCCCAATGCGGGCGCCGAGCTTATCCAACACGCCTTGTCCAGCGAGTAAGTTTCCGCCCCCCGTGGCTAAGCTGTCCAGGCTCCCCTCAAGCACGAACTCCTTCAAAGTCGTTACCCGCTCAATCTGATTCGGAATAACGCCAATAAGGGACACGGGTACGACCAAACCCTTTTGGACAACATTGGCCTGAGCGGTGAGGTGCGAAGAGAAAGCTTCCACGCGAGGATCTCTCCCCAGGATGCTGTACCAGTTTTGATAGTCCGCAATGGTGGGATCGGTCCTTCGCCCGGAAGGGGAGGCGTTCCAGAATACGCGAGCCATCTCTTTCCCGAAGAAGGCCACATCGAGACTATTTTCCGTTACGACTTCCTCAGGCGCGCTGATCTTGATGTGCGCGTCGTTATTGACGAGCTGGTCTACCAAGAAGCCCTGAAAGCCTTCGAAAAAACCTGAAATGGTGACGAAAGCCAGCGATCCAAAAGTAACGCCCAAAAAAATGAGCATGGTTTGGCGTGGTCTAGATTTTAGGTGCCGGATGGCAAGACGATTGATGTTCACTTGGCCCTCACATAGACCCGATCGTTCTCTTTCACTTCGCCGCTAAGGATCTCGACATAGGAGCCGTCAATGAGTCCGGTGGTGACACTCACGGGCTGGCGTGACTTTCCAATAATCAAAGTGTTCTTTTGAACCGCGGAAACCGGCGCAATCAAAGCGTTCTCCTTGGTTGCCACTTGAATCGCAACATCGACCGTCATTCCGGGTAAGGCGGAAGCGGGGATGGCGTCAGAATCGACTCGGACAAGAAACTGTCCGGCGTTGGGATAGACACTGGCGACTTTGGCGGAGACGGTTTGATCGCGGTTGCCTTCGAAACTTAAAGCGACAGGTTGTCCTGCCCGCACTTTCATTGCGGATCGTTGGTCGAGGGACACGACGATGTAGGTGTCGCTCAAGTCTGTTAACGTCACGAGTGTCAGCTGTGGGAAAACGGTTTCCCCTTCCTTAAAGGGGAGAGAGGTGACGGTGGCGTTGAAGGGGGCGGTGAAAGTAGTCGCTCCCTCTACGGAAACCAATGGGTCTCCCTTCTTTACCGTATCGCCTTCTTTCACTGAAAGTTTTCGTATTCGCCCGGTAACGCCCAGCTTCGCCTGATAAGTATTGCGGGCGGTGACCGTGCCCAGTCCGTAAATGGCTTCTACGATGCGCCCCTTCTTGATACTGCCTGCTTCCATATACGACGCTTTCGAACGCCGAATCAGTATGCCTGCAACGAGTAGGGTCAGGACTAAGGCAAGGGCTGCGAACAAGAGCGTGGATCGTTTCATGACTTACTCCTTAAGGGGCATTTGGTTGGCGGCGAGTTTCAATTTCACAAAAGTCAGCAGCGAGTCGTACTCCGTTCGAGCAAGTGATCGCTTTGCTTGTTGGAGCGTAGCCTGCGCAACGAGCAAGTCTGACGTTGAAGCTGTGCCGCTTCGAAACTCCGAGCGCACTGAAGAGAAGGTTTCTTTGGATAGCTGATGCACTCTTCTAAGTTTCTCCACTTGCTCCTTCTGACCTTTCCAGATTTCAAAAAGCATTCGGATGTCTTGCTCCACTTCCTTGAGCTTTAAGGAGTGGCGAAGGTCTTTGGTTTTGTGCTCGGCGACGGACTCGCGGACTTGAGACTGAACCAACCCGCCGGAGTACAAGGGGATGGTCAGCAGAACTTGGGCATCCCATGTGATGTCCTTCAAAGCACCGGGACGATTCACGTAGTAGTTACCCTGGAGATCCAAATTGGGGAGGTGCCCGCCCCATGCCGCCGATACGGCAGCGCGGGAGGCATCTGCTTCGAGTTTCGCGGAAGCGAGATCCGGTCGGGTTTTTCCGTTCTTTAAAAGATCTTCTAGTCGAAGGTTGGGGGCTGAGACATCCACTCGAAGGGGTGCGTCTTTCCCAACACCAGTGAGGATAACGAGTGCTTCGCGCTGGCTGCGAAGCTGTCCGCTCAGAGCCGCAATCTGTGACTCGAGATTGGCGATATTGGATTGAATGGTGAGTAGCTCGCTCCGTTTCGACTTACCCGATGAAACGAAAGCCTGCGTTTCTACCAGTCGCTTTCGATTGAGTTCAATTTCTTCTTGCAGAAGATCCAAATCACTTTGGAGCGAGAGGACTGCGAAAAAGTTTTCTGCGACTTGAATGTAAAGTCGCCGTTTGGAGTCCTCTAACCCGGAGGCTTGTGCGTCCCGGTTCAGCTTCGTTTTTCGGTAGGTATTGGTATCCTTCGTTCCGCGAAAAACGGACTGCGAAAGCGTTAGACGAGCCGTCTGCTGCGATTGGGGGGACACTTGTTGAGCAACCGGATTCGGCGTGGGCGCCTGTTCAAGCAAAACGCCCGATGCAGACAGGTTCGGCAGGTAAGTCGCAAAAGCCTGATCGACACGGGCTTTAGCTTGTTCCAGCGCCTGTTGCTGCATTTCAACCGTTTCGTTCTGGCGAACGGCGCGTCGGTAACACTCATCCAGTGTGAGTCCCTGGGCCCCTGCAGGAGAGCTTGCCATCACGAATCCAAGAATAAGGAATGGGTATATAGTATTCACTATACATGTTATGGTACCGGTATAGTCGACGCTATACAAGTAGGTTTCGGACTCATTTTGGTAAGCATATGAAAGATAAGACGGAAATCGATATCGCTTCGCTTTTAAAGGAACTACAAGCCTATGATAACCCCTCCACGGAGAAGCAGCGGCATATCTTGGAGGCTGCTGCCGAAGTTTTTGGAGAAAAGGGTTACGACGCCGCACCTACTGCTGAAATTGCGCGCCGAGCCGGTGTGACCGAACGGACTCTGTTCAAACACTTCAAGTCCAAGTCGGCGCTACTAAAACGAGTGGTCTTTGCCTTTGCGGTGAAAACCATTCTTCCCCTACAAATTCAGAAAGTAAAAGCCATGAGCGAGAGGGAGGCAGCCAGCTATGCCGACTTTGTAGCGGCTCTGGCCAAAGATCGACTCGCTACGGTTCGCTCCTTCGGTATGGGGCCCCGGATTGTGTTTAATGAAATCCTGCGCAACGAAGGTTTCCGCGACAAAATCAGGGAGTTGTTTAAAGACAATGTGTGGACCGCAATACTAGCGGCAGTGAAACGGTTTCAGCAGCAAAATAAGCTTCGCAAGGACTTGAACCCTGAAGCGATTGCACGAGCCACCATGACGATGGTCGCGGGGTATGTGCTATTTCGTTCGTTTATTGCCAATAAAGAAGATTGGGACGATGAAAAGAATATCGAAAGTTTGGTAAGGGTGCTTACGGAAGGCGTTAATCCTAGGTAAAGTTCGGCTATGCGATGAAAACTCGCTGAACCTCTCGCGCGAGAGACTGAAAGTTACTTAGTCGCCAGTTCCGACTGAATAGCTCGGTCAAGCTCGGGCGATTCCGGTGCGACACCCGACTTGTAGCGAGCCACAATCTCGCCTTCTCGATTGATGAGAAACTTTTCAAAATTCCAACCTACTTCGCCTGCGAGTTTCGGGTTGCCTGTTTCGGTTAGGAATTTATAGACCGGCTGCTTCTCGGTTCCTTTGACGGGATTTTTTGAAAACATCGGAAAAGAGACTTTGAACTTCTTTTCACAGAACTTTTTGATTTCGGCGTTGCTACCGGGTTCTTGCCCGCCAAAATCGTTGCTGGGGAAGCCAAGAACGACCAGGCCCTTACCTTTGTATTTCTCGTAAAGTGCTTCTAAGCCTTTGTACTGCGAAGTATAGCCGCACTCAGAAGCGGTATTTACGACGAGAGCCACTTTGCCTTTATAACTGCTAAGCGGCGACTTCTTCCCCTCAATAGTTTCAGCGCTCAGGCCATAAAAGCCTTCACTACCAAACGCAGTTGAAGCAGCACCTAGGAGTAAAGCAAGAGAGAGTGTTTTCATGGCCATACTGTACCTCCGAGTAGCGGGAAGCGTTAGGCTTTTTGTACCCAATTTTGAAACTGGTACTTCAAGGGCTGCTCGAAAACTTCAGACTGCTCTTCCAACGTAAAACCCGTTTTCAGGTCGAGCTCAGGAAAGAAGGCATCTCCGTCGATTTTCTCGAAAACCACCGTGAGGTAAAGCCGATGGAGTCGGGGAAGCGCTTGAGCAAAGATGTCAGCGCCCCCAATCACAAAAGCTTTGCCGACTATCTTGTCTGAAACCTCCGCCCAGGAGTGACATACCGTGGTGCCGGGGGCCTCGAACTCAGCTGAGCGAGTGAGGACAAGATTGGCTCGCCCTGGCAGGGGCTTGCCGATGGATTCATACGTTTTGCGACCCATCACGATAGAATGTCCCATCGTGATGGCTTTAAAGCGTTTGAGATCTTCGGGCAGGCGCCAAGGCAACTGGTTATCACGTCCAATCACCCTGTCTTCGGTCATAGCGACAATGAAATCGAGATCGCGTTTCATACGGAGATGTCCGCTTTGATGGCAGGATGGGGGTCGTAGTTCTCAAGTCGAAAGTCCTCAAACTTGAACTCGAAAATATTCTTCACATCGGGATTAAGGATCATCTGGGGAAGCGGCCGAAACTCGCGCGTGAGTTGGAGCTTCGCCTGTTCAAGATGATTCAAATACAGGTGGGCATCTCCCAGTGTGTGCACAAACTCGGCTGGCCGAAGCCCGGTCACTTGCGCCACCATCATGAGAAGAAGCGCATAGCTCGCGATATTGAACGGCACTCCTAGAAAAACATCCGCACTTCTTTGATAGAGCTGGCAAGAGAGCCTCCCATCCTGGTGCACGTAGAATTGAAACAGCACATGGCAAGGAGGCAGCGCCATGTGAGGCAGATCAGAAACATTCCAAGCGTTCACAATGTGACGCCGGGAGTAGGGATTGGTTTTTATCCCGTGAATCAATTCCTGAATTTGATCAATGCCGGTTACTTGCGGATTCGACACTCCGCTTTTTGCAGCTACCCGCGGGTGTGTTTTTCCCCAGTGTCGCCACTGGTATCCGTAAATGGGGCCTAAGTCGTTATTAGCATCGGCCCACTCATCCCAGATGCTGACTTTGTTCTCGTGGAGATAAGCAAGCCCAGTGCTGCCCTGCAGGAACCAAAGCAGCTCGTGGATGATGGAGCGCAGGTGCAGCTTCTTGGTGGTGACGAGCGGAAACCCTTCCTCCAGATTGAACCGCATCTGGTGGCCAAATCGACTCAGTGTGCCAGTGCCGGTGCGATCGGATCGCTTTTCACCGGTATCTAATAGGGACTGAAGTAGGTCGTGGTAAGCCCGCATGGGGGGCATCCTAGCTTTTTTTAATGAGCGTGGAAATTGGTAACGTCACAATTTAATAGAGGTGATTTCTAGGCGAAAGGGCTGAGAAAGAGGTGTCGTCTTGACACTCCCGACTTGGGAGCTTTTTCGAATCTGAAAGCCCATCGTCTGAAGCCGGTAGAGGTCGACCTGTTCTGGATAAGCTATCTCTGCTCCCCGACAAATCGTGCGGAAATGCTTGGGCTCAAACGTGAATAAAGATAGGTCCCGTGTGGGGTTAAACGCAGCGACAAAGTCGCGCTCCTTGCCGTCTTTCCGGTTTGCTCGAGCAAGGGCCTCATCCACGACGAAAATCTCAAAAGCTAGGTCGGGGGAATCCGTGCGCGCTTGCAGCTCAATGGCGCCGGCATTCACCGAGGGCGAGAAGGAGCGGGTTTCAATCTGCGCGAAACCCACGAAGGGACCCAGAACCCCGCCCGTGGGCTGGACGGCTCCGAGCCAGCCGAAAAAGACGAGCGCGTCGAGGCCTGGCTGCCATTCGACGCTGGCAACGGATGAAATCCCGCTGGAAGGGGTGAGCGCGCGGGCTTTAAAGTCCCAGGTTTTTGTCCAAACCGCATTTTCAAGATCCATGGATTTCCCATATGCCAAATCAAGGCTGTTGGGGGTTAATATACACCTCAGCCCCAATGGAGAACGCCTGATGCTGCCAAAAGTCGCTGTATTTGTGATTTCAATTTTCTCTTTCTCATGTCTGGTCGGAGTCGAAGCGGCCAAGAAACAGGCCGGCGAAAGTGCGAAGACCGTTAACCTGACCGTCAACTTCAAGGGTTTGCGGAGCCCGAAAGGAAAAGTATTAGTTCGGTTGTACGCTTCGAAGAAGGGATTTCCCGAGAAAATGGAAGAGGCGGTTGTTCGGCTGGCCCTTGAGATCAAAGACGGCGTGCCTTTGCAGGCCAAGTTTCCGGGGTTGTCGCCTGGTTCCTACGCGGTGTCGGCAGTTCACGATGAGAATGACAACGGTGAAATGGACACGAACTGGATAGGCATTCCGCGTGAAGGCTTGGCCGTCTCTAGAGACGCGAAAGGAAGTTTCGGGCCGCCCAGCTTCGAGGATTCGGTTCTTCAAGTGACGGAGGATCAGCAAATTGAAGTGAACTTCGTGTACTTGTGAAATAAGGCGGCAAGCCACCGCAGACGCTCTTGTTATCTTCCCCCAAGGAAGCGACTAACGTTGATTTGGTTTTATTATAATCAAAGTTAGTGTGATAACCTAGTTTTAAGCTTTGTAGGGTCAAACTTAGGTGATTGGTGAAACAGGACGAATTAGCAGGGCAACTTAGGCAAAAGTACGATGCCAAGAGAGGCTTTGGTATTACCAAGTTGGACGCCGATGGCTATGAGAACATTTGGTTCGTCGTCCCGCCCCCCCCGCCGAAGGTGCTACCCAAAAGTGTTCCACTCAAGGCGATGGGCAAAGCGAACGCTGCGCTATCTCGTTTGCCAAGATTTGGCGAAATGAATGCCATCGACAAGCTAATCAACTACTTTTTTATTCGTCGGGAAGCAGTAGAATCCTCCCGTATCGAAGGCACCTGGTCTACGATCGATAGTATTCTTACACCCGCCGAAGTCCAAGGGACTGAGCAAGCCAAAAGCGAAAATCTCTCCGTGAGAGGATACGCCCATGCTCTCGAGCGACAATTCAATAAGGCATTCAAACAGAAGGAGAAGGTCTTCACGGAAAAACTCATCTGCGAAATCCACAAAGATATCGTTTCAAAAGATCCGGGTTATCGAGGGGTGCCAGGGCGACTGCGCGAGCTGGGAAAACCAGGTGCCATTGTTCAGATTGGCGCGTCTCTGCGGAAAGAGGAATCAATTTACAACCCGGCTCCTCCCCAGCACGTCAGGGCGTCGTTGCGCAAAATTCTTCAATGGTTCGCCGATGAGGAAATAGCTCAAAAAGGAGATGCTGGGATAGCGGGTTTTACTTTGGCAGTTAGACTCGCCGTTGGCCACGCACACTTCGAAGCCGTTCACCCATTTCCGGATGGGAATGGCCGAGTGGGTCGCGCCCTTTGGCCGCTCCAAATGATTTGTGCGGGTCAAATGCCTTTGTATTTGTCTGGGTTCGTAGAAGAGCAAAAAAACGCGTATGGCCAGGCGCTTCAGCAAGCCCAAAAAAAACTCAACTACGCTCCAATAATTGAATTTTTGTGCGAAGCCGTAGCCGAAAGCGACACGGAAGCAAAGGTGACAAGGGCTGCCATTGAGGCGCTGCCGGCCCGCTGGAGAGATCGAGCGAAGTTCCGCGGTAATTCGGCCTCCTATTTGGCCCTTGATGTACTACTTGAAAATCCGATTCTAACCACGTCAACTCTTATGCAAGAGATGAAAATCTCGCGGCAAGTCGCGACTCTAGCCATCAATCAGCTTGTCGAACGAAAGGTTGTCCGTAAACGTGGCAACGTCGGCCGCTCTCAAGTTTTTGCGGCGGAAGAACTCATATCCTTGCTCTCCCGAAGATTTGGTACGAGCGCTAAAGACGCTCTTGAGAGCGGATTGCAAGCTATCGCTAAACCCTACCTTCCCAGGTGAGTTGCATTCTTGTTGAAACCTCAGGCTTCAGGGGTTAACCAAGCGCATGAAAGTTTTCCTTCGCTCCCTCATCATTTTAACTGTAGTGGTTTCGTTACAGGCGCACTCCCTGGCTCCCGGATTTAGCACGGCTGACGCTGAACCTAGTGTGGAGCAGGTCACTACCGAAATTGATGCTCTTATTGCCGAGGCAGAGGACGATCTCAAGGTACCTATCAGCCTCGGACCCTGGGTGATTGTCCATGGGATCCTCGCTTTCCCCGACACGTTGCACGTGACGAAGAAGGAAGACGAAACTTCCGTCCTCGCTCTGGACTGGCTTCGAAAGGGGGGGCTTGCCTTAGGAAAACCGATCTTTGTTACCACGCCTAACGGCATTGCTTCTCCGGCTCACACCCCCGGGAATGAAAAGACTCGGGAAGTGTTGGAAGGGCATCCGCACCAATTTTTCGGATACCTGTCTGACCTTGGCTTGCCAATGACGACCCCTTGGATGGCCCATGATGGAAAGCGCTGGGTTGAGAAAAGCTTTGGAGATTTGCTGCTCGATGCGAAAGCAGTGGCCGGGGTAAACACTCAGCCAAAGTTCGTTTACGAACCGACTTGGATTCTTTGGGGACTTTCCCGGCACGTCAAACGCGACGAGGTTTGGACGAATCGGCAAGGTGGAAAATGGTCCATCGCGCGATTGGTGGATTACGAAGTGCGTGCCGGTATTGATCACGACAAGACCGCGTGTGGGGGAATGCACCGTTTGTACGCTATCGACTTAGCTCTCAAGGAAGCGGTCAAACGAGAAGATAAATGGGTTTCCTCCGCGCTCTTCCAGGGCGCGACTGGCTTTGTTCAAAAGCATGTCGCGCAATTGCGTAACGAGCAGAATCGAGATGGTTCGCTTTCGGGTCGGCTCTTAAGAGGTCCAGGTATGGCGGATTCCTGGCATACGCGAATCAACTCGAATGGGCATTCGGTAGAGTTTTTGGCTCAGTCGCTAACCCTTGAGCAAATGAAGCAACCGTGGTTCTTGCGGTCTGCCCAAGTGCTAGCGCGCGATCTTTCCATGGTCGACGAAAACGAAATCGGTCTCGGAGCTCTTTTCCACGCCTACCACGCGCTTCGATTGGTGTCAGAGCGCCTTCGGTAGTAGCGGTTTTGATGCACTTTTTTTGCCGCAGAGGTGCGTCGGTTCTCCCAGGAGTGTTCTTCATTTTGAGTTGAGCGCTTCTTCGTAAGTGTTATTATTCGGCATTGGCTGGGAATTCGCTCGATTTTTCAACCTGAACCCTATGGGGCACTTTGTGCACTATCTCCTCCTTTTACTAGTACTCTCACCCTCTTTTGCTTTCGCTCGATGTCATGGTGGCTATGCCGCGCATCTTATCGAAGCCCGATTTACTGGGTGCGACGGCAATAAGTTGAACGATGCGATTATGAACGATCCCTCCTGGGAAGGTTCCTGTGGCAAAAAAGTAAGCGAAGTCTGTATGGACGGCTGCTACTTCCCCCGGACCAAGGAAGAAGAGAAGCAGTGTGACAACTTGTATGCGGTGGCGATCACGCCTTGTGAAGATGTCATCGCCTTGCAAGCGAAAAAGCTGAAATGCCAAGACGAAGGAAAATACTTGGCTGGAGTCGAAATTGAAGACGTGGATAAGAATTGCGAGTGGATCTCTCGCACTCCTGGCAAGCTCGATTGCGGCAAAGAACAAACGCTGGTCTGTTTTGGAAATATGGTTTGCTCCAAGCCGAGCAAGATTGGCAGCGCCACCTATCCCCCAAATAAGACGTATGGTGTAGGCTGCGTCGCGCAGAACGGATCCTGTGAACACACACCGCTCGGCAAGTGTATCAAAGATGAAAATGTTTCCATCGATAGAGTGGGACAGATTCTGCCCGTTAAAAAAGGAGCAAACCATGACAGCATGTAAAATCCTCGTGCTGGGACTCTTATTAACCCATGTAGGCAATGCGGCTATCAGCTATACGCCTACCGGTAGGGGTTTTTCTGAAGAAATCGAATTGGGCACAAAGGAAACAAGGAAAGTCGACGAAGCACTAGGCAAAGATAGGAACTTCCAAGACCCTTTCACGGTGGTCTTCAAATGCAATCGCTACAAGAAGAATGTGGCTTCCAAAGTTCGAGAGCTTGACTGCCGCGCCAGCGCCGCTCTGCCCGAGCCGGTTGTCAAAGCACCTAGACGCTGAGAACCCAGGGGGTGGGAATTTGGAATGGGTTCTACTTCTCTTGTTTGCTGCTGACGCCTTGGCAGGCGCAGGCCTCGTTGATGAAGCACTCTTGTGTCCCGAAGGTCGTACTGAATGGTTAGCCCGCCGTGAAGAATTCGCTGCAGAACTCACTAAAGGGGGAAGCCGATCCGGATTGATCGCTGATTGGGAAACGTGCTTTGAGAGTGATACTCGCGCATTTCAAAACGACCCTGAACTGACGAAGTGTTTTGAGCCACTCCGTGAAGTACTGGTTTCAGCAATAAAGGCGGAGAAGGCGAGTTTCGCAAAGACCAGCCCTACAGCCCAGGCGAAAGCCGCAAAAGCTTACACATCGGTCCCGAAAGAGCTTCAAGATCCCGCTTTCTTAGAGATGTTGGATAAGGGGGATACGAATGCGGCCGATGCCTATCTGGAAACCGAGAATAAGAAACGTAGAGACCAAGGATTGCAACCCTATCTTTACATCCGGTTCGAAGGGCTTGCGCCCCCACTTAATTCTTCGGAAGGCCAACTGAGATACATGGTTTATGACCAAGGCAATCCGGCAAAGAAGCCCAACACCGAAAAGTTCATCAACTTTACCATCCCCTCTCAAAAGCAGGGGGCACCTTCGGGCGCGAAACAACTATCTGTCGTCGCAACACATACAGACCGGGAAGGGAATGCGAAGAGCTTCTTTTCTGACCACCAACGCATTAGTAAGAAGGGAGTGCTTTCGGTAGAACACGCTTTTGATCGGCAGTCCGCGCTAGGCACCTTTAACTGTATTGACTGCCACTCTTCAGGCGGTCCCCTTCCCATCCGTTCGTCGGCTCCGGTCGAAAGCAAGTACCGAGCAGCACGTGAAACGATTAACCGTCGCATCTCGTCCTTTGGGAATACTTTGTCGGAGCAATCTCCGACAGCTACTACGCATGCCGGCTTTACTATCGACCCGACGCACTTGCCATCTAAAGTGATTAGAGAGTGCTTTTCATTAGAGTCGAGGCAAACGGTCTCAAAACAATCAGTTGAAAACCTTCGTGAAGCGATGAACTGCAATCAGTGCCACGACGGAGAGATGCGCGGAAAAATCTCTAGTCGTAGCACGATCACCAAACACTGGATCCTTTCAGGTGCCATGCCCCCCGGGCTCATTCTAACCAAAGAGGAGCGCGAGGCACTTGCAAATTGCATTACTGGAAACCGGCGAGAACTCGCGTTTGAGAGTCTGAGGCATAGCCCCTGTAACGCAGGCACTGCGCCACGGCAGAAGCAGGAAAAGCTCTCGCACTAATTTCCAAGCGATTCCTATTTTCCAAGCCCCAGTTCCACAAGCCCTTTCTTCCATGGCAGCGCAAGGACACGGCCTATCTTTTTGGCGGTCGGATCCGAAGATAGCTCGACTCTGGAGGAAGATTTGATTTCAACTGGGGCAGTCTTTTGGCCAGGCCGATCCAGGATCAAGTCAATTTCCGCATCGTCTTCTGTCTGCAAAAAGGAAAGCTCATAGTCCTTCTTGTAGTATTGTCGTAAGCAGGAAGCGGAAACCCCAAAAGCGTGTCTTCCAGAATTTCATAGTACGATTTGATGGTGAGACTACTGACTCCCACATCCTTTTCTATAGAGGAGTAGTTGAGTGGTTTGCCGTTCATCTGAGCTGCGATGGCGGGTAACCATGGTTTAAAAATATCGGATAAATATAAACCAAGCTAATTAAAAAGCTGCTTTGAAGTACCGCTTAAACACCGAGACAGGGAATTCCGAAGCGCTCCGCTGCTGCCGCAAGGACGTGGTCGTGGGTCAGGAAGGTCAGGGGCGTTTTGTAAGCTTCTTTCCACTTTAGCGCAGAGAACAAGTGGATTCCATCTAGGGTTCCCAACTTTAGCCCTAGCGGGGTAGCAACATTTTCCAAAACAGAGTCCACGGGGATCAACTCGAGGTGCTCCAATGCCCTAAAGACAAACAGAGTGGCTCGGGTTTGGTCTTTCTGGCTGATGGTTTCCGTTGCGAAGAGTCGATCCAAGGTTCTTAGAGATTCGGCTTTGATTAGTCGGCTAGAAATGCCCCGACTAATCGTTGAAAACTCTTTCAAAGGTTTGGGCTGACGCAGGGCCAGTCTTAAAAGTACGGATGAATCCAGATAAGCGATCATTCGATTATTTGCGCCTATCTTCAAGAAGCAGCCGAACCACATCCGTGCTGGGAACCTTCTCCAAGTCAGACTTCAACTTTCCCAGATCCTGAGGGGCTTTGAGCGGCAGATCGGTCGCAAGACCTTCGAGCTTGTTCGCCCCGCGGATAATCGCAATGGGCTGACCACGATCCAGAACTTCAATCGTTTCACCCCTACGGACCAACCCCAAGTACTTTGCTAGGTTGGCTTTGAGCTCACTCGTTTTTACCGACTTCATATGACCTAATATGACCTATTTAGGTCATGAAGTAAATGGCGCCAAAGCCCTCTTTGCGTAGACAGCTTGTATAGGACCGTATTCCAATGTTGAAAGTCTAGTCAGCTGGGGTCCCGTTCTGAAGTCCTAACGCATTGAAATACCGAACCAAATAATCTGTCCTCCCTTGGTCTTCGGTTTGCACACTCATGACGGAGGGGGATTTATGCGTTTTTTCGGTTTTCTAGTTCTCATAGGTTCAGCCAACTTTGTTTGGGCGAAGTGTGGGCCTAATGGGTGTGGGGTTAGCCGGTATAGTTTTCCAACGTATTCGTCCGAGCAGCCAACTTCCTCCGACGCTCCGTCTCATGGTGGAAACGATGCAGAGGTGAACTACTACCCGGTCGGAAAAGATGGAAAACCACTCACCGAAGTTCTTGCCGAATCGGAAGAGGGTGCAAACGAGGCTGTTGAAATGGCCGTCGACAAAGTGGCAGAAGCTAGCGAAGAACCCACGGCTGAATCTGCGGACGGAGGTACTGAAGCGAATGGGGAGAAGGATGAACCCGCCGATCTGGAACTAAAAGGCGGATTCGCAGTCCGTGTGGGCGCTAAACGCGACGTTGATGGCAAGGTTAAGGACGGCAACCGCGGCACCTTTTTAGATGTGATCCGGATTGAGGGAGACGGCACCATCGTAGTGAAGGACAAAGACGGCAAAGAACTCAAGTTAGAACGTGAACAAAATGTACAGGTTTACGATCAGGTTGGAACAATCCTGAGTAAAGTCCCGAACGCCAAGAGATATGCAGATGCGGTTCAAAACAAGGCAAAAGATCCAAAAGCCGAAGCGAAGAAAAAAGCGGAGGCCAATGTTAAACAGCTCATGGCTGCAGCTGCTACTGTCTACAACGATCCGAGGAAGGCAATGGAATCCGTAGGAAAGGTTGCCACTGCATTGGGCGACAGTCTCGGGAAGAGCAAAACCCTCGTAGAAAAAGAAAAGGCGGTTGAGAGTGCGGAAGCTACTCGCGACCAAGTTCGAGCGGCAGCTTTGTCAGGTGCGGTGTCTAATTTTAAGCAAGATGTACTTTCCCTTCGAGCACAAGCCGCTGAAATACAGACGAAACTCGATGAAGATAAGACCGCATGGTTCGGGATGTCACGGGATGACCGTGCAAAGCTCGAAAGTCAGGTTAAAGTACTGAACACAGCAGCTGAAAGGCGCGCAGCTAGCGGTAGTAACTTATCCGACGGTTCGGTTTCTGCTCAGCCCAAACTCGTAGCAGCTAACGAAGCGTTTGATAAAGCAAAGGGGGATCTGAAGGTTGCCAAGTCCGCAGCAGACAAGTCTTTTGCCAAAGTATCTAAGGAAGCCACGGCTTTGCTTGCATCAGTAAGAAAACCTTTCATTTCCGAAGAGACAAAACCAAGCGCAACTGCCCCGGTAGTGGCTGCAGCTGGAAGCGGTGCTCGATCGGGTGCGATTAGCACGGCAACGTTCCGCCCAGTGATTAAGACTTTTGTTGGACCTGTGACTGAAGAAGTCGGGTCGTCGGAGGGTGGAGTGGAAGTTTGCACCGGGCCGAACTGCAGTGCAGCGCACACTCGGTCTGGTTCGACACCGGAATTTAGGGAAGCTGGGGGAGTAGCGACGGCTGGTTCGGCCGGCACCCAGGCCACTGCTTCGGCCGTTCCGCGTTTAAACCCGCAGCTTGCCGGAACAATAAATCGGTTCGGAATCAGCGTTCGTCCTACTGATACCATCAAGGTGTTGGGGACCGCCGGGTTCTGTGGAGCGTGTGACGGAGAATTGGCGAAATTTAACACGGCGGCTGGTAGCGAGAACTCGTTTAGCAAGGCAAGCGCGGGTTCGACCGCGGTTAGAGGCGGGCCAGCCACGATCCTCGTCCACGCCAACACCACAAGACGGCAAGGAGATTTGGGTCTTATCGCCGATGTAGAGAATGCAACGGGAGTGAGGCTAAAGACTTTTCCGCTCGTTGGCGAATACAAATTGAAACATGGGCGATGGTCTTTTTCGGCAAGCCAGGGTTTATGATGGTTGTCTTGTGCCGGATTGAAAAGTGCTAGTGCTTGGGCTTTTCAAACCCACCTCTGAGTGTGTTTGTCTTAGATTTTGACCCCGAACCACACGCAGTTACGCCTTCGCAAAACTTAGGCTCTGAAGCTAGAGAATCCAATCGAGCAGAAAGATATTCATCCATCATCGAGCCTTTTAGAACGGCTTTCAAAACCGCAAGCCGATCGTCGATGGAACCTACTTCTTTTGCGACATTTTCAAACTTGGACGTTAGATCCGCTTCCTTAAATGCAGCTTTGAGTTCTTCGATCGTTTTGGCCGCAGTCATTCTCGATCTCGACTGTGCGACTCGCTCGGGAAGGTACTGAGCGATAAACTTCTCGACCTTTGGGCTGCTAGCAATCGCCTGTTGAATCGCCTCTTCAAGCGCTTTGTGTTTGGTTTCTCGCTCTGTCTTGCTCTTGGTTGCGTCTAGTTCCAACATGGCGTGTTGAATACCCGTGAGTTGCCTTGTCAGTTCGGTAGCTCCACTTTGTCGGCTAAGATCCAGATCGACAAGCAACGAGGTGAACTGTTCAAGCTCCGCTTGCGAAGCAAGAATTTCTCGGCGGAGTGCCTCCGATCCCACAGAGGGTGAGTTTGTTACTCTAACTTCTCGATGGCTGCCGACACTCACGATTTGATTTGCATGGGAGGAATAGGCACAAAACAAAAATACCGCAATGACGAAGCGCATAGGACCCCCTTAGAGATAGTCAATATTCTAGCAGGCTGAATTCACTTGAACCACACAACATCAGGCAGCGGAACGTTTCATCCGACGCAATCCATCAAGAATGAACATGCGCATCAGTACTTGGTAGGGAACCCCCTTTTCCATGGCTAGGCGCTTCAATTCCGAAATTGTTTCCTTCTCCAAGGCGATGCTTGTCGGTAGCTTTTTGGTGCTTTTTAACTTGTTTAGCGATTCGAGGATCCTCTTCTCTTCCAATTTAAACTGGCTGCTATATTCTCTCAGCGATTTTGCGTAAGATTTTTTCATATGCGCCGGAAGACTTCTTCGATCTCATCTGTGGGGACACCATGCTTGTCGTATTCGAACTTCGCCATGATGGGATAGTGTACCACACTATGGTTAGTGCCTAGGCCAAATGCTGCCACACCGTGCCAAGGGCGCGCCGACGAATAGGCTACAATGAGAAAATGAAAATGTTACTGGCTATGTTGGCCTCGACGAGTGCCTTTGCGCTGTCTGAGTATAAGTGTGAAATGAGGTGGACTTCGGGTCCAGAGGTATCGGCCGGGCACTTTACAGGCACCCTGGAAGATCAGTGCACGGTCAAAACCCTCAACCAAGCAGGCTTTCGCCACCTCTTCGATGTCATGGAAGAAGAGCTGCTGTTGGAAGTAGAGACGTTTCACGGCGATGCCATTGAAGCGGATTACCTGGGTATGCCGGGCCTCTACTACGATGTGACTTTGGCTACGGGGAAGCCGAGCAATAACGTCCGAGTCCGAGGAGATCAATATCTCGCGACGGATGGCATGTTTCGTTTTTCCAGTGGCTTTTTTTCCAACAAGATTTCGGGCTCTGGTCCGGCAAGCTATGTGCGGGTTTCTAATGTGCGCGTGGAAGTGACTCGCACACTGGATCCCGACAGATTTGCTTCCGTTTTTGCGTACGAAGTGAAAGTAGAAAAGCCCGTGTTTCTGACCCAGGCAGCGTTCCTGAAGCGGGTAAAAGCAGACACCGAAGACGAAGCGAGTAGACGCGAGCTTCGTTTGGTTACGGCGGTCGCAAACGGCACTTAGCCAATAGACATGGTATCGCAATGCTAAGGGCAGCCACACTCTCACTTCTTTTCCTTTTACCCAGGTGCGGCGTAGGTCTGTGCATTCAAAGCACCAATTGCAGCTCGGTGCCAACGCTGCCCCCGCCTCGCCTTGCGTTCTCCGGCGATTCGTTGCCGTCGACCCCCATGACCACGCGCTTTTTTGATGAAGTCGATGGGGGCTGGACCTTTAGTGGCGAGTGCGATGTGGAAAAAGGGGATGTCACCCTTCAGGGAGCTGGCTTAGCTGCGGCGCAAGTGGGGCCTTGTAGTGACGCTGATGGCGGGACTTTCAGCATCAATGTCCCTTATGCTTCGTTTAACCTCGATTTGCATACTTACGGACGGCGGACCGTTACCGCAAGTCAAACGGGGGTGACTGCTATCAGCACCTACGTGTATCAGAGCCATACGACCCTCACCGTGGCCGAGGTAAGTACCCCCGCCCAGTTGCAGGCGATGGTGGCTGCGGATCCTTTGCGCTTTTATATTCTGACCGATGACATGGATCTTTCCGAAGTGAGCGCCACAAATAACTGGACGCCCATCAACGATTTTCGAGGCACTCTGGAAGGGAATGGTCATACCATTTCCAATCTCCATATATCGATTGCGGGGCAAGCCGGCTTTTTCACCAATGCCTATACTTTTGGAGCAGCCAAGGGGGGCTCGATACAGAATCTGGAGTTCACCAATGCAAGTGTGACTTCGACGACAAATAGGGCTGGAGTGCTTTGCGGCACTTGGTCGGCCTTCAGCGGACTAAGACAAGACATTTACAATGTGCATGTGCAGGGAACCGTGTCAGCTGCCGCGGATGCGGGGGGAATCATAGGGCGAATCGATTCGAATTTCGATCAAGTCTTTAACAACCTCAAATTCACCGGAAGTGTTTCCGGGGGTTCTTCGGCAGGAGGTCTTGTGGGAAGGAATCCTGCTGGCTATTGCTACATCAAGGACTCGCACGTAACCGGAACCATTTCCGGCACAACGAGAGTGGGAGGACTGGTTGGAGGTTTCTCGGGATATCTAGAAGACAGTTCGGTCACGGGAACTATCACGGGGTTTGGGGTTCAAACGGGCGGTGCTGTGGGCAACTTTGACTTCGGTGGTCTTTGGGGTGTTCGGGTCAATGCTAGCGTCATAGGAGTAGGTGAAACCGGCGGCCTGGCTGGGTTTAGCGATAGCTATGTTGAGAACTGCCGTGCAGACGGCTCCGTATCAGGCACAACTCAGGTAGGCGGGCTCGTGGGACGCGGTACAGTGAATAGCGCCACCAATCATTCATATACTCAGATGGCCGTCACCGGCACCGGCGCCGAAGTGGGTCCAACGAACGGGGTGAATATCGGTGTCATATTGAATAACTACTACCTCTCAACCGCTCTGTGTTCAGGTTGCAATAACGCACTTGGCACGCCGCTCACCGCTTCTCAGATGCTAGAGCAAGCCAGTTTTGCGGGGTTCGACTTTGCCACTATTTGGAAAATCCCGGCAGACCAAACTCCTCAACTCCAATGGGAGTAGAAGAGAAGAAGTGTCCGTTAAAACTGAAGCGAGCTACTTTGTCTTGAATGCTGAAATCCGATTGAGATTCTCAATGAAAAACCGTTCACCCCAAAGCTCCAGAGTCTTCGCATCTGCAGGTTTCAAGAAGCGTTGGACATCCGCCTTAGCCTTTTCCCAATCAATGGACTTGATCTTCCGAGTCATCTGCTTCTGATACCAATCCATTCCTATTTTTACTGTTTTGCTTTTCCAAGGGCCTAGCTGATCCAAAGCATTTGATAGAAACGCAAAGTTTGGAACGGTTTTTCGTGAGACGTACCAAAGAAAATCAAACCAGTCTCTCCCTTTTACGTAGGGTCTGACCAACAATGCATGACTTTTTCCGGCGAAAAGACTCGAAAGGTCGTGCCCCGTTACGGAGTAATAGATAGGGAAATCATGAAACTTAGTTTCGATGTTTGCTCCCGAAGGGGCATTTGTGTCCACTTCAAGTTTGATCTTTAGCTTTCGCGCGGGCCCATCTGGTCTAGGATAAGCAACGCTGAGAATGTGTCCCAAGGAATCGTCCTTTAAAAATGCGGTCTTTACTGCCCTATCGACTGATGAGCGACTCTGGATCTTGATGTCGTAGCCAAAAGCTTTCAGTTCCTCGCTTATCGCAGACAAGTAAGGCGCCAATTCAAAATGTTTGTCGGGCTCCAAAAGAGCAAAGTCGAGATCTTCAGAGAACCGGTTTAGGCCGTAGAGAATTCGAAGACAGGTACCTCCTTGAAATGCAGCCTTCTTGAAAAAACCTGATGTATAGAGCGAATGAAGCGCAAGTTCCTGGGTAATCTCCTTAAGAGCAAACTCTTCCTCCTGCATCGACTGGCACTTATAGCCATCGAGACGCTCCTGAATCATTTTTATGCTCACAGCCAAATCTCCTGGTCGAATGACTTTGCAAATCGGGTGACTCGGTTGCTCTTGTACGCATTCACAATTTGGGAAAGAGCTCCCCGAGTTGTGCGTCTCAGTAAATCTTCCTCAATGCGAAGGCTGGCGGCGAGTTCGAGAGCAGTCAAATCATCCACTTTGTGAACCCAAACATAGTCAATGAGCGCCTTGATTGGTGTGGCCATTAGATAAATGGACCTACCGTGGGTTACTCTGTCGACCCCCACGAAATTGAAACGCGGGATGTGTGTATAGCTAAAAGTTCCAAACGCGGTTTCAAACTCGGTTGTCCGTTTGGCACTTGCGCTTGTCACGGTATAGGCGGCCTCTGGGATCCACCCATGGTGGGAAAGCGAGCTTTCAAGACTGACGTACGAGGGGGAATAGATTCGTTGGGCCAGCTCATGCAAGTTAAGGGGAGCGCGTTGGTACCTTTTCCCAAGGCTGTAAACGCCCCGCCGCAATTGGACAATGTCTTGCTTCGCTATGGCCCGCTTAATGAGCCCATAGCGTGCGTCCGCGGAGCCCGAGAGAAGTGATGCCACTTCCGTGTCCGTAAAAATATCCGTCGGTAGCCTCTCTCGGAGGATTTCCATTAGTTTGGTCATTATAACCGCTCGATCTAGTCATAATATGACAGTTTAAAGCACAAAATGCAAATTAAATGGTATTTATATACGAAATACTGTCACTTTAAGACAGTATTGTGCTGATAAATAGAGCGTTGGTAGTTATGGTGTGCCATGATTGGCAAAATCACAGTAAAGCTAGCTCCCTTTCCTTTGCCTTCGCTACTAGCTTCCACTCTGCCGCCGTGCAACTCGACAATGTTTTTCACAATTGCCAAACCCAATCCCAAGCCTTCAATTTTGCGACGGGCTTTCCTATCCTCCTGGCGAAATTTCTCAAAAATGAAGGGCAAAAAAGCCCTATCCACACCCATTCCCGAATCCTGGATGGTAATTCGAATCCCTTCGTTTAGGCTTCGGTAACATCGCACTTGGACAATGCCCTCTTGAGGGGTGAATTTAATGGCGTTGGAGAGCAGATTGGAAATGGCCTGTTCGATCCGCTTTTCATCCGCCTGAACTTGCACGGAAGGGTCATCGCAATCGAAAGTCAGCCGAATATTCTTTTGATGAGCCACCGATTGGAAACCGTCTACAATCTGAGCCAGACAGTGCCCAAGGACCAGGGGCTTTTTGTTTAGCGAGAGTTTTCCTGTCGCAGCCGCTGAAACGTCGATCAGCTGATTAATCACATGAATCTGCAAGTCCACGGCTCGTCCCATAGCTTCCAAAGGAGTCTCCATTTTGTCCGCCTCTAACGCGCCCGATACCATCAAGTCCAGCCACCCTTTGATAATGGTCATGGGCGTTCGAAGTTCGTGGGAGACTACCGCAATAAACTCATCCTTCACCCGGTGGTTTTCCAGGTTGCGCTGATAGAGTGTCGCATTCTCAATCGCGGCTCCCGCCATCTCTGCAATAAGTAAGATAACGCGAGAAATGTCTTTACTAAAAACCTCGCTCAGCTGTGAGTGCGAAACGTAGATACAGCCATATGCGGACCCCGCTACTAAAATGGGCGCGCACAGCACTGCCTTTACCTGGGATTCGTGTAAGGCTTCGGAGAGGTCAGTCAAACTGTTCAGGTTAATGCCCACTACTTTCTGAGTTTGCAACGCCCGAGTAGCAATCTGGGTGCTCCATTGCGGATCGGGATCTCCCTTCACCGGCTCGAGCTGACCCTCTTCGTTTAACCGGAGAATGACGCAGTGGTCACCACGGAGCAGCTCTCGCCCCGCTTCCCAAAGTCGATCATGAACCTCGGGCTCCGATAGTGCTCCAGCAATTCGCCGACCGTGTTTGAGCAGTTGAGTGAACAGGCTTGCTAGGGAAACGGAGGCACTCGTTGCTTCGGGGCCCGACTCGATTTGGTCCGGCAATCTCACTTTCGATTGTGTCCAACACGAAACGGCGCTAGGAAGCGGCCAGCCCAACTCAGTCGCCAACTGATTTATGAAAATGGCCGTTTCTTTAGCCTCCACAGCTGCGTGCTGAATCGCGGCTTCTGATAGGCTTTTCTCAGCCCATCTCCAAGCCCGTCGGTACTGTCCTCGAGAAGCAAAATAAAATGCACGCTCTCGATAAATGTGGGGGCGCTCGTTTACACACCACAAAGTAAGGCGCCAAGCTTTGCGGTGCAGTCTCGCCCATCGTCTTTGTAAACCTCGTCGTGCAAGTGGGGTTACCGTCGATGAATTTCTTAGGAGCAAGCGTGTCGTCGTCAAAAGCCAGCTGAAGACGGGTACAGAGAAGGCGTTGAGGTTATTACGCCCTTTGAGTTTCCGTTCTGCGGAGTCCAGATGCTCAAAAGCTTGTTCGATTTCGTTGTGAGCCAAAGCCACGCGAGCAGCTCCGAGTCGGATCTGCGCAAATGCTTGGGTATCCTCACACTTAAATTGGAGTGAGTCTGAAAGCGCTTTGGTCGGAACAGTCAACGGTGCCACTCGAGCCCAGACATCTAAAATTCTACCTGCAGACTCCTCGTCATGCGTTCGGACTGAACTTTCGTGAACGATGCGACACCACTCTAGCGCTTTTTCCGCCTCGCCTAAGCGCATATGGCTTGCGGCTACTTGAAATCCGGCAACGTGCATTTCCCACAAATCACCCGAACGCTCAAGTATGTCCCATGCCCGCTCTCCTGCCTGGATCGATTCCGAGTAGTGGGCAGCCGTATACTGTGTGACCGCAAGAAAATTCAAACTATTGCCCTGGCCCCAGAGACTTCCAATTGCCTGGCGAATCGCCAGCGATTCACCCAAAATGGGAACAGCTCGACGCATCATCGCCGGCCCTAAATAGGTACTAATGGGTCCTTGATTCGCGAGCGTCTGGGCGAAATACTCGGAGGGGAGATACTTCTGGGCGAGTTTCAAGGCGCGAAAGTGCAGGTAAATGCATTTGGCCGTGGCACCAGAAAAATAGACCACGTAACAAAGGCGATTGAGCAGGCGGCAAATCACTTCGACTCGCAGTGGAGCGGGTCGACACCCCTTCTTTGCAAACCCACCGCTGAGAAAGTGGGAAAGAAGGTAATAGGCAGTTCCGAACACGTAACCCGACAAATGCTTCGGAAGTGGCAATCCCAAACCCTTTAGCGCCACGGCGATAAGCCGGGCGGACTTATCGAGTTTTCCTTGTTTAAATGCCAGTTCTGCAAGAAAAGCTCTTGTCTGCGCTTTTTCAATATCGGATTGGCTCAGGTTTAGTGCGGTTTGAAACTCGATTTCCGACTCCGCATAGCGCCCAAGCAACATCAGCACCGTGGCTAAACCTAGGTGCACTTCGTGTTGGATATTGATCGTTGCGTTCGAATAACCTTTCACGGCAATCCGAAACTGGCCTTCGGCCAAAGCAAGAGCGCTTCGCGCCCGGGCCTCCCGTGCCGCTTCAAGTGCAAAAGGAAAAGCGCGCGAGTAGGCACCTGCTTCGTGGTAGTGATGGGCTAGAACCCAAGAGCTCGTAGTGCCCTGGCGCTCAATCCGTTCAGCCACTCGAAGGTGAAGCTGCTGATAATTTACTCCCACAGTCTTTGCTAAGACCGCTTCTCGAACCATGTCGTGGCTGAACTGGGCCATATCGCCCGAGCACCATAACCAATGGCGGTCCGTGAGAGAGCTCAAGACAGAATGAGTCTGCTCAGTGTCCCATCCCAAGGCATCGCCGGCGAGTCCGATGGCAAAGCGCTTGCCCAAAATTGCGGCTATTTGCAAGAACGCCCATTGTAGGGCCGAGCACCTTTCCAAAGATTCAGTTAAGACTGCCGTTGCGTTCCAAGAAACCGAAATCCACTCCTGCCGACTGGAGTCGGCTACCCACTTTCCTCGTTTCCAGCGCAAAAATCCCTGCCCGACCATCCCCCGGACCAAGGATTCTACGTAAAAGGGATTTCCTTTGGAGTTTTGCGAAAGCAGATCAACGGCTTCTGCTGGCAGGGGCCCTGCCATCGATTCCGCAATCTGTCGTACATCTGGCTGAGAAAGCAAAGAGAGTCGAACGCGATTTTCAGAGTCGACCAAACTTTGTAAAGACGCCAACCCTTCGTGCTTCCGAATCGCAAGGACCACGGACACCCTGGATCGTTGACCGGATTGTTTCCAGTGTTCAAGAAATCGTACAGTCAGATCGTCTGCCCATTGAAAGTCATCTAGGAAGATCACGGTTGGTTTGCTTTTGCCCAAAGCGTCGAGAAGCGCTGTGAATGCTTGGGCGCCTCTTTGTACGGCAAAAACTTCAGGCAGAGTTTTAAACGGGGCCTTTCGAGCAAACAAAGGTTCAGTTTGCGGGAAACATCGGATCAAGGAGTCGCGCTGTTCCTCGTTGATCCCACCCAAAAGTGAATGCAGAGAAACCGGATCGGCTTCGGCCTGCTCAACTACCCGACTCACTACACCCATCAAGGCCTGCAAGGGCTGTTGCCCCTCGGCATTGAGCGCCTGCCCTCTGCATACCGCGACGCCTTGTACTCTGGCCAACCTATCCCACTCCTCCAGCAGCCGGCTTTTCCCGCTCCCCGATTCCCCCTCGAGTGAAAAAACACCTCCGAACCCCGACCGCGTTTTTGCTAGCCACTGGCCGAATGCTTCAGAGTACTCTCGACGATCCAAGAAGCACGGCTTGGTAAGTTGTTGTCGCGGCTCCCGAGTGCCTAGGACAAAACACTCTTTTTGACCCTGGTACAGTCCGAGGATTCGGCGAAAATCCTCGAGGAGCGACTGGCTCGACTGATAACGATCCGAAGGATTTCGTTGGAGCATGCGTCGGATCATTTCCGAGAATGCCGTAGGGAACTCAGGACGCAGCACCATCAGGCTATGCGTTTGGAGTTCAAGATGTTTTGAGACCACCTGGTCGAGCGTGGCACCGGAAAACAGCTGTTGGCCTGTCGCCAGTTCGAAGAAAACGGCTCCCAAAGAGTAGATATCGGAATATTCTCCAACTGGCGCCTCTATTAGCCCGCTTTGCTCTGGAGAGACGTAGCACGCGGTGGTCAACTCAACGTCTTCGCAGGACTGCATTCGCCACACGTCATTTGATAAACCAAAATCCGTTAAAGTGGCTTGGACCCCCTGTGGGCAATCGAGAACAATTATATTCGCAGGCTTGATATCGCGGTGGAGCACACTTACCGAGTGCAGCTGGCAGAGTTGTTCGATCACCTGAAGTGCGATTTCAAGCACCTGACCTGGGTCGAGTCCCTGAGGTGCCCGCTTCAACAAATGGGCGAGCGTCTTGCCCTGGGCGTAAGAACGGGCGATGAAAACATGGGGGCGCGTATCGCCCGATAGCCCACGAGCCATTTCTCCGACGGCTCGGATTTGACCGACCCGCCGAGCCTCCTTTTCGATTTGTCGCCAGACCTCAGGCCGTACCGAAACTTTGGGCATTGCTTTTAAGACAACCGAGTCGAGTCGCTCTAAGTCGGTTCCTAAATAGGTGCCTTTGGAGCCGCTTTGAGCCAGAACTGACTCCACTCGGTATCGATTGCAGATCACTTCGGATTCTTTCAAACAAGCCTCAGGGGAGGCTTGTATCTGATTTGACCGTGCGGGTCCATGGACGTTTGGTCTGCGGTTGAGGTTGGCGTTTTGGCGTGATGGAATAAGAAGGGCGGGCTCGAGAGCCCGCCCTGACTCGATGATACACAGTTTTTAGCGTTGTGCGATTCGGTCTGCAACAATGTAGGATTTTACTCTTTCGAGCTCTACTACGAGTTGCGGGTCCATGTCCCAGCCGAGCTCTCTACGAACTTCAATGAGGGGAACGTTTCGCACTACACCAGTTACCGCTAGGTCCGCATCGTCCTTGATCGACATCACCTGTTGCTCATCCAGTTTTTTGGGGACTAACACAACAATCTCGTCGTTAATGATGCCGCCACTTTCGAGTACGAAGGCTCGAGGGTTCAATAACTGTTTTACCTCGCCTGGAACGCTCACCTTTTGCCCTTCCAATTGTTTAACGTTGTCTACAAGCTGCTCAACATCTTCGTACTGACGAGCGGGGGTTGTTGTTTTAGAGGTAGTTGCCTCTGCCTGCTGTTTACTTGCGTCGGTTCCTGTCTTCTCTTTCGAGTTTATTGTAGTGCTGGCCGGATCTGCCGCCCCCAGCAGAAAAAGGGCGCCAATTACCACGGGAACTGTTTTTCCTAATTGTGAATGCATTGCATACTCCTTTCGTAATTCACAAAGGATGCTGCAAGGGTTGTTCCAGCCGTTGGGAATCCCACGCTGGATAACGTTGCGCGCATCGTCCATGCACTAACGAAAGCGGCGTAGCGAGTTAGATCCAATTTACGGCGTTACCCGTGGACTTGCGGTAAAATGTCGGCCGAATTCTCCACCGAGGGCCGCCTTTTTATTCCAGGCGCTCCGAACGCATAGTGCCAGCGATCTCGCCAGTTCTTGGAACGCGAAACATCCCGCGCGATCGAAAGCCACTCGTCGAATACTACCCGGATGGGGTTGCTCGACGGCGTCTTCCCAACTAGGCCGTAGACGCACTTCTCATTCTCCACGGCTAGTGTACCGAAAATTCGGTCGAATATAATGAGGACTCCTCCGTAATTTCGGTCGATGTACTGGGTGTTTTTCGCGTGGTGAACTCGGTGATGTGAGGGCGTGTTGAGGAAATACTCGAGCCAGCCTAGCTTGGGAACGAGCTCCGTATGCAGCCAGAACTGATAAATCAAGCTCAGTCCATAGAACCCCATGACATCGGCAGGGTGATAGCCGAGCCAAACGAGAGGCACGAAAAAGAGGAAAAACCCTGATAGCCATCCCGTCCAAGCCAGGCGATAAGCCGCCGAGTAGTTGAGTTGCTGCACCGAGTGATGCACGCTATGCGACGCCCAAAGCCAGCGGATCTCATGACTAAGCCGGTGCTGCCAGTAATAGACGAAATCGAGCGCCACGAAGAAAATCACGAAATCGAAAACACTTTGGATCGTTAGCGTGAATAGACGATAGGCGTAGATCCATTCCAGGAACGGGTAAATGAAAAAATAGCTCAAACGATTCGAGATACCCTGACCGATGGCAATAACAAAGGACGTGAAGGTCTCTCTAAGGTCGTAATGTTTGCGCTGCACCCAAAGTATCCATGCCCCTTCTAGGAAGACAAACGCAATTAACACTGCGAATATCCAGAGCGGCCTTGCTTCTTTCATGACAGTACTCCTTTTGCTTTTCACCGAAATCGGTAACCCAACTCGAATCCGACCTGGATAAGCTTAAATGTCGACACTCCCGTCGATCCAAGCTCCACGTTCGAAGTGCGGTAAACGGCGACTCCGCCCAGGTCGAAACCACCACCGACCCCCACACTCGCCCGACCCCGCCAGCGCTCATAACTGGCACCCGTTACGTCAAGCGCCTCAATTGTTTGGCCGTCGCTTACCTCAAGCACGCCATCGGTAAGAAATGAGCGTGCGTAGTCGCCGCTGAGCACGAGCCACCGGACTGGGCGAAGCTCAAGACCCACAACACCGTGGGCTCCGGTTAGGCGCCGGCCGACCTCGATGAGGTTCGATGAATCTTGCGCGACCTTGGCCTGCGCGATGCCGCCGCCGAGTCCAGCAAATAGCTTGAAACCCCATTTACCGAGCCGAGTAGCGTAGCGGGCGCGCAGGTCGACCATTGTGCCGCGTGTCTGAAAGGACCGAACTGTGTACTGTCCGTCGCCCCCTACGCGCGCCTCGTCTCCAAATGCGAAGAACGTCTCAGAATCAAGAGCAAGGTACTTCCACTCGTAGCGGCCCGATAAGCCCAGTGAGAGATTTCGTGGAGCGCCATCCCTAACTCCCTCCTCCGGACTGGTGCTCGCGGTGTCTAAAAGTCCGACACCCCCGGACACGGCGAGCCGAAATTCCGCTTGGCAGGGAGCGCTAAGCAAGGCTCCAAACGCGCAAATGATAGGAAAGTAGCGCATAGACTGAATAGTAACGGGAAAGGTTTGAAGAATGATTGCGGACCGCCTCAAGTGTTTCGCAAGGAATGGGAGTTATCCTGGTGGGGTGGAGGAAGAAAAATGAACGCTCCCTTACGGAAATTCGATATTCGGGTGCTTACCATTCTCGGTCTGACCCTGCTGACCGTCATCACAAGCTGCGGCACCGAACTAAGCGGTACCCGGGACTCGGAGGAACCGTATGCTTATCGGTCACCTTCACCCACACCCCCCCCTTACGGAGTCCCGAATTCAGGTGGGTCTGCGGTAAACACCGCCTGCCGGCGCGACATTGAGCGCCTGCTCCGCCAGGCGTTCGGCGCCGGTCAGCTCGAGTCGAGTTGCCGCTCGGCTCTGATCAACCAGGCCATTGCGACGGGAGGCCTGTGAAGTTTTTTCTATTTTCGCTTTGGCTTGGGGTTGCTGCGGCCTCCAATGCGTTCGATCCGCTTCGCAGGGCTACCGGACCAGATACACTTGTCCTATCGTCGCTGGAAAAAGGTGGCGATCGGACAATTCGATTTGAGGTCCTCGCGTCGTTCAATGGGGACGTATCGAAACTCTGCTCACTGATCGAGAATCCCGAGGTCTACCGAGAGTGGCTGCTCATCGGAATAAATAAAAAACCATCCGGCGGCGACTATCCGTTTCAAATCCGGGACCTCACCCGAGCAACGCAAGAACCGAATGATTCCGTATGGACGCTTCAATTCTCTCTGAGCACCTATCTATTGTCTCGCAACGGGTCCATGAACTTTCGTTTGAGCGCTCAGCGCTGCCTACAGAGGTGGGAAGTAGTTCCTAACAAAGAGGCGGCGCTAGAAAAGTTCGAGGCCGACCTAACGGTGGTGCCTTCGGCAGGCGGCGCGGGACGGGTCTGGGTGCGTTGGAACGGTATGGCTCAGCTTCGATCATCACGGCCTTACGAGCGAATTCCGCTTGAACAGCTCAAGCAGCAAGGCGAGGAGAGGGTGCGACGCGCTATTGAAAACTTCCAGCGGGTTAACAAGTGAAACCAGGATCGTTATGCAATTTTTTTTAGTGTAATCCGCAACCGCGCTCCGCCACGCTCGACGTTCTCCAGCCGAAGATTACCGCCATGCAGTTCGGCCACCTGTCGCATGATCACGCTGCCCAGGCCAAGCGAACGGCCCGATGAAAAGGCCCCTTCGCTTACCCCGCCCACCCGACGCGATCCGAACTCAAGAAGCGCTGATTCTGGAACTCCCGGACCATCGTCCTCAACGAGAATCGTGACATCCCGGCTCTCATCCTCGGTCACGCAAACCCGTACCGAGCGACGGGCGTGCTTTGCGGCATTATCGAGAGCGTTGCGAACGAGTCGCAGAAGCAGTCGCGAAGAGCCTCGAAGTCGCTGCTTCTCCAGGCCGTTTGCTTCCAACGACCACTCACGCCGGAAATCGCCAGCTTCGAGTACTTGCCGCCGGTCGATTTCAGAGCGCACAAGGGACACCAGGGCTACCTCCTCAACGTCCTCGCGGTATTTTGGCTCGTTCATCTCCGCCAGGAAGAAGAGCTCCTCGATGAGTGTCTGCAGGTAAACGGTTTCTTGGAATGCAATCACGATACATCGCCGTCGCTCATGCTCGTCGAGCTTGCCGAAATCATCATGCAAAGTCGCTAGGCTGGCCCGAAGCGCTGTCAGCGGTGTACGAGTATCGTGGCCTAGCTCCTGGAGAAACTCGGTACGCGCGCCTTCCGCTCGTTCCAGGTTTCTTACAAGCCGTTCGATCTCATCTGCCATGTAGTTAAAGAGCCTCATCAGTCTCCCGACCTCGTCGATTCGGCTCGTGGCGAAGCGCGTATGGAGCTCCCCCTGCTGAATCCGCTCCAGTACGCTCACTGCTTCGCGCGCGCGCGTGCGAAAGTATGTAACCACCAATGCGAGCGAGATTGCCGAGCAGCCGACTATCGCCCAAATGCAAAAGAAGAATGTCATCCAGGCGGAGTAACGAAGCAGGGGTCCGAACCGCTCCATTTGAAAGACCACGAAAAGCGGGGGACTCGTCTTCAAGCGCACGACCCCTGTGACTAGCTTTGCGCTTTGCCTGGGTGCACGCATCATCCTGTGCGGCACCTCCGGATGGGGGAGGTCTTGCCAGTCGGGCGCTGGACCGTTCGGCGACGTTGCGGTCACAAGCTTGCCATCACTGGCAAAGATCCACATTTGAATGAAGTTTAGGTCGAAGCCGACGGTCTGCTTCAGCCTAGAGAACCAGCGAAACGGGTCACGGTCGCGTAAGTCCTCTTCCACAAGCTGCGCTAGTATGATCGCGCGACTCGAGCGGATCTGGTCGGCGAGACGATCGAGCGTGAAGAACGCTGCCAAGATCGAGAGGAGGATAAACGAGATAGATAGGCCTACGAGCACGATCGTGTAGCGGGTTTTCATTCCGGTGAATATCATTCAATCTCGCCGCTCTCGATACGGTAGCCTTCACCGTACACGACCGCGATTCGAAGCTTTCCGCGAGAAGCCTTCTTTAGCTTTGTGCGTAGGCGCGAGACGTGTGAAGCAAGTGTGCTGTCAAAGATATCCCCTTCAGCATCGATGAAACCCATAAGCTGCTCTTTGCCGACAAGCCCGCCCGCGCGGCGGACCAACAAAATCAGGATCTCGAGTTCGGTCGGGGTGAGCAGGATTTGCTCGTCGCGAAAGAACACGCGCCGGTCGGCCGAGTTTAAGTTCAGCTCGCCGAACGAAAGGATTTTGGTGGCGACAATGTCCCGCTGAATGGCTCTGCGCAGCCGCGCTACGAGTTCGGTTGTCCCGAACGGTTTTCGAACGTAGTCGACGGCTCCTGCGCTAAGGCCCCGAACCGCAGAATCCTCGTCGGTGCGTGCGGTAAGCATGAGCACCGGGAGAGAGGGCTTCGCTGCGACGATCTCAGAGCAGAGCGTGAATCCGCTGCCATCGGGTAGGTTAATGTCTAGGAGCGCTGCGGCAAATTCGGTTGTTTGAAGCGCCTGGCGCGCCTCCGCAAGGTTCGCTGCTCGCACGGTTCGATAGCCGTTCACCTTGAGCGCTAGCACCACGCTCTCGGCGACAGAGGTGTCGTTCTCTACCAGGAGCACGCAATCCATGAAGATCTTATCGGAATAACCGGGAAATTCCTTACGCACTCACCCTAACGGCATCGAGAACGTGGTCAGGCACAGTCGATAACAGACAAAGCTCGCAGGAGAACCTTTAGAGCTGGTGGCGGTCGAAAGGCTTTCCTAGGCCTGACTTCTTCCCTGCTCAAGTATTAGCTGTCGATTTTTTTGAAGTTTCGCGAAGTGGGCAGGTTCGGTACATCCGTCTGAAGTCTAACCTTAAGAACCCGTATCTATTGACCTATGAGAGCTCATGGCGACCGAGCTAAAGTTTTTGCTCTCCCGAGCCGATCTCCTCTCTAATATTCTCGCAGATCAACCGAATATGGGGAGGGGCCGGTGGTAATTTTCAGGGCTAGTGTGGCATTTCAATTGTTGATGGTTACGGGCCTGATCAGCTGCGCTGACGATGGCGTTTGGGATCAAGGCGTGCAACCATACGCCCCGAATCCCATGTCAAACGAGATCTCGAACGAAGCATCCGGAAAACCGCCGGTTTTTTGGGCTAAGCAACAACAGCAACAGCAACAGCAACAACAACAACAACAGGTCCAACAAGACCAGCAACAGCAGCAGGTCCAACAAGATCAGCAACAGCCGCAGCAACAACAGCAGAGTGTTAGTGTACCCAATAACTGCGTTGGATTGCTAAAGCCTTACACCACATTCTTTCCACCCGACGATGCAGCGGCCCAGGCGGACGTGAA
Source organism: Bdellovibrionota bacterium (assembly GCA_041749855.1). Lineage (GTDB taxonomy): Bacteria > Bdellovibrionota > FAC87 > UBA2466 > UBA2466 > JAIEOG01. The sequence goes on from JBGTAN010000052.1 coordinate 102,432, forward strand.
TCAAACCAGCGAAGAAGAAAATGAGCAGTGCACTTTTGGCTACACGCGATCCTACGACGCGATGAAGCGCAAGTATTGGCTTCAGAAACGAACACTCAGGAAGTTGGCTAGTGGACTTTGCATAACAGTCAAAACAGAAGACTGGATTGGCGATGAACAGTCCCTTTGCTCGCCCACGCCGATTTACCTAGCTCGGACAGTAGCGTCTACTTTTGATGTCATTCAGGTGAAGCTCAAAGACGGGCGCACCGCTGAGTTGACGAGCCCAGCCACTGTAGAAAACACTCAAAATCGTGTTTACTTTGAGAAGATAGGATGCACCAAACTTAAGCAAATTTATTATGATGCGAAAGCATCTTCCACGACAACTTTGGCTCCAACAGTAGTAGAAAAAAACGGTGAGCTTTGTCAAAGCGTGAATAAGACATCCACGGTGGATCGTGCGAAATCGGTAGCGTGCCCAAATGTTCCGACCCTTACGCAAAGCTATACTTTGATCCCTGTGGATTACGAAGAGCCCGTTACGGAGTTTTGTTCCTCCTTAACCGGTGGTTTGATCAAAATCTTGCCTTAAATTGCTTGTTGCCAGGGCGCTTATGTAAGGGCGCCAGCTCTCTAGCCGCAATTCATAGTATTGCGACCCACGCATTTAGAAAAGAGTGGGGTAATCCGATATTTCGAAAAGAGGTTTGACCAGTGGTGCTTCGATTTCTTCCGCTCTACCAATCCCAACGGAACACAGAAACGTTCCAGGAAACGTAAAACGAAACAGCCTAATTCTGTTTCTTCAAACCACTCATTTTCGTCCAGGTCGCTCCCTTGTTGGAAATCCGGCAACAAATGGATGAACGTCTTGCCCAATTCCTCACCCGTGGTCCATTGCTGCCCCGCCAGCTCCAGGATGTGGAGACCTCGAATTGCATTCTGTTGTATCTCTGGAAGATCAGGGTAGCGGTCATAGAACGCCCAGTTTAATCTGAACGCGAAAGTCTCGAACAAAAGCCAATATAGAGTCGCTAGGTCTCGCTGTTCCAGAAGGGCTTTGCCTTTTGAAGTAAGGGTAAACCTCTTTCGCTCAAGTCCTATGATTTCAGATTCAGCAAGCAGATGGCGTAGTGTAGACACCTGACGAGACGCATGCTCATTGTGCGGTAGAAAGGAATACTCTTCTCGTTGAAAAAAATGCTGGTGGAGTTCGCGTACAAATGGGGTTGGCAAGTTCCCTTTGGCGGTGGCTTTCAAACCCCGCTTTTCGGAGAGGCGCTGCAGGAAATAGAGCGCTTGTTGTACCAAAGGAACATTATTCAATTCCGGACAATCATTTACCTGAAACTCAAAAACGCTTTCTTCAAAAGGTGTAAAAGTGGCATCCATAAGGTATTGCGCTCTCCTTCCACATGCATGTACAGGATTTTTGAAGGTAGTGGAAACCCTTTTAGACGATCGAAAGCAGTCATATGCACCGGGGCTGACATTTCAGACGGGCGAATCGGTTACCGAATTTTACACTAGACGCCCAAGTTCAATTGAAGACTGCAGGGGAACTTGGTAGCGTTGATAGTAGCGCCAGTTCTTGTCCGTTTCGGATTGGATTTTGGCGGACTTTTCTTCTGCGTTAACGATCTGCTGGATCTTAACGTTCCTCTCCAGCCCCGCCTTGATGCGAGCTAGAAACATGTCTTCGTTCACACCAAAGAGAATGGCGATGAAAACACCGCCGGACATACTAAGAATTGCCAATGCAAAGGGGATCTTTCGAATCATGGTCCACCGCCTGAGAGTGAAAGTGACACTATAGCCACCCGGATCCTCTGTTAGATAGTCGAATCGGAGCATGGGGGTTAGGTTGGGGCTCCGTCCGGATTCGCTATTGTCGTCATGCGCAAAGGGGGGATGCCAACGATCTCGTACGTTGCGGAGGCAATCCCGATTCCCGACGCGGTTAAGCGATCCAATATTTCCCGGCTAATGGCGTCCTTCACTTCGCGAATCGAGTGGTCTTTCACGAGAAAGCGAAGAGTTAGCTCGACCCAATTATCGGTAATCCGTAGGAAGACTCGGGGTATCATCTCGCCGACCTTGACGAGGTAACGTCGCTCTAGCTCTCGCGCATCGTGTTCGCCAAGATCGGCAATCTCGGTCGTGTGCCGTCTTGCCGCTTCCAACAAGATGGCTTCTGCCTTCTTCCGATCGTCGCGAAAGGCGATGGGAATGACCATCTCTTCCCAAAGATAGGGAAACTCTCGACTGAAATTAAACACCGGCTCATCGAAGATCTTGCTGTTACTAACCGTAACGATGCGGCCGCTATACTGCCGTGCTCGCACCCACATGGCCGGGTCGGCGTTCTGAACCGCAGGCGGTTGGCCCATTTCCAAGATCGTCGTCTGGACAAATCCTAAAGCGATAACATCCCCTCGAACACCACCCATGGTGATCCGGTCACCTACATTGAACGTTTTCCCGCGCAAAATAACGACGTAACCCGCAACGGAGGCGACCACCTTTTGAAGTGCGAAAGCCAGTCCAGCAGTCACGAGCCCTAGACCTGTGGTCAAGCGCCGTGGATCATCGAACCAGATGGAAAGGATACCGACGATAAGAGTGAGAGCCAGAAAAAGTTGGATACCTTGCCGCACCCAGAACTGGGTTCTTACGTCTTCGTGCCGAGATAGCAATCTGCGAGAGAGCGTTCGAAGTAGCCAACCGAGACCGCAAACCGCCGCGACAACCAAGAGCGTCAGCAGAATCTTTGCGCCCGTTTCAGCATTCACACCAACGAGCTTCACGCCGAGAATATGAAGTGAGCTCTTTGGCCCCTGGATACTAACAATGGATTCCACGCGGAAACGAGCCTGCGAAAGGCGTGCCATTGGCTGCATGCTCAGGCTACTTTCCTTTTTGAAAGGCGCTGGACCGTCATTCTCCAAAAAAAGCTAGGCGCTGGGTACGACGGTTACCCGCAACCAACTGTGCACGTGCCTCAAGATCCCACACATCTTTGTAGCCGGATCTGGGAAGGTATGATCTAAGCTAAGGATGGAAGATAAGAACGGTTTTGGGGTTGGTGATGAGTATAGCCGTGCCGAATTTGGAGATGCGCGGTTA
>JBGTAN010000053.1:0-38914 GCA_041749855.1 Bdellovibrionota bacterium
CGAGGCGGCGAGCGTCCTATCGAGTTTTCTGACGGTAAGCGCATCACGGTGAAGATTCCCGAAGGCGTGGAGAGCGGATCGAAGATTCGGCTCTCGGGTCAGGGAGATCCGGGCGTTGGCGGCGGTCCCAGCGGCGATTTGATTTTGAATTTGGATGTGGCGGCCCATCGATTCTTCGTGCGCGAAGGGTTCGATGTCGTTTTAAAGCTGCCCATTACTTTCTCTGAAGCGGTTTTGGGTTCCGAAGTCAGTGTGCCCACTTTGGACGGCAAGGTCGTGATGAAAATCCCTAAGGGGGTTTCTAGCGGCCAAAGATTGAAACTTAGCGGCAAGGGAGTGAAAAGCCCGCGTCTTGGCAGACAGGGCGATCAATTTGTGGAACTGCAAATTCGCGTGCCCAAGCAACCCGACACCGCTTACCTTGAGGCCGCCCAAATGCTCGAGTCCGTCTCCTTCAATCCCCGTGAAGAATTCTCCCTTCCTTGAAAGGGGTCAATCGACTTTCAAGGAGAAAACCAAGTATAAAGACGTCGCTTAGGAGGCATCTTTATGAAGACTCTAGTTGTAGTTGGTTTTTGGTTTAGTGTTGCGGCTGGGGCTGCGAGCCCGCTGGATATCCCTCAGACCTTTGAGAAAGACGGGCACAAGTATTACTCGTGCGAGTACAGCACCGGTGCGGTGGGTATCGCTCTTTACGAAGTAGACACCCCGTTTCGTGCTTTAGCACCCGGGCTAGAGCCGGATGTCTGCTTTGGCCAGGTAAAATGCGCTCGCCAGAACATCGAAACGGGTAAAACTTCGTGGGCCGAATTGCTGATGTCTTGCGACGCGAATCTTGGCTCCACTTGTCCGACTGCGATGGAGTGCGGTGCGCGAGGTTCTGCTGTTATGCCCTTAGCGAACGATGAGCCCCGCATTCAAGCCCGAGGCGCTGCGCCTGCATCGTTTAAAAAGGGCACCGATGTCTACACTTCTTGCGACTACGAAAAGCAGAGCCCGGCGCTGTTTAAAGTGATCAAAGATCCTGCTGCCCAAGCGAATCCTTCCATCTGTATGGGACTCACTGCGTGCTCGGGTCCCGGTGGTCTTCAGGGAAAAGGCACTGCGTTTTGCAGCGCACACCTAGATGATTCCTGTCCTACGGCGATGGAGTGCATGACCCGTCGACACGACTTTTTCACGGCCTTCAATCCGAAGCCTCGCATCCTCGCTAGTCGCGCCGCCAAAGATGAAATGACGACAGCGGTTGCCGGTGTGGTCGCCAGTATTGCGTCTCTGGAGAAAACGGTGTCCGATCTAGAAAGTGATTCCGCAGCTACAGAAAAACTTGAAGAAGCACGCGAGGCATTGCGCAAGGCACGCGGCAACGAGGCCTTTTACAAACTAGCTCTGGAAAATTGGGTTTCTAACTAGGCTAATTGTTGAAGAGGCCGCGCTGCTGGAGCAGGTTCAAGATAGCCTCAATCGTCTTAGGCGCGCAGCCCTCGGCGCGATTGTTTACGAACATATAGGCGGGCAGCTTCAGCTCTACGGCGCGTTCCACCAATTCGGCCGCCGCTAGCCGCAAGGGAGGGTGTTCCTCCACCACTTTGTCGTAAGGTGAAAAAGCTTCGACCGCGTCTTCATACTTCGTTCCGGGTTGCAGCAGAATTCGTGAAACGATCATGCGTTGAGGATGCGTCTTTGCGATATCCCACTGTTCATGCAGCGCGGGCATGCGTGTCCAGCTATTGAAAACATGTGAAACACCATGGCGCGCGAGCATTTCGAAGTAGGCAGGCTTTAGCCAATTGCGATTTCGCATTTCGACCGCGAATTGAAACTGCTTCTCGTTTGCGAGGGCCGCGAAAAAAGCATCGAGCCGCTCCGTGAAGTCCCGCCCCGATTCCAACATTCCCGGATAGAACTGTGAAAACTCCAGCATCAAGGGGCCTATCCGAGGCGAGATGCTTCGCAGCGGTTCCAAAAACTGCTCTTTGAAAACCTCTGGGTTCAAAAAGCTTTCATTCACTTTGCCAGCGTCTTTGCCGTAGCGAGGGAGTGTTGGGAACCTAAAAACGGTAACCCGTTCGGTGACTTTCAGTCCGAAGCGGAAGTTTTCTGGCGTTTGTTCCGCATACTTCTGGAATAGCTTTTCAACGGGCCAAGTGTAGTAGGTGTGATCGACTCCAACGCCGGGATAATGCTGGGCGTACTCGCTCAAGCAGTTTTCATTGAAGTCTTTCTGGGTGCGATAGGGTTTCGTGTAAAACCAGCCAGCCCATCCGGGGTACTTCCAACTGGAGGTGCCAAAATAGACTTGCTTGCGGGCAAGTTGTTCAATACGCGGATCCAAGAAAACCACGGTGCTTAATGTAATAGCGTTCGTAAAGCTCTTTGAGAGCTTCGCCTTCTTCCCAAACTTTGGGTTTACCGTTCACGACGGCATAGGCCAAAAACCGCGGAACCGTGTCGTGTGTGTATCGTTTGGGATTGGGAAACAGCTCTTTCATGAAGCGGCTATCGAAAATCGCATTTTTTGGATCCTCCACAACCACCGAGTGCAGCGTTAGCTCCGGATCGGGAAAGCGCTTGAAGTAGCCTTCGAGCAGGTTGCGGTATTCACGGCTGCTTTCGCACCAACTGGCCGAGATCAAAAAGAAGTTAAATCGCTTCGTGTCTTCCGGGGACAGGAAGGACTGCAAAAAACGGGTGGGTTCAATGACTGGCTTCGTCAGCGACACATGGTGGGAAACGAGTCGCTGGGTGATACGCGTGCTTTTTCCTTCGGGAACTTTCGTAAACTCCAGAAGCGATTTGCGTTTCCACTCGTTTCGAATGCTATTCCACTTCGTATCTAGGGCCACCAACTGGTGGGCCTCCAGCATTTTACCTGGCTTCCCCTTGGCATCCAGACGGTAGGGTAAAACCGTATCGACATCCCGCCCCGCTACAAATTCGAGAGGGAAGGGAAGGTAAAAAAGCCGGTACATATACTGCAATTTACTGGCAAGCGGCTCGTCCGCCCTGGCGGGAGTCAAGCCACTGAGAAGAAGAGCCAACAGGGTAATCGTGCATTTCATCGTGTGTTTTAAGATTCTATCATTTCAGGGAAATGAGGTAGTAACTACGGAAGTGTTCGGCATTTACACCCATATTCCTTTCTGTGTTCATCGCTGCTCGTACTGCGACTTCTATTCTAATACTCAGTTTACCGCCGCGTCGTTTGAGCGCCTGGCTGAGAAGTTGGAATGGGAGGCGGCTGAAGCAGCGGTTTGGCTGGCATCGCAACATTCAAAACCCAAGGTCACTAGCATCTTCTTCGGAGGGGGGACGCCTTCCCTCATGCCGGTGCCGCTGCTTGCGCGTGTGTTTGGAGCATTGACCTCTGAGTTTGAGCTGGAGGCTGGAGTCGAAATCACACTTGAAGCTAACCCCGAGACGGTGAGCGTGGAGTTTGTAGAAGGGTTGCTGGGGCAGACACCCGTCAATCGAGTGAGCTTGGGCGCACAAAGTTTTCAACCCGAACACCTGGCCTCTCTAGAGCGCCGAGGTTCGGCCGAATCCATTCGTACGGCGGTCGCTCGACTTCGGGCGAGCGGTTTGCGTAACTACAGCCTCGACTTGATTTTTGGAATTCCAAAACAAGCGCCGCAGCAATTACTTGAAGACATTGATGCCGCGGCGGCGCTAGAGCCTAAACACATTAGCTTCTATTCCCTCTCCCTCAAGCCTGCGCATCCTTTGTATTCCCATCTTCCTAGCGAGGACCTTGCTGCCGATCTCTATGAGCTTGGGCAAGAGCGCCTGGCACACCATGGCTACCAAGCCTATGAAATTTCGAATTTTTCAAAACCCGGATTCGAGAGCCGACACAACCTGCTTTACTGGTCCGGCGGCGATTTTCTGGGCTTAGGCCCTTCCGCGGCTAGTCGGTTTTACTGGGACGGGGTCTTCCATCATCGAAAGCAGATTTCCCATCAGGATACCTATCTGAAGATGGCGGCTTTTCCCGAGCCCAGCTTCGAGTCCACGAATCCTAAGCAAACGGTTTTGGAGGCCACGTTCCTAGAACTTCGAAAACGTCAGGGCATTGAGCTCGGCACCTTCCATGCGCGCTACGGCTACGACCTGACACAGGCAAAGCAGTACGGGCTTCTCAAGAGCCAGGGCATGGTCGACCTAGACGGAACGCACCTTCGCCTCACAACCAAAGGATGGTTGTTGGCTGAAGGGGTCGCCGAACGGTTGGTGGATTACTAAACTGCTTAAAAGGGAACTTCGTCGTCCGTCATTCCCTTTTGAGACCCTGCTGAGGGTTCAAAATCGGAAGGCGGCGGAGCAAAGTCTCCGCCACCGCTAGCTCCGGCCCCTGCACCCGCTCCGGTACGTTCTCCAGGGGCACCCAAGAATTGGATGTTCTGAGCAACGATTTCAGTCGTATAGCGCTTCACGCCTTCTTTATCCGCCCAATCACGGGTCTGAAGACGGCCTTCCACAAAGGCTTGTCGCCCCTTGGCTAGGTACTGCCCGCAGAGCTCTCCGAGTTTTCCCCAAACAACCACACGGTGCCATTCCGTGCGTTCCTGCTTTTGACCGCTCTTATCGGTCCAGCTTTCATTCGTCGCCATGTTAAAATTGGCCACGGCTCCACCATTATTGGTGTAGCGGACCTCGGGGTCAGACCCCAGACGGCCGATCAAAATTACTTTGTTGACGCCACTTGCCATTTATTTGCCTCCGGCCCCTAATAAAGAGTGGCAGTGACGGGGAGTCAAGCAGCTGTAGGGAGCGCGAGGACAACTAAGTATGCAAAAACGCAATCACCCGGTCTTTCTTTCGCCACGGCGGGTTTCGTCCTTCGACCGTATCGCCGCTCGAGTCTTCGACTTAGTCGTTGCATTAGCGTTGTTTAGTCTGGGCAACGCATTGAGTTACCCCCTGGGGGTTTGCCTTTGCTTCGCTTACTTGCTCCTCCAAGATGGCTGGGGGCAAAGTATCGGCAAGCGCCTGTTCGGACTCCGAGTTTTACAAGATGGTACGGAACGTCCAACAACCCTCGCACAGTCGGCCTTGCGCAATGTCCCCTTTGCTATCGGGGTGCTTTTTGTTGCCATCCCCGCGTTCTGGGTTTTTTTCATTCTCGTGTTCTTGCCCTTGTTGATGGTGGAAACGCATTTCGTGCTGCGCCTAGATTCGGGTGCTAGGCTGGGGGATGTCCTCGCAGAAACGTATGTCGACGACGGGCTGCGTCGTCCTCAACCGATGCTCGCGCATTCCGGTGGCAGCGAATCCAATGAAGAGTTATAATAAATCTAGCTAGTAGTACCCGCTTTAATTCTGTTCATTCTCGAACTCCCTAAATCCAAACATGAGCATCTTGCAATTCTTCGGGAAGAGTCTCGTTGGACTCGACATCGGCACATCTGGAATCAAAGCCGTTGAGTTGAGTCCTGGAAGAACTCGTCGCTTAATGTCCTACAACAGGATACCTCTGCCTTGGAATACGATCTCTCCAGACGGGGACTTCAAAAACCGATCTGTCGTCGTAGAAGCATTGAAAACTTTGTTCGCTTCGGGAGGCTTCACCACGAAGCGAGTGGTTACCGCGGGTTTTGGTAACGCCATCATCACAAAAAAAATCCAAGTGGACCGCATGAAGCCGGACGAGTTGCGTGAGCAGATCTACTGGGAAGCCGAGCAGTACATTCCGTTCGATGTGAACGATGTGAATTTGGATTTTGCAATTCTGGGTGCAGCCACGGGAACCGCGGCGGTCGGCAACAAGATGGACGTTTTACTCGTTGCCGCAAAGAAAGATTACGTTCAGAGCGTAAACGAAGTTTTGCTGGAGGCAGGTCTGACAGTCGCTGCATTGGACACTCAGGCTTTTGCACTGGGGAACTCCTTTGAGTTCAACTACTCCCATATCGTTGATACTTCTCCGGGGGGGAGCACCTGCGCTCTGGTTGACTTTGGAGCGGGCAGCACGAAAGTTTCGGTTTTTGAAGGGGACAAGACGGTATTTACTCGTGACCTAAGGGCATGTGGCCTTTCTTGTAGTTTGATGATCAGTGAGCGGTTGGGCGTATCTTTAGATGAGGCAGAAGCGCTCAAGATTGATGAAGCCGAGAACAAGTCTGTATCGACAGTGTTAGAGGAGTTTTTAACGACCCTGACGGATGAAGTTTCACGCACGATTGATTTTTCGATGACCCAGAATGCGGATAGCTCCCTCGATGGGATTTTTGTTTGTGGCGGGGCTTCGCGTACCTACGGGTTGATGAAACATTTGGAAAAGAAGGTAACCGTACCCGTAAAGCCACTGAACCCCGTTCAGAACATCGCGGGAAGTGGGAAGAAGATGAATGGGGCCGTCATCCAAGAGCTCATGTGTCTTGGCACGGTTGCGGTTGGACTTGCGTTGCGGGGGAATGACCGATGATCCGCATCGACTTAGGCAGAGATAGCAAAAAGTCCGGCGAGAAAATTCGCAAAGTCGCTGCTCAGCTAAAGCTAGAGCAGCCTTACAATGAGCTACTCGCCAAGTTTGATAATGATGTCAATCGACTGGTTGCCTTTGTTGTTTCTATTGGAGTTGCTGTTCTACCTTATCTGTTTGCCGTTGAATACGAACGTGTAGTGACAGCCAGTTATGAGCGTCAGTATCGAGCGGCAGACAAGGAGCTAAAGGTTCTTGAGGCGGAAGTAGCGTCCTTGATGCCGTTTAAGCAGGAGTTGGATTCCTACGAGGCTCAGAAGGCGCAAGTTTCCCAGCGCCTGGCGGTGATCCGAAGCCTCGTCGATACACGGGGTACCCCCGTGACTACCCTTGATGCGGTGGCTCAAGCGCTTCCCGAGGGAGTCTGGCTTGAGTCGCTTAGCTTCGATTCAAGCGACAAGATGTTAGACAAAGTGGCCTTGGAAGGTCGCTCACTTTCCAATGAAGATATTTCCGATTTTGTGGATCGGCTTTCGACTTCGTCCTACTTGAAGAATGTTCGCATTCGGTCGGTGGAATCCACAGGTGACCCCGCGCTGGGAATCAAGAATTTTGGGATCGATTTGGATGGTAGCCGCGGTGGCTTGGCCATTCGAGATTTGGGAAGCAATAAATGACCAAGGCTGACTTTAAAAGGAAGTACCAGCTGCCAGCGATCATCGTTGCTGTGGGGCTATGCTACTCGACCTACTGCTTCTTCACTTTCGCCACGGAGGGAGTGGGCAAGCTGGAGAGCAAGCTTCAGCAGAGGCAAGCTGCGCTGACCTCGAAGAATGGTGAGCTGCGCAAGCTTCGGTATTTTAGTGAGAATATCGAGTCGGTAAAGCTTGCGTTGCGTGAATTGAATCTACAATTGGAATCCGCTTTGGAGTCGATGCCGCGCACCTATGATCTGTCGAGTTTGTTACGAAAACTTTCTGTGATTGGTTTCAACTCGGGCATTGAGCTAAGTTCCTTTCGACCCACCGGCAAGTCCGAGAAAGAAGGCGAGTTTTATGAGACTTCTTCCATCGCGTTCAATTTGACGGGCACTTATACGCAGATCCTCTCGTTTTTCGATCAGGCACTGCGCCTAAAACGCATCATTCGTATCGACAAAGTGGGGCTGCGGGTCGTTCGGGCTGATGAATCCGATACACGCAATGCCGGTGTCTCAGCCGTAGCTACGGTCGACGCTAAACTTTACAGATTCATGGATTAGAGCCAAGCAATGAAGCTATCGCTTTCCATTCTGATTCTTCTTACTTCATCGGCTTTCGCTGAACAGGACAAGAGTGCGCCCTCTGTCGGATCAAGCGAGGACTCGAACCTGTATTCGCCTTTTGGGAAACGTGACCCTTTTCGCATTCCTGATAGAAATGGCTTGGGGCGTCGGGCCAGCTCAGTGAATCCGGTCCAGAAATACCGACTTGAAGGTTACAAGCTGAAAGCCGTGCTTCGTCTAAGGGGAAAACCTCAGGCCATGTTTCAAGATCCCGACGGGAAATCTCACATCGTCAATGAGGGAGACCTAGTCGGGATGGAAGGCGCGCGTGTCAGCCGCATCCTCAACTCTGAAGTCATCGTGACCGAGCGTAGCTCGAACTATTTGGGCAAAGAAACGTTGCTTGAAAAAATCATTTCGTTGCCCGCTTTCGATAAGGCGGATGAGAGCTTGGTTGCGCCCGTATCCAATCAACCCCTTCAAAGTGGGACAAGTTTAGGTGCGGCCGGGGCCGCAGCGATCAAAGCCACGGACCAGGCAATGGGTCAAACCGATGTGCCCACACAGAACTTTGCCCCCAATGGCGGTTCTGAAGAAGTTACAAAATAGCATTAACAGGCGAGGAACTATGAGCCGTCGTCAAAGACAACAGTTGAACTTGAGTATCGTGTTTTTTACCGGGTTGGTTCTGGTGGGAGCATTGGTAGCCGTCCGGCCAGGCAATGCCGAGAGCGATGCCGAGTTGATGCAGCTCGAGGGTGCCTCTGGGGATACCAGCAAGGAGAATCTGGAGGAGCTTTTCGGCGATAGCGAGGCAAGCGCACAGCCGGCGAGCGATGCGGCAGGTGAGCCCGCTCAAACGGCAGCGGCCCCGTCCGATTTCGTCTCCCCTGAGCCCACGAGCGACGACCCTTCTCTCGACGGGGAGCTAGAACAGTTCAATCGTAGCGTCTCGACGGGCGCTCCGACGGCAGTAGTGGATGATGGAACCACGAACCAAGTGACGAACTTGGAGTTCAAGCATGACTCAAAAGGCTCGCGGGTCGTCGTAAGTTCATTAAAGAAACTGAAGTTCACGGAAACCAAGAGCCCGGGGGCACGGCAGTACATTTACCTTTTCGAGAACACCGATACGCCGGAGAAATTTCAGCGAGCCTATGACACCACTGAATTCTCCAGTCCCGTTGCGTTGTTCACCTTGTTTCAGTTGCCGGGAACGGGCAGTCCGACGAGTAAGTTGATTGTTCAATTGCGGGAAGATCAGGTGCCGTCGGTTGTCGACTCCGATCGCGGATTGATTCTTGAATTTGGAGCGAGCAAAAATACCGATCCGGTGATCGAAGATCCGGCAAAACGCGAAGTGCTCTCAGGCGACAACATTTACGCAAAGGGTGGGGCCTATACGGGAGAGATCATTCAGCGCTTAGAGATCAAGCAATCGGACTTGCAGGATGTCTTGCGTTTAATTGCGCGCACGAGCGGATACAATATCGTCATTGGCCAAGAAGTAACCGGCAAAGTCGGCACCTTGAGTTTGACCAATATCCCTTGGGATCAAGCGTTTACCCTGGTCCTTCAGATGCACAAACTGGGCTTTGTTCGCGAGGGCAATGTGCTGCGCGTGGGGACAACCGCAGCACTTCGTTCTGAGCGCGAAGAAGCGGCTTCTGTCGCTAAAGCTCAAGAAGCCGTAGAGCCTTTGAAAACGGTTTTGCTTCCTATTAGCTACGCGAAAGCCGCCGACCTGGCCCCGAAGGCCAAGACCTTTTTGTCATCGCGCGGAGACGTGCAAGTCGATACACGAACCAACACGGTTATCATCAAGGATGTCGAGGCCATTGTAAGTCGCGTGCAACGCTTGCTTCAGGCTCTGGATACCCAGCCGCCGCGTGTCTCTGTCTCTGCAAAGATTGTAGAGATGCGTTCTTCGATGACTCGGTCCATCGGTGTGAATCTAGGCAATTCTTTGAACTTCGGCGGGACCTCCATCACGCTTGCGAATGCGCCGATTTCTGGAGGGGGATCGTTCTCGGGAACGTTGAACGCTCCTCAGTTCGCCGCACTCGATGCCCGTTTGCAACTGGGTGAGCTGGACAACAGAATAAAGCTGCTCGCGAATCCGCAGGTCTCTGTTGTGGCAAACCAAACCGGCACCGTCACCCAGAGCGTCGCGTTCTTCGTGCCAACCGTTACGGTTGCAAACGGGATTCCGACCACCGGCCTGAGTCAGATTACAAGTGCGCTGAATTTGAATGTCACTCCTATCGTCTCAGGGGATGGCTCCATTTTCATGAACGTCGATATTACCAACGACATTCCGAGTATCAGTGGTGCCGCGACCACAGTTGCCTCTCGCTCGGTCAGGACACAAGTTCTCGTGGAAAACGGCGATACCGCGGTCATTGGGGGTGTTTTTCAAAACACGATCAACACCGACAAGTCGGGGATTCCCTTTCTCATGCGTATTCCCTTGCTCGGTTACTTGTTCTCAAACAATACGATTCAAGACAACCGCACCGAAATTTTCATCTTCCTCACGGCTAAGATCATGAACGCCGAAGAATCATTCAAACGCACATTGTAAGAGGTTCGCTATGGATTGGCTCTGGATCGTCCAGCTAGCAATGAATTTGGCATTTGCACTGCTCCTCCTATTCTATCGAAGGGAACGCACGGTGATTGCTCCCGTGCAAGCTCCCGTTCGGGATTGGGAAGAGGAACTCTTTGCGCTGAAGAAAAAAGCAGAGGAGCGCTTGCGCTTTCTCGTGCACCTTTGTGAGCAAGCCCAAACGATATTGCTACGACATCAAGAAAATGGGATCGCTTCGAAAGCGAGTCTCGAAGAAGAAGAGTTGCGTTCGCTTCGTGCGCATCCCTCACAAGGGGCTGCTTATGAATCCATTCCATCGGTTCAGGAATTGGAAGCACGCAAACAAGCCACCCGTCCTTCCGTCCCCGTTGACCTCCGCACGCTTTTGCGTGATCAACTTAGCTGATCGGTCCGTCACCTCCATTTTCCTAAGCTGCTGAAAACCAATGCAGTTTTCTGCTAAATGCCGTTAACAAGCCGCAAGAAATATTCTTGACATAGAGAGTTAGCGGCAAAACAATGGCTCTCGTAAAAAGCTATCTCAGCAGTGTAAAAAACTGCGGGGCTTTATGAGGTGGCGAGCAACGGGGAAGGCGGTTTTTCTCTCCGGGGAAACCGAGCGGCGATTTTTCCAAGTGCGAATTTAGATGTTTAGGTCGGGTTGGCCTGTGATCGGGGCCGGCCTCGTTGTTGGAGTTTAAAACAATAACGGAACATACCTTTCATAAAGGTTGGGGGATAAAGATGGAGAAGGCAAAAATCATTAAAAGGTACCAGAACCGCAAGCTCTATGACACGGACGCTAGCTGTTATGTGACCTTGGATGAAATCGCAGAGATGATCCAGCAAGGCGAAGAAGTTGCGGTCGTCGATAATCGCAATCAGAAAGACATCACTGCGATGACTCTGACCCAGATTATTTTCGAAAAGCAGAAGAAATCTGAAACTCCGGTGCCGATCGTGACCTTGCGCCATATCATTCAAAATGGCGATGGTTCGTTCAGCTCTTTCCTGGCTAAGGGTGCGGAAACCGCTCAGGGCGAAATCATTCGCTCACTCGAAATCCAGTTAAAGGACCTCTCTTCGAAGCTTGTTGAGCTCGAAGCGAAATCCGGTGTGGTACCTGCTCACGCAGGCTCTACATTGAGCAAAAACGCCGAAGTCTAAGTTCCGCTTAGGCAAGTCCATCATATGTTTAGGGAATTTCCGCCCTCCGTAGTACTTGGAGGGCGGATTCTTATTTGTCATAATAAGAGAAGCTCTCCTGTCTGGTTAGTGAGTCTTGCGTTAATTCTTTCCCGACAGGTTTTTAGCCAGGAGCTCTCCCTTGCTGTGGTGTGCATGCCTAGAAATAGGAAGCCTTAAACAGTAATTAGAGCGACCACCTATTTATTCCTGGGCTAAGAATTCCAAACCACGGCTACGATGGGAGAGCTACTACCTACCGGCATTCCAATGACAAGCAATCGCACTATTCGATGGATAGAGAATCTCGCAGAGCAAGAGCTCTCAATTCGATCAGGCGATCGAGTGAGTGTCGATCTCTGCACGACGAAGGACGAGGTCCTCTCCGTTGAGACATCCACCTTTTTGCGCGCGATCCAAAAGCATGTTGAGTACCTGGCAAAGCTTTTTAATTTGAGAGTTCAAGAGGAAGCGCTTCAGTTGCGCCTCACCTCGTCGTCCGAAGGTGGGGACGGTTTTGCTCTACTGCGTGGCTCGATGCGGCTTTGTGTAACGAGTGCGAAGCCCGGGTTCATTCAATTCGCTTGCGACAAGCGCTTGGATTCGGAATCTCGCAGTTCAGTGATGTTCTCCGGGACCCTCGAAGCGCAGTTTGGGCTCTTTCACGAAGTAGATTGGTCCTTCATCGGCAACCCAGTCGTCCCCGAGCAAGTGGCGCGACATTACCTCACCGAATTTATTCAAGTCAGTCGCCCCAGCAACTCGCATTAGTATTTCCAAATTCAAACCCTCCGATTCTCAAGATTTCCACAATCGTACTCTGAAAAAGTTCTGACACCCGATTCGTGATTAACCCCGTATAAATATCCAGTCCTTATTTATTCCAACTAAAAGTCGTTTCTTCGGAGGACTCATGTCTGTGAAGTCTGCGTTCGTACGCTGCAAGCGCGATATCGCCAATTTTCTTACAGTTCGAGAGGCTACTAGTGAAGACGAGTCTTGTGTGGCTTCGCTACTGCTGAATTCTTTTGACACAACATACGCGGAAAAGCTCCCGCAGGCAGTATTGAGCGAGGATCGTAAGCGTGACCTCCAAGATGTTAACGCGCGTCGAAAAGGAGGTGGTGTTTGGATTCTCGAAATGGGCAACCGCCTTATTGGTACCTTTTCCCTCTTGCTGCCTAGTTCGCAACTTTCTGAGAGCTGGTTGCCGGATATGGCTACACTTCGATGTGTCGCAGTTGCACCCGAATATCACGGCCTGGGTTTGTCCGAAAGACTCTTGCAGGAAGCAGACGATAGAGTGCGCCTTTGGGGACTGAAAGGGATCTGCCTTCATATCGTCAAGGAAGCGACTAGCGTGGGAAGGGTCTACGAGCGCTATGGATACTTGAGAGATCGTCGCGGGGATCGCGAGTTTCTCGGGCTCTCTCTCAGCGGCTACATTCGGCCGCTCAGCGTTGACCTCATACAAAGGATGGGGTGATCGGCGTGGGTTGCGGGATTCGCTCAACGCTTTTGGCTAGCTTGCTTGGAGCCGCTTCGGGCGCATGTGTGTTTGGGGCCTATATTGTGGATCCCCAAATCTCGGTCATCGCAGGAACAAATATTCGCATCTGGATGAACGCCCTTCTCGTACTTGGGCTAGCACTCACGGGTTGGCGAGCATTCCCTTCCTGGCAGCAAGCGAAAAGCTACTTGCCGTGGGGGATTTGTGGAGCGCTGTGCGTTCTTTCTTTTTATGCCTCGGTAAAGCAGGTGGGTTCTGGGGTCGCGTCTATTTTGAATGCTTCTTTCGGAATTTTTGCGGTGCTGTTGGGGGCTAACAGCTCTGAAAGTTCTCGGTGGCTCGTCGCGCCTGCAGCGGTCGGACTTACTCTCATGTTGTGGGGACACCCCGTGGTGAGTTCCACGGGCATTGTCTTAGGTCTTCTTTCGGGTCTTTTTGCAGGACTAGCATACTACTCGGTGAGTCGACAGGAACCCGCGGCAACGCCATCGATTGCCATGTTTTTCTGGACCCTTGTTTGCTTGCCGGTCGGTGTTTTGTGGATTGTTCACACCCCGGCTGTTTGGCCACACACCGCCCAAACTTGGTCGTTGCTCCTTGCTGGTGGCTTTTTCGCCGCCGCCTCCCAGTACTTTATGGCAGATGCTTACGCCCGTGGTCCGCTCAACGCAGTGAGTGCGGCGGCGTATCTTCTTCCGATTCTCTGTTTGGGCGCGGATGCTGCTTTTTTCGCCCGGCGGTTTTCGAGAGCAGAACTCCTCGGAATTTCGCTGATCATACTTTCTGGACTTTTAGGGGCGAGTTCCAGGCAACAAAGCGACTTGGTTCCTGAACACTCCCATTAGTGGTGTTGGTTCAGCGCAAATAAACACAAAGAGAAAATGCTCTTCGCAAATAGGACGGCGTTCTCCGCTTCTTGGCGAGTGGGTGGCTTTGTGGATCTCCCTGGATAACGCCAGCGCGTCGCGAGTGGTTGAAGGGTCTTCACCGCGTCCGCTAGGTCAATCCAACGCAGGGTTGCTGGGGGCGCCACTTTCCGATCGATGTGATTGAGCAGGGTAGGCAGGTCATGGCCGAATTCCCGAGCTTCTTGCCGACTGACTACCTCCACGCCAATTAGGAGGCCCTTCAACGCCTTCTCGGCGACTTGCTGGGAGAGGTAGCCTACGTTTGAATAGGATGCCCGCGCCTGAAGCAACGCATTGGCTGCAGTCAAATCCTCTTGCATAGCAATCTGAAACCATCGATGGGCTTCAACCAAGGAAGCAAAACTCTCTCGCTGCTTGGGTGAGGTAGGTCTGGCCCTCTTTGCTGCATTTTTCTTCTGACTGAGTTCCACCCACCGCTTTCCCATCGCTCCAATATGGACGCGCAGTAGCTCCGTAACATTTGGATCGGAATGGGGTGAGGGCTCATACGCCGCTGGCGCGGCGGGCCGTGAATAAAGCTTCTCTTCGGGAGCGGGCCAGGGCTCAATGCGGCGGTGCGGCGCAGTGATGGCTCGCTGTTCTTCTTGTCGGGGCAGCGGGACAAAAACGGGAATCGTTTCATCCGTTCTAAGGTGTAGGAGAAGTTTTGTAAGGGCGGGGATTGATTCGGTAGACGCGTCTGCGCCCAAGAGGGTGCGGCCGCACTCGAAAGGTGCAGAGCGGTCCGCCGCTTGGACTCGCTGGAGCGCCATGGGTGTCCCACACAACAAGGCAAAAGTCAGAAGTGACTGCATCTTCATTTGCGGCGCAAATTAGTTCATTTTGGTCTTGAATGACTAGCTGAAATCCAATCAGGCATTTTGCTATACATTTCAAATGCTTATGCTGCCATAAGAGGCAGGTGCGAAGCCTTGCGACAAGTTCGTGAAAGTCCGGGGGTGTCCGGGACCTAGACGAATGCTTTGTATTCTCTTTGTTTTCAGAGGATTACGCCTCAGTCGTTTTCCAAAGTAACTTGGTACGGCTTATGCTCCTCTTAGAGTTCGAGGGGTACGCATCATGTTTATGCATCAACGGCTTCTGGTCTTATTTGTTGGTTTCAGTTTCCTCACGGCATGTGCTCAAACAATGGGCGACGGCGACCGCTCGAACTCACTCAATCCTACCCAATTCCCGCTTCCCGATTTTGGAGTTTTAGACTCGTCCTTCATTGAGGAAAAGGAAGAAGCGGTAAAGGACGTTTTCGGCGAGAAAGAGGGCGCGGCCCTTTTAGACACGATACTGGCTCTGAGCTTAGATTCCAGTGCGAACGATCCGAATGAGATGTTGAGGGATATTTCGCAGGCGATTGTTTTTCTGATGGCTCAGCGGGATATGCGCATCAGCCAAGAAATTCAATCGCTCCTAAAATGGATGGAGAGCCAAGCGAATGCGCTGAAGAAATCGAAACGCAAAAGTGACTTCCGCAGTTTCTTTCAGGGAGTTGCTAAACGCCTTATGCAAATTGTTCTCAAAGCCATCGAAAAAAGAATCTAACTCAGGCCTACGGGACCACGATCCCATATTGATCCGAGTAGAGTCCTAGCTTGGTGTCGTAGAATGACACGCCATAGGTCCCCGGAAGCACCAGAATATGGGCATCCGCAGTCGGATTTGATGTTCTTCTGTGAACGACGGTTCGTCCGCCGTTTCTCCACTTTGCGGGGGATCCGTTCTGTTGTAGTTCGATCGTTTGGTGTTCTGCTTTGTCGTTGATGCGAACGACTTGCTCGTAAAAGGCATGTTCGGAGAGGGCCAAAGCCGCACATACATCAGGGTAGTGCTTGCAGGCCAGCTCCTCAAACCCGGGAGGGTGGGCCCAGCCCCAGAAGTGTGAAATATCTTTCACCTGTTCGGCGTGACTCTTGTAGTCAACGAATGCGATGAATTCCAAATCGGTTGCAGGAACGGAGATCGTTCCCAAGTTCACGGTCGTAGTTTGCCCCGCCTTTATTTCAACCCACATTCGCGAACCATCGTAGACCACAAAGTATTTGAGCTGGTCCGAGAGCGCCACGGGTGTGCCGAGCACCGCTGCACCGCTCATTTTTAGACAAGAGCCCCGCTCTACCGAGTTCTTGGGATCCTTTTTGCAGAAGTAAATGGCGGCCGAAGTAGGCTGACCCGTCGCTGGAGTACCCGTCAGTAGCAGAGAGCCGTAACCGGGCGGGGTCACAGGCGTCGCTAAAGCGAGCATTGAAAAGCAACCAATCACCACCCAAGCAAGCATCTTCATAGCCCCCCCAATAGGCATGAGAATATTCCAGAGCTCCTAGCTACGCAAGGCAGGGAGCGCCGAGAGAGTCTGCGTTTCGATACCGCAGAGTCCAGATCTCGGACCCGTGCGGCGCTGGGTAGGCACGCGATGACTGGTATTGATTTCGCAACTCCCTCTATTCCAAAGAGGGAGATCTATGAAAAGGCATATCGTTTTGCGGCGCTCGGGACAGGGGCTTGTGGAGTATTTGATCCTCATCTGTCTCATCGCTGTATCAGCTATTTTGGTGATCAGTACCGTCGGGAAAAATATCGCCGAGCAATACGCCAACGTTTCAAACGCGCTGACTCGAGGTGACGGAAAGGAAGTCAGTAAAACAGCTGTCGACGAAGCCGCATACCGGAGCCGTGGCATGGATGATTTCATGGCGGGGGCTAGGAAAAATGGCGCTTCGGGTAGGTGAATCAGGTGCGGTGATTGTTGAAGCTGCACTCGTCCTTTTTCCCCTTGTATTGATGCTGACGCTCCTTGTGGAGTTGCATCGTCGAGTTTTCGAAGAGGTACTTCTCCATCATGTCGCATTTATCGCAGTGAGGGCTCGCGTATGGGGCAGTCCTGCTAAAGCCGAGCGAAGCGTCGCTCACTTTCTTGATCAAGTGGTCGGGCCTAAATTTGGCGCCTCCTACGGTCGTTCGTTGAAGGTGGATTTTGGTTACGGGCAAACCTGTTTTGCTCGTGTGTACAGACGCTTTCCCCTATTGCTGCCCTTCCGTCGGGGCGCCATTCGGAAGCACCATTTTGAGGTTACTCGCAGATGTCGCTTCTCTTGCTCGGTGCCATAAGCTTGCCGGCCCTTTCACTATGGCATTCGCACACTGCTTTTCGGGCGCTCTTCGCCCTCGAAGAATGGGTCATCACGATCGACAATGCGGCGATTGAATTGGGTCGTGACGAGCGCGCGCTATTTCGTGCCGTACAAAGAAGCAACCAATTGGCCTTGAAACTCGATAGCGCCCACCACGCAAGTCACGCCTGCGCCCACGCTCCCTTTGCAGGCGCTGCTTGTCGTTCGGCTGATCTTGCCGCCGAACGCACTTTATCGGTTTTGCATTCTCGAGCCGGGGGCCAGGTTCAGGTGGCTTGGCGACTTGCAGGCGAGCGTTTGGCAATAGCCGTGAAGGGCAAGGCGAGGATACGCCGAGCCATTGCGGCGCCGCTTCGATCGGTTCGTTGCGCGGTGTGTGGACTGGAAACGCGCTGGGAGCTATCCCAGCCACCGCAAACCCATCTTTCTATGTTGGACTTGCCTCGTACTTTCAAAGTCGTAGTGAGTACGGGCCTTAAGCGGTTGGACGGTGAAGCTTATCAGTATCGCATTCGGGAGGAGGAAGATGAGTGAGCTCGGTCAAGAATCGGGGAGTGGTTTTATTCGAAACGCTCCTCATCGTGGGGCTAGTTGGCGTGGTCTATTTTCCCGCTCAAATGGGAGTCATGCGTGTGTGGCGAAAGCGCCTAGTCGAACTTCAGGAAACCCGCTTGCGCTACGATGGGGCCTACAAACCTTTCGCACCAACCGAATGGCGCGCGAAGGGCTCTTTTGGTTCGCCGTAGGCGGTATGGCACTCGCTGTTTTTTGCCAGCAAAACTCGAAAGCCGAAACGCCTGAGCCGATCGTGAGATCGCTCGTGCTCAGCCGGGATGTTCCTGAAGGTGAAGTGCTGCGTTTGGGGGACTTAGATCTAGCGGCACAGACGCAAGGCCTGCCGGAGAATCAGTTGGCTCGCGTGGTCGGTAAGAAAACCACCCGCGCGCTGCTTGCTGGCGAACCGCTTCAGGGCGGGGACGTGGAGTGGTACCGACTGATGAAGCCCAGCTTTCAACGTCCCAGGATTGCCTCCCCCAAGGTGGAGATCTGGCAAGAGGTGGCCGATGATTAAATCTCTTTCGTGGGCCGTTCTGGCTTGCTGTTGTTCAACCAGTGTCGCCTTCGAGAAGTGGGGGGTGGCATCCGTGGCGGGAACTCCCAACGCCGCGGTGAGTGTCCTGAAAAGGTGGATCGAGAATGACCCTGATCTCGGAGTGAATCTGGATCGGTTGGGTCCGCTCACTGCAAGTCGAGGGACGGCTCGCAGTCGTCCCAGAGCAGGTGAGTGCGGATTCGACTTTGATGTTTTTCCGCCGGACGCCCGCACCTGGATCGATGAGTGGGATTTTGGACGGGAGCGGAATTTGCGTCTGGCCAAAGGACGGCACTACTTGGTCGAGTTTAGAAAGAGCGGATACCATTCACGGGAGGCCGTTCTCGACTGCGACAATGCCGGTCAGTGGCTTGAAAGCGTCCGTCTGGAGCCTGGGGAAGCGCCACCTCCGTGGGCCTCGTTCCTGCGACAGTCTCTCGCTTTACGTGGATTGGAAGCAGGCATGGTGCTGGAGACCAAGGGCGGGGTCTGGCTGCTTCATTTGTACCGTTATGGTCGAGGTTTTACCCGAGTGTCTGGACCCGAACAGAGCGAAGAGTTGAAACAGGCGCTGCTCGCCGCTCCCTTGTTGCGAAAGGTGCCCTTCGGCCTGAATACCGAAGATCGCCCGTTGGAGGAACCTGTACGGCTTGCCGCCCCGCCTCTGGGCGGCGACCCAGCCACGCCGGTTGAACCGAGTTGGGTGAAGCGACGCGGTTTACTCTGGGTCACTCTGGGGGTTGTCGTGACAGGGGCGGTAGTAGGGGCGATTCGTAGTGCGCAGGGTGCCCCTCAGGCAGGAATGCCGGTACGAATTGACTAACCGCTAGCTCCGAGTGAGGGGACTGCTGGGGCAGCTGTGCTATTCTAAGGCTCCATGTCGAATAACAAGTTCATGGTCCAGCTGTTCAGCGGCATTTCGCCCAAGCATCTATTCATGATGGCCTTCGTCGGCCTCACTGGATTCTTCGTCCTCATCATCTATCTGAATTATCGCAAGACTCTACGGCGAAACTTTCGTCCTGGAAGTGACCCAGGGCCTACTGTGCGGGTGGATGCGAGGCAGATCGCAAATAAGGTAAGGGAGCGCCTTCCGAGCAAGAAGGACTAGGATTTAAGGACGGGCTTAGGATTCGTCTTCGTCTTCGAGTTTTTCAATATCATCATCGTCGTCAGAAATATCGTCGACACTTTCAAATTCATCCGCACCGGCGACGACAATATCTTCGTCTTCACGAATCTTGGGCTTGGGTGCCCGCTTCTCTTTCAGGATGGGAAGCGTTGCATTGGGGTCGACTTCCGTATTGCATTTTGGGCAGTGAATTTCGGGTTTCGCGAAGTCGTAGAATTTAAGCGCGCATTTCGGACAGGTGCGCTTAGTTCCCAAAGTGACCGGAGTCGATTTTGCCGCTGCTTTTTTCATGTGATTTGCTTCCTTCAAGCCTGCCGAGGAGGCAACCGTGTACGTGCAAAGGGATTGCCCGTCAAGGGGGAGGCTAGTCAGAATTTTTATTCGTTGTGGAAGACGGTGAGCTCGATGAACCGCTGGTAGCGCTCTTCGACTTGCTCACGAGTTAATTGTATCAAATTATTGAACCCAAAGTCCTGCACAGTGAACGAAGCCATCACATTCCCGTAAACCACGGCGCGCCGCAGCGTAGACCGAGAAAGCGAAAACAAGGATTGAGAGGCGAGATAGCCGACGAACCCTCCCGCAAAAGTGTCACCTGCCCCGGTAGGGTCCTTCACTTCGGACAGGGGGAGTGCTGGGAGGCTGAAAACCTCACCGTGATCAAAGAGCATCGCCCCATATTCCCCGCGTTTGACAACCATGATTTGGGGTCCCCAGCCCCTGACTATTTGAGCGGCTTTGACGATGTTATGGGTCTTGGTCAATTGGCGCGCCTCTCCCTCATTGATGATGAGGGCATGGCACTTAGAAATAGCCTGAACCAGGGCGTCACGGCTGCCCTCAATCCAATAGTTCATCGTGTCCAGGGCAATAAACTTGGGCTTCTTAATTTGCGATAGGACCTTCATCTGAAGGGAGGGCGCGATGTTCCCCAGAAACACAAACTCCGAATCCCGATAGCTTTCCGGCAATTCCGGCTCAAAGTGCTCGAAAACATTGAGATCTGTCTTAAGAGTGGTGGCTTCGTTGAGATCGTAGCCGTACTTTCCAGTCCAGTGAAAGGTCTGCCCCTGTTCCACCTTCAAACCGCTGGTATCGATATTCTTCTTCTTAAAGAGTTCCATCTGCTCGGCGGGGAAGTCCTCCCCTACGACGCTGACCACTTTCACTGGAGAAAAAAGGCTCGCGGATAGCGAAAAGTAATTTGCAGAACCCCCTAGAATTTTGGGGGCATTTCCAAAAGGCGTTTCAATGGAATCGAAGGCGAGTGAGCCGACGACGACGATGGCGGACATGTTGATCTCCTTACGCCTATACTGGCTAATGCAGACTGAGGAGAATGACAACGCCTAGCTTCCCCTTTTTTCCGCGCGCTTTGCGCGGCGCGAGGTCAAGGAAGCGTAAACTGGTGGAACAAAGTTCGGCCCTTACGTTTCACTTCAAGGTACACGCGCTTGGAAGTTGCAATGTACTTCTTGTACGTCTGGACCGAGTCGAGCTTCTTCCGGTTCAGCGTCACCAGAAGATCTCCCACTTCGAGCTTCTGCTCCGCTTCGGATCCGGGGGCGATTCCCTCGACAACGACGCCACCGCCTTTGGCGGTGCCCACAATGAGGCCGAGTTTGTCCGGCTGCATATCTTTTGGTCCGCTGCCGGTCGGTCCCGGTGAGGAATCCCCTTCAGGCAATTCTCCAATCTTCACCGAAACGTTGCGAGTCTTCTTATCCGCGTACGAAACGACTTTCATCTCTACTTTCTCGCCTGGTTTAAAACCGGCGATGGTGCGCTGAAGAAGAGTGACTTCGTTCACATCTTTGCCATTCACGTTGATGACGACGTCTCCTGCTTTGAGCCCTGCTTTGGCTGCAGGACTGTCTTCGATCACTTCGTGAATGCCGACGCCTTGTTTGACGCCCAATTCTTTGCCGAGTTCTTCGTCCAGGGGTTGAATATAAACGCCCAACCAGCCACGAATGACTTTACCGTCGGAAATGAGTTTACCAGTCACTTCCTTGGCCAAGTCTGCCGGAATAGCGAAACCGATTCCCATGTAGCCGCCACTGCGGGTGTAGATGGCCGTATTAACGCCCATGACTTTGCCTTCGAGGTCGCACAGCGGACCGCCCGAATTTCCGGGGTTAATAGCCGCATCGGTTTGAATGAGATCGCCTCCAAATTCCGTCCCCGTCAAAGCCAGGGAGTTGCGGCCCCCAATGGCGCTGACAATCCCCACGGTGACCGATTGGCCGAGGGCGAAAGGACTTCCAATGGCGATGGCCCAATCTCCCACTTCCACCGATCCAGAATTGCTCCAGGTCGCGGGCTCGGGAAGATCCTGCGTGCTCTCCAACTTCAAAACTGCCAAATCCGTTTTTGGGTCGGTACCGACGATCTTAGCTTTGATGTCGGTCTTCTTCCCGGAAAGGGTAACCAGGATTTCGTTGGCCCCATCCACCACGTGGTTGTTGGTAATCACGTGTCCCGCTTTATCCATCAGGATGCCGGAACCCAAACTCGTCTGAGGTTGATCTTGCTGAGGGTTGGGAAAGGGGGCACCAAAGCGTTCGAAAAACTCGAAGAAAGGGTCGCGCATTTGTCCGCCACCCTCATCATCGGGTTCCATGCCACGGCGGCCTCGCATGCGGCCAGGGCCCATGGGGCTAGCGCCTTTTTTAGTCGACTTAATATTGACGACGGCGGGCCCCACTTTTTTGGCGACCATCCGAAAGCTCTCTGAAGACTTTTTGAGCATCGTGCCTTCAGGTCCGAGCGGTGTTTCCGCGGCTGCCTTGCTGTCCATGAAGGCGACATTCTGCTTGTCTGCGCGGCTTTGATAAACGTAGTGCACTCCCGAATAAATCAGGACACTGGCGAGCGCGGCAATGACACCGGCTGTGACATAGGGGAGCGACTTTCGAAGTCTCTCCACGAGAGAAGGTTTTCGGTTTGAGAAAGGGTTCTGTTCGTATTCGTTCATCGCTGTTTTCCTTACCGCATCAGGCGGCCTTTTTGAAGGAAAGTTCTCCTTTGCTGTCCGCTATGACCTTCAACTTATCTCCTGACACAAACTGCCCTTCCAGGAGCTTGTTTGCGAGCGGGTTTAAAATCAGCTCGGTAATCAGGCGCTTTAGAGGACGTGCCCCATAGACGGGATCGTAGCCCCGCTGGCTCAAGAGGGTTTTGACTGAGGGGTCCACCTCCAGTTTCAAATTTCTCGCTTCCAGAAGGCTTTCCAAATGGCTTAGCTGAATATCGACGATCTTTACGATTTCTTCCTGGGTGAGCGGCTGGAAAATGACAATGTCGTCCAAGCGATTCAAGAATTCAGGACGGAAATGCGCCCGAACATCATTCATCATCTGATCTCGTATGGCTTTGCTAACCGGCGCACCGGGTTCGAGATATTGGGTCCCTAAATTGGAAGTCAGAATAATGATCGTGTTCTTAAAGTTGACTTGATTTCCCTGGCCGTCGGTCAGGATGCCATCATCTAAAACCTGGAGCAGGATATTAAAGACATCCTTATGTGCCTTCTCGACTTCGTCGAACAGAACAACCGAGTACGGGCGTCGGCGCACTGCTTCGGTTAAGACTCCCCCTTCTTCATAGCCCACATATCCAGGAGGCGCTCCCACCAGCCGCGCGACCGCATGCTTTTCCATGTATTCGCTCATATCGATGCGAACCATGTTGTTCTCGTCGTCAAAAAGGAATTCGGCGAGTGCTTTTGCGGTTTCAGTTTTTCCGACCCCAGTCGGGCCCAAGAAAAGGAAGCTACCGATGGGCTTTTTTGGATCCCCGAGACCTGCATGGCTGCGACGCACGGCATTGCAAATAGAGCGCACTGCTTCGTCTTGGCCGATGACGCGATCGCGAAGCTTCTCCTCCATTTTTACCAGTTTCTGTTTCTCGGTTTCCAACATTTTGGCCACCGGAATACCGGTCCACTTGGCAACGACTTCCGCGACATCTTCCTCGGTCACTTCCTGTCGGAGCATGGATTGCTGATTGGTTTTCGCGATTAAATTCTCATTGGCTAGTTTGAGTTTGCGTTCGAGTTCGCCCATCTGTCCGTAAGTCAGCTCTGCGGCTTTTCCTAAATCGCCGGAGCGCTCCGCTTTTTCGGCGAGATGGCGAGTCTGTTCTATCTTTTCTTTGAGCTGCGAGACTTCCGTGATCAACGTTTTCTCACCCTGCCACTGTTCCTTGAGCTTTCCCGATTTTTCCTTGAGCTCAGTAATAGAACGTTCGATCTCAGCCAAACGTGATTTAGCAAAAGGGGTTGTTTCCTTTTTTAGGGCCTCGCGTTCTATGGCTAGCTGAGTCAGCTTCCGCTCTAGTTCATCGACTTCGGTGGGCATGGTGTCGATTTCGATGCGTAACTTACTCGCTGCTTCATCGATGAGATCAATGGCCTTATCGGGCAGTTGCCGGTTGGTGATATAGCGCTGACTGAGTTTGGCAGCTGCCACCAGAGCTTCGTCCTGAATTTTGATGCCGTGATGGACTTCGTATTTTTCTTTGAGTCCTCGAAGTATGGAAATGGTGTCTTCGACAGTGGGCTCTCCCACAAAAACGGGTTGAAAACGACGTTCAAGAGCTGAGTCTTTCTCGATGTACTGTCGGTACTCGTCCAGCGTGGTTGCTCCGATGCATCGTAGCTCTCCGCGGGCGAGCGCCGGTTTGAGCATGTTGGATGCATCCAAGCTTCCATCGGATTTCCCGGCACCTACTACCGTATGCAATTCGTCGATAAAAAGAACGATGCTGCCTTGCGCATCGGTAATTTCCTTCAGCACCGCTTTCAACCGCTCTTCAAATTCCCCACGGTACTTTGCCCCGGCAACCATGGCACCCAAGTCTAAAGAAAGAACCCTTTTGTTCTTGAGGCTCTCAGGGATGTCACCGGCAATAATGCGTTGAGCAAGTCCTTCAACGATTGCCGTCTTACCTACGCCGGGGTCTCCGATAATCACGGGATTATTTTTCGTCCGACGAGACAAGACTTGAATGACGCGACGGATTTCACTGTCGCGGCCGATCACGGGATCGAGACGTCCGTTGCTCGCCGCTTGAGTGAGGTCACGTGTGTAGCGTGTCAGAGAATCGTACTTCTCCTCGGGATTTTGATCCGTGACTCGCGCAGACCCCCGCACTGCTTTCAATGCCGTTAAAAAGGCAGGCTTTGTAATGGCTGCCTTTTGCATAAGCGAAGCGAGACCGCTGTCGGGCGACGCTAAAAGCGCTAGGAAAAGGTGCTCCGTGCTAATGAATTCATCTTTAAGCCCACGCGACTCGCCCTCTGACGCTACGAGAATCTTGTTTAGGGCGGGGGAAACATAGGGAGAGACTTTTCCGTGTACTTGGGGCTTTTTCTCAAGGTCCTTCTCAACGGCGGCGAGGAGCTGTTTGGTTGTTCCGGCGGCGATCTTTTCAAGGCAAGGGGCCACGATGCCGTCTTTTTGCTTGAGCAGTGTAAACAGCAGCAATTCCGGATCCACGCTTTGATGGTTACGCTTCACTGCCTGCGCCTGAGCATCGACAACAGCTTCTTGAGCTTTAACTGTAAACTGATTGAGATTCATTGGTTCAAATATGGAAACTCCGACAGGAAAGTCAAAGAGTTACAGTCCAAGTACTAAGCCAGTCGCATCCGTTTCACCCCGATCTCTGAGGAGGCTCAAAAAAAGTCTATCCATACCGATAGCGACCCCAGCACACGGGGGGAGGCCCAGCTCTAAAGCTGCAAAAAGTCGCTCCGGATAAGGGTGGTCAGAGGCCTTTCTTGCGGAGCGTTCAGCTTTCTGCTGCTCCCAGCGCTGTTTGAGCTCAACGGGGTCACGCAGTTCTGTGCATCCGTTGCAAAGTTCCATTCCGTGCCAGTAGATCTCAAAACGTTCGGCGAACTCCCCTCCGGGTGCCGCTTGGGAGAGTGGAGATACTGCAACGGGGTACTGATCCAAGACTACAGGGAAGTCCCCCGGTAGGCGGGGTTCAATTTTTTCGATAAGGACTCGGAAAAAAAGGTCATTCCAAGTGTCTGTGGGGTCAGTCGCACACACTTGGGCGCCGGCGATTTGACGGCGCAAGTCTTCTCTAGTTTTCGCTGTTCTCAAATCAATGCCCTGCTCTTGGAAGAGTGCCGCGATCGAAAAGCGCTTCCACGGAAGGGGTCCGCCAGCCAGCGTTTCAAACAGTCCTATGGTTGCGGCCAAGATCGCTTCATAGCCCACTTGGGGGCGGTAAAGCTCTAGCATGGTGAATTCGCGCCCATGGATCGGTGAAGGCGGGTCGTCGCGAAAGCATCGGGCAATCTGGTAAATGGGGCGGCGCAAGCGCGCGAGTAGAACCTTCATTTCCATTTCAGGGGAAGAGTGGAGCTCAGGGCTTCCAGATTGAAAATGCACCTGGGGAGCATCAATCGAAGCCTCAAAAGCACCGGCCGGAACGAGGTAGGGGGTGGTCACCTCAAGAAAGCCACGTCCCTCAAGGTACGTACGGGTCTGTTGAAGCAAGCGAGCCCATGTTTTTAGCTTTTCTTCCAGATCCATAGAAGGCTTAGGTATAGTGCCCGCCAAGTTGATTAGGAAGTCTGAAAGCTTGAGCTCCGGGCCCCAGAGAATAGACCATTTGCTGGGCGCCGCTTTTCCGAACTTGCGCAATCGCTTTATCGACGAGGCGATTGAGAACGGGCTTGTGTTGGGCCACCGAGGCGAGCATTTAAAAAAGGGGTTAAAAGCTCCTAGCCTCGAGGGAACCGATATGTCGGCGCTCAAAGCCCATTTGGAGTCTCTCCGACAGGGAAACTCCCATCTGGCGTTTTCCATCCTGCACGAGGAGCCCGGTTTCTGTGTGGTGGATAAGCCGCCTGGTATCGCCGGGCATCCTCTTAGTCTGTTTGAGACCAGTACGGTGACGCATTGGGCCTTGGCCCGTTTCCCTCAGCTGGCAACTGAGTTCCCGGAGGCACAGCCGATCTTGTCGCCTCACCGCCTGGATACGGGAACGTCGGGGTTGCTCATGGTTGCGCTCACAAAACGCACTTACGACCTATGGCGTGAGCGCTTTTCGAATAAGGAAGTCACTAAGGTTTACGAAGCCTGGTGTTGGGGGCGTCCCCTTCAAGATCATTGGGTTTGCGAGGGTGCCATCGGCAAAGCCAAAGGGAAAAAGGCTCGATGGATGGTTGGCGGCGAGGAGGCCCGAGAGGCTCGTAGTGTCGTGGATGTTGTTTCGCAGAGAGCGGATCGTTTCCTTGCTCGCGTTACCTGTACAACGGGGGTGACGCACCAGGTAAGGGTGCATTTGAGCGCTAGCGGCTACCCCTTGATCGGAGATAGGTCGTATGACCTTCTGTTCGAATCGCGCGACTTACAGCCGACGTATCATCTTCTGCGCGCCGTAGAACTCCAGTGGCAGGAAGCGGTCTTCAGGGCTCCTTCGGGTTCGTTTCGTAGCTTGTACTTGTAGGACTCCGCTAACTGACCAATCTTCTTGTAAATCAGGCGTCCATGAAAACGCGCGCACAACACTACCGCCTTCGAGAACGGTAGTGGGCGCGGGTTTGTTATAGCTTCGCTTCGACCGCTGAATCGTCGATTTCTTCTTCGATCGTAGCCGGCTCTAGGTCGAGATCCACTTCTTCGTGGGGCGCATCCTGAGCCAGGATCTGCACGCGGCGGTAGCTTTCCAAGCCCGTTCCAGCAGGGATCAATCGACCCATGATGACGTTCTCTTTAAGACCGCGCAGCTTATCGACTTTACCTTGGATAGCTGCTTCCGTGAGCACCTTCGTCGTTTCCTGGAAGGAAGCTGCCGAAATGAAGCTCTCCGTCGACAACGAAGCCTTTGTGATACCCAGCAACAGAGGCGCCGCAGAGGCGACTTTCTTGCCGAGTTTCTTTACTCGGTCGTTTTCGATTTCAAAGCGCCATTTTTCGACGTGCTCGCCGAGCAAGAAGTCGGAGTCTCCACCATCTACGACCCGAACGCGTTTGAGCATCTGACGCACAATCAATTCGATGTGCTTGTCGTTGATGCGCACGCCCTGCAGTCGGTAAACTTCCTGGACTTCGTTTACCATGTAGCTCGCCAAGGCACGGTCACCCAAGATGGCCAAGATGTCGTGCGGGTTGGCCGCTCCATCCATCAAAGCTTCACCGGCTCGCACATAATCGCCTTCGCGGACGCTGATGTGTTTGCCCTTCGGGATCAAGTATTCCTTTGGCTCACCATGTTCAGGCGTAACCAGTAGCTTGCGCTTACCCTTGCTATCGCGTCCGAACGACACCGTTCCGTCGATTTCCGAGATGGCAGCCGTTTCCTTCGGCTTGCGAGCTTCAAACAGCTCGGCCACACGCGGAAGACCTCCGGTGATGTCCTTGGTCTTCATGGTCTCGCGAGGAATCTTCGCAATCGCATCCCCCGGCTGCATCGTATCGCCTTCGTACACCAAAATATTGGCGCCGACCGGCAACATATACGTCGCTTTCGGGTTCTTCGAGTCGTCTGCGATGATAATGCGAGGACGTAGGTCGGTATCGCGCGAATCGACAATGACTCGACGAGAAAGACCCGTCACTTCATCGACCTGCTCAGAAATCGACATCCCATCGGTGATATCAACCAGCTGAATCTTACCGCCCTGTTCAGTGAGCACCGGAACCGTATAAGGATCCCAGGTGGCTACGTTCTGGCCCTTAGTGACTTTGTTGCCGTCTTGAACAGTCAACTTAGCCCCGTAAACCAGAGGATACCGCTCACGCTCACGACCGGTTTCATCCACCACCGCAAGTTCTGCGTTGCGGTTCATAACCGTATAAGTGTTGGTACGATCCTTCACGATGTTGGCGCGAATGAGTTTGATAGCTCCCTCGTGGCGCACTTCGAGTGAGCTCTGCTCAGCACGACGACTCGCCGCTCCACCCACGTGGAAGGTACGCATAGTCAGCTGGGTACCGGGTTCACCGATACTCTGAGCTGCGATGATACCGACGGCTTCGCCAATATTCACCAAGTGACCTCGAGACAAGTCACGGCCGTAACAAAGGGTGCAGATTCCATCGATCGTCTTACAAGTCAGACCTGAGCGAATCGTGATCTTTTCGATCCCGGCTTCTTCAATGATCTGCATGCGGGTTTCGTCGATTTCTTGGTTCGCCTTGCACAAGATTTCGCCTGTGTAGGGATCCTTCACATCTTCAAGAGCCACACGTCCGAGGATTCGGTCGCCGATAGCTTCAATCACTTCACCGCCCTCAACGAGCGAGGTGATTTCAATGCCATCTGGAGTGCCGCAATCGATTTCAGCAACCACGATATCCTGCGCCACGTCGACCAAGCGACGAGTGAGGTATCCGGAATGCGCCGTTTTCAAAGCGGTATCCGCCAAGCCTTTACGGGCACCGTGGGTCGAAATGAAGTACTGGAGAGCATCCAGACCTTCTCGGAAGTTCGCTGTAATCGGCGTTTCGATGATTTCGCCCGAAGGACGAGCCATCAAACCGCGCATACCGGCCAACTGCTTAATCTGAGCAGCCGAGCCTCTCGCACCCGAATCGGCCATCATATAAATGGGATTCATCGAAGGTACGGCGATTTTCTTGCCTGCAGCGTCGACGGCAAACTCTACAGAGAGCTCTTCCATCATCTCTTCTGCGACCTGCTCGGTCACTTGCGCCCAAATATCGATGACTTTGTTGTAGCGCTCACCATCGGTAATCAAACCTTCGGTGTACTGATTCTGAATTTCCTGAACTTCTTTGTACGCTGCGTTCAGCAGGGTCGCCTTCTTTTGAGGAATGCGCATGTCCTGCATGCAGATGCTAATACCGGCT
Organism: Bdellovibrionota bacterium; assembly: GCA_041749855.1. Lineage (GTDB taxonomy): Bacteria > Bdellovibrionota > FAC87 > UBA2466 > UBA2466 > JAIEOG01. Next base: position 29,083 of record JBGTAN010000053.1, read on the forward strand.
TTCGTTGCAAACTCGAATCCGAGTGTGCGCAGTTTGTCGGCTAGCATCACCGTAGCTTTGTTACCGGCCAAGCGGTAGCAGCTATCCATCAGTTCGGACAAAGCTTTCTTGTCCATAACGCGGTTGTAATCGTCGAACGGAATTTCCGTCGGAATGATTTCGCGAAGAATGAGACGTCCCGGAGACGTTTCATAGCGCTTGCCGTCGATACGGCAGATGATCTTAGCGTGCAATCCGATTTCATCCACATTGTGAGCAAAGATAGCTTCGCTCGGGGACGAGAACGTTTTACCTTCGCCGCGATTACCCACCCGGTGCTGCGTCATGAAGTACAGACCGAGCACGATATCCTGGGTAGGATCGATAATCGGTTTACCGTACGCAGGTGACAAGATGTTGTTCGTCGACATCATCAACACGCGCGCTTCGAGCTGTGCTTCCACAGACAAAGGAACGTGAACGGCCATCTGATCGCCGTCGAAATCCGCGTTGAACGTCTGACACACGAGCGGGTGAAGCTGAATCGCCTTGCCTTCAATGAGGACCGGCTCGAAAGCCTGAATACCCAAGCGGTGTAGAGTCGGGGCGCGGTTCAGAAGAATGGGGTGCTCTTTTACGACTTCGTCCAGGATATCCCAGACCTCGTCCATCTCGCGCTCCACCATCTTCTTCGCGCTCTTAATCGTAGTTACAAAACCACGTTCTTCGAGTTTGTTGAAAATGAAGGGTTTGAAAAGTTCGAGCGCCATTTTCTTCGGCAAGCCGCACTGGTGCAGCTTAAGTTCAGGACCAACCACGATCACAGAACGGCCGGAGTAATCGACGCGTTTACCCAAAAGGTTTTGACGGAAACGGCCTTGTTTCCCTTTGAGCATGTCGCTCAAGGAGCGCAAAGGACGCTTATTCGGACCGGTGAAAGTACGACCCCGACGGCCGTTATCGAACAGCGCATCTACTGCTTCTTGCAGCATGCGTTTTTCGTTACGGATGATGATCTCCGGAGCATTGAGCTCCTGCAACCGCTTCAAACGGTTGTTTCGGTTGATCACACGTCGATAAAGATCGTTCAAATCAGAAGTCGCGAAACGGCCACCGTCGAGAGGTACGAGAGGGCGCAAATCCGGCGGGATAACCGGAATGACTTCCAACATCATCCACTCGGGCTTGTTTTGCGAAGATTTGAAAGCCTCAACGACCTTCAAACGCTTTGCGAGATTCTTTTGAACCGTTTCTGAGCTGGTGCGAGCTAGAGCCAATCGAATGTCGCGCGCCATAGCGTCTGGATCGACTTCTTTCAGCATTTCGCGAACGGCTTCTGCGCCCATCGCTGCCTTGAAGTCGTTCTTGTGCATTTTGCGGGCTGTTGTGTACTCGTCTTCCGACAGCACTTGGCCTTTACGCAAGTCTTCCGCTTTGCCCGGATCGATAACGACGTAAGCTTCGCAATAAAGCACGCGTTCAAGGTTTTTCAGGCTGATGTCAAGAATCGCCCCGATACGGCTGGGTAAACTGCGAAGGAACCAGATGTGCGCTACAGGCGTCGCCAATTCAATGTGCCCTAGGCGCTCACGACGCACTTTGGACTGAATGACTTCCACACCGCACTTTTCGCAGACCACACCACGGTGTTTCATGCGCTTGTACTTACCGCAGTTACATTCGTAGTCTTTTACAGGCCCGAAGATCTTAGCGCAGAACAAACCGTCTCTTTCAGGTTTGAACGTACGATAGTTGATCGTTTCTGGCTTTTTGACCTCGCCATACGACCAAGACCTGATCTTTTCCGGACTAGCGAGGCTGATTTTAACCGCGCTAAAGGAAAGGGGATCTTTTGGCTTATCAAAGAAGTTTAAGAGGTCTTTCATACGGCTCCATCTTCCATGAGCTCAACATCTAGGGCCAAGCTCTGAAGTTCTTTCACCAACACGTTAAATGATTCGGGCAGACCGGGCTCGAGCACGTTCTCGCCCTTCACGATGGTCTCAAACATGCGAGTACGACCCGCAACGTCATCTGACTTCACCGTGAGAAGCTCTTGGAGACAGTAAGCGGCGCCGTATGCTTCGAGCGCCCAAACTTCCATCTCTCCTAAACGCTGACCACCGAACTGCGCTTTACCCCCCAGCGGCTGCTGAGTGACCAAGCTGTATGGCCCAATGCTACGTGCGTGAATCTTCTCATCGACCAAGTGATGGAGTTTCAGAACGTACATCACGCCGACGGTGACATCGTGTTTGAACACTTCACCCGACCGACCATCGAACAAGACCTGTTGGCCGTTGTTCGCAAGTCCTACGTTCTCCAGTGCTTCTCCGATTTCTACTTCGGTGGCGCTGTCAAACACGGGGCTTGCCATGTGCAAACCATTCTTCAACCGCTTAGCAACTCGTTTCAGGGCATCCGAATCCAAGCCATCTAACTCCTTTTGGAGTGAGGGCGAGGGGAAAGCCTTGTTAATCAGTTTGCGTAGCTCAGTCTCATTCCACTTTTCTAGGGCAGCCTGAATACGAACACCGAACATTTGGCCCGCACGTCCAAGGTGCGATTCCAAAATCTGTCCCACGTTCATACGAGAAGGAACGCCGAGAGGATTGAGGACCACCTGAACGGGTGTTCCATCTTCCTGATACGGCATGTCTTCCACAGGAAGGATTCGCGAGATAACCCCTTTGTTCCCGTGACGTCCGGCCATCTTATCGCCCACGGAAATGCGGCGCTTAATAGCAACGTACGTTTTGACCATTTTGATGACGCCCGGAGGCAGTTCATCACCCTTGCGAAGCTTTTTGATCTTTTCATCGAAGATCGACCGAATGGCATCGATCTTGGAGTCCACTGCCGCAATCGTTTGACCGACGCGGGTTTCCGTCTCCGACGGAAGGGGGATGTGCTTGATCAAATCATAAGGAATCGTCAGAAGGTCTTCTTCAGCGATGATCTGACCCTTTTTGAGGATCTGATTCTCACCGGAGAGATCGAGCAATTTACCGGTCGTTTCCTGACCGACAATCATCGAGGCCAGCTTTTTCTTGGCAGCTTCCTGCAGAATGCGGACTTCGGTTTGCTCGTCTTTACGCAGGCGCGTCTCTTCTTCTTCAACGATGCGCAATGTGCGCTCGTCTTTATCTGCGCCTTCGCGCGAGAAGACCTGCGCCCCAATGACGGTACCTACGATACCCGGAGAAACACGTAGCGACGTATCTTTCACATCGCCGGCTTTTTCACCGAAGATAGCTCGCAAAAGCTTTTCTTCAGGAGAAAGCTGCGTTTCGCCCTTAGGAGTGATCTTACCGACGAGAATATCGCCCGGTTTCACTTCAGCACCGATACGAACAATACCGCTGCTATCGAGGTTCATCAGCTGTTCTTCGCTGACGTTCGGAATGTCGCGGGTGACTTCTTCTTTTCCGAGTTTTGTGTCGCGAGCGACACACTCGAACTCTTCGATGTGAATCGAAGTGAAGGTGTCCTTTTGCAGCAGCTCTTCGCTGAGCAAGATACTATCTTCGAAGTTGTAACCACCCCAAGGCATGAACGCGACAACCACGTTCTGGCCAAGAGCGAGTTCGCCCATGTCGGTACCAGGACCATCGGCCAAGACTTGGCCTTTTCCAACGCGTTCTCCCACCGTCACAATAGGACGCTGGTTCACGCAGGTGTTCTGGTTCGAACGGCGGTATTTCACCAAATTGTAGATGTCGACGCCTGGGCCAGTGGCCTGTTTGTCTTCCGTGCGGACAACGATACGGGTCGCATCGACGAAGTCGACGATTCCGCCGTGGCGCGCCACGCAAGTCACACCAGAGTCACGAGCAACTAAACGCTCCATGCCCGTACCAACCAAAGGAGCTTGGCTGCGGAGCAAGGGAACGGCCTGACGCTGCATGTTCGAACCCATCAACGCGCGGTTCGCATCATCGTTCTCAAGGAACGGGATGAGAGAGGCGGCAATGGACACGAGCTGGTTCGGAGAGACATCCATCAAGTCGATGTCTTCTTTGCGAGCCAAAATGTTTTCGCCCGTACGACGAGCCGACACATAAGCGTCGGCGATTTCGTTGTCTTTCAGGTCGGCCGATGCCTGCGCAATAGTGTGGTTTTCTTCTTCCAGAGCGGAGAAGAACACGACTTCGTCGCTGACCTTATTGTCGATGATTTTACGATAGGGGGTTTCGATGAAACCGTAATCGTTGACCCGACCAAAGGTTGAAAGCGAGGAAATCAAACCAATGTTTGGCCCTTCCGGCGTTTCAATCGGACAAATGCGACCATAGTGAGTGGGGTGTACGTCACGGACTTCAAAGCCCGCGCGCTCACGAGTCAAACCACCGGGTCCCAAGGCGCTCAAACGACGTTTGTGCGTTACTTCGGAGAGGGGATTGGTTTGATCCATGAACTGCGACAGCTGTGAACTGCCGAAGAACTCTTTAACCACTGCAGAAACGGGTTTCGCGTTGATCAAATCATGCGGCATCAACGTTTCGACATCCTGCAAGCTCATACGCTCGCGAATGGCACGTTCCATGCGGACTAGACCGACGCGGAATTGGTTTTCCAGAAGCTCACCGACCGCGCGAACGCGACGATTGCCCAAGTGATCGATGTCATCGACTGTTCCACGGCCGTTCTTGAGTTCGACCAGGTACTTTACGACCGCAAGGATATCTTCCTTGGTGAGCGTCGTGTTCTCGATAGGGGTCTGGAATCCGAATTTGTGATTGATCTTCAGACGACCGACACGGGACAAATCGTACTTCGTTGCATCGAAGAACAAACCTGCAAACAGTGTCTGGGCCGTTTCTAGCGTCGGCGGATCGCCCGGACGCAAGCGACGGTAGATCTCAATCAGCGCTTCCTCGCGTGAGTTGATCTTGTCCTGAGCAATCGTGTCACGCAGGTAGGTTCCTACGTTGATGCGATCGGTATAAAGCACCTTGAGCTCAGTAACGCCGCGCTCTGCCAAGAGTTCGAGTTTGGCGTCGGTGATCTCTTCGTTGCACTCGAGGAGCACTTCGCCCGTGTTGAGATCCACAACGTCGTTAGCCGCAATGCGACCAATGACCTGTTCCCGCTTAACCGGGAAGGCTTTGATCTTGGATTCAGCAATCTTCTTTAAGACGCTGGGGGTAAACTTCTTGTTCTTTTCGACAACGACTTTATCGTCGTCATCCAACCAGTCTTCATTGGCGCGTTGTCCGCTATAGAGTTCCGGATCAAACACGAGGCTGATCTTGCCGCCTTTTCCAAACTGGAGAACTTCGGTGTCATAGAAGTACTCAAGGAGCTCTTCTACAGAGTAGCCGAGGGCCTTCAAAAGAACGGAAACGTGTAGCTTGCGACGCCGATCGATACGCACATAAAGAATGTCTTTATGATCGAATTCAAAATCGAGCCAAGAACCGCGATAGGGGATGATGCGGGCAGAATAGAGGATCTTGCCGCTGGCATGCGAGGCACCTTTGTCGTGATCGAAGAACACACCGGGAGAACGGTGTAACTGACTGACGACGACGCGCTCTGTGCCATTGATAATGAAACTTCCACGCTCAGTCATGAGCGGGATTTCACCTAAGTAAACTTCTTGTTCCTTTACGTCCTTGATGCTTCGGACTTGGGTCTGCTCATCGACATCCCAGACTTCCAGGCGAACCGTCACCTTGAGAGGTGCAGCAAAGCTCATCCCGCGACTGCGGCACTCATCCACATCGTACTTTGGGGTTTCCAAAGTGTAGGAGTCGAATTCCAGGCTCGCCGTGTTGTTGAAGTCGTGAATGGGGAAAACAGATTTGAACACGCCCTGCAAGCCGTGCCCGTCTCGTTTATCCGAGGCGGAGTCCGCCTGCAAAAACTTCTCGTACGACTTCTTTTGAACCTCAATGAGGTCCGGGATCTCAATGAGAGCTGGAAATTTGCCGAACTCCTTACGAAAGCGCTTTGCATCAAAAAAGCGCGAGGGAGTGCTCATCTAGTACCTCGTATGTCGTTATAAAAAATCGGGAACCGTAAAACCTGGAACCGCATTAAAACCACGTCCGTGCAATCGCGATAGGACCGGAACAGTCCATTGGACTGCCGGTCCCTCTTGTCTTGCAGTGCAATTACTTGAGCTCGACTTTTGCGCCTGCAGCTTCGAGCTTCTTCTTGATCTCTTCGGCTTCTTTCTTAGAGACGCCTTCTTTGACGGTCTTAGGTGCTCCCTCAACGAGGTCTTTCGCTTCTTTTAGTCCGAGAGTGGTGAACCCACGGATTTCCTTAATGACGTTTACCTTCGAAGCGCCACCGTCCGTGAGGACGATAGTAAACTCAGTCTTTTCTTCAACTGGTGCTGCTGCGGCTGCTGCGCCACCACCACCGCCAACCGCAACTGGAGCTGCGGCGCTTACGCCGTAACGTGTTTCAAACTTCTTAACGAACTCCGAGATCGTAAGTAGGTTTGCGCTATCGAAAAATTCAAATACCTGTTCTTCACTAACTGCGGCCATTGCATCTCCTTAAATAAATAAACTGATCCGTACTTATGCGGATTCTTTTTCTCTCTTAGCCTGCAAGGCTCCGAGGGAGTAGCCCAACTTCCGAGGGGCGTCTTGCAGTGCATAGAGAAACTGAGTCGGGGCTGATTTGAGAGCCCACAAAAAGGAAACAAAAAGCTCGTTCTTCCCTGGAAGTTTGGAAAGAGCGATGATCTGCTTTTCGGACATTTCCTGGCCCAAAGCGGAACCAGATTTAATCTTTACGTCAAAATTTTCTTTGCCGAGCCATTCGCAAATGGCCTTGGCCGTAACAACGGCGTCTCCTTCGCCGTAAGCAACGAGCGTGGCACCTTTAAACTGCGAGCTGAGCGCTTTTAAGGGCGTCTTATCAAAGACGCGCTTAGCGAGCGTGTTCTTTACGACTTGGACGCGAACACCTTGTTTCGCGAGTCCGAGACGAAAAGACGTCATCTGCTCGACACTGAGCTTGTTGAAAGACATTACGGCCATCGCTTGCGCAGTGGATATATCTTTGGAGAATTCTTCTACAAATGCCTCTTTTTGCGCGCGATCCAAGAGAAACTCCCAGGAATGTAAACGAGCATTTAAAGCGTCGTTTCTCAGTTAAGTCAACCGTTTGTTCTAGAGCTTACGTAGCCTTGACGGAATCCAAAGTGCTCGGGTCTACCTTCAGGCCAGGGCCCATCGTGGTGCTGATAGCAACGCGACGAACATAGACACCTTTTGAGGTCGGTGGCTTGGCCTTTAGGATGTTGTCGAACAGCGCTGCGAAGTTTTCTTTTAACTTCTTCACGCCGAAAGACTTCTTGCCGATGGAAGCATGAATAATGCCCTCCTTTTCGACTTTGTAATTCACTTTGCCGAGCTTCTGTTCTTTTACAGCTCGACCGACCTCAGCCGTAACAGTGCCGGTTTTCTTGTTCGGCATCAGTCCACGGGGTCCCAAAACCTTCGCAACGCGAGTCATTTCCTTTAAGGTGTCCGGCGTGGTGATGACACGGTCGAAATCAACCCAGCCCTTTTCGATCTTCTCGAGAAGGTCGTCACTACCGACATGATCCGCCCCTGCTTCGCGAGCTTCTTTTTCCGCGTCGCCGCGGACAATGGCCACCACTCGGACGGTTTTACCCAGTCCATGAGGGAGCACCGCTGCGCCACGCACCTGCTGATCAGACTGCTTAGCGTCTACGCCCAGCTTAATAGCGACTTCAACGGTTTCGTCGAATTTGCGATTGGCGAAGGTGTCGAGAATGGAAAGCGCTTCATCCATAGGATAGCGCTTTTCGCGAGTGACCTTGGCCAGATTCGATTTGTAAAGTTTGCCCCGTGCCATAAGCGGACTCCTACTTAACTTCTAAACCCATGCTACGAGCTGTTCCGACGACCTGGCTAATAGCCGATTCCAGGTTGATCGTATTCAGATCGGGCATTTTGGTTTTTGCGATTTCGGCGCATTGCGCCTGAGTAACCGTTCCCACTTTATTCTTGTTCGGCACTCCAGACCCTTGAACGATGTTGGCTGCCTTTTTAAGGAGCACCGACACCGGAGGGGTCTTCGTAATAAAGGTGAAAGACCGGTCCTGATAAATACTAATGACGACGGGGATAATCATCCCGTTCGCGTTCTGCGTGCGGGCGTTAAACGCCTTGCAGAATTCCATGATGTTCACGCCGTGCTGCCCAAGAGCAGGACCGACGGGAGGTGAGGGGTTGGCTTTGCCACCCGGAATCTGGAGTTTCACCATTGCTTGTAATTTTTTCATTTAGTTCTTCTCCACTTGGACGAAGTCCAACTCAACGGGGGTGGAGCGTCCGAAAATACTGACCAACACACGCAACTTGCCTTTGTCGGGTTTCACTTCTTCGACTACGCCGTTGAAATTGACGAACGGCCCATCGACCACGCGGACACTTTCGCCTTCTTCGAATTGCACCTTCGGACGGGGCTTCAGAGTGCCTTCCGTCATTTGATTGGTGATACGCGCCACTTCTTCTTCCGGCACGGCAGGCGGACGAACCGCGTTACCGACGAATCCGGTGATCTTGGGGGTGCTCTTTACCAAGTGCCAGGTATTGTCGTTCAAGATCATCTTGACCAACATGTAACCCGGAAAAAATTTACGGCTCGTGGTCTTCTTTTCACCACGAACGAGCTCAATGACATTCTCTGAAGGAATCAGGATGTCAGAAAAAACGGCTTCCATCTTGAACTGGCGAATGCGCTCAGCCAAGGCGAGCTTAGCTTTCTGTTCGTATCCACTATAGGTGTGGACAACGTACCATTTAAAACCTTCCTCACCTTCGGCAGCGGTCGGTTCTGTAGCCGTTTCCCCTTTCTTATCGGGGGAAGCATCGGCGGAAGGATTTGGATTCTCCAGCTGGTCTTCTTTGCTCACGGTTCCTTCGTTTCCCATCACTTAACTATGTAACAAGTAGCTAATGGCTCTTCCGAATGCGATATCGAATACGGCCAAGACGCAGCTTGCAAAAAGGACACAACCTAGCACCACAATCGTGGATTTCACAACATCTTCACGGGATGGCCAGGTGACTTTCTTTAATTCTGCGACCACTTCCTCCAAAAACGTGTTGATCCGTTTGTTGAAGAAGAGAATCGCAAAACCTGAGAGGCCCACTACCGCCGGGAGGAACTCTCTGATGAGCTCGATTCCGGGGAAGCGTCTTACCTGATACCAGCCTACATAAAGAGACTGAATGCCGTGGCGAGTAAGGTACCAAAGGAGGATGCCGGTAATTACGTAACTCGCGATGATGATCTTCCGATTGTCCATTTTCGCCTCGACGGGTGCCCCAAAGTATCTGCCTTAGATTGCTTCCAAATTCAACGTGCAAAAGCTGGCAGGCCAGCCCGGATTCGAACCGAGAACCTATTGATTTGGAATCAACCGCTCTACCAATTAGAGCTACTGGCCTATAACACTTGGAGCCTTAAGATTTATTTCGTCTCTTTATGAGCCGTGTGTCGTCGACATCCGCGGCAGTGCTTTGTCTTTTCAATGCGTTCGTTGTGCTTAGCTTTGTTCTTAGTCGTCGTATAGTTACGCCGCTTACACTCCGTGCATTCCAGAGTAATAATGGTCTGCATATTTAGCCTCTATTCCACAATTTCAGTAACAACCCCTGCGCCGACGGTGCGTCCCCCTTCGCGAATTGCGAAGCGGACTTCTTTTTCCATCGCCACGGGAGTGATGAGTTCTACTTCACCCGCGACGTTATCGCCAGGCATGACCATCTCAACGCCCTTAGGCAGAGTGAAAACACCGGTTACGTCAGTCGTGCGGAAGTAGAACTGGGGACGGTATCCCGTAAAAAACGGGGTA
>JBGTAN010000054.1:0-16215 GCA_041749855.1 Bdellovibrionota bacterium
TAACCGCGCATCTCCAAATTCGGCACGGCTATACTCATCACCAACCCCAAAACCGTTCTTATCTTCCATCCTTAGCTTAGATCATACCTTCCCAGATCCGGCTACAAAGATGTGTGGGATCTTGAGGCACGTGCACAGTTGAAACCCGCCGTCTGACAATAGCTACATTGGTAGCCTTGCTAGTTTTCGCACAACATCCGTGCTTCTAGCTTCACCAGGCCGAAAACTTGCTACCCCTCCTTCGGACCCCAGCTGGGGGTCATGCACTGCTGGCCGGGTGGAGAGATTTTGCGAGTGACACTTCCATCTACCGTCGTAACGTAGACAGAATATTTTCCGCCCTCGTTAGACGCATAGGCCAGATGGCGACCCGTTGGAGCCCAGCTTGCGTTCTCGCTGTTCACTTTTTTACGCCCGGCGCGATCTCCGGTCGTTAAACGCTGCAAGTTGTTTCCATCGGGATCAATCAAGTAGAGATCAAAGTTCCCCTCTTCCAGGCGCTGGGCTGAAAAAACAATCTTGTCGCCCTTAGGCGACCAAGCAGGCGAAGCGTTGTAAATCCCAGCAAACGTAAGCTGGCGCGCCACTTTGGTTTCCATATCGACGACGTAGATCATGGGGTGCCTCGTACGTGCGCTCGATATGACCATCTGTTTCCCGTCCGGCGCCCAACTCGGTTCCACTTCGAACAGTAGGTTCACATTGTTGGTGTGAAAGCCGCCTCCCACTTTTTGCCACTGAATATTTCGACTCAAGGGCTCAGGACTTCCCGGCTGAGCAGGGTCAATCAGATACAGCTCCGGGCGACCCGTGAAACTCAATGTGGCAGCGACTTTCGAGCCATCCGGCTTCCAAGCGGCGCCGCTGTTCATCCCTTCGCGAGATGAAATCACGTTGCGCCGACCGTTGGTCAAGTTGTGTCGCTTGAGCACAGTGCCCTTTTTTCTCACTTTGCCCGAATAAACCCAGTCGTACTGGGTGTAACTGATCGATTTGCCATCCGGAATCCAGGACGGGCTCACCGAGATCGTTTTGTCGTTGGTCAGTTGAATGAGGTTTCGTCCATCCGGATCCACGACATACACATCTTTGGGTGGGCTTTTCATCCGCTGCGAGGGCTGACAAACCATGAGTATCCGACTGAAGAACAGACCTCGCTCTCCCGAGATCGCCTGAAGAATGTCCTCGGTCAGCGCGTGAACGAGTCGGTAGTATTGGCCCGAAACAAATTGGTACCGAGTTCCAAAGACCTTCTTTTCTCCGGGGACATCAAACAGAGTGGCGTCCAATGACAGGTTTCCGCCATTCACTTGATACGCAAGCCGCAGGTAGAAGGAGACGTTGAGCTTTTTCCATTCGTCGAAGGAAACGGCGGCCGTTGCACTCGTGTCCAGCGCAGCGAAGGCCTCTTTAGGAAGAATTTCAAACAAGTTCGCAAATTCCAAATCCGAAAGAATCTCGTCATGAGCTTTCTTCGCAAGCGCGGGGTCTTGAGTTCCACCACCCGCAAAATGCGGTGTGCCCACTGCAATTTTTGCCTTGCGGACCTTTGCACCCGAAATCGTGATGTCGATGTCCGCTCGTGCGGAAGGGATCGTAAGAAGCGCCACTAACGCGAGCAACCCTAGTTTCAATTTCATTTTGCCTCCGCTTCAAACGTCATCGTAATTCCCCCGTTGAGCAATGAAAGATCCTCGGGGATGGGAAATGGTTCTGCTGCCTCAATGGCCTGCATGACCGCTGAATCATAAAAGGAATCGCCTGAGCCGCGCACAACTTTCTTGGACCGAACCCGACCGGTCGGATAGAGATCAATAGTCACCGTATTCTTCAACCCCTTCTTGTCTTGAAAAGTCGCAATGTAAAAGTGAGCCTTCACTTTCGCCATGAGTATCGCCGTAAACTGATCCTTGGGCGTTCCAATCGCTCCCGAAACGGATGTTCCTTGAGAGACGATATTGCCCTTCAATTTGAGACGACCTTTTTTGCCATCCTTGTCCATCAGCGCTTTAAGGGCGGCATCTCGCTTCTGATCCTCTTCCAGCTTTTTGAGGGCCTGCTTCTTTTCCTCTTCTGCCTTCTTCGCTTTGGCCTTATCGGCGAGCGCCTTTTCTTCCTTGGCTTTGCGCTCTGCGGCTTCTAGAGCCATTTGTTCGGGGTCTTCTTCCGCTTCCACGGGCTTTTCTTCTTCCGCCACTTTGTCCACTTCTGGAAGAGTGGGGTCCAGCTTTTCCAAATCTTTAATTGCCACATCAGGCAGCCCCACGAGATCAACCTGAACGTACTCTTGATAAGTAGCTGTGACAGTCTTTTTGGGGAATACCTCGATCCCCATGAACTCGAGCGCTTTGAAAGTCAGCCAGCTGGCTGGAATCATTAAATGCAATACGACCGAAGCGATAAGCGCGGGCTTGGGGATAACGAAAAAATCATCGTCGTTATAAGTTTCAGCGCTCATTTAGACACGGTCTCTCCCTCAGGGGGAAGAGTCACCAGCCCAATACGATCAATGCCCGCTGATTTTACGAGGGCCATGGTTTTTGCCACCACGGCGTAGCTCAGCTCCCCATCTGCCTGAATAAAAATTTCTCTGCGCTTGCGGTTCTTAAAATAGTCACGAAGCCGCTCCTTCAGCTGCGAATAGGGAATTTCCTCTTTGTTGATGAAGATGCGGGTTTCCTTAGTAATGCTGAGAGTGACCGGCTTGTCGGTTTTTGGAAGTGCTTTTGCCGATGCCTTCGGAAGCTGAAGCGGAATGCCACTCTCCATCATGGGCGTGGTCACCATAAATATCACGAGCAAAACCAACATCACGTCGACAAGCGGGGTGATATTGATCTCTGCAACTGGCGCGTTGTGATCGCCACCGGAATTAGTACTGAAAGCCATAGGGCCCTTTTAGTCGTTTGCTAGGAAATTCCGCTTTACGATATTGAGAAAGTCGCTTGCAAAATTGTCCATCTGCGCCTTAAGCGAGCGCACTTGGTGCGTATAGTAATTGTACGCCATGATCGCAGGAATCGCGGCAGCAATGCCTACCGCCGTTGCGATGAGTGCTTCAGAAATCGCTGGAGCAACGGTCGCGATACTTGCTCCCCCTGCGAGGCCAATATTTTGAAACGCAGTCATGATTCCCCAGACCGTTCCAAACAAACCAATAAACGGGGACGTGCTTCCCGTCGTAGCAAGAAAGCCCAGCGAGCGTTCAAGCCGAATCGTTTCGCTTCGACTGGCACGACTGACGGCTCTTTCAAGATTGGTGATCGAGGATTCGGGAGGTGCTGTGCGTAAAACATCTGGGGAAGTGTTCGTCGACGGACTTTTCTGGCGCTCTCTCTCCATCAAACGTTGGAGCTCTACGTATCCCGACTGAAAAATTTTTGCGACTGCGGACCCCGCATACTTCTTCGCTTCGGCATAGATATGATCCATGCTCTTGCCGCTCCAAAAAGTTTCCAGGAAATTTTCCGTATTGATCGAACACCGCTTAATGGTGCCCCACTTATAAAAAATCACGCCCCACGTGATGACCGAGAAAGCGATCAAAATGAGTAGCGTGAGCTGCACAACGGGACTCGCGTGCAACATAATATCTACGGCGCTCAGCGAAACAGCGGCGTCAGGGGCGGTGTCGTAAGCGTATGCAACATTCATGAGTTAAGCCTTGAATCCTTTGGGGGATTTATCGGGTTAGTCTATGAGAAGGGGTCCGGGGGGTCAAGGAAGGTGGGTCGCGTCATTAGAGCTTGAACGCAGGTGTAGCTAGGGTACAAAGCCGCCATGTTGAAAGTGACCGTTATTGGCGCCGGCTTGGCCGGAAGCGAAGCAGCCCTTCAAATCGCTACGCGGGGCGTTGAAGTAGATCTCTTTGAAATGCGCCCCAAAACGCCGACTCCCGCCCATCAAACCCCGCACTTTGCAGAGCTGGTTTGCTCCAATAGCTTTGGTTCCGATGGTGCGGGCTCTGCCTCGCGCATGCTCAAGGACGAACTCACGGCGCTGGACGCGCAGGTCCTGGCCTCGGCTCGCAAAGCTCAGGTGCCAGCCGGCAACTCGCTCGCGGTGGACAGGGACGTTTTTTCCAAAGAGGTTACGCGCCTCGTCGAGACTCACCCGAAGATCACTATCCACCGAGAGGAGCTCACGGCGCTTCCCGAAGAAGGCATGGTGGTGATTGCAACGGGGCCGCTTACTTCGGACGCACTGGCGCGCGATATCGCTGAACGAGTCGGAGCGGGTGGGCTGTATTTCTATGATGCCATCTCACCCATTGTTTCGGCAGAGAGCTTGGACATGTCGAAGCTCTTCAAAGCAAACCGATGGGACAAAGGCGATACCGCAGACTTTCTCAACCTTCCGCTCACCGAAGAGCAATACAATACGCTGATTGACGATCTGTTGTCTGGAGAAGTGATGCTTCCCCATGACTTTGAAGAAGAGCGCTACTTCGAAGGCTGTATGCCCGTTGAGGCCATTGCTGCCAGAGGGCGCAAGACCCTTGCATTCGGTCCATTGCGCCCGGTGGGACTTCACCATCCGGTTACCGGGAAGCGCGCGCATGCCGTGATTCAGCTGCGCACAGAAAACAAATTCTTCACGGCTTACAATCTGGTGGGTTTTCAAACGAAGTTAAAATACGGCGAACAGCAACGCATCTTTCGGAAACTTCCCGGCCTAGAAAACGCGGAGTTCCTGCGCTTGGGTAGCATGCATCGAAACACCTACCTGGATTCCCCTCGCGTCCTAATGCCCACCTTGCAACTCAAATGCGATCCGCGTCTTTTGTTGGCGGGTCAGCTTACCGGAACCGAAGGCTATTTGGAGTCTTCCGCAACCGGATGGTTAGCAGGTACCAATGCGGCCAGACTCGCGCTCGGCGAGGCACCGATCGTTTTGCCCAGCGACACAATGCTAGGCGCGCTCCTTGTCGCCATCACGGATGAGTCGAAGGAAAATTTTCAACCGACAAACTCGAACATAGGAATTCTGCCGCCCCTTGCGGAGCCCATTCGAGACAAGAAGCTACGCTATTTGGCCTATGCCGAGCGAAGCGCCGCCAGTTTAGAAAATTGGAAATCTAGCGGGTCTCAAAGCCCGAAGGCAGATTGTAGCTTACGCTGCAATCTGCACGGAAGACCTAGCGGGTCTCAAAGCCCGAAGGCAGATTGTGAATCAGGCCGCGGCGGAAAGCTCGTGCCGTTTCCGTAGGCATTCCTGGCAAAGTAGTTGCTCCCGCAGCACCGTGATCCTTCACCGCGCTGTCGGTCGGAACATCCACGCTGGCAGGATTGCGAGCACCAAAAGCTGCCGCCACTCCTTGAGTACCAGACCGACTAGTGAATCCCTGAAGGCGCTCGCCAATACTGAGCGGAGCTGAAGCGGCCGCCGACGATTGAAGTGCCGCGAGGCCCGCTGCCAACTCTTCGGCCTGTTTGGTCAATGCGTCGGCCTGAGTCAGAGAAACCTTCTCAATGTCTGCGATGATGGACTTGGCTGACTCACGCATTGCCTCTAAATCGCTTCCCGGAACCT
Organism: Bdellovibrionota bacterium; assembly: GCA_041749855.1. Taxonomy (GTDB): domain Bacteria; phylum Bdellovibrionota; class FAC87; order UBA2466; family UBA2466; genus JAIEOG01. Next base: position 5,533 of record JBGTAN010000054.1, read on the forward strand.
TGGTAATGCCTTCGACCAGTTTCTCATCCATTTTCTCGTCTTTTGCCATCGACGATTGGATGCTTTTGCTGGTTTCGGAAACCATCTTCGAAATCTCTTGCCCCATTTTATTGACCGTCTCGGTCATGGCTTTTTGAGCTTCTTTTGCCGGCTGCTCAATCGATTTAGAAATCTCTTCTCGTTTAGATTCATACTGAGCACCGCCGCCACCGCCCATGCCGCCGCCCATACCACCACCCATCCCCATGCCCTGTTGTTGCTGCATCATTTGCTGTTGCTGGGCGTGCTGCTCCGCATGGGCACCGACGCCCGCGAAAGCTAAAGAGAGGATCAAGATGCGATACATCGAGTTCATTCTGAGTCTTTACAGTGCATGTGGTCTGCCAGCGGCCGTAGGCACGGCTTGCGGCCATACCTTGTGAATACGGTAGGCAGTCGAAGAAATAAAAAAGGGCCAGGTTTTACCCTGGCCCTTTAAAGCCGTTCGTGACGTCGATAAGGGTTCGAAAGATAAGGGGGAAACACATCTAGGGCTTGGGCCCTCGTCACCACGGCGTCCGATTCCTATAAAATGCAAGCCTGGGACCAACACCGTCAGCCTAAATCACAGCCGTCGCTCAGGCTGACGGCTGACGAAGTTTCATTCATGCCATACGCGATATCGGGATAACTATCTGTATTTAAATACTTATTGTGCTGGATACAAGGAGTGGACACTAGTGAGAATCTCTCAAACGGTGCCTCGATTGTGCCGATAAGCCTTAGGCAGGGGACTTTCATGAAACAGCCATTGCTCTTAGCTCAGATTCTTTTGGGATTGCTCACCTCGGGGCCCGCAGTCCTCGCTGAAGACGTACCCACTCCTGCGGGGACAGCAGCACAAATCACCCCTGCCCGCGAAGCGCTGCCGGACGGATCGGAAGTCGCCATCATTCTTTCCCGGGATCGGTTCTTCCCTTCACAGATTCGCATTCGAGCTGGAATGCCAACTACACTGGTTTTTACTACGGTCAACAAAAAGCCCGCCGCACTCGTGATTGAACGCGCGGCCGGTCAGCGCTCTTTGGCTTCCGCCGAGCCCTCTCTGGATCGAGCTACTCAGCCGACAGAGATCACTCGTGAACTCGGAAACGACCGAGTCACTACCATTTCTTTTGATCCGGCCCAAGGTAAGTATGGTTTTCATGACGCCCTGGGTGCCGCCCGCGGCGAAATCATTGTGGAGTAAATTCGATGTCTGTGTTCGAAACGTCGGTACAGGTATTCCTAAAGCCTGTGCTGGAATTCCTCAAAGACGACTCTGTTACCGAGATCATGATCAATGGTCCCGATACTATTTTCATTGAACGTGCTGGCTTTATCGAAAAAACGACCGCCAAATTTGAAGACGCGAACGCCTTGATGGCCGCCGTTCGCAATATTGCCCAGTTTGTTGGACGTCCCATTGATGATGAACGTCCGTTCCTTGACGCGCGCCTTCCAGACGGTAGTCGTATCCATGCGGTGGTACCGCCCATTGCTCGCAATGGTACGACCGTGGCAATTCGAAAGTTCTCAAAAACGAAATTGCAATTGAAAGACTTGATCGCGAAAGGGGCACTCACACCGGAAGCCGCGCGCTTTCTTGACGTCTGCCTTTACTTGAAAAAAAACATCATGGTTTCTGGCGGAACCGGCTCAGGGAAAACGACTATTCTTGGCATTCTCGCTAGCCGTTGTCAGCCCGATCAGCGGATCGTCGTTTTGGAAGATTCCGCGGAATTGAAAATCAACAGCCCCCACGTGGTCTTCTTCGAAGCGCGCCCTGCTGACGAGTTTGGAAAAGGGCTCGTATCACTGCGAGACCTCGTAAAGTCCTCTCTCCGTCTGCGCCCCGACCGAGTGATTGTCGGCGAAGTACGAGGCGGCGAAGCGCTCGATTTGATTAGCTCGATGAACACAGGCCACTCGGGCTCTATGGGAACGGTCCACTCAAACAACCCGAAAGAGTGTCTCACTCGCCTGGAGACATTGGCTCTCATGACGGACGCCGAAGTTCCGGTACAAGCGATTCGCGCACAGGTGGCGGCGGCGATCAACATCGTGATTCAGCTTTCACGTATTTCCGATGGGTCTAGAAAGATCACTCACATCTCGGAAGGCCTGGGAATGGATGTGAACGGAAACTACCAAGTGAACGACATTTTTCTCTACGAACAAACCGGCCGAACTGCCGAGGGGAAAGTTTTGGGCAGCTTGAACACCACAGGGAACATCCCGTCTTTCATGCGCGATATTGAAGTGAATCACCTGCCGTACCCGCGTGAAATGTTCGCTCGCAAAGTCGCTAAGAAAGACGAAGCTGCTTAAACTGCCATGAAGGCTTCTTCTTTCTCCTGCATTAAATCCCTGTACTCGGTCAGCTGATCAATGACCGTACCGAGGGCCGCCAACTGGCGCTCCCGATGTACCATCGTCTTCTCGCCCTCTGGCACCATCCGAAGCATTCCCTGATTCTCTAGGTACAGCAGCGCGTTCCCGTAATTGACGAGCGACAAGCTCTCCGGAAAAAGAATCTCACCCTGGAGCTGTCGGTTCTCTGAATATTTCAGCACCTTGCTCATCATCGATCGCTTCTCCCATACCGTATCAGACGACTGGCGGATGAAATCGGCGAAACACAGGTAGCTCTCCAGAATCTCACCGACTTCACGAGTAAGCACAGATAGGTCGGTGGCAACGGTTACCCGCTCTCGCAACTGCCGAGCCCATTGCTCTGGTACGTAGCTTCCCTTAATCGACCCAAAGAAATACTCGGCCGAGTGCTCTAACTCCTCGAGAAAAGCGGCACGCGGACTAAAGAAAAACTCAAACTTGAGTAGATCGCGCAACTGCAAAGCTTCTGCTTTAAAAGCGGCCTCAAAAGAATCCTTCTCGCTAGGCCCCACCTTCTGCCGCGCACGATAATAAGCCAGAACGGCAATGCTCGGAATCACAAGGCAGTGACTTGCATTGTTTTTGTAAAAATTAAGGAGTGCCCGTTTTCGGGATTCGCAAACGTACCTTCGTGGAACATCCTCTACTTCAAGCAGTACTCCGCCCTTTCTCAGTCTGCGCAGCGTCTGTTCTACTGCCGGCCGCAAGCTGCCCAGCGGGGTACTCAACTCTAAACCGACGTACTGGACATAGCCGCCCAGCCACAAACTCAATCGTAATACTTCTTCCAATGAAAGAAGGGGGTTTCGATGGCAGAGCATCACCGTGGACACAAGAGATTTGGGGGTAATGGGGGTGACGTCACAGATAGACTTACAAACCTGGAATGCGGTCTTCTGAAGCCGAAGCCGCGGATCGGATTCGCCACTGTTGTACATATCTCGAACGGAAATCGGCGGCGCTACGCGCGCATAGACTTTTCCAAAGCGCCCACTGACTACGTTTCGGGATTTAATCAGCTCAAGCGCACTCTCTTTTACTTTGGGACCGCCACCTAACTCCTTCGAGTAAGACCCTTGTTCAGGAACTTCGTCATAGCAAATCGATACTGGCACAAGGACAACATCTTCACAGATGCGATCCTCGTAAGACTGCATAACCATTTTGAGCATCCCGTATGCGGGGGCCAGCATTTTTCCAGATCGACTGCGCGTTCCCTCTATAAAAAACTTCAAATTGTAACGATTCTGCAAAAGTGTCTGCACGTACTTATTAACGATCGTTTGGTAGAGCTTATCGCCCCGAAATGATCGTCGAATAAAAAAGGCTCCGCCCCTACGCAGGAGGTTACCCACCGGCCAAAAAGAAAGGTTCACTCCGGCAGCAATGTGGGGAACCACCATATCGTGAACAAACAAAAGGTAAGGAATGACAAGGTAATCGAAATGGCTCCGATGGCACGGTACAAATGCCACGGGCTTGGTTTTCATGATTTCCCGAATCTTCTGCCACTCTTCATCTTTGGCGCTCATACCGTCGAACACTTTGGAAAAGAGCCAGGTCAGAAAAACGTACATCACTTCGACGAAGCGGTAGCGATAGTCGGCCACAATCTCCGTCAACATGCCGTAGGCGCGGGACATCACCTTCTTGCGATCGACGCCCTCTAACTGCGCAATTTCCGTAATAACTGACTGCACTTCGGGATCCCGCAAGACGGATTCTTTGATCAGGCTGGGAGAATGGTAGCGGGGTCCGAGCAAAACTCGAGTTTCGCTAGCGACAGATACCAGCACACGGCGGCGCAAACTCTTCCCAGCGCGCATGGCTTCCGTCTCATCGAACCCTTCCAGCTTCTCGAGACGCTCTTTGGAAACCAACGGGATCGTTTCTAGTGCGGTCACTCGGGAGTCCGTGCGACGACGAAACAGGTACCAAAGTTTGCCCACCCAATTGGGCTTGCTGCTGAGCCCCAACAGGTATTCGCTAGGAGCCCGAGCTGCCCCTCGAGTGTGACGCCGCCAAACAATGAGAACCGGAACGACTTCGATACTCCCCAAAGTTCCGGCAGCGGCAGCACGCGTGTAGATCTCGGCAAGCAGCTTCTCGCTCTCAGTCGGAACGTTGATGCGCTTTCGTTCCCGACCCGAAAGGCAAAGGAGACGGGGAACTTTTGCGTCACTCAAGAAAAGCTCTGCGTAGCGTGTCCGCCTAAAAAGCACCTTCAAGAATAAAACCGGCTTGGACAAAAACAGGATGCGTTTGCGGTTGGCAATTTGGATGTCAGCAAATCCCTGATTGCGGCACCAACTTGAAAGAATGAACCAGTCGAAAAGACCTCCGTTCACCATCACGAAAAAGAGTTTCCCGGATTCCAAGCGCGCACGCAGCTGCTCCACCGGCATTTCGAACTCAAAACGAACGAATACCGTGCTCGCAATCCACATCCAAAGACGGTCAATCCATTCGTAAAGCTTGTACAAGGTGCCGAAAAACTAGCGTTTTGAGCAGTCGAGTGCAAACGAAGAAAAGCCCCGGCACTTTTGTAGTACCGAGGCTCTTCGAAATTAGAGAAGGGACCTTCAAAAAGTAGTGGTGCTTTACGGCAAGAGGCCCCTTCTATCCACTCTGCTTACGTGCTGCTCCGCGCTACAGCGCAATAGTTGAATTGGGGGCTCGCCTTGTAAAGGCCAATAGGGGGCAGCACTCCGCTGCTAATGACTCGAGCAGCAACTGCTTGTTATCATTTAATTAAGCCGTTAACAGGTAGGATCGTCCTGTTAACTTCAGGGCTTGGAAGATGTCTCACGCGCCGCCGAAGCAAGCGCATTCTGGGTGGGTCTTTCGTGGAGGCCGACCGTGGGGAACTGGTTTCGCATCACGTTCTCAAGATAAAGCAGCATAGCGGCTCCCTCCAACAGGCTCGCTTCATGCCGTGCGCGGTTGTTCTTGGCCCACGTCTGTCGTTCTCCCGTCACATTCGTGGCGACCAGGTTCCAATCGTTCGAGCCGCTCATCCAATACTCAAAGCGAATGTTACTCAGCTTGTCGTAATTCAGCGTGATGCCACCCTTGTAGCTGCCCACAACTCTGTAACGATTGCCAGCTTTTGCAATGGAAACCACAGGACGGGCGTCCAGCTTAACGGACGGAAACTCGGCTTTCATGTGAGTAACCAGGCTTTCAACAAAGAAGTAGCTTGTGCGATTGAAAAGATCGGACATCTTTTTCTCTACGGGGAGCAAATAGTATCCGAAAGGGTGCGGGTCGTTCGGGTAGGTCTTCTCAAGCTCCTGAATCTTGGCAATCGCAGAAGCGGCATCTTTCAAAGGTCCCGTGAGAAACTCAATGGACTTCATCAGCATCGCCTTGCGTACAACCGGGTCTGTCGCCTTCTGATACGCCTCATTGGCAGCACTGAAAGCTTCACTGAACGCTTTCTCTTCCATAAAAGGGGCGACCGCATCCCAAGGTCGCCCAATAGCAACATAGAGCTTTGCGAGCTCACGAGGCATTTTTCGTTTTTTGTACAGCTCTTCCAACTGAAGGACCGCCCGCTTTCCAAATTCGTCCGTCGGGTCCTCTTTGGCTAGAAGGAAAAAATCGTCGGGAATTTTAGAAGAATTGAGCAAAAGGTCCGAATCGGCTTTCTGCAACCGTCCGCGACGTGTCGTTAAGTCGACTTTCTTGGCGATGAGAGAACCAACAATCCCGGTGGAATCCTCCACATTGTCGAGATACCAAAAGGCCCCTGCCCCAACCACCAGAAGAATTACGCCGGCGACCATCACTGCAGGACGGGGAAGACGTGACCGAAAGAAAATAGCTTCTTCGGCTGAAAAAACGGGCTGTAACCTAGATTCCTGCGGTTTGCCGTTGATAATTACGCCCTGGCCTGCGCCTTTGTCCTTACGGAACGCCGATTGGAAGTAGGCGATCGTATCGACTCGCTGCCATTCCCCCAAGCCTTCGTACCAAACGAGGGTGTCTGGCTTGGCCGCTCCTGCTGAAATTTTCTCTTTTATTTCAGCTTCGGTGAAGGGACCTGTTTGCTCTCCACCCTGACCCAGAAAGAACTTTTTGTCGGCAGCCATTCAGAAATTATAGCAGGTGCGGGTTCCGATTTGTCGACGCAGATTGGCGCAGTGCTTCTTACTTTGACATCCGGCCGAAGACCCTATTTCGGGCCGTTTCAAGCTGCTTCCGACGGTATTCTTCGTGGTTGCTTTTGCCGAAAATACTATCGGCGTAGGCCTTCACATCCATGATCTGGATCTCGTAAGGGAAGAAAAGGTAGAGAAACGGCGAGACCGGATCTGAAAAGGCTTCGTTCAGGGCTTGCAGCCCCCCGTGTAAACCCTCAAGGCTCGCCGTGAGCTTTGAATAGGCCTGCCACATCGGGTTCTTCACTTTCACCAGCTCACGACACGTAAACTGAATCGCACGATAGTACTCGCTCGTGTGCGGGTTGATGAGGCTTCGCCCCAGCCGACTAAAACCAATTCGACTTTCCAGCCGCTTGATCATTTTTTCGATATACGGTGCAGACTCGCCGCTTTTCTTGATGTGGGCGTCGATGCGATTGATTTCGAACTCGAGACGACTCAAGTCGACGAGACGATTGCGAGAGCGACCCGGCCTCACATTCGGAACACTGATAATGTTCTTTTCCAAAAGCAGGCGAACCGCTCGAATCGCGTCATATTTTGTTTCAGCCACCAGCCGAAACCCGATACGATCGTAGATCTCCTCCACCAGATTGTTCGACTTGTGGAGCAGTTTGATAATTTCTCGTTCTCTGTCTTTTCGATCTTTTTTCTTAAAGAAGAGCAGCTTGATACGGCCTGGGTCATCAGGACGTCCCAAGTAGGTTGAACCCGTAGTCGTATCGACGTAGAGAAACTCATCGAGTCGCCCCAATACCTGGTTTTGAGCCTGATCGAAAAATTGAAGACGGGGATCATAGGCCACGTGAATCAGAATATGCATGACGCGCAAAATGGCGCACGTGTGAAGCTGGTCCACGCTGCCATTTCGGTCTGAAGCAATCAGCAAAAGCCTGCGGAAATCGCTGATAACTTTGCGTTCTCTGAGGTGATCTGGAATCCGCGGGTGCTCAGGGTCGGCCAGCGATTTTTCGATAAAAGTGATGGCTTCGTCGAAGAACTCCCAGATCAGATCGACGTCACGAGCTTCGTTGAGGTCGAAGCCATAGGCCTTCACAAAGGCGGTAGCCTCTTCCATGGAACGCAGTTCCAGGCGTGGAACATCGAGAATAGACGTGCCTTCCAAAACCAGCTTGAAAATGGGCCATGGAAAGGCGAACTTCTCGCTTGCCGTATTTACGCCATTCACCGCGCCACGATAGCATAAACTCGTGGGTGGGTAACTTGTGGAGAGGTGGCAGAGTGGTTGAACGCGGCGGTTTTGAAAACCGTTATGCGCGCAAGCGTATCGGGGGTTCGAATCCCCCCCTCTCCGATTAATCCTTTATTCTTAAGCCTTGAGCCTTAATCCTTATTAACGATTAAGGATGACGGATAAAGGCTTAAGGCTCTCCGAGCGGCGTCTGCCGCTTCTGTGGTTTTTCATTTTCTAGATATCTAATGAAACCCGACAACATCTTTCCGATTTGAACTAGCCGTTCTTCTGTAGGGGGCAAAACTTCCCCTAGATTGTCGAATAGGTGCTTCAGCACATCTAGAATGGCGGCACATTCGAAAACCGAACCTCGAGCAACTCTTAAGAAGTTCACTTTATCCGCCTTGGTAAACCGCGCGCTCCCTTCTGCAATGTTCAATGGAACAGACTGACTTGCCCTTCGCAATTGATCGATAATCGACCTGGTTCCTTGCGTTGGAAGCCGTCCACAAAGACGGTGGCACTCTTCGGTAAGGCGTACCGCCTCCCGATACACAGGCCACTTCTGAAACTCGAACTGACTGGATCGGGGACTGGTATCTCGGTTTTCCTGCATAGGCTCTCCTTTTTCGCACCCTTAGTGCAGAGAAGGTGCCACCGACGCAGCTACAGTTGACTTGAACCAATCCCTCGCTATCATCATTTCAATTCAGACCACGTCTGAATTGCATGGGAACCCCTTATCAAGGACAGCAAATGAACCTCCGTAGATTTTTAGCCCTCGCCCTAGCAGTAACGAGTTTCACCCTCAACGCTCACCAAGGAGAGCTGGGGACGATTACCGGCGATAAGATGACGGTTTTTTGGGCCGATCACGCCATCTCGGGCCACGTAGGAAATCAACCGGTGTACGCGGTGACGGAAGTTGGGGAGTTCAAGCTCCATCACTGGGCGCACGCCGAAAACTTTGTAACAACGCTTGAAGCCTCTGAGAGCGGAATGGGCGGAGAAATTGCCTCCCACAAAGAAGATGGAAGCGCCACAACCACCACCGTGAAAATCACCGGCTTTGATCGCAAAGGGGTCTTCTCAGGCACTTTGGACGGAGAGCCGTTCACCCTTGCTGTTGCTTCAAAAACGATGAATGGACATCACTACGTTGCCCCCGAATTCAAGCTGACGGTGGGGACTAAGGTGTATCCCTTCAAAATGGCGGACGGTCAGGCCTGTCCCGGATGCATCGGTAAAATTGCCTTCGTTGTGGTCGGGATGCTCCGGTCTAGTGGCGTTTTGTAAGGGTACGCCGGTAGTTCCCACGACTTGCCCCTCACGGCTTCCAATGGTAGTCGATCCTTAAATTTAAACTTAAATTTAAGTTTAAACTTAACCAGCGTAGCCGGGTGGTGGTTTCCGCGAGTCTTGCGTTAGCCGTAAACCCGTCTCGAAAGTGCTAAATATTTCAATCTATTCCACCGATAAAACCTGTGGATGCTTCTGCTCAATATTCAATTCTATAAAGCCATCTATCTTACCCATTGGTTGCTTCCACTGACCTTTACTGCCGTATTCTGGTTCGGTTATCGCAAGCTCCTCGCGTCGATGGAAAAGCATTTGAACGTTGCCTTTCAGAGCCAAAAGCTAGACCTCTTCGAGACTCTTCCCAACTATACGAGACTTCTTTTTCGGCTGTCACACCTCGGTTTCGCAATGACCCTTCTGGTCATCTTTGGATTGTGTGGGTACATCGTAAAAACGGAAGCTCCCCGAATCTCTGAGGTCGGAAAAAAGTTCGAACAACTTCGTAGTGCCTCTCCCAGGGCATTTCCCAAAGACATCAACCCAACTGGTCGCGCCTTGACTCCCAAGCAAGATTTTTCAGGAAGTTCCTACACCTGGGCCCTTCTGAGACTGAAGACTTATGACATCTCCGGATTGGACGGCAGAATGAGCGTTCTGGTCCCTGAAGCGTGGGATGAGGAAGAAGCCCTTGCAAGCTGGGAAAACCCTGGCTGGCTCAGAGTTTCACAATCAGAAAATGTATTCATGGCCGAGGAATGTGCTGCCGCGGTGTCTGCCTTCGCGCGCAATCCCTGGAGCGGACTGAAAACATTTCTGCTAATGACCCTAGCCCTGGTGGGGCCCTTTATACTGAGTTTGGCGTTCGGGTATGCTTTGGTCAGCTCCCTTTTGGGCTACTACATTGAACGAAGGCTTCTGAAAAAAGTATCCGTTGCCCTGCCGAAAAAAGAGTCCGTTAAGATGATACGACCCTTCTTTATATGGGTATACAGCTTGATAGGGAGGCACTGTCGTCAATGGCCCTACTACTTGGAGAGCGGCAGCGGCAAAAAACGATTGGCCGTGGTCCCCCTCGAGGCTCTGGCGACTTCGCAAAAGGGATACCTCGTCGACACATGGCCGAACCTGCCCACGCCATCCAATCCTGTATTGTGGATCCTCATTTTTGCAGCGTCTATCACCGGTGTGGGGAGCATTTTCCTGTTCTTGTACCTCGTACCGCTTTTCACTAAAAACCTATACTTCCCCGTTGCGGCAGAACCAGCCGCTCGCCCCCTCGAAGCAACCTCGCCCTAAAGACCGCAGTCCGGTCCTTGCCGCTCACCTCTTCCAATGGTACTTCCAATGGCTTGACGGAGAGGTGGCCGAGTGGCTGAAGGCGGCGGTTTGCTAAATCGTTATACGGGTAAAACTGTATCGGAGGTTCGAATCCTCTCCTCTCCGCCATTTACTTCCTTTTTAAAATAAATGGGCTCTACTCCATCCGAGGGGGCATGGTCCCTGGGTGGTTAATTTCTGATAGCGAATACCCCGTCCCAACCGCAGTGGGCAAGCACCCGGTTTCGATAGTTTTGAAAGTTTCTGAACCCGAAGGCTCTTCGGGAGATC
>JBGTAN010000055.1:0-18782 GCA_041749855.1 Bdellovibrionota bacterium
TGCGGCAGCTGGGGCTGGGGCGGCGTCGGCTGGGGAAGCGTCGGCTGGGGCTGGGGCAACACCGGAGTTTGGTGGTAACACCCGACTCGCTTTCGCAAGTTAGTACATTCTAGAGAAAGCGGAGGGCGAGCTGGGAATCTCCTAGCGAAGTTCTCCGCTTTTTCAATCTTAGGGTAGGGGCCTTAGTTTTTAGGTGGTGGTGGAATGAAAAAACTATTCGTAATTTTGGGTGGCGTCGTTTGTTTGGTGTGCAGTGCTTCAGCACCTGCGACGAGTGTGGTCGGCCTCGATACGATCGAGCGCAAACTGAACCTCAATCAATTCAAAGACTATCCCATCGAACAAGTTAAGATCGCCATCATCGATAAAGGTTTTGAAAGTGTTCTTGAACCCGTAACGGCTCGCGACCCAAACGTTCCCCGAGTGATTGCTCAAGGCGCACTTCCCGCTGGAACTACTCTTGTAGAAGACTACTCCCCGTATTTTGAAGGGTGCCGGATGTACCCCGTGCTCGAACAAGATCCGCACGGCGGAATCATGGCCCAGACGGTTTGGGCGGGCTTGAATAATAACCCGGCTGGACCCCAATTCTTTCTGCTCAGCGCAAAAAACTCCGAGAGCTTGGATTGTGCCGAACGCTATGCGCGCGAAATCGCGGGCGTTCACATCATTTTGCATTCTCAAAGCTACCCCTACGATGCTGACTTCGATGGGCGAGGATTTATAAACTCCATCATCAACCGAGCGACCGCCGCTAAAATCCTTTGGATTAACGCTGCTGGGAACTACGGGGGAATGGTCTACAACGGACCAGTACCGATAACGAAGACCTTCAAGATTCGCGCAACGTACGACCGAACGCCGCTCAGCATTTATTTGGCATGGAGTGGCGCGAGCGAAGACCCGAATGTGGGCACAGATCGCGATCTCGATGCCACCCTCATGCAGGTTAAGGGCAAAATCCGAAAAGAAATTCCTTTAGTGAACTACAAGCAAGTGCTGCGATTGAGCGAGCAAAAGCAAGAAGCTGAAAAGCCGGCGCTTTCCATTGCCTCGAGCACACCGACGGCTATTGAAGAAGTAAAGCCGGAGGCAGTGGATAAGAGTCCGCTACCTTATCAAGACGATCTTCCAGCACCGGCACCGAAGGACACTCCAGAAGGAGAATCCGTCCTGGCACGGTACCTTGACCAGCCAGATCAAACGCCCGCTGCAAAAGCCCTTCCCGCTCCAGCTGAAGGACCGTCTTTGCTAGTGGCCAACGTCGACAATCGCAAAGAAGACCTGTCTCCGTTTGAAGCCTATGTGGATTTGCAGCTTCCTGAAGCAAACAATCCTCTCGACCCCAATAACGACTACTACTTGCTCACGGTGAAGCGCGTTTCCGGCAACTTCAACTCTACGGACAATCTACGAGTCACGGTTGTGTACGAAGGCCGCGTCCAAGCAGCTCCTGGCGAATTGCAACCGTTGCGATTCGACGAGGCTTCGAACTCCCGAGAGATCATGGCAGGTGCTGACAACCCGCATGCGGTCACCGTCGGAAACAACATGCCGATTTCGTCCAAGGGCAAAACGATGGACGGTCGTATTAAGCCTGAAATCCTGATGCCGCTCGACTCCGTCGAAATGAGTGATGGTCAACGTCATGAAGGAACTTCTGTGTCGGCTGCGTTTCTTGCGAGTGCTGCGGTTGCTCTGAAAGCTGTCGCGCTTTATCACGACGATCTTCCGCTTACCTGGAAGACCATGGTTAGCTTTACGGAGGAACGCTTCGTGGATGGCACGTACACGCAAAGCGCGGCACCGGGATACCTTCCTGCGAAACATGAAGAGATCAACGTCGAGCAATTTAAGAACCGCCACGTTTTTGGAAGTGCGATAGTAGATTCGTTGCGTGCTTGGGCACCGACCACGGTGTTTCGGTACTTTCTGACGCCAGATGGGTATCTCTTAACCACGACTGAAGAACCGGGCAGCTTCCGCAACATCTTCAGCACGTTCCCCTACGAGACAGAGCTCAATGCAGGGCGACTGTCGCAGTGGGAATTCTATCTCACGATGGAAAACGTGACTGACCCTTACACGGGTGTATCGCGCTTGGAGCCCCGATGGGATCCACGTAACAACTCGGGGGATAGCTCGGACCAGCGTTATGCCTATCCTTGGGAACGCAACGAATTTAAACGGCTTGGTTTGGATAGCCGGTCCTATTTTGTGCGCATGATGAAGCTGCCCATTCAAGAGCAGAACGTCACGGGCGAGAAAAAGAACCTGCAGTGGAGAACTCCTTCTGCAGACCAGTTGCGCGCAGCTATCTCGCAAAACTAACCTGGAAAAAGAATTCTTTGTCACTCTAGGCACACTTGCCTGGGGTGACAATTCTTGCCTCCTTGTTACTTTTTTCTAGATCCTTATAATGGCCAACTCACAGCGCTCTTTATACAGGGGATATGGGATGAAATCGCTTTATACAGGACTACTTCTATCGATTGCTCTAGGTGCTTCCGCCGCTTCGGCACAGGCGCCATTGAGTCCCGCTCCGGCGGCGACCCCCTTTCAGAAGGTGGCGGGTGCGGAATCGACGGTGGTTGCTAATACACCGGTCCTTTCGGAACCCCTGCTTCCGGGCTTGTTTCAAGTCGTTGTCCCTGCGACAAAAGACTTGGCGCGCGCTAGGTACCGCGTACTCGAACGCATCGCTGCCGATTCTGGGCAACAAATAGTGGTGCTTTATATCCGCGATTCGAAAGAACTCGGACAACTTCAATACGATTTGAATCAAAAACTCACTCCCACTGAGCTGCCTCTTGCAGGGGCTCAAACGCGCGATGCCAACTTTGACCGACTCATGCAAGTCCGTCAGTCACCTGTCTGGGCCAAAGTGAGCTACGATATTTCGGCAGCGACCGACGGTGCCTTGCGCGAGTCCTTCGATGAATTTTCTCAGCGTGCTAACAACTCTGGACTGCGCGTTCAGATGTACAACGATGGTGAAGGCCGTCGCGTACAGTTACAGAACCGCGGCAATGGTCGCTCACAGATGCCTTACCAAGGCGCCATTTGGTACTACCTCGCAAGCTTAGAAGATGCTTACCGCTTTCAGAATATTCGCAATTCCAGCCTCATCACGGACGTTACCCTTCACGAACCAAAGCAGCAGCAACAGCGGGGGCAGCAGGGACAGCCGGCAGCCGGGGTTCGCCAATCTCCCTATTCAGAGGGACAGCAGGGGCAGCCTGGCGCCCAACAAGGTTACGGCGGCCAGCAACAAGGCTACGCCGGCCAACAGAATGGTTGGGGACAAGCCACACAGAATTATCAGCAGGGTTACGGCCAGCAGCAGGGGCAGGCCGGTCAATACGGACCTGCTTACGGTGGTCAACAAGGCCAACAGGGCTACGATCAGCAGGGCGGCTACGGGCAACAAGGCTACGGTGGTCAACAGGGTTATGACCAGCAGCAGGGACAAGGCTACGGCGACCAGCAGGGCGGCCAGTACGGTCCACAGCAACAGCAGCAAGGTTTTGGTCAACAGGGCTACGGCCAACAAGGCTACGGCCAGGGCGGCTACGGCCAACAGCAGCAGGGCTTTGGTCGCAGAATGGGATTCGGCGGCCGTTAATCGATAGTATCTTTTAGTGCCCGTCTACTTTTAGGAGATCTCCCAAAAGTAGACGGGCACTTTTTTGCATTTTCTGATCAGCTTTTGCTGCCTTTGAGATCAAACTCGAGTTCGAATTGGTCGTGAATTAGCTTGTCGCCCAAACTAGGAAAGAACTTTCCTGAGCGGTACTTAATATCCCATTTCGTACGGTCCAACTTCGCTTTCCCAGACGCCACAAACTTGTCGCCGGTTTTCGAAATCTTTAGCGGTAGCGTTACCTCTTTGACGGTAATGCCCTTAATCGTGAGTGGTCCGGTCAGTTCGGTCACCCCACCCGCTTTCTGCGCGGCTTTCACTGCCTTAAAGGTCGCTTCTGGGAATTTCTCTGCTGAGAAAAAGTCATCCGACTTAAGATGCCCTGTGAGGTCGCCATTCAGCTTGGGATCGGTCAGGTCCAACACGGTAATCGACTGGACATCGAGTACAAACTCACCGCCCTTCATCTTCTCACCTTCAAACTCTACCTTGCCGCTCTTCACTCCAATGGTGCCATTGTGTTGGCCAGTAATCTTCTTCCCCACCCAAGCCACCTTGCTCACGCTAGGATCGATCTTGTAGGTGGTCGTTGCGGCAAACGAGGGCAGCGCAAACAATAGAAACCCCAATGAAACTATTCCCTTCAACATACTGCTTCCTTTCTATAGACCTTGCTCGGTCATCACTTGTTTTTGTAACTGGATCCAAAATGCATTCTCGGATTCGACTGGAAACCCTAAAGCGTGACCACGCCACTTTGCATAGGCCCGATGCAGATCATCGATTCTGGCAAGGACGCGTGCCCCTAAACCTGAAGTTGCACGATGTACCCACTCCGGTGTCAGTTCGGCTACGGGTAGAAACGTGCGACCCTCAAAAAGCTTCCGCAAACGCAACGCTCTGTCTAGCTCGGGCCAATGCAATCGTTGCTGCTCAAGTGTATTGCGAAACAGAGCAAGGCTCTCATTCGGATCGGAAAGAACGGAAAAAACAGCTGCTAACTGATCCCACTGGTATTTCGCTTCGAAAATCCGAAGCGCATCCGGTCCGGCCGCGTGGTAGCTGCCAACAGACTTGCCGCCCAAGACCTCTAAAGCACTTCCATCCCACTTGGCTCCCAAAGTAGCCAGATTCCAAGGTGCCACATCCTCGTCACCTTCACGATAAATGCGAATGCCATCAAAGAATAAAATCGCCTGATCAATATAGGCCTGGTCACCAAAGCGACCACTCGCGACGTCCAACTCACAGCTTATCCAACAAGCACGGCTCCACCAGGAGAGGAAGGCCTCTGATCCCTTACGCGCCCCCATCATGCCGGAATTAAAAATTCCGTGCAGTCGCGCCCAGGTAAATCGATCACTCCATTGAGGGAAGAACATCGTGTGGTCCTCGCCAAACTCTCGAATGAGTCGGGCGGGAGACCGGAAAAAATACATGTCGAGGTCGAGAAGAAAAACCGCCTCTGCACTGGACCTGCGTCGCGCCTCAAGAAAGATGCGTGCCTTGGACGTTAGCGCCTGCGATGCAATCGGACGAGCACCGACTCGGGCCCATTCCCCTTCCGTCCAAACATCGCTCATTCGATAAAGATGGAGCATCGAATCGGGGTATTGCGCGCGTGCGGCTCTCTCCGCTTCGTCGTCCACGGCAAGCAAGTGAATCTCTAGGGGGCCCGGGTGCACATTTTGTAGGTTCCCAACCAGAGCGAAGAAGAAAGGAATATACTGAGCATCGGCGACACAACAGAAAGCAAAGGTCTCGGCCGTTGTTTCAAATGCCGGTCGGGACATCCTTGGCAATCTGACTTCATCGGTCAAATTGAAGACCCGATCGGCATGCGTCATCGCGACGTCATACAGAGTCGTTTGCGAGGCGGCTACAAAAGTCCAGCACCCTGGCTGCGCCCCTGCTAGCTCGGCGGACGAGCGGGCCAACCACAAAGTGGGCCCAGCGTCACAAAGCGCTGCGTATCTCTTCCGGTTTGCGTGCCGTTCAGTGCCTGGCAAGAACACGGATACCTTTTTCCGAGCCGTGATTGTTGGAGAAGTTGCCATCAGTTTCCTTTATGGGACGCTGGAGTGCGTCCCATCTTTCTCAGTGCCTCTTGTGAAGTCTGCAGCGTGGGGTCCAACGCGAGCGCCCGCTCGAATCGTTCTACAGCCAAAGCATTCTTCCCCGCTTGCATGTAAGCCACTCCCAAGTTTTGCTGCGCTCCTGGATCCAGCGGTTTGTACTCAACCGCTCTTTCAAAAGCGCGAATCGCTGCATCGTATTGCTTGGCTTGCAGGTAGAGCACCGCCAAATTAGTAAGGGGTTCTGGGTTGCGGCCCACGATCCCACCCTTCTCGAAATGATAAATGGCACTTTGCAAGTCGCCTCTATCTCTTGCACGCTGACCAAGGAGGTTGTGAGAAAACCAGCTCTCGGGAAAGTACACCAAATTGTGATTGAACAAGGTGACGGTGTTCTTCCAGTGCGGGACTTGGCTCGAAGTAATCCCGGCATAAACCAAGACCAACACTCCTGCCGCCACCAAACGATTGCGCTGCTCATCCGCTAACCAATACGCCATACCGAGGGCGACCCCGAACAACGACAAATAGAAATACCGATCCCCAACAGTGGAAATAAACTGAAAGATAAACGGCTTGATTCCAGAAACCGGAAGCACGCCCAGCACCACAACAAGGAAGGCAGCGAGTATCCATTTCTCCCGAGTACGGCGAAAGTGCGCAAAGGCGAGGGACGCTGCTAGCAACGTCAATCCAGCGCGAAGCGGGATCCAGCGCGAAGCCAGTGCTGCTGCGGGCGTATGCCCGTTATCGAAAATCACCGGCCAGGGAAAGACAATGCGCGCCAGGTAGTGAAAGTAGGAATCCAGTGCGATGATCGGCTGTGTCCAAAAGGGCGGCGGATCATGTGAGAGTCGCTCGCCACTTTGAAGCGATGCCGCCAGCCAACCAAAAAACGCTCCCATTAGCAGAAAGGGCAAGACTGTGAAAAAGGCTTTCTTCCAAGGCCGCCCGCTGCGGGCCCAAAGTAGAACCCCTGCAATAAGGGGAAGGGAGACTACCGTCGCTTTGGAAAGCAGGGCTGCGAGAAAGCTGAACAGCGCGAGCCAGTAAAACCTCCTGTCTCGCTTCTTTCCTTCGGACCGCAAAAGAAAGTACAGGCTGGCAAAGCCAAAAAAACCGGCCGCTACGTCTCGTAGTCCTGAGATCCAAGCCACGGATTCCAATGCCATTGGTTGGACAGCAAAGATGGCTGCCCCCAGCATTGCGGCCCAGGAGGACTCGAAAAGGAGCTGGAGAATAAGGAAAATCAGAAGTACGGAACCCAAATGGAACAACAGGTTCGTCGCATGAAATAGCCCGGCATTGAGAGTGGCCTTTCCCGATGCCGGATCGGTCGTTCGAAACAGTGCGCTTTCAATCGCCCAGATAGTAAGCGGGATAGGAACGTAGAGATTGAGATATGGCTCCGTCCAGACCTTGGAGACATTCTCTACCGATAGAGGATTGAAATACGGATTGCCATGGATGTAGCGCACATCATCGACAAAAATAAAATCAGCCTGAAATACCCGCCAGAAAACCGCCAATGTCAGAAAACATAGAATAGCGATTTTAGCGGCGGGTAAACGCAAGAAAGCCACCTATCCCCCTGTCCTACCGAGAATTGAATTTTAATCGGGTCTGGCTACTCAGGCAAATACAGGAAATCTTTGCAGGTCCGAGAATTGACGCCGGTTGGCAATTGGGAACCGCGGCCCCTTTCGCCTAGCTCTTCCCGAATGAATTCGAGCCGACGGGCCAAACGCTGGTCGGCTGATTCAAGTTCGGGTTGGGGCTCGTTTGCGGGAAAGAGAACATTGCGATGCGTCCAAGGCATGAGGACCGTTTGTCGAAACCTTACAGGCTTCGGATGAGGCAGGGATGCGAAGTATTCAAATTCCTCGATATTGCGTGTGCTTCGCAAGGCACTGGCAGGAACAAAATAGATATGACCCAGTTTCAATGCCCCATCCGTCAGATCGCGTTGCTCCATCACAAAATAGAAAATATCCCTGCCCTCAACTTGCCTTGCTCCTAAAACGACTACAGGAACTGCCGGCCAGGTATCAAATACGGTGCCCAGCAAAAAACGCTGATCCACAGCAGGTACGCTTAGAGGGTTCGTTGCCTCATCGGCTTGGGAAACGTAGACGTCGCCCAGCCGAACTTGTTTTCGAATAAGTACCGTAGCGGGAAAGGTCCCGGATTCCGGCTGCAACTCGTCGTATTCGACCTCAATCCCCGGTTCCACGATACCATTGTGCTCAAGAACTACGACGCGAACGGCTTTGGCATACATTAGCCCCCCGCTAGAAAGCGAGACCTTCACCCGGCTCTGAGACACGATGCGCTGGGCTCTGCGCATTCCTTCGCCATCGACCCAAAGTTCGCGCCCGTCCACACGATCGAATACAACCTTTGCAAGACCACCCGACTCAGACGGCATGCGAATGGTTGCAGGAACATCGTAGAAACTGAATGTAACGCTACTGTTGGTGCGCGAGAAAAAGTGCGACTTAAACTCGGAAGGAACCGCTCCCGCCACGGCAGGTACAGACAAAATACTAAAAAAGTAGAGAACCCCGAAAACCCGCAAAACCAACCCCTGACTGAAACCCCACTCATCAGGAAACGATGGGAGGCGCACGAGGTCAATTAAAAAGAGCACGCTGAGGTTCAGCGCGGATTACGGGACTAGAAACCACCCGACAGGCCAAAACCCAGAACGATATTGGCAACGCCCACGAGGATGGCAATGACGGTAAGCGCTAACCAGGCACTGTCCTTGCGACGCTCGAAGCGTTCAGTTTCCTCTTGATCCACCAGGCCGGTGATCTGCCGTTTGAGTTCGGTTTGGCCGTAGGACATTTGAACGATATCGTCGATGTTTCCGTTCGTGCGCAGATCGCGCTTCAGATACTCAATCATACGCACGCTGTCTCTGTACTCCTCGATGAGGGGTCCGATTTCAGGGTGACAGTCGTATTTTTCCCAAACCTGCTGCGCCATGAACCGCGCCTCCTACCGGGTTTCGAAACTTTGCAAGGCCGGGACCAGGGATCTCGTGCCTAACTACCAACCCGAGGTGACTCGTTGCGTCACTTCGTGGTGCGAAAGTGGCTCGGTTTCGCCTTAGAGGGTATGATCAAAGTTCATGAAAACACCTATCTGGGTATGGGGAATTGCCACCCTACTGTCGACAGCCTGTAGCAGTGTCGTCGTACAAAAAGCGCGACTTCAGAAAATTCGATCGATGGCCGTTGTCAGCGTCTTCATTACCGAGCGCATTCCTGAAGTGCATGGTGAGGGCGTTATCCGTAAAATGGATGGCGAGATGCGGTTGCAGATAGCCGAAGATGCTTTGAGCGCGCTCAATCAGAGTATTGCAAACCGAGGGTGGGAAACGGTCGAACCTCAGCCCATTGTCGAAAAGCCGATTTACCGGCAAGCCTTTTTCAGAGCACAGCCCGGGTCGCCCGGAACGCCTCGTGCAAGTCCCTCTACGATACTTGCCGAACGCACCTTCTCACCTGCCGATATGTTTCCCATCTGGTTGGACGCTGCCGCTGATACCAAACCTCGTTCTCGGGGGCTTGCTCAGACTCAGAGAGAAGCGATGGTGGAGCTGCTTTCTCAATTGGAAACCGACGCAGCTGTCATGGTCGAGCTACGCTTCTGCTTCCGCACCTTCAAACGCGAGAGGAAGGAACGAGCGGTCGTTACCGCGATTGGAAGCATGCAAATTGCAGATACCAAAGGGGCGGTCCTCTACGAATCTCATAAGTCGCAGGACTGCGGAGGCCGCAACCGCGTGGAGTCGGTTAGCAGCGTCGAGCTAGGAACGGAAGACTGGATTTTTGATCCGATGAAACGCGATGAGGCGCGGGCTCTTTTCCGAGAAGCCTCAGAGCAAATCGCAGAGCGCATGATTGGCTCTTTGCCTCTTACAGGAGTGGATAGATGAAATACCTAGCACTGAGTTTAGGTTTATTGGCTACAGCTTCGCTTTACGCGGGTCCGTGTAAGGAAAAGCATCAAGCGCTCCGTCAGAATCGCAAAGCGCTCAAACAATGTACCAAGACCTGGTTAGACAGTATGCGAGGCGACGCGCCCGATCCCCAAGACGACTGCTCCGCTGCAAACTCGGAACTTATAACCGCCATAAAAGAACTGAAGGCTTGCGTGAGGGAAGCCAAAACTCAAAAGACGACGCAAAAGCCGTAAGACGAAAGATTAGGGAGGATCCAGGCCTGCTCGATGGCAGGCCCAGATCCTTGAAATTCCCCGAAACTACGGAATCAGTTTCGCTAGCTCTTCGAGATAGCGTTTCTGATAGCTGCGGTACTCGTAAAGAAAGTCATCGCGAGTGGGGGTATAAGCGATATCTGGCTCCGCCCCGTTGTTCTCCACTTCCTTTCCATCCATTCGATAGAAAAGTGACTTGGTAATATTGAGCTTGTTCGCTGACCAGAACAGGTCCGGGGTCGCAACGACGTGACCGCCGGCTCCCATGGTCCGTGTGCCCATCAGTTTCGCTCGGCCTAGCCCCTGCATGAGCGCTGGGAAAGCGTCTCCGCCGGAACCCGACATTTCGTCAATCAGCATCACAATAGGCTTCGTGTAGCGGATAGCGTTGGGAGCAAGCAGGCGGTTATTGTGGAAGGTCGTTCTTTCAGTCATTCGACTGCGACTCTGCCAGGCCTGCTTCACCAATTTTAGAACCCCGAGCCAATCCTGGCCCTCGACAGTGAACTTCGCCTCGCCTTGCACCCACTTCTCGAAATCGAGATACTCGGCGCGGCTGGCCATAAAGCGGAATTCCAACCCCTTGAAAGGCTTGTCGGCAAAGAGACTGACCATCTGCTCGAGGAAGAAAACGCTGCCACCGCAGTTGTGATCTTGATCGATGATGAGACCAACCGTCTCCTTCTCCATTTTATCGACGATATATTCATACTGTTGGAATCGCAGTTCTGCCTGTGTATCCCAGCTATAATGCGGGATGCGTAAGTAACCTACGTTCCCTTTTGGCGTTGGGTGGTAGTAAGCAACAAACGGTTCCATCATCAGAATCGTTGCATTCTTTGGAATAGCCGTACGCGTTGAGCCCGAGCAGCGGAAAGCCTGCTCCGCTTTCGGCAGGTCTGCAAATACGCCTTCAATAGAAAGCTCTGCGTAGTCGCGCACGACAGGCGTCCAAGTCGAGCCCTGAGGATCCTCCATCAGTTCACCGGCTTCATGCCAAGGCAGGGCGATCGTCTCTTCGATAGAAGAGGTTCCTCGACGGATTTTCACGATCGCAAGTCCCCGCGCCGGCGGAACAAGGGATGCCGGACGATACCCGACCAAGTTGGCTGCTGTCCGCAGAGCTGACTCCTCGTTGCCCATGCCCTTGTATTTAGCGAGTTCCGCCACTAGGTCGGAAGCCGGCACTCCATCAATCTCCAGGATCTCGTCCCCACGTTCAAAGGGAAAGCGGGTCTTCGGCAGTAGCTGTGGAAAGATGAAGTCGATGAGGATTTTTCCCTCAATACGATCCCCAATGAAGCCCAGCGTGGAAATGAAGTTCGTTTGAACACCGGAGCGAAAATGACTGTCTTTGAACTCCGCTACGAACTTATTAATGAGATGGTAAAACTCGAGATTCGAAACCCCTTCGGCTAGCGTCGCGTAATGCTCGACCAACAGGTCGACGTCGAGGCCAAATCGAGTCTGCTTGTATTCAAGCGGACCGTAGGAACTTTTGATTAAGGCACCGAGCGTCTTAAAATCCTCGCGCTTTTCACCTTTAGTAAGCGGGCGTGCTTGTGCGGCGGAACTGACAACGAGAGCGCACACGCAAATGAGTTTTGCGAGCTTCATTCAATCTCCCAACCTGAAAGTACTGCTGTTTGTGAAGTGATGCGCTTCCACTCTCAGAGGTTTGCGCCCCATAGTCAAAATACGATGCGTCAGAGAGCTGCCAGAATCTCTCGAAGAAGCTTGTCCACTGCAAGCTGGTTCTCAATGTAGTACTTTGCTCTAGAGCCCCGCCGGTAGCCTACCTTCACGGTGAGTAGGCGGGATTTGTTTAGGCGAAAGGCATCCTCGTCCGTGTAGTCATCCCCCATAAAGAAATAGTGTTTAAAACCCGTTCGCTTCATCAGTGCCGCTACCGCTGTACCCTTGGTGGGCGCTTTAGGCCAAACCAGATTCACCACCATCTGCCCGTGCACTAGCCGAGGTTTCGGGCGAAGCGTATTTGCCGTCCGAACGAGCAATCGCTTTCCCGCCTGGGGATCGGCGCAGTGGCGATAGTGAATAGAGATCGAAAGGCGCTTGTCCTCCAGGTCTAAACCGGGCTCGTTGACCAGAACCTGACTCATCTCTCGTTTCCAACCCGCCACGACTGTTTTTACACGCTTGGCATCCTTCCATAGTCCTTTGAGACCCTCTGCCCCGTGGTTGCCGACCAGGTAAGTCGGCTGAAAATGGAGCTTGGGGCGTATGTCGCTAATCCCGCGGCCCGTCACTACTGCGACCGTAGCCCGCTTCTGTAGTTCGCGAATGAGCCGCAACGTACTTTGCTTGGGGCGAACCTTGTGGCGCTGGGCAATCAGAGGGGCCAATACGCCATCGAAATCAAAGATGAACAAGCAGTCTTGAGAAACATGTTTGGCAAGCAGCTTGCGACCAGAGGGTGTGAAAAGTGGTTTCATGAAGGGAATATACGGTAGTTCCGTCGCACGTACTTTCTTTGATGTCGAAATCGAGCAGCATCCATCAGCATTCGCCCCGCCCAGCGATAAATATTAAACTCTCTGACCAGCAGTCGCATGCCCCGCATGCGAGCGCGCTGTTCTGCCATGGGCATTTCCAAAGCCGTTTGTAACGCCCCAGCACATTGGTCCGCATCATACGGATTAACGATTAGGGCTTCAACCAATTCACGCGCAGCCCCTGTGAACTGGCTTAAAATCAAGACGCCCTGCTCATCATCGCGGGCCGCAACGAACTCCTTTGCTACCAAATTCATTCCATCATGAAGACTACTAACGAAGCAGAAATCCGCCCCTCGAAAATACTCATACACTTGGGCGGGCTCATGATGCTCATTGAGGAGATAAATCGGCTGATACCCCTCTCGGCCAAAGCGCTTATTGATACTTTCCGCTAGATCGCTCACTTCTTGACCAAAGTTTTGGTACCGATCGATACGCGTGCGCGAGGGCGCTGCGATTTGAACAAATGAGAATTTCCCCTCCCAGCGAGGCTCAAGTTCGAGCAATCGCTCAATCGAACGAAAGCGCTCGATGATTCCCTTGGTGTAGTCCATTCTATCGACGCCGACGCCCAAACGAACGTCTTTACCGATACCGAGACGCTCTCTGATACGCGCCCCGCACTCTTTCACGCTGGGTAAAGCCGCTAGTGAGCGCGACGAAAAGTCGATGGAGATAGGATACGCATTCACAGAAGTCAGTTCGCCTTCATGTGTGATCGTGGATTGATCTCGATCGATTCGGCTCTCTAAAAATCGGTCTACCGCCTCAATAAAATTGTTGCAGTGGAACCGAGTATGAAAACCAATAATGTCGCTTCCCAGCATCCCGTCTAGAATTTGTTTTCTCCAAGGACAAATCCCGAACGATTCAGCGTTCGGCCAGGGAATGTGCCAGAACGTGATGATGGTGGCGCGAGGAAGCTTTGCCTTGATCATCCGCGGCAAGACAGCGAAGTGATAGTCCTGCACGAGAATGACTGGATTCTCCGTCTTTGCCTCCTGGACGACGGCGTCTGCGAATTTCTGATTAACCGTTACGTAGAAATTCCAATCTTCGGTGCGAAAGACAGGTCGAGTGTGGGCGATGTGACAAAGAGGCCAAAGTCCCTCATTTGCAAAGCCATGGTAAAAGCCTGACTCCTGCTCAGGGGTGAGCCACACCCTTCGAATTTGATAGGAAGGGTCGTCTGGCGGAACCCGGACGCGGTCATGGTCATCGACGACAAGCCGGTCAGCATCCCCGCTTCCATGAGCGACCCAAGTTCCGGAACAGGCCCGCATGACGGGTTCGAGGGCAGTAACTAGTCCGCTGGCAGGAACCTGCACTTCAATTTTGTCGCCCTTTTTTCGATGAATGTAGGGCTCTCGGTTCGAGACGATGAGAATTTCATCGCCTTTGAGTTCCTTTTGCAGAATGTCTTTAAGGGCACGAGGGCTCCAAGTGAGTCCGGTCGCATCGCGCCCCGAGGAAGACTCGTCGCTATCGACTATGCGCCGGCCCCACCGCAGGACAAAGAACGACGTCACCGCTGCACCCAATGTAAATGCTACAAGGGGAACTAGTAGAGTCCGTGGATCGTCCGAAGCAAGGACAAAGTACGTAAGCAGGCTCAGCACCAGTGCCGCAGGAAGTACAAATCGCAACTTGAACCGCATGGCTCTTGGCTTATTGCAGACTAGGACCTAAAAAACGAGAACAAATCTTCGGCAATAAAGAGGTTTCTTTGTATCGATATGGATTAATAGGAAATTGTCAGGCTTCAGCACTTGTTTCCGAAGAAGGATCCGTGGATTGGTTATGCCTACCAAGACCGGATAGCCCGCCCGTTTTCGGCCGATTGCTCGATTCGCAAGGCGGCCACTTTAGTGTGACTGCGGCCGCGCCCGCAACAAGCTCCCAGGTTTACAGTCCGAACTCGAACGTACTGGAAACCACTCTGACACTCGCAGACGGTTCAGCTTTTAAAATTACCGACTTCTTCCCTCGCTATTCGCATTTGGGATCGATTGCTCGCCCCATGCAGCTGATTCGTATCGTTGAACCCGTCCAAGGGAACCCCCCCATTCGCGTTGCCTGTATCCCGGTGAGCGGCTGGGAAAAGCAGGCCCTCGTCGCCCAGCTGGGCGATCAGATGCTCCTCTTTCAGCGAGGCGGCGATGTCTTGCGACTGCGCACGAACATGCCGCTGACGTACTTGCAGAGCGATGCGCCCTTCCATTTAAAAGAAACGCTGTGTTTCGCTTTGACCTGGAACCATGCGTGGAACGAAGCCTTTCCTGATTCGGTTTTTCATCAAAAGGATCGGACTTTGGATTATTGGAATACGTGGGTGAGGCACTGCGCTATTCCCACCCTCTACCAATCCGAAACGATTCGCTCGGCACTCGCCTTGAAGCTGCACTGCTATGAAGACACTGGAGCCATTCTCGCTGCGCTTACTACCAGCCTCCCTGAGGAACCTTTTGGGACACGCAATTGGGACTATCGCTTTTGCTGGTTGAGAGACGCTTACTTCTGTCTTACGGCATTTCGCAATTTAGGCCACTTCGAAGAGATGGAGGGGTTTCTAAAGTTCCTGCTAGACGTCGCGCATTCGCACGATCCCTTTCACCATTTGCACCCAGTCTATCGCCTGGACCACACACTGCCCTTGCCCGAGTTGGAGCACACCGATTGGAAAGGCTTTGCAGACGGCCGTCCGGTTCGAAGCGGGAATCAAGCTGCGGAGCACACCCAGAACGATGTTTATGGGGAAATGATCCTCACTCTTGCACCCATCTTCCTCGACGAACGTATCCGCTCGCTGCGGACTCCTGAGCACGAAAAGCTAGTCGAGCACCTCGCAAAGCTCTGTGTCGACAATATTTCAAAGCCCGATGCGGGCCTGTGGGAACTTCGAAATGGGTGGCAAGAACACTCTTTCTCGAACCTGCTCTGCTGGGCGGGAATTGACCGCGTCGAACGGATTCAAAGGCGCGGCTTTTTGAAAGGAGTGGAAGGACTACTGGAGGCGAAAGCACGAGCCGAGAGCGCTATTGGTCGAGCTGTAAAAGAAGGCGCCCTTCAGAATGGTCCCACTGACGCAACACTCGATGCGGCACTGTTAATGCTGCCGATGCTGAACTATCCCGATGCGTCGTTATCCAAAATAACAACGGAAAGAATCTGGAAGGACTTGGGCTTTGGGGATCAGAAGAACTCGCCTTTCCTATTTCGGTATCTAAGAAGCGACGACTTCGGAAAACCGAAGTCGCCTTTTCTCATTTGTTCTTTCTGGCTCGTACAGGCACTCTCAAAAACAGGGCGTCGCGAAGAAGCCACAGCCGTGATGGAAGCCCTCATGAGTGCTTCGAACCCGCTCGGGCTCTTTGCAGAGCACTTTCTTCCTCAGACTCGTACCCAATGGGGAAACTTTCCCCAAGCCTACTCCCACGTGGGACTCATCAATGCCGCTTTCGCGATTAGCCCAGAATGGGACCAGATCTTGTAGAGGATGAAGCAGCTTGCAACAACTCGTTCAGTTTGACTCAGGTAAGTAGCGCTCACCTGTTTCATCCAGATCGTCGGATTCTTCAGACTGCTGCATGACCTGTAGGAGGTCCGGATGCGCTCCCTCGTCTACTTCGGGACCCACATCACCGGTGCAAGGGACGCCTCGTTGAGTTTCCCAATCTCCGGCGCCCTCAGCCGTGCCTTGGGCCGCGGCTGTAGCGAGAGCGCCGAGATCACCCTCGGCACCCCCGGTCGTCAAATCCACATGCCGTAACGAACCTCTCAAACTTTTCTGAATGCCTTTGAGATCATCTGCTGCCGGAACCGGGTCGTCATCATTCAGCCAATTTTGCTTTTCTTTGGACATCTGTCCTCCCTCTGCTGAACTAGCTCTGCAGAATGTGAGCCACTTAGAAGCGCTCAAGCTGCGCCTTGGGGTAAGTAGACAATCGCAACATCGGCCCCCTCTCTAGCGTACAGAACCGCAACGGCTCTTCCGATGCCATAGTCACCTCCGGTTATCAATGCAACTTTGCCCTCGAGCTTCCCCGCCGCACGGTATTGGGGAGCACGATCCAGAGAAGGCATATCGATTGCATTCTGATTGCTTCATCATCAACGGGAGAGAAAACATGGCACCACTTTCAGCAGCGCATAAGGGGCCCCCGCCAGAGCGCGATCCGGAGAAAAAGAAACGGAGATCCAGTCGCCGCAAAACTGCCGAGGTTACTACCGACCACGAGCGCATTCGAAAATGGGTAGAGGAACGTGGGGGCAAACCTGCGACTGTGAAAGGAAGTGGGGGAAACGAACCCGCGGGAATTTTGAGGATCGACTTTCCGGGCTATGCGGGAAAAACGGAGCTTATGACGATTACTTGGGAGGCCTTTTTCACGAAGTTTGATGAGAGAGGTCTCGCCTTTCTCTTTCAGGAAAAGACGGCAGAAGGCGAATTAAGTCGCTTTTGGAAGTTGGTGCGCCGCGATACAACCCCCTCAGAGAAGAGTAGTGAAGGATGATGACGAAAGCCCGACCCATTCCTTATACTGGAAGTAACTCTCCGGGGGCACCTTTGCTCGTATCCTTTCGCAAGCATATTAGTTCCGCCGTGCGTGACATGCGAAATGTGGCAAGCTTGTTTCCGAGCTCTCCTTTCGCTGTCCGATCCATTTTGAAAGCTTTTCCTGAGAGCACCCACACCGTCATCGAATATGGACCGGGAACAGGCATTGTAACGCGTGAAATTCTTCGGCGCCTTCCCCCCATAGGAAAGGTGGTGGCGCTCGAGCTGAATTCCCGCTTCTTTCCCCTCTTGGAAAGTTTTGGCGACCCGCGCCTCGAACTCCAGGAGGGAAATGTTTTCGACCTGCTTCCGCCCCTCCAAACCACGCTTGCTGGACGGGTCGATGTTGTGGTTTCGGGAATTCCGTTCACGGTTCTTTCCAAGCAAGAGCGAGAGCGATTGATGGCGCAGACTCACTCTCTGATTCGGCCGGGCGGCCGTTTCGTCGTATACCAAAACTCTCGACTGATTCTGCCCCTGCTGAGGAAGCACTTCGGAGTGGTTCGGGTTAAATTCGAACCCCGCAATATTCTTCCCTACTTCATCATGGCGGCAGAGCGAAGCAAGTGACGGGCCTTGAACCTCTCCCGCGAGAGATGGCCGAATGACGACGAAATGCGCAGGTTAAAAAGAAGATGGTGCGGTCGGAGAGACTCGAACTCTCACGTCTTTCGACACATGCACCTCAAGATAGCGTGTATACCAGACAGGTTAAGACTTAAAGCGGTCAAATTTTGGGGGTATTTTTTAAAGTATTGAAATTATTTAAATTTCAATACGGGCGGATCTCTCTACCCAAGTTTTATCTAATTGGCCGGGGATCGTATATTCGAAGTGGGGATTTTATTGGGGAGGAGGACAAGGGATTTGTCAGCGCTCCCCTCTGCCGATAGGCAACAGACAGAGCATAGGGTAGCGGTGTCCAGTGAGAGAACTTTAACAAGGCTTTCAAAAAATACCTTGTTATATGACATAAAATAACATATTCTTTTTTAGAAGGGGAAGCATGCCCTGGACGGTGAGTTTTTCAAAGCGGGTCTTCAAAGAGATTAAAAAACTGCCGGTCATTGTTCGAAGCGATCTCGAAGCTTTGGTGGATGATATTGAAGTCACCGGACCTGTTCGAGGTGATTGGCCGAACTATTCAAAACTTAGCGATGGAAATCATCACTGCCATTTAAGCTATAGTTACGTGGCTGTTTGGCGTGTAATAGACAAACAGATAAAACTTGTGGAGATAACCTATGCAGGGAACCGCAAAGATGCGCCTTATTGAAATTGCAATTCGAGATGGGGCAAAAAGAAAGCTCTTCCTTGTTCCACTCGATAAAGCCAATGCAATTGAAACCTTGATTAAAGAGACACCTCAAAATGGCAGTGACCTCATCAATGCTGGTGAAGTCTTCCCTGACCTTAGAGACCAAGAGAAGCGTCCATTCATTACCTTTCGTGGAATTCGGGCAAAAACTGGCCTAACCCAGGAAGAACTTGCGAAAAAACTCCGCATCTCTCAAGCAGACGTTTCGAAGATCGAAAGAGCTAAACGTACCATTGGTAAGGCCCTTGCAAAAAAAATAGAAAAAGAATTTGGAATTGATTACCGCCGTTTTCTATAGGTAGACCTGCACTTCCTCAGAAAAGTGGACACCTAGGAGTTAGGCGTTATAACAGCCAACCCGGAGGTTGAAGGTGTCAGAGAAACGTCCTTATCGAGCGCATTCCGCTGAGTTCAAAGCGGAGGCAGTGAAGATGGTAATTGATGG
>JBGTAN010000056.1:0-43620 GCA_041749855.1 Bdellovibrionota bacterium
CTCGGCAAACTGTTTTTGAATGGATTGAGGTTTTTTATAATCGCCAGAGACTGCATTCCACTCTTGGATATCAGTCCCCGGCCATGTATGAGCAACAAACAAACGCCGCTTAACGTGTCCACTTTTTCAGAGGAAGATCACAGTCGACTTTCAAGGACTGGGGCCAAAAGGACGCCGAAAGTAGACGGGCACTTTTTGGGGCTTCGTGGTGTTGGTCTCGGAATTTACGACTTAGGTGAAGCGCTCGACGCTCATTTCGGAAGCGGGCACACGTTCCACGAAGAAACCTTTTTCCACTCTTCTGCGGAAATGAAATCGACACATTTTCCATCAATACACGCCTGAGGACGTACATCGTTCGACGGCTTCTTGCTAGTAAGCGACCGACCGGGGTTCCATCTCGAAATCGATTCCACTGTTTGATTCGCACTGTCGTAATTAATAGATACTCCCAGGCCATTGTCTTCGTAAAAACACTCGGTTGGGATTATGTGTGGGTTGACCCAATCAGGGGGCTCGATTTTCCATTTTGCGGTGGGAAAACTTTTCAGCGCCGTTTCCAAATCTCTTTCCCTGTCAGTCTCCTCCAAAAACAATGTGAAGGATTCGACTACGTCAGAACCCGCGGGGAAAAATACGGACAACCTTGGAGTGTTGATGTTCTCGAACTGCCAGTACTCACCATTTCCTTCGGAAATCTTTCCCAGAGGAATACCTGCGTTTCTTGCAAGTGCATCTTTCGTGGTAGTTCCGGGTTTAAGGTCGAATAGAGTTCCCGCGGTTAGTTTTTTGGGTACTCGGGTGCACGATGCGATTAGGCAAGCTAGGACTATTCGGCTAACAGTCTTCATTTCTCGGACCTCTTCTTCAAGCTATCACCAAGGTGCTTTTCTATCCAGCTATGGACTTTGGGAGTCGTCGCTCTCATTTTCGCTGGGTCAAACAGGTAGTATTCGACCGATGTCGCGAAATCCTCGTGAGGGGACGTGCGAGAGTGAAACGTCAGCGTTTGGTTCATTGGACGTTGAAGAAGGAGAGACGGCCGTTTCCCGTCCAACTTCACCCAACGCGCAGCTTCTAGAAAGGCGTCTCTAGTCGGCTTGTCTAGGCGGACGAACATTAGGTGAGATAGTTCGTGAGCGAGTATGCGAGCAAGGTTGTTCGTTCCATCGAAAGCGGCATCGTACAAGGCGATTTCCTTTTTCGGATAGTTAGCAGTGGCTGGGTTGGCCTTGTCGACTGAAACCCTCATTCGATAGATCCCCGCTGGTATCTGTTCAATCAGACCATCGGGTAGGGCGGAAACCGCCTCAAGAACACGTTCCGTTTCCGAGGTGCTCCAAGAAGTCGAGACTTCATTTTCATTCTTCCAGACCTTGGGTCGGCCAGGTTTGATCTGGGAATGCCACGAGTCATAACCTCTCGGATTCATTCGGCAGTGCGCGCTTACCCTGTGGGCCTTTACGAGTGTGCCATCAGTGCGGAGATAATCCCCTTGTTGGTAACTTGTGACCCAGTGCTTTCCTTCAGGGCAGTTCTCTCCTTGGACATTTGGATATGTTGCCGCAATGCAAATTATCAATGCTAATAGCTTCGCCATGTCGAAAGGAAATCATTGAAGTGCTCGAGTTGCAAAAACAATAGGATGCGTGCGCATTCATCCAGAAGGCCCTGAGAGTGGTAGCGCATCACATCGGCGCAACGGACGGCGGCTTGGACCACCTGGGCACGTGCACAGTACCCTCTGTAATAGGATCCCCGCCGGTCAAATACCGATCAACACACAAACCTACCCCGCAACCACTTGCCCCCAAGCTGAAAAATAGCAGGGAGGTGTGCACGTGCACACCTCATTCAAGAATCACCGCGTCGTGACCCCAGAACCGTTACTTCTTGGCCCCAAATCGGACAATTCCAATGCCCGCTAGAATGAGCAGACCGCCGGCTAAGATGCGCCAACTAAAGGGTTCACCCAGAAAGATCACCCCAAGAAACAGGCCCAATAAGGGGTAGGCAAAGTTGGTGAGAGAAACCAAAGTAGCCCCTCGGTGCACCAAGACGTACATAGCGAGTGTGTAGGCCAGAAAACTTCCTAAGGTTCCCAACCAGAGAAAGGCAACCCAGCTGGACGGAAGCGGGGGAGCGATAAGCGACCCGCTTGCAAACCCGTGAACTAAAATGAAAGCACAAGCAAACCCGTTCATCAGCGCCGCTTGATAGAGCGGCGGAGTGGTAAACCGAAACCGTCGCAAAAAGGCAGTCGCCAACGCATAGGAAAGCGAGGCCACGATGACAGCCAATACTCCAGCCAAATAGAAGCCCGGAGCGGAGTCGGAAGCCGGCCTCGGATCTCCGAACAAAATCGCCACACCCGAAAAACCCACGACGATCCCAAGGAAAGTGCGCAGGGTGGGCTTTTCATCGGGAAGCAGAATGGGTGCAACGACCAACATGAAAAGTGGCACCGTCGCATTGAGAATCGAAGCCATGCCGCTGGAGATGTACTGCTCTCCCCACGAAATGAGCAGAAACGGCAGGTAGGGATTGAAAAAGGCCACGATGGCGAAAACGACCAGCTCGCGTTTCGTAGGGCGAAATGGCTTTCCAACGACCGTGAGAAAGACGGCAAAGAGAACGCTCGCGGTAGTTAACCGAGCAGCGACTAACGAGATAGGGTTCCAATCCTGGAGCCCGATTTTGATCCAAAGGAACGAAGTCGCCCAACAAAGAGCGGCGCCCCAGAAAGCGAGGCCGATTTTCAAAGTGGTAACGGAGGGAGTCGCAGACATGCTTGGTGATACCTGGCCGATCCGGGGGTTGTAAACGGGGTTCACTTGTCACTTGATCGCCGCTTTGGTACGGCTTCTAAGCACATGGGAAATCCCGCACCGCTCACACCAATGCTCGCCCAGTACCTGGACCTAAAACGCCAGTACGCAGACGCCATTTTGTTTTATCGAATGGGCGATTTCTACGAGATGTTTTTCGACGACGCGAAACTGGCTGCCCCTGTATTGGAAGTCCAGCTAACTTCGCGTGACAAGAATGCCGACAATCCCATCGCGATGTGCGGAGTGCCGCACCATTCGGCGATGGGCTACATCCAGAAACTTCTCAATGCCGGACACAAAGTCGCGCTTTGCGAGCAGCTAGAGAATCCGGCGAGCGCCAAAGGGATCGTCAAACGTGATGTGGTTCGAGTGCTTACCCCTTCGCTCATCGGGGACCCGGATCTAGCCCGAGAGGATCAGAGCTATTACCTGCTCTCCCTCAGCCACAAGGACGGCCGTTACGGGATTTGCGTCTTCGATTTGCTCGATGGGACTTTGCGATCGGGGTCCGCATCCAGTTGGGAATCGGTGGCCGAAGTTATCCGAGAATACCAACCGAAGGAACTCCTCGCCGATGCAAGCACGGCCGAGCCTGAAAGTATCGCGGAGTGGAACTCCCTTGTCGTCACCCGACGCCCGAACTACTTCACTGACGAGGGGACTCCGGAAGAACGCGCTCACGCGGCGTTGCGGCTCTACCTAAACGAGACTCAAAAGCAAGAAGTGGCGAGTAGTCTCGCAAAAGGCCTTCCACTGTTTGGCTCGGAGAACCTCGCGCTCGACAGCGTCACGCTCGCCTCATTGGAAATCGTGCGGCCGGCTACCGAAGGGGGAAAGTCCCTGGCTCAGGTCATGGATCATACAGTTACGCCGATGGGGCGGCGCCTGATTCGCGAGTGGTTAAGCCACCCGTTGCGTTCTCGTGAAGCCATTGAGACGCGCCTTGAGCGCGTGACGACACTCCTTGCTCAGCCCAACACCTGCGAGGCGCTACGCAGCCTTCTCAGCCCCATGCGAGACCTGGAACGACTCAGTACCAAAACTTCGCTAGGCCTTGCGCAACCCAGGGATCTCGGTGCGATTCGCGAAGTGCTCGCGCGTCTACCTGATTTGAAAGAATTGCTCTCGACACTGCCGTCCCCCGAATGGAAGCAGAGCTCAGAAGAACTCGACTCTCTGGACGCCCTCCAAGATCACCTGCAAAAAGCGCTACAGGATGAATTGCCGCATTCCTTTCGCGAAGCGGGCATCTTCCGATCGGAATTCCATCCGGAAATCGCAGAGTACCGATCCCTTTCCCATGATGCGAAAAGCACCATCGCCGCCATGGAAACTCGGGAGAAAGAGCGCACGGGGATCGCTTCGCTTAAGATCAAATACAATCGGGTTTTTGGATACACCATTGAGATCACTCAGTCTCAGCTGAGTCGCGTTCCGGCTGATTACATCCGAAAGCAAACGCTATCGACGGGAGAGCGCTACATCACTGAAGAGCTTAAACGCTTTGAAGAGAAGGTGATTAGTTCCGAGCACCGACTAAAAACGTTGGAAGAGTCCCTCTTTCTTGAAACCCGAGCACGTGTTTCTCAAAGCGCTCCCTCGTTGTCCGCCAATGCTCGGCTGATTGCAGAAATCGATGTACTGCAAAGTTTTGCGTCGGTCGCTCGCAAACAAGGTTTCTGTCGGCCTGAGTTTGTCGAAGATGGCCGCTTAGACATTCAAGACGGCAGGCATCCGGTGGTTGAGACGCTACTTGCGGTCGGCACCTACGTCCCCAATTCAATTTCAATGTCGGATGACGAGGCGAGAACGCTCATTGTTACGGGTCCCAATATGGGCGGAAAATCGACCATCATGCGTCAAGTAGCGCTTATCTGCTCGCTCGCCCAGACGGGGAGTTTCGTTCCAGCCTCCCGCGCGGAGCTACCCCTGTTGGATGCGATCTTTACTCGCATCGGAAGCTCGGATGATTTGGCGCGAGGCCGATCGACTTTCATGGTTGAGATGAATGAAGTGGCTCGCATCTTGGAAAATGCGACCGAGCGAAGTCTGATTCTCATTGATGAAATTGGCCGGGGTACGAGCACGTACGATGGCCTTGCCTTAGCCTGGTCCTTACTCGAGTACTTGCATGGTGAGATTGGGGCAAAGACCCTTTTTGCCACCCACTTCCATGAGATCACGTCGCTTGAAGCGTCCCTCCCAGGAGTGAAAAACGTGAACGTGCTCGTGGATAAGTGGGATGACGAAGTGGTTTTCCTCTATCGCCTGGCAGTGGGAGTTTGCAATCGCAGCTACGGCATCGAGGTCGCCAAACTTGCCGGACTCCCTCCGAAAGTCTTGTCCAGAGCGCGAGACATCCAGGGCCTGCTCGAAACGCACTCCCAGCGGGCACAACGAAGCAGAAGCGCCGCATTAATAGATCCCGCCAAACAAATGGGGTTTTTTGATGACGCAGAATCGATGGAGAGGCCCGTCCCACTTGGGACCTAGGTTTTGTGCAAAAACAGCATTGACAAGAATTTCACACAAAAATTAAATGTTCCCAATTGTTGAGCTTTGCAGCCTAGTTTCTGCTTCAGTCTTAAGGTTTCGCCCGGTGTTTTCACCTAGCAAAGTTATCCACAGCCTGTGGATAACTTCCCCTTAGAAGTATGGAATACCGTCCGAAGTGTCCAATCCCCTTGGTTAGACCACCTAAATAAGGTATTAGAAGCACTCCGTTTTCCGGTTTCTTCCAATGTAGGACGGACGTGTTTTGGAAAATCAGAATCCATACAAAGTTTTCCACAGCTCCTGTGGGTTAATTCGCGAACGGCTTCATGTCGTCCTCGTTCGCCCCGAATATGGGGGCAATATTGGATCGACCGCTCGAGCCTTAGCGAACATGGGTTTTCGCGGCAGTTTTCGCATTGTCGGCTCCAAAGAGAAGATCAATTCAGATGCCCGCCGCATGGCAAAACATGCCGGTGACCGCCTGGACAACGCCCTCTTCTTCCCTTCCCTCAAAGAAGCACTGGAGTTTGACGCACCCACTCTAACCTTAGCGGCCACCGCACGCATTGGCTCCCCTCATCGCCCCCATCCGCTGAGAGTCGATGAAGCAGTGACCCGAGCCCTAACTAAGTTTCGCGATGGAGAAGCGGCCGAAATCGTGCTGGTTTTTGGGCCCGAAGCAGACGGGCTGATGAATGAAGAGGTCGATCTTTGCGATTGGATTGTGACGATTCCTTCTTCCGATGAATACCGGTCCTTGAATTTAGCTCAATCAGTGCTCATCTTTGCTTACGAAGTGAATAAGCAGCTCATCGAAGCCTGGCCCGCCATGCAAGCTGAGGGGCGATCCCAGCGCGATAGACTGGTTGCGCACATCGTAAAGTTAGCTGAAAGCGTCGGGTTTATTCTGCCGGGAGATCCCCATAAGATGCGGCCCCGGTTGGAGGATATTTTGGCGCAGTTGCCGCCACACTTCAAAGAGGTGAAAACACTGCACGGACTGTTGGATCAAGCGATCCGTAGCGTACAAGCAGGAAAGCCGGACTTTAAAGGAAGATACCGGTTTGAGATGGAAAAACAGACAGGAGCACCAGAAGTTTTATGAGCGCTGAAGAAACCGAAAATAAACCCGAAGTCGTCCCCGCCGAGGAACCCAGTTCCAAGGAATCCCATGAGCAGAAGTTGCAGCAGGAAATGCTGTACTTGCGTGCTGAGTTTGAAAACTCGAAGAAGCGCCTGCTGCGCGACCAGGAAGCTTCTATACGGTTTGCGAATGAGAAGATTATTGGCGATTTGCTTTCCGTCGTGGACCTCTTTGAACGTGGCCTGACCACGGCCAACTCCCTCAAAGAAAGCGGGTCGGAAGAAGTGAAAAGTTTCGTTACGGGAATTGAAATGACCCATCGCGAGCTCGTTCATCTTCTACAACGTTTCGGTGTAGAATTGGTCGGTGTCGAGGGGGAGAAGTTTGACCCCAATAAACATGAAGCAATTTCGCAATTACCCGTGGAAGCGGCTCATGTGGATAACGTCGTATCGGTTGTGCAGCGCGGTGGGGCGCTACAGGGCCGATTACTCAAGCCGGCAAGAGTTGTCGTCGGAATCCCCAAGTAAAAATCACGCACTATGACCAAAAGAGATTATTACGAAGTACTCTCTGTCACGCGCACAGCGGATGGAGAAGAGCTGAAAAAGGCCTATCGTCGATTGGCGATCCAGTACCATCCGGATCGCAATCCGGGATCGTCTGAAGCGGAAGTTAAGTTCAAAGAAATCAACGAAGCGTACCAAATCCTCAGCGACAGCAAGAAACGCGCTGCTTACGATCAGTTTGGACACGCGGGCCTTGGGGGAGCTGGTTTTGGGGGCTTTGATCAAGGCTTCGGCAGCTCGTCGTTCTCCGATATTTTCGACAATATCTTCAACGACATTTTCAGCGGCGGGGGAGGAGCTGGCGGAAAAGCGGCAGGCGTAGACTTGCGCTACAACATGGAAATCTCGTTCGAAGAAGCAGCTTTCGGCACTGAGAAAACTATCAGCTTTGAGCGAGAAAGTGCCTGCGGTACCTGCGAAGGAAGCGGGGCCAAAAAAGGAACTTCCCCCAAACGATGCGCAGCCTGCAAAGGCTCCGGTCAAATGCATTTCAACCAGGGTTTCTTCACGCTTTCACGCACCTGTTCCACTTGCAGCGGACGTGGCGCGGTGGTGGAGCAGAAGTGCGACAAGTGCAAGGGGCGTGGTCGAACACGCACGCCGGCCAACGTGGAAGTAAAAATTCCTGCGGGTATTGATTCTGATCAGCGCTTGCGCCTTCGGGGCGAAGGCGAGGCGGCGGAACCCGGTGGACGACCTGGCGACCTGTATGTGCACGTGCGCGTGGAAGAACACGCGCTGTTTCGCCGTGAGTCTGAGCACCTCATTTTAGATTTGCCCATAAGTTTTGCCCAGGCAGCGTTGGGGGCTAAGATAGACATCCCTACCCTGCAAGGAACCACCGAGGTATCGGTGCCTACGGGAACGCAGTCGGGTGAGATTATTAAGCTGCGCGGCAAAGGGATTAAGCGCCTCAACGGCAATGGTCACGGGGACTTAGTTATTCGCGTATTGGTGGAAACACCCAGTAAGCTATCTGCGAAACAGCGGACCCTTCTGGAGCAGTTTAACCAAGAAGAAGGCCGAGGGACTCACCCAGGTATTGATCGTTTCCAACAGAAGGTGAGAGAACTACTCAAATGAGACAATCTATGCGCATGCGCCACCTGAAAACTGCCGGCTTAATGGTCGGTTTCGCCTTATGGCTAGGGGGCTGCGCGTCAACCGGGCCTGCCGCTCAAAAAGAACCCGTCTCTCTCGTGGACGAAGCCAAACTGGCGGAAGTCGAATCCAAAGCGCGCACTCCATTTTATCAGGCAGAACGTCAGTTCAAAGCCGGCAATTATAAGAACGCGGTTGCCGGCTATTCCAGCATCAAGCGGCGCTTTCCAGGGGGAATGGCCCACCAGCTATCGTCGTACCGTCTGGGCACCATCTACTACATGCAGTCTCAATACCCGATGGCGAGCCAGGAGTTCCAAAGTTTTCTAGCCGCCTTCCCGAAGTCGGATCTGGCTTTTGACGTCACTTACAATCTGGCCGCAACGCAGTACCAACAGGGCCAATACGAAAAAGCGTTCGAATTTCTGCGGCGTCTTCCAGCAGATGGCATTCGTGCCCAGGGTCCGCGCCGCGCCGAGGTGGTCTACCGACTGGGTGCGCAAGCTGCGATGCACCTTCGCAATCCCACCGCTGCCATTCAGTACCAGGCGTCTCACCTACAACTACCCATCGAAGATTCCAAACGGCAGGCGATCGAGGCAAGTGTCGTGTCGAGTTTGGGGCAGATTAGTTCTGCTGATGATTTGAACGCACTGCTTGCACAAGTGAGTGAACCCACAACGCGCGCACGCATTGCCGATCGATTGAACGCGCTTTCGGGCATCCAGCAAACAGCAGCAACCCCCGGATTCACTGAAGGCCTCGCTCCGCTTGCCGGGGAGGATCTGAGTACAGGCGAAGCCTTGCACTCCAGCGCTACTTCGGGAGATCGGCGTCGTATTGGTGTGGTCGTTCCCCTCTCAGGAGCATCCGCGCAATACGGCCGTCGCGCTCTGGACGGCATTATGCTCGCAGCGGGAGTGTTCCGGCGAGAGGGAGATTCTACGGTCGAATTGTTCGTAGAAGATTCAGGCTCTAACCCCGTGCAAGCTGCGGATGCCGTAGAAAAACTGGTTCAAGAACATGGCGTTATCGCCATCATCGGCCCGATTAGCAACAAAGAGTCCGTAGCTGCCGGAGATAAGGCGCAAGAACTGGGAGTTTTGAACTTATCCCTGACTGGCAAGGAGGGCATTTCAGGTCGAGGCGCCTATGTTTTCCAGAATGCTTTGACGCCCCGGGTGCAGATGGAAAACCTGGTGAAACATGCCGTCCAGGACAAGCAGTTGAAACGTTTTGCCATTCTTGCTCCCGACAATACCTTCGGTGCGGACATGGCCACCGAGTTTGCGGCGGTAGCTGAACGGCTCGGCGGCAAAATTGTCGGGTACGAGTCGTATCCTCCACAGGCGAAAGACTTTCAGAATCAAGTACGAGCACTTGCGGGACTGTATGAATCTCGCTTTCGTAAGATGGAAAATGCGAGCCTAGATAAGTTCATGAAGGAACAGCAGGAAAAGACGCACCGCGCCTCTAAGGCCCGTCTGCCTCCTATCGTCGATTTCGACGCTGTCTTCCTGCCCGATGGACCCCGCGCGGTTGCGCAGATTGCAGCGGCTCTGGCGTACTTCGACGTCAACGGGGTAACGCTACTTGGCACGAGCGAATGGAATAGCCCAGAGCTCTATAGACGCGGCGGCCGACTGGTAGAAGGCGCTGTCTTCCCAGGTAGCCTTCAGCTGGGCTCGAACAGCTCCAAGCAACGCGAGTTTGTGCGTCTCTATGCAGACGCGTACGGGGTCATGCCAGACCTTTTAGCAGCACAAGCTTACGAAGCGGTGGAGCTGGTCGCTCAGGCAGCCAATGCGAGCGGTGGAAATCGGAACAGCGCGGTAACCGCCCTGCTGGGCCTCTCGCGTTTTGAAAGCCCACTAGGCTCCGTAGCCTTTGATCAAAACCGAATTGGGCTGCGCGTTTTGCCGATTCTGAGCCTCGAGCCCGGCGGCAACATCGTCGAGCAGTGAAAATCTCCTGACTCGTTTTTCCTACCTCTAAATGGTATTATTTTTATGAGTTCGAGAGCTCGTTTCTTCTTGAGTGCGAACCTCATCTAAATCTCGTTCCACCTTACAACTAGTTTAAGCGCCGCGTCGTATTCATAGACACCGGACATCTTCGCGATAGGGAGAATGCTGTATGAAGGGCTTGAAGAAAAAAGACCTCACTCGTTTTGGCGAAATCCTGCAGGAAGAGAAAGCCCGCATTCTCAACCACACGGAGAAGATCAAAAGAGAGGACTTGACGCTAAGCACCGATGACCTGGCGGATGAAGTGGATCTTGCTTCATCGGATTTGAATCAGACCGTCTCCCTGCGGCTTCGCGACCGCGAACGCACTGTCCTGCTCAAAATTGAGGAAGCCCTCGCCAAGGTTGAAGA
Source organism: Bdellovibrionota bacterium (assembly GCA_041749855.1). Lineage (GTDB taxonomy): Bacteria > Bdellovibrionota > FAC87 > UBA2466 > UBA2466 > JAIEOG01. Next base: position 10,460 of record JBGTAN010000056.1, read on the forward strand.
CGGGACTTACGGTGTCTGTGAAGGCTGCGAAGAACTAATTGAACTGAAACGTCTCGAAATTCAGCCCATGGCAGAGTACTGCATCCGCTGTAAAGAGGCGCAAGAACAGGCTGAAAAGGCCTTCGCATAATCCTACCCTTTCCTTCTGCTTTCAGGCTCAAGTAAGCCTGACAATCCGCCGATTGTAACTGTGGACGCTATCTTCACCGCTGAAGCTAACCCCCTAGCAGAAGGTGCCACATGCCAAACGAGTTCTCGGAGAACGAAGAACTTGTCATACCGGAAGAGTTACCACTCCTTCCGGTGCGGGATGTAGTAGTTTACCCGTACATGATTCTCCCTCTGTTCGTTGGACGTGAACCGTCCATTCGAGCAGTCAACGAGGCGTTAGCCAAAGATCGGCTGATCTTCCTCGCTGCTCAGAGAGAGATAACCGACGAGAACCCCAGCGCTGAATCCATCTTTACGGTGGGTACCATCGCAATGATTATGCGGATGCGAAAGCTTCCGGATGGTCGGGTCAAAATTCTTGTCCAAGGTCTCACCAAAGGGACTATCCAAGATTTCACCCAAGAAAAGCCTTTCTTTAAAGCGCAGATCAAGCAGATCAAAGAAAGCAATGCGACTAGAGACAACCTCGAAGTCGAAGCGATGATGCGCACGGTGAAAGAGCAGCTGGAGAAGGTTATCTCCATGGGCCGTATGCTCTCTCCCGACATCCTCATGGTCGTCGACGACATCACGGATGCAGGTCGCTTAGCAGATCTCGTCGCTAGTAATCTGGGACTCAAGGTCAGCGAAGGCCAGGAAATCCTGGAACTCTTCGAGCCTGTCGAGCGCCTGAAAAAGATCAACGAAATCCTGGTTAAAGAACTTGAAATCCTCGCGATGCAGGCACGAATCCGTTCGACTGCTCGAGATGAGATGACAAAATCCCAACGCGAATACTTCCTGCGCGAGCAAATCCGCGCGATCAAGAACGAGCTGGGCGATACAGAATCGAAGTCCGAAGAAATCCAAGAACTACGCAACAAAGTAGATGCAGCAAAAATGCCCGACGAAGTGCGTGAAGAGGCATTGAAGCAGGTCGGTCGTCTGGAACGTATGCACCAAGATGCCAGCGAAGCGACTATCGTGCGAACCTACTTGGATTGGCTCACTGACCTCCCTTGGGGTCGGATGAGCGACGACTCACTCGACTTAACTGAAGCACGTAAGATCCTCGATGAAGATCACTTCGATCTGAATAAGATCAAAGAACGTATTCTCGAGTTCCTTGCTGTGCGCAAACTCAAACCCCGCATGAAAGGCCCGATCCTCTGCTTTGTTGGCCCTCCAGGGGTTGGCAAAACAAGTCTCGGAAAATCCATTGCACGTGCTATGGGCCGAAAGTTTGTGCGCATCTCGCTCGGCGGTGTGAGAGATGAAGCGGATATTCGCGGGCACCGACGCACTTATGTGGGTGCTATGCCAGGACGTATCGTGCAAGGCTTGAAACAAGCTGGAACGAGCAATCCTATCTGCATGCTCGACGAAATCGACAAGCTAGGCGCCGACTTCCGTGGTGACCCAGCCTCGGCACTGCTCGAAGTATTGGATCCGGAACAGAACTTCAGCTTCCGCGACCACTACCTCAATTTGCCGTACGATCTGTCGAACATCATGTTTGTAGCAACTGCTAACTTGATGGACACGGTTCCCTCCGCTCTCAAAGATCGCATGGAAGTCATCCAGCTCTCTGGCTACAGCCAAGATGAGAAGATCAAGATTGCAGAGAAATTCCTGATTCGTAAGCAGATCGAAGAAAACGGTCTGAAGCCCGATGAAATCGAATTCACTGACGCAGCTTTGGCTCGGATGGTGGAGGAGTACACGCAGGAAGCAGGACTTCGTAACCTGGAGCGACTCGTCGCTTCGGTCTGTCGCAAGATTGCCCACAAGGTAGCTAGCTCAGAAACGAAGCTGGAGAAGCAATCCATTACTCCAGCTATGATTCCGAAGTTCCTCGGGCCTCCGAAGTTTGTTCGCGAAGACGAGCGCACCCAAGATGAGATCGGCGTAGTAACCGGCCTTGCTTGGACGCAATTCGGCGGCGAGATTCTCAATATCGAAACCACGTTGATGCGCAAAGCCGGAGGCGGCCTAGCTTTAACAGGCTCGCTCGGTGACGTGATGAAAGAGTCAGCCCACGCTGCGCTCTCCTTCATCCGAAGCAAAGCAAGCAACTACGGTATCGATGAGAAGATTTTTAGTGAATATGAGATCCACATCCACGTCCCGCAGGGTGCTATTCCGAAAGATGGTCCTTCTGCAGGAGTTACTATCGCCACAGCGCTCATCTCCTTGCTTACCGGTAACCCGGTTCGTAACGATGTCGCCATGACTGGAGAAGTTACTCTTCGCGGAAAGGTGCTTCCTATCGGCGGCGTGAAAGAAAAGACACTCGCGGCTCTTCGTCACGGTATCAAAAACGTTATCGTGCCGGAGAAGAACGAAAAGGATCTCGAAGACGTTCCGAAAGAGATGCGCAAGAAGATCAAATTCTTCTTCGCGAAAGATGTCGGCGAAGCTCTTGAGCATGCGCTGGTAAATGATCCGAAAGAATGGGCAAAGCGCGTTCCTAAGGCGAACGATCCGGTTGGTGGAAGCAGTCGCTCCACGCCGCGCACCGCGAAAGCGGTAGACCGCGCTGCCTAAGTCTCTTTAAGCCTCTAGGTTTCTCTTTAAGAGCCACTTGCCTACCCAGAGCAAGTGGCTCTTTTTTTTATTAAATACCAAAGAGATAGCTTTAGTTTTCGTTTCGATATGCCGATTCCATAGAGAGGTCCCACGTCTCTAATATGGTCAACGCTGAAACAAAAACTATCGAACAGAATCGCCGCGAAGAAAGACAAGCGGACGTTCAGATTCTATTTCCCGTCTCCATGCTCATTCGCATGCCCGGATTGGAAATGCCTGCCGAAGTTTTGAATTATCACTACAAAGGTGCCTGTCTTCGCTTCGCTCAAGTGCCTCCCGGTTTCTTGGAAGCCCTTGAAAAGGGCAAAGTGCAGATGGACTTCTTTGTCGGCAAACGCCTCATCCGAAGCGCCCTCCCCTTTCGAATGGCATGGCAGAGCCTCACAGAAGACCAAACCATCGGCATTGAATTTCTGGCGAGCACCAAAGACTTCATCGCACGTTCCGCGCGCTATTCAGTGCATCCGGAGTTCGCACCGCAGGTTTCAGCACCAGATCCCCTGGATCCGAATCGCACGGTCTTCTTCAAAGTACAGAATATTTCCGAGACTGGCATGCTCGTCCTCTCATCGCTGGCCAACAAGCATCTGCTACCTGGGTTGAACTTGCGGGGTTGCACACTCAGCATCCCGGGCCACGGGGCCATTCAGGTTTCGCTCTTCGTAGCTAATACACGCCGCTCTGATGTCGATGGGATGTTCGAGCTCGGCGTCTCTGTAGATGGCGACCGAGGCGACTATATTGCACTTGCGCGGCGCTACGTATCCATCCTATCGCCCATTGATGACGGTGGTGGAGGGGACCTGACGACCGAGCCTCCTTTGCTTGGAAAACAACTCAAGCAAGGCATCTCCTACCGACTGGTCTCGAGCGAAGAAGACTACGTCAAGATCTTGAAGCTTCGCCACGCGGCTTACAGCCACAAGGGCAAAGCAAAGCCGGGGGCAAAATGGGGTGACCAAGGCGAAGGCTTAAGGCAAGAGGGTACGCTACTCGCTGGCTTTATGGGCTCTCGCCTAGTCTGCTGTGTCGAACTGCGTTTCAGCGATGGGCCGGTTCCGTTCCGGCTTGAAAAGTACATCGGCGACAAGCCACTCCCGATGAAGTCCACGCGGAGTGTCGAAATCAATAAGCTCGTTGTCCATCCCAAAGCCCACGGTTCCGATGTGATTGTCGGTATTTTCCAAAAGATTCACAGCATTCTGGTCATCAAAGGCGGCTATGACATTCTCATTCTCGCGACCGACCAACTGGCGCCGCTCTACGTTCGCTTGGGATTCATACGAACGGATATCTCCGTGCAACATCCCCATCTTGCAAACACGATGCTGACGTTGTTGCAGCTGCCTATGAATTCCTATCTCCACGCTAAACAGATCAACCCCGTGGCCTGGATGTCGGTTTACGAAAGTACGCAGCGCTTTCTTGAAGGGGTGGGCGTCGCCCAGCCACTGGGCCTGCGATACTCGTATCGATTGAAGAAACGGGTGGGCACGGCCCTCACTCCTCTTTTGCTACGAACCAAGGGGAAGAAGAAGGCTTCGGCGCAAGCGCGGTCGAACGATACATCCAATAGTGCTTTCGTGGATCCCAGGTGGACGTCTCAACACATCATTGCTCCCATCATCAAGCCCTACATCGCCGAAGCGGATGAGATGATCGGAAAAGACAAAGTCGATGCCATCCTCAATCAGATTGGGGTGCCGCGCTCTTTCTTCAACCGGCAAGCAAACTGGGTGAGCATTCCCTTCCTTGACGAATTCCTCGACCGTTTCTCCGCCCACGGAAGTATCTCAGAACTTTCCAGGCGCTCCGGTGAGCGCTCGCTACAACGCGATCAAATTGGTGTGAAGTACCTTTTCCTGAAGCACTTTGCGACGCCGCGACTTGCGCTCCAGTCGACCGAAAGCATATTGAAGAAATTCAACCTCGCACGTAGTTACAAACTGCTCGAAGTGACCTCCAACCGCGCCAAGTTTGCCGTTGGAACCGTTCCGGGAGTACCGCTACCCAAGCACAAAGAATCTTGTCTCAACTGGCAGGCGAACTTCGAAGCCTATTTCAAGATCATCAAGGGGACCGTTGGTCGCGTCAAGAAACTGGGCTGCTGCTACGAAGGGGATGAGGCTTGTTTGTACGAATTGGAGTGGACCCAATCGCGGCGCGTGCTGCCAACCTTCGTCACAGCGGTGGCATTCGTTGCGCTAACCTTGATCTCTGCCCCGTACTTCACCGGCTCGCTCTCCGGACCCATTCCACAGCTGATGCTTCTCACGGGTGCCGTGGGGTTTGCGTTCTGGGAATTGTTCCACCGTCGCCAAGACAACACCAACTTCGCGACCGAATACGAACGGATCGAACTTGAATCCTCCGAGAAATACTCGGAACTTCAGCTAGCCAAGACGACGCTGGACGAGCGCTACCGCGAAGCCCGCCTGCTGGAAGAAACCGCCAAGGCCATTCAGGCAAGCTCTGAACTTTCGACCATGTTGCAGGTGTCGCTGGATTCAATCTGCACGCACTTTGGTTTTGATCGCGCGTTTGTCATGCTAGTTGATGAGAAAAAGGAAATGCTGCGCACCTCTGCACTAGCTTGTATCCAAGAGGGCGCTGAAGACCTTTGGGGTTTTCGAGTAGATCTCTCCAAACAGCGAGAGAAGGCGATTTTCGTCTCTTCTGTTTTTCACACCGGAAACTCAGTGCTCATCGACAACATCGACACACACATCTTCCAATTGAACGAAGTATCCCAGAGCCTGATTCGCAAGCTCGGAAGCAAGGGATTCATCATCGTTCCCATTCCCTCTGAAAATGGCAGATGGGGGGTGCTGATTGCAGACAAGACGACTCCCAAGAAAAGCTTGAGTCGTACGGATCTGACGCTCCTGCAACGCGTGTCTCAACACCTTGGCATCGCTTTGGATAAACAAGCAAAGCTCGAACACGAGCGGGGCGTCCGACAACTCTTTCAGAAATACGTTCCGGTCGAGATCATCAATCAAGTTCAACCCGGACGGACCGCCGCACTAGGCGGGCAGCTTCGCAAGGTCTATGCGCTCTTTCTGGATATTCGCGACTTCACTAGAATCTCCTCCTCGCTACCCCCTCAGGCCACTCTTGATTGGCTGAACCGAGTATTCAACTTGGTCCAGGAAACCGCCTCAGCGCACGGAGGCTGGATTGATAAGTTCTTAGGGGATGGGGCGCTCATCACATGGGGAGCGGTGGGAACCTCCACGGCGAGCGTCAGTGAAGTGATTCTAGCGGCAATCGAGATTCAAGCGGGATTGACTTCACTCAACGAAAAGCTCGTCGCCGAAGGTTTCCCCCATGTTAAGATTGGAATGGGCATCAATTGCGGTCAGGCCATCGTCGGGAATGTCGGCGCCGCAACCCGCATGGAGTACACGAGCATTGGTGGACCCCTGAACGTGGCATCCCGATTAGAGTCTCTTTCCAAAGAGCTAGGCGCTTTTCTCGTGGTTTCGGACAAGATGCTTGCAGAGATGAGCGGGGACTTACGAAAGAAATTTAAGGAACTCGAGGGCGTCACCATTCGCGGTGTCCAAGAGCCCGTTCGCATTGGATTTATCTTAAGAGAAGGAACGAAATCATGAACAAACTACTCGGCACTATCGAAGTCGCGCAGAAACTCTTTCGCAGCCGCCTGGAGGGGTTGCTTAAAACTTCTCAAGGTCTTTCCGAAGAGCAGTATGTTCGGTATCTCTCCATGCAGTATCACCTTACTAACGGGGTACAGCGACACTTTCTTCAGATCGCAGGCAACTTCGAAATGGCCCGGCGCCGCACCTTTCGAAAATTTCTCGTGGGCTTTGCCAACGAAGAGGAGTTGCATTTCGAGATTGCAGGTGCGGATCTCAAGGCAATGAATCGCACACCGCTTCCTTGTCCTTTAGACGTTACGCTCTGGTGGGCCTACTTCGATAGCATTGTTGCGAGCAGGCCTTTTATCCGCCTGGGCGCTACGACCATCTTGGAAAACATTGCGGCTCCCTCTCGCGATGTCATCCAGCAGCTATTCGCCAATGCGAGATATCTGACACCAAAGAACACCCGCTTTTTCACGATTCACCAACATGACGAAACCCTGCCGCATGGCGATCAGATATTGGACGCTTTGAAGAGCGCGAACTTGGAGCCACAGCATATTGCAGACCTAGAATTGGGCGCTCAAATTGGAGCGGTCATGTATCTGCGGATGGTCGATTGGGCCCTGAGTTCAGGGGAACAGCAAAAGCCCGATGCTTTCTTTCAGGGACTCGTAGCGGCTTGATGGCTCGCTGAAGCGACACGAAAAAGCGTCCAAGTATGAATCTTTTCCACTCCTGCGGATTGTGCGGCTGCTGAACACGCGGCGAGCGTACTTCCCGTCGTGAAAACGTCATCCACGAGCACAATTTCTTTCGGGACTTTCTTTCCTAGCCATTTGAAGCATCCGCGTAAGTTGGCCTCCCGCTCGTTGCGCGAAAGCGTACTTTGTGCAGCAGTGTGACGCTTCTTCACTAGCGCATCCCCAAGAAGGGGTACCTTTGACCCGCGTGAGAGCTCTCGCGCAATCCATTCACTTTGATTGAAACCTCGCTTCCAGAATGCAGAAGCGTGCAAAGGAACAGGAATGAGGGGGATGCCAGTGGGCATGGGGCAGTTCCGAATCACCGGCGTGAAGTAGCGTAAGAGTTCACCGTGGGCCTCGAACTTGATTCGATGCCACACCGTTCTCCACGGCTCCTCAAACCAAAGGGCTGCAGGGTGCACGCCCTGTAAGCTATCGGGGATCTGCGGATACACGCGGCATTTTGGGCATATCGCTTGGGTGGCAACTGCCGAACAGCCGAGACACCGGGTACGAAAGAACTCTGCCAAGGCAAAGTCCAATCCTGTTAGCGCCAAGTTGAGAATTCCCGCCAACGCAACATCCAGGCTTCCCTCAGGTGCCCGAGATCAATTCTCTCGCAACGCGCGAGATCAGCGATCGTGCGAGCAACCCGCAGGGTCTTGTGCAGCGATCGAAAACTCATGTACTCCTTCTTACACAGGGCATCCATCCAACTCTGGCCGTCCGGTGTAAGACGAAAGGCTTCGGGATTGTCTTCCATCGAAACTTCTGCATTTAGCCCACCACCGCGGCGCCTTTGGGTTTCATGGGCGCGCAAGATATTCTCCTGCATGGCTTTCTGACTGGGTCCGTGATTTTCCGCTAGACTCGAAGGTGTTCCCAGTACAAGGCATAGATCAATGCGATCGTAGATGGGCCCGGAAATGCGGCGACGGTAAGCGATTCGCTTGTCGGGAGCACAGGCACACCGCCGATGGGAGTCAAAATCGTAGCCACAAGGGCAAGGATTCATGGCAGCAATCAGCAAGAAGCGCGCTGGAAACCGATGCCTCGTTCCTACTCGGCTCACAAATATCTCCCCGCTTTGTAGCGGCTCGCGCAACCCTTCCAGCGAATCTTTGCGAAACTCCGGCAGCTCATCCAAGAACAGAATTCCCGCGTGCGCCAAGCTCACTTCTCCACAAACTACAGCACCCGATCCTCCTCCGAGAAGGGCCGCCGCAGGAGTGGAGTGATGCGGGCTGCGAAACGGTCGCCGCAAGGTCGAAAGAGTTTGCGAAGCAAGAGATCCCCTCACCTTTACACACTCAATCCGTTCGGCTTCGGTAAGCGGCGGAAGGACTTCTGCAGCGGCACGTGCGAGCATGCTTTTGCCCACACCGGGGGGACCGATGAGAAGAAGATGGTGCCATCCTGCAAGCGCCACCTCCACCGCGCGCTTAGCGGCCGACTGTCCTCGAATACAGTCCATCGCAGTCCCTTCTATGGCCGCCGGAGGCAAGGGCTCCGAAGGCGGTTCCGCGCAGCGATCTTCTTGAAGCTGTAGAAGGAGGTCCGAAAGCGATGGCACCAGGCGAATCTTGTCGTTGCGAAGCAAGGCCACCTCCTCCCCATTTTCGCTTGCGACGTACACTCGCTGGAGCCGTTCATTTCGTACCAAAGCTTCGGTGGCTGCCAAAGCGCCCTGCACCCCTCTCACACGACCATCTAAAGTGAGCTCACCCAAAAAACCACAGTGTGACAGTGGCACTTTGGAGCCCACCGCTTTCTCCGCGGCTAGCATTGCAATGGCAATTCCAAGATCGAGCTGGCTGCCCTGCTTTCTCTCGGTCGCCGGCGATAAGTGCACCACTAGGCGTGAGCTGGGAATTTTGTAGCCCATGCTCGACAGACAAGCCCGAATGCGCTCTCGGCTTTCCTTCACCACGTCTCCCGGTAAACCGGTGACAACTATCGCGGGAAGGGCCTGCTGGAGACAGGCCTCGATTTCAACCAAAACACCTTCGGGTCCAAAGACCGTAGCACTAGAAGTGCGAACTACCATGGAAGAGCGTAGTGCAAACAGAGTGCCGACCCATCACGCAGCGGTTGCAAACGAGCAGTCCGGAAACACGTCTAGAAGAAGACCTTTTTCCGTTTCTTGAGTTCTGCGTTTATCGATTTTTGAAGCTGCAACCGTATTCGGCGGGAATAGGCAGTAACGTATTTCTCATCTTTTGCCTTCTTCAAATCTTTCTTGACCTGAATAGGAGGAAGGAACTTGATGCGCCACTTCGCTGGAAGAGGAATAACATTGAGAGGAATAGGAATAACGGTTCCGATCAACGGCTTGGCCCAACGAATCTGTGAAATCGTGATGTGCGTCTCCTCCGCACCTATCACCACCGCGGGAATAATGGGAACCCCTGTCTCCAGAGCCAATCGAATGAACCCACGGCGGAAACGCCGTAAATGGTACCGCTTCTTCAGCGTCTTGAAGTTCCCTTCTTCCCCTTCAGGAAAAAGAAGCAGCGGCTCTTTCTTCTTCTTTAGAATCTTTAGGCCGTTCTCGAATGTAGCAGGCACAAAACCAAAACGTTGGGCATGTACCGAGATCTCCGGCGAGAAGAACCATAGCTTGTGGGCAATAATGTGAGGAACGACTTTGCGGATTTGAGCGACGTGGTGAACGAGCATCAGCGCGTCGAAACCCATGTAGCCGCTATGATTGGCAATGAGGATGTACGCGCCCTTACGGGGAATGTGCTTGGTCCCCTCCACCTTTACTCGAAGATAGCGGGTGATGATCTCGAGAATGAATTTGGGGAGAACCTTGTAGGCAAGATCTTCGCGACTTCGACCCGTGAGGGCGATCGCTTTATTGACTGCTCTACGTACGAATACGAACCCGCGCATGGGCTAGTTTGTAGAGGTTCCCCGAGACTTAGGCAACCTTGATAACGGCGTTTCGCTTCAAGTGAATAAGGCATTCGTACAAAACCACATCCGGGAGCGGATTGTAGTCGAGGATCTGAGAAACCTTTCCCAATTCGACGACTGAAGAAAGCGTGTCGAAATGGTGTCGATTCATCTGGGTCCCCGTGTGAAGAGACGAGGGGTCGAGCTGCAAGCGCAACGAAGGAGGGGGAACCTGTGACTTGATTTTCTGAAAGCGGGTGTGAAGCGACTCTCCCTCGAGGCAAATCTCACGAAGGGAAATCGGAAACTGCTCTTCGACCGCCGCTGAATCGGCATTATTGCGATTGAAAGTGAACTGGGGGTCCGACCAAGTGAACATGCGATAGATGGCCTTGAGTGAGCGTGCTTCCCCGCAAGAAGCGGAAACCGGACGCCCCTGCAGAAAGCCCACAGTACCTTGTTGATTGGGTTCCTTGCCCTTTACCCAAAGCACGCCTGTGCGTTCTAGATCTTGAACAGTCATCAACGCTTCGGAAAGGCTCTCACCCTGGTGAAAGGGCAGCTTGGTTTCTCCGGAAGAAGAAGATCGGCTTCCCAAGAATTCGCTCTGCAAGGAAGTTTTCTCAAACTTTGCTAACCCCGTCTTAAGTTCGGTTAAGAGCGGACCTGCGTCGCCAGAACCGAGCTGCAGGAGTACGGACTTAATGGAAAAAATCAGCTCCTCGCCTCTTTCCGAATCCTCGGCACGTGCAATCGCTTTGCGCACCTGATCCAAGACCCCCGCATCATCCGGAACCGGATTTTCTAGAATGGAGTGGACGCGCGCGTTCATCGCAAAAAAGAGATCCTGCTTGGTGAAGCTCTTGCCTATCCAAATCAGGATCATGCGGCGGCCAGTCTGGCGAATCGAATGAATGGTCTCGATGCTTTGAGGACCGTGTTCGAGCATTGCAACCGTGGCTCGATTTTTTGGCACCGGAGTGGAGAGGTACTTTGCAGTATCCCCTTCGATTTGGACTTCGAAAGACCCTGTGGTTTGAAGCGCCGTGAGAAATTGTTGCGCCCAGGGCGTAGGTTGACCCAAAAAGACCAATCGACCCGATTGAGGGCGGGTTTGCATGAGTTGCCTCGAAAGTTGAATGGGAAACACGGCCTCAAGGAACGGTGAGCGCCGGGATATTCCTATTTTATCACGGTAGTTTGGGATTCCGAATACGTTCCTTAGCGACTTCCTCGGCCACCACAAACGGGGGCTGGCCAGTCAATGAGGACCGCTGCAAGATTTCGCGCGTCGTGTCGTAAACCTTCTCGGCCAAGACCATCGCCTTGCGCGGGTCATACCCTTCAAACTCGCAAAAAACATTAATGATACCGCCGGAGTTTACGACGAAATCGGGCGCATAAAGGATGCTGCGTTCCAGAATGCGGAAACCATCTTGCTCGGTCTCCAGCTGGTTGTTGGCGCACCCCACCACGGCACGGCACTTTAATCTCGGGATAGTCTGGAGGTTCAGGGGCGCACCCCGCGCGCAGGGCGAGTAGATATCGCAATCGACATCGTAAATGGCTTCAAGACCGACCGGAATAGCCCCCAACTGGACCCGAGCTTTATCGACAGCCTTAGTATCCACATCGGTAACCCAAAGCTTCGCGCCTGCCTTATGAAGCCGGATCGCCAGGTCGTAGCCCACATGGCCCAGTCCCTGGAGCGCCACTCGGATACCATCCAAACGTGGAGAGCCGTAGATCTGTTCTACGGTCGCTTCCATGGCCCGAAAAACCCCAACCGCTGTCAGTGGAGACGGATCCCCGCTGGAACCCGCCTGGCCCTCAACGCCTAAAACATGCTTTGTCCCTTTTCGAACAAGGCCCAGGTCAATGGTTGTGATGTTCATGTCTTTCGCGGCGATGTACCTGCCGCCAAAAGAATCGACGAACTCGCCGAAGGCTTTCAGGTGGGCCGGATTTTTGAGGGAGGGATCTCCGATGATGACGCTCTTTCCGCCCCCAAACCCGATACCGGCCAAGGCAGACTTGTAGCTCATCCCCTGAGAAAGACGCAGGACGTCGGTAAGTGCTTCTTCCCGGGTGGCGTAAGGTAGCATCCGAATGCCGCCGCAAGCAGGCCCTCGGTTAGTATTGTGAATCGCAATGATAGAACGCATGCCGCTTGCAGGGTGTTCTGCGTAAGCCACGCGTTCATACCCGTCCACCTTGATTTCTTCGCGAATCCAATCCAAACGGCACCCCCGGTCGAAAAAAGTTAAACAAGGTCTTCGCCTTTGCCAACCCATTCCTGAAGAGCCTATGGCCGCTTGCGTTACAAATAGGTTTTGACGGGGCAAGCCAGCGACTTTAACTACAATCTATCGCCACTAGGAAGTGCATCTTATGAGTAGCAAACGATTCATCGCTATTGCGGGAAATATCGGCTCGGGGAAGACCACCCTGACTCAGATGCTCGCTGATCATTTTAGCTGGGAACCCCATTTCGAAGTGGTTGTGGACAATCCCTACCTTTCCGACTTTTACGGCGATATGAAGCGCTGGTCGATGCAGCTTCAGGTCTTTTTTCTATCGAAGCGTTTTCAGGCGCATCAAGAAATTACCAAGTCTCGTTCCTCCGGGATTCAAGACCGATCCATTTATGAGGACGCGCATATCTTCGCTCGCGCGTTGCGAGAATCCGGGAAGATGGAAGAGCGCGACTACCAGAATTATTTTGAGCTTTTCACAACCATGTCTCAATTTCTCACTCCGCCGGATGTCATCGTGTATGTCCGCCGAGGCGTTCAGTGCTTGAAAGAACGCATTCGTGAACGCGGCCGTGAGTATGAGAAAGATATTCCCACCGCGTACTTAGAACATCTGAACGTCTGCTACGACGAGTGGATGGAAGGCTACAAGCTAGGCAAGCGTCTCATCGTCAATGCCGACAACTTGGATGTGAAGCACAATCCCGAGCACTTCCAATACGTCGTGCAATCCATCGAAAATTCTCTCGAGCAACCTGAACTTACTTTCAATTGCTAGGGGTGTCCACGTGCACACTGCCCCAAGAAATTCGCTAAACTTGAAAAAGATGCTTTTGTGGCAGAAGTGAAGCGAGTTTCTTGTCCAGTGTCCACAGGAGTGAATTCGATTTTAGCGTTGCAATGGCAATCGCGGCGTCAATGAGTCCGATGCCGCGCGAGGGTAATCGGTGGATCGCCGAAAACTCTCCAGCCTCCAACCATAGACCTTCCGAAGGTATTTTAGGGAGGCCTTCCCAGCAACTTAAGACCATCTTTCTTTCTTGTTTGCCTGTAGCACCTTGAAGAAGCTCCCCAAAAACGCATTCCAGCCCAAGCACTTGGGTTCTCTCAAGGTTCAGGCTCAGAGTTGAAAAGAACGGGTCTTTGCCCCGAAAATACTCAATCCAGATAGACGTGTCGCCGACGACTCTCACTTTCGATTGAGCGCTCTGACATTATTAGCAGTGAAGCCGGCGGAGAACTTCAACGGCGAATGCTCAATCTTTTTGCTAACTGCTTTCACTTTCTGAAGGTCTCTCCATTCCTGGAGCGCAATAATAAGCGAGTCAGTGATGTTCTTCCCTTTAGTGAGTTTCTTGATGTCTTGAACTAGAGCATCTGGAATTAGAGCAGTTATTTTCATAACTCTAATTATACGATGCAACATCGTATTTGTCACCCCTAGGCGTCCATCGATTCGCTGTGGCCCTGCGGCAGTTCTTTTGAAGTGATGACGTCTGCGAGCTGGAAGTGCTCCGGCAGTCCAATACTCTTCCCGACGGTAGTGACATCCACGGGATTCTTCTGTTCCGCGTAGACCTTTTTCGATGACTCGATGCGAGCCAGCGCCTTGTTGAACGTATCCATCGGAATGCGGCCCGACTCGACCGCTTTCGCGATGGCGTCAATCTGCGCTACGGGAAGCCCCAAATCCCCGCGATAGATCAGCAAATCACAACCCGCTTTGATGGAGAGAATGGCTGCTTCAAGGGGATCGTAGTGATCTGCTATCGCTTTCATTTCCAAATCGTCGCTGATAACCAATCGGTTGAATCGCATCTCGCCTCTGAGCAACCCATTAATGGTCTTTTCTGACATCGTAGCCGGGTACTCAGGATCGAGCTTGGGATTGAGAATGTGTGCGGTCATGATCGCTTCGACCCGGCTGCGAATCACTCGCTTGAAGGGAATGAGCTCTAGCTGGTCCAGCTCTTCTTTGGTTTTGTCGACGCGCGCCAGCGCATAATGCGAATCTTCCTTGGTATCGCCATGACCTGGAAAGTGCTTGGCCACGGCCATCACGCCCATCTTTTGGATGCCTCGGCATACGGCTGAGCCCATTTTCCCACAAAGCTCAGGGTCATTCGAAAAGGCTCGGTTCTTAATAACCGGACTATTGGGATTGGAGTTCACATCAACGACGGGAGCGTAATTGATATTAATACCGACGGCTTTGAGCTCCTTGCCGAGCACCGCGCCAAAATCGAAACAGATCTTCGGAGACCCCAACTCGCCCAAGTAATCGTTGCCGGGAAATTTTGTGAAGGGCTTGACCAGCCGATTCACTTTTCCGCCTTCGTGGTCGATGGAGATAAAGAGATTGGGGCAATCCTTAGGTCGGCAACCGAACTGCAGCTCGTTGCTTAGCTCCGCAATCTGTCCGGGCGTCTGTACATTGCGCTTGAAGTAGATGACGCCACCCAAGTGGTATTCTTGGATGAACTTTTTGAAGTCGGCCGGAACGGAGTAACCGTCGAAACCGAGGATGAAAAGTTGACCAATCTTCTTGCGGATATCTGTAGTTGCCATTCGAAGATGAATTCTACACCCGGACCCCGCCAAAGGGGAACAGGTGCTTATTCGTCGTCTTCGGTGTCTTTGTCGCGGGGTCCGCGGACAATGGAGCGCTTGTTCTGGTCAAGGATGCGCTTTCGAAGACGGACGTATTTGGGCGTCACTTCCATGAGCTCATCTTCGGCCATCCAGGCAATACACCATTCCAGCGTCAGAGGAGTCACCGGAGTAAGCAGTACGTTCTCATCGCTACCGGCTGCGCGAATGTTCGTAAGCTTCTTTTCGCGGCAGACGTTGATGTTGCTATCGTTACTGCGATTGTGTTCGCCAACGACCATGCCCTCGTAAACTTCGATACCTTCTTTGACGAAGAAGCGACCACGCGCTTCCAGGTTGAAGATGGCATAGGGGGTAGTTTTGCCCGAACGATCCGCTACCAACGCGCCGTTAACACGGTCGGTGATGTGACCTCGGAAAGGGACGTAGCCCACGAGATAGGAGCTCATCAAGCCCGTGCCTCGCGTATCGTTCAAAAACTCAGTCCGGAAACCGATTAAGCCGCGAGAAGGGATATCAAACTCTAGACGCACTCGGTCGGCACCCATCTTCTGAAGGTTGGTCATTTCGCCTTTGCGAATGCCAAGCTTCTCAGTGACCACACCGACGTGCACTTCTGGAATGTCCATCACAAGATGCTCTAGGGGCTCTTCTAATTTGTCGCCCTCACCCTTCATGATGACCTTCGGACGGCCTAGGGCAAACTCGAGACCTTCACGGCGCATCTGTTCTGCAAGAACGGCAAATTGCAATTCGCCGCGACCTTTTACGATAACGTTGTCAGGCGCATTGCCCTTCATCATCTGGAGAGAAACGTTTGTGCGAAGCTCTTTTTGGAGACGATCCATCAACATACGAGAAGTGAGTGGCTTACCGTCACGACCTGCAAGGGGAGACGTGCTGACACAAAACTCGATAGAAATGGTCGGTTGCTCGATGTGAATACGAGGCAGCGCGCCACGCGGGTCACCCGGATTGGTGAGCGTGTCACCAATTGTCATTTCCTCGATACCAGCGACGATAGCGATGTCGCCTGCATCGGCCTGTTCGACGGGAGCCATGGCGAGCCCCTGATAACCGTAAACGGCGGAGATTTTACCCTCTGGCTTGGATCCGTCTTCACGGTGCAGCTGCACTTTATCGCCGACACGCAATTTGCCCGAGAGCAAACGTCCCACACCCAAACGGCCGACGTATTCACTATAGCTCGTATTCGCGAGCAGCATGCGCAATCCACCGTCTTCGATCACGGGGCCTGGGACCGTTTCCAGGATCGTTTCGAAGAGCAAAGTAAGATCTTTGCCGGTTTGGTCATCGTCAGGATCTTTAAGCGCAATGCGTTTGCGTGCGTCCGTGTAAATGATCGGAAAATCGATTTGGTGATCTTTTACGTCCAGATCCATAAAGAGATTGTAGATCTCCTCCACCACTTCTTTCGGACGGGCATCCGCGCGATCGATTTTGTTTACGACCACAACGAGTTTCAAATCCAAGTCGAGCGCGTGTTTCAAAACAAAGCGCGTTTGGGGCAACGGGCCTTCAGCGGCATCCACCAACAAAAGAGCGCCGTCCACCATTTGAAGTCCGCGTTCTACTTCGCCACCGAAGTCAGCGTGGCCGGGAGTGTCGACTAAGTTAACCCGGATACCCTTGTACAAAATGGAAGCGTTCTTCGCGGTGAGAGTAATCCCTCGCTCACGTTCGATATCCAAATTGTCCATCGCGCGGTCCGCAATGTTTTGGTTTTCGCGGAACAAACCGCTCTGCCAAAGGAGACCATCTACCAAGGTTGTTTTGCCATGATCGACGTGCGCAATCGTGGCGATGTTTCGAATTTTGCTATTTCTAGTCATGGGTCGTTTTGTGTTAAAGGCTACTTCTTCAGGGTTAAAAGAATGCGTGAGTCTCCTACATCCACCCCCAGTTTGCAAGCAAGCTGCCCGAATTGCTGGAAAAGCGATACGCTTTGTGTGTGCGCCTCTACGCCCGATCTCAACCCCGGTTTGCGGTTTCTCATCCTGCAACACCCCCGAGAGGTAAAGAACCCCAAGGGGTCTGCTCGGCTTTTGAGCCTAGCCATTCCTACCACCGTTCACCGGGTGGGTTTATCGTGGCGCTCGCTAGCGCACGCGCTCGGCAAGCAGGAGGATCAGCCTAAGATCATCCCCCAGGAATGGGCGGTATTGTACGTCGGAACTCAGAAGGACTCCGGCCCCCCAAAGCCGGGGGTTCCGTTCGAACTACGGGACCGAAAGGGGAAGATGATTGAAGACGCCACTCTCCAAGGCATTATTTTGCTGGATGGGAATTGGAAGCAGTCCAAAACCCTCTGGTGGCGGAACCCCTGGCTGCTAAAGCTCAATCGCGTCGTTCTGAATCCCCAAGCTAGCTCCCGGTACGGAACGCTTCGCAAACAGCCCAGAGAGCGCTGTTTGTCGACGCTTGAGGCGGCAGCGGAGAGCTTGAATGCCCTGGGCGAAACCGAAGTGGCTACTGCTTTGAACGCCTACTTTGAGACCTTTCTCTCACGCCTTAGCGGTCGGCCTTAAGCGCGACTTGGCAGCGCGCCAGAACATCGGCTTGGACTTGGTGCAGCGGCTGAGCTACGCGCGCTCCGGCAGCGAAGCGATGGCCACCCCCACCGAACGCCCGGGCAATATCGATGACTGGTGTTACACCCATGCCTCTTAAACTCACTTTGACTCGCCCATCTTCTTCTTCACGAAAGAGCGCGGCAATCTCCACGCCTTTAAGCAGCGTTAGAAAGCCGACAAAGGATTCCGTGTCTTCGATTGTCGCACCGTAATGCTTGCGATCTGCATTCAGCACACAAAGCCACGCAACTTTGCCGTCGGCAGAGGTCTGCAAACCTTCCAGTGTATGCCCGAGGTAGCGGGTTTTTTCCGGCGTTTCGTGGGCGAAGATAGAGCGATACACCTGTTCCGGCGCGACTCCGCAATCAAGAAGCTCGGCCACGATTCGATGCGACAGAGAACTCGTGCGCTTGTACCGAAAACTTCCCGTATCAGTGAGAATCGCGACATAGAGCCCCGTTGCCATTTCGGAATCGATTTTCACGCCCAGTGCTTCGATGAGCGAATAAACCAATTCCCCGGTGGCCGCAAAGTTCTCGTCTACATAGTGCGGCCCCTTAGAAAGGTTATCGGGCACATGGTGATCGATGAAACAGACCGGAGCACGCAGCGCTCGAAGGGGTGCCTCCATCGGTCCCATCATTTTCATTTCATTCGTATCGACGATCAGGATGGCGTCGACCGGCGGCAAAGGAGTGCGCCCATTGTAAACGCTGATGCGGCCGTCTGGATCGACCAGAGAGAATTTTTCTGGGGTGGGACTGCTATTGATCGCGTGCGACTCCTTACCCAAAGCGAGAAGCGCTCGATGCAAAGCAAGCTGGGACCCGAGACCATCCCCGTCAGGGAAATCGTGCGTGGTCACCAGAAAGCTTTTGGCATTCTGAATGAACTCTAGGGCGTCCTTCACTTCTTGGAAGCTTTCACGAACCCAAGTTGCGCATCATTTACCAGTCTCTCGATGAGCTCTTTCTCGTCACTAGTCAGATTGCCCCGCGTCTTGTCTTTTAACATGAGGAGCATGTCGATGGTCTGCCGAGCCATCGGCAGGTTCTTCTCTGTTTTGCCGGTCATCGGATCCGGCGCAAGACCCATTTGGATGAAGGCTCCAGTCGCGAGGGAGAATATGAAAGTTGCGAAATCGACCCCGTCTGCCGAATGCGCTGTCTCTGCTTTCTCTTCCATAACAAAGCCCTCGCCTTTGGCGGAGGGGGTTTTAGGCTGCCGTTTTTCGTCACTCATGCCTGTCCTTCTACCATCTAGAATTGCACGTCGAAAGTGTGTTAAAAGCCGACCCATGCGAAATCGAATGCGACTGGTTTGGGCTTTGGGTGTTTTGGGCTTTCTGCTGCCAACTGGGTCGTTTGCTGCAGTTGCGAGCGAGTCCTCTGCGAAAGTTGATGCGGAAGATAGTTACGAATCCTCTGAACCCCTTGCCGCGGTGGAATTTGGCTTCTACGCCCCTTATCTACCCAACTACGACGTACTAGTAGCGGACTCCACTCGCCCAACCGGACAGGGTTTCCGCTTAGGTCTTCAATGGCTGCCGCTGTCAGGTCAAATCGGGAAACTCTCTATCGGCGCTGGCATCTCCTACGGAAAAATCCCGGGACTGGTCAATAGCCCTTTTGTGGAGCTTTACCCACTCGATCTCGGAGTTACCTACCGCGTCGATGTACTCGAAAATCAGTTTGTAGTTCCGTACTTCTCGTTCGGGCTCAACCCTACTTTGGTTCGCCCCCAGTTCAGTCCGGGCATGAAGCTCTTTCAAGGCATTGAGTATGGCGGTGGATTAGCTTTTTGCCTGGATTTTATCGACCGCGGGTCGGCAATCTCGCTCGATCAGAGTGTCGGCATCAAGAATACTTTTATCGTAGTAGATTATCGGCGTGTTGACTTCATGACCGCGCCCACTCCGGGTGAACCCGACTTGCGACGCAACGAAGTGCGCGTCAGCCTACGTATGGAAATCTAAGAAAGTTCGTTTCCGCGCAGGTTGTTTACGACGAATAAAACCCCGGCAAAGAGAAAAAGGGCCGCGATGACGAGGTTCAGCGCGTGACTGGCCCACTGCTGCAGGGTCACCCCTTCTTTGGACTGCCGCTTCTTCTGAACATCTACCCAGGTGCGATAGACGATATAGGGGCCCGAAAGAGCCAAAACGATACCGAGCAAAATGAGCAAGTAATTGCCCATGACTAAAGGATACTGTCCCACACGGTGAGTCTACAAAGCACGCTCGCCTTTGTATAGAGTGTAGAAATGGGAAAGCTCCTCATCTTCGACACACACCCTATCCAATACCGAAGTCCGGTTTTCATGACGCTCACTGCGCGTCACCCGAACACGAAAGTATTCTACTTCGACGAGGCCTTTGATGGGCGCCGCTGGTGGTTCCATGAATACGGAAAGATTCCGGAGCAAAAGTGGGATCTGGAGCTTCGCACGGGATTTGAGAGCACCGTGGTGGGGACTCGCGCTTTGGGGCCCTGGAAAACGTTCTGGAAACTGCGCAGAATCCTGCGAGAAGAAAAGCCCGCCCAAGTGGCCCTGTACGGGTACTACTTGCCCGAACACTGGATGCTCCGGGTTCTCTGCGGGTGGAGGCATATCCCGCTTGTTTTCATCGGCGAAACCTACCAATCGGGTGCAAAATCGATTCGCCGATTTCTCAAGGGTCCCTTGCGGGCGTACTTTTTCGCAGGAGTCTCTCGTTTCATCACCATCGGTGAAAAAACTCGTGCGTACTACCGCGAACTCGGCGTGCCAGAAGACCGAATGGTCAGCGCGAAATACTGCGTGGATCTCCAGTTCTTTTCGAAAACCGAGCAAGACCGGCAGACCTTGCGAGCCGAGTGGAGGCAGCGCTTTGGAATTCCCCCAGATGCTTTTGTCACCCTGTTCGTCGGCCGCCTGTTCGAGCGCAAACGCCCCCAGGATGTCATCGCGCTCGCCCGACACCTTCGTGGCAACCCCGGTTTTCATACGGTGATCGTCGGAAACGGACCCTTGGAAACGCCGCTCCGAGCCGCATCAGTGGGGATGGAGCGGGTGCATTGGCTGGGTTTTCAGAATCAGGCACAAACTGCGCAGGCCTACTGTGGAAGCGACGTCTTGTACGTGCCATCTGAATACGAAACATGGGGGCTCGTCGTAAATGAAGCTGCCGCGTGCGGCATTGCTTCGATTGTCACCGAGACCTGCGGCGTTGCGGATGATCTCATTGTAGAGGCAGAGACGGGTTTCATCGTCGGAGTCGGCGACGTCGCTGCGGCAGTAGAAGCGGTGCGGATACTGAAGCGAGACACGATTTTCGCAAAGCACCTTGGCCGAGAAGCTCACCGTCGTGTGACCGAAAGTTACACAACCGAACGGTTCGCGGAGGCCTTCATTCGAACGTTGGCGCCAAAGGAAGCCGCATCTGGATAGACGCGGTCTTGTCCGCGCCCGACTCCAGAGAGACGTTTCCCCCGTGGCCTTCCGCGGTTCGTTTTGCAATAGCGAGCCCTAAAGCGAGATTTCGGTGGTGGTGGAGAATTTCGCTGGAGGTTTCAAAGGCTTCCATATCCGCATTTGAAATAGCCTCTCCCTTCCAAGAGACTCGGAAAACAAGCGCTTCGCTGTCCTTCTTAAAAAGCACAGTCACTCGCTCCCCTTTGAGGGAACGGGCGATGGCCTCTTTCAGCAAACAGGCGATGGCTAGGCGTGTCTTTTCCGGATCACATTTTGACAGCACACCCGCCTTGCCTTGGACGGCCACGTCTACTTGCTTGCGTGCGCGATGGGATTCCAGGGCCTTGATGAGCGATACTGTCTCATTTTCCCAATCAAAGTCGGAATCCCTCCACTGAGTCGTGGCTTCCAATCGAACATACGACAAAACGTCCTCGATAATTTCGCCAAGTCGATCGGATGCTCCTGCAAGCGACACCACGGCACGTTGAACATCCGCGGGCAAGCCTTTGCTCTCCCCTAACAAAGCAACAAAAGCGGTAACGGCTGTAAGAGGCGTGTTCAGCTCGTGCGAAACGAGGGAAAGAAATCGACCTTTGGCGCGATCCAACACGGTCAATTGGTCCAACGCAGATTGCAGGTCTCGGTTCTTGACCTCGAGATCCTTCTTCAAGCGATAGGCTTCTGCCGCCTGCTGCAGCGTGATCCTCAAGTCGTCGGGGTCCCACGGCTTTGCGACATACCGGTAGATGTTACCTCGGTTGATAGCACCGACGATGGATTCGACCTCTGTGTAGCCCGTTAGCAAAATGCGAGAGGTCTCAGGGCAAAGTGTTTTGGCCTTTTCGAGCAAGTCGACGCCCGTGATCTCAGGCATCCGCTGATCAGAAACGATCACCGCGAACTCCTGGGTTCTCAAAAGTTTAAGCGCCTCCACTCCGGAAGAAGTGGTGGTGACCTCAAAGTCCCGACGCAGCAAGCGGCGAAGGGCTTCCAGGTTGTCGGTTTCGTCATCTACGATAAGAACGGATTCCATGGGGCTCTTTCGAGGATTAATGGTATGGGAGATCTAGCAGGCTTTCAAGGACGGTACATGGAAACGGTTCTCAAAGAGCATCGCCTATTTTCTGCGCCCAAAGCGTTCGTCGACTCGGCGTCTATCTCCGACCCTGAGCAATACCGGCGCATCTGGGAT
The DNA here is from genome assembly GCA_041749855.1 of Bdellovibrionota bacterium. Taxonomy (GTDB): domain Bacteria; phylum Bdellovibrionota; class FAC87; order UBA2466; family UBA2466; genus JAIEOG01. The sequence continues at coordinate 32,561 of JBGTAN010000056.1, forward strand.
AGCGCTCAGAATGCTCCGGTCGAATTCTGGGAAACAGCTGCAGAAAAGCATCTGACATGGCACAGGCGTTGGGACCAGCCTTTGGAGTGGAATCCGCCTTTTGCCCGCTGGTTCTTAGGAGGCCAACTCAATGCCAGCTTCAATTGCTTGGATAGGCACCTGCCGGAGAAGGCCAATCAAAATGCGATTCTTTGGGAAGGCGAAGATGGAACACAAGTCCAATGGACTTACGCAAAGCTCCACTCTGAGGTCTGTCGCCTTGCGAATACCCTGCAAAATCAGCTGCACCTCAAAGCGGGAGACACCGTCGCTATTTACATGCCTCTCGTGCCGGAAGCCGTTGTGGCGATGCTGGCGTGTGCACGCCTGGGTGTCGTCCATAGCGTGATCTTCGCGGGGTTTGCTTCCCACGCTATTCGGGATCGGGTTCAAGACGCGGAGTGCAAGGCAGTGCTCACCGCTGATGTCGGCTATCGCAAGGGCCAGAAACTGGGCCTTGCGTCGATCGTTGAGACAGCGGTTGCCGAATGTCCCACCGTGAAAGCGGTGCTTTGTCTGCAACGCGAAAGCTCAGCGAACTTGCCGCTCGGCTGGGTGAATTGGGAGCACGCATGCAAAAAGGAATCGTCAGACCACACCGCTCAACCCTTTGATTCAGAACACCCACTTTTCCTGCTTTATACGAGCGGCACGACGGGGCGACCCAAAGGGATACTCCATACCACCGGCGGGTACATGACCGGCGTGGCTACCACGACCCAATGGGTCTTCGACTTGAAGCCGAACGATGTCTATTGGTGTACCGCTGATATAGGCTGGGTCACGGGTCACAGCTACGTGGTTTATGGGCCACTGAGCCAAGGCGCGACACTCCTGCTCTATGAAGGAGTCTTGGTCTATCCCCATTGCGGACGAATCTGGGAACTGATTGAGCGCTACAAGGTTTCGATTCTCTATACCGCTCCTACCGCTATTCGCTCCTTCATGCGCGAAGGGGACGAGGTTCCAGGCAAGTTTGACCTTTCTTCTCTTCGGCTTCTCGGCAGCGTGGGAGAGCCTATCAACCCGGAAGCGTGGATGTGGTACCACCGAGTAGTGGGTCACGAGCGCTGTCCTATTGTGGATACTTGGTGGCAAACAGAAACGGGAAGTATCCTGGTCAGCGGCGTTCCCGGAGTCGTTCCTCAAAAGCCGGGTTCAGCTTCGCGTCCCTTCCCCGGCATCGTTGCTGCGGTCGTCGATGAAGCCGGGCGCCTTTGCCAACCCGGCACGGGCGGCTACCTCGTCATTAAGCACCCTTGGCCGTCGATGTTGCGCGGGATTTACAAAGACCCCGAGCGCTTTAAGGAAACTTACTTTTCACGCTTCGCCGGATTCTATTTCACAGGCGATGGCGCGCAGATCGATGAAGATGGGTACGTGTGGATCAAAGGCCGTGTCGACGACGTACTCAATGTTTCCGGGCACCGGTTGGGCACGATGGAAATCGAAAGTGCACTCGTCAGTCACCCGCGCGTTGCAGAAGCGGCGGTAGTAGGCAGGGCGGATGGGCTTAAAGGGCAGGCGGTCGTTGCGTACGTCATACCTAGAGGCGATACCACAGGACTTCAGACAGCGCCCCTCATCAAGGAACTTAAAGATCACGTAGCAAAGGAGATCGGTGCCCTTGCGCGACCGGACGATATTTTTCTGACATGCACCCTTCCCAAAACGCGAAGTGGAAAAATCATGCGCCGACTTTTAAGGGATTTGGCAGACGGAAAAACGAGCGGTGGCGACGTGACGACTCTCGAGAATCCGGGCTTACTGGATCTGATTCAGACCTGACTAACGAAGTGCTCGTTCCATTCGGTTAAACGCTTCGTCAATTTGAGGACCTTCTACGGTCATCGCGACACGGAAAAAGCCTTCACCATGGGCCCCGAATCCAATCCCGGGCGTCACGACCACACCGGCTTTTTCAATAAGTTTTTTGGTGAAGTCCATCGACTTACCCCCACCCGGCACGCGGGCCCAAATGAAAAACGTTGCCTTAGGTTCGAAGGTCTCAATGCCTAGTCCTTTTAATCCGGCTAGCATCTTCTCTCGGCGTTCACGGTAAGTTTCGCGAATCGGCTCAACAAACGACTCGCTGTTAGCGAGTACCTTTGTGCAGGCATCCTGAACGGCGAGCAGGGGACCGGAATCAATATTTGTTTTAGCGCGCAACAATCCGCCTACTAAATCTTGATTGCCGACAGCAAAACCTAAACGCCAGCCCGTCATATTGTAAGTCTTGGAAAAGGAGTGCAACTCTATCGCAACGTCCTTCGCGCCTTCGATTTCAAGAATACTCACCGGCTTGTTGCTCGCATCGTAGTAGATTTCGCTGTAGGCGTTGTCCGAAAGCAAAATGACGCCGTACTTGCGCGCAAGACCCACAATATCCGTGAGCTGGGCTTTGGAAATAACCGCGGAAGTCGGGTTCGAAGGAAAGTTGAGAATCATATACCGTGGTCGATGCTCCTTGAAGAGCGCTTCCACGACATTCGTATCGGGGAGAAACCCGTTCTCAAAGCTCAAGGGAACCGGAATTGCCTGCCCTCCGCCCAAACGAATGGAAGTTTCAAAAACAGGATACCCCGGTGACGGGTACAAGCATTTATCGCCTGGATTGCAGAAAGCGACCGGAAAGTGGGCGATGCCCTCTTTGGATCCAATCAAGGCGATGATCTCTTTTGTCGGATCGAGAGCCACTCCGAACCGGCCCATAAACCAGCAAGAGATGGCTTTACGAAAGGCGAGCGTTCCCTCATAGGGCGAGTAGGCATGATTCTCTGGACGCATGGCTGCTTCTTGAATCAACTTCACAATACCTTCGGGAGTCGATTTATCCGGATCGCCGATAGCAAGACTCATCAGCGAAATACCTCGGCTCTGAGCGTCGAGTTTCATCGCGTTGAGTTCACTGAAAATATAAGGGGGCAGCTGCAAAAGACGGTCAGCCTGAGCGAATGTATTAGCCATGAGTTTCTCCAATTCCTAAATCCAAAACTTCATCAAAATGATACAGACCCGGCGCCTTCACCTTGAGCAAAAAGGCTGCCGCACACAGCGCGCCCCGAGCAAAGATCCGGCGCTCAGTGGCCCTGTGCTGAATGACTATCTCCTCACCATCGCCAATCAATCGCACGGTGTGATTACCAACAATGCTTCCAGCGCGTGTCACGTGTACTTGCACATCGCCGTACCCTGCAGCGGCTAAGACCTCGAGCAGGTGCTTGGCTGTACCGCTGGGAGCATCCTTCTTGTTCTGATGGTGGTCTTCTTCGAGTACTGCCGCAAATCCCAGTGCCTTCAATGCGCTGGTTTGGGATAAAAAATGGCTCATCAAATTCACGCCCACGCTGGTATTCGGGCAGATCATAAGAGGGACGCGCCCCGCATATTGCTCCATTTCTTCGCGCTGCTCGGGAGAAAATCCGGTCGTGCAAATGACCACCGGCCGGTCGGTCCGAGCGAGCAACTCCAGCGTTGCTTCCGGACGACTAAAATCAATCCACACGTGGACGGGCTCGCGTTCGGGCTCTTCCATTTTTCGGAGAGTCATCCCTTCGAGAGAAACCAAGCGCCCACTTCGGGTGATTCCGTCAGCTAACTCAAACGCATCTGCCCCTTGAGTGAAGCCTTCGCTTAAGACAGACGCCACTTCTTGGCCCATCCGGCCAGAAGCGCCAAGCAGTCCGACTTTATAAATCAAGGCAACGCCCCTTCACCGAGGAGCACGTCCCAATCGCGCCGTAAGCGCGCTTCGGTTTGAGACCTTACGGGGACAAGCGGTAAGCGCAACGCATTGTGCTGGTGACTCAGGCGAGAAAGGACGTACTTGATGGGTCCCGGATTCGTTTCACTGAAGCACGACTGAATCACACCACCCATTTGTGTTTGCAGGCGGAAAGCTTCGGACCAGTCGCCCCGGGTCATCGCGTTGTGCAAAGCCACAAACTGGGCGGGCAGAATATTGGCGCAGGCAGAAATGGTCCCGCACGCCCCGTAGGCCTGCATGGTGGCGTAAGCATCATCTCCGCCACAGAGCAATGCTTTGCCTGTTTCTTTGGCAAGGCTCCCTAGACTCTGCCAAAAGGCAGGCGCATCGCTGGCTTCTTTTATGCCGGTGATCTGAGGGTGCTTGAATAGGGTTTGAATCGTCTCCAGTGTCATCGTCACATTGGTGCGAATCGGAATGTGATACAGCACAATCGGTTTACGAGCGCGATCGGCAAGGTGGGTGTAATGCGCAACCAGGCCTTCTTGTGTCGGCCGATTGTAATACGGTGTCACGATCAAGGTACCGTGACATCCCATCTCTTCCGCTTCGCGCACCAACTCCACAGCCACGGAAGTCGAATTGCTACCGCATCCGGCTATGACCGGTAGACCCAAAGGTGCTGCCGCCTTCAAACACAGATCAATCACTTCTCGACGGTCCTCGCGGGTCAGCGTGGGACTTTCGCCCGTTGTGCCGCAGGGAACGAGACCGTGCACTCCGTTATCGATGAGAAACTTTAAATGGGCTGCAAGCCCTTCCCGATCCAATGTTCCGTCCGGGAGAAACGGCGTCACAGTCGCTACCAACACTCCTGCTAACTTCACAACGACGCCTCCGGTTGAATCTCGCCAAAAACCGCTGACTTCTCATAGTGCGTGGGTGCGTTCTCCACTTCGACATCAAAAACGTATTCAGCCGGCCCGGTCAAAAGCAGGACACGAGAGACAGGACTGAGATCCACGACGAGGTCTCCTCCCGGCACTGAAACGTTCACCGGAATAGGCTGAGCGTAGTGTTTTGAAAAAACTAATGCGGCAGCAGCAGCCCCTGTGCCACAGGCCAACGTTTCTGCACGCACGCCGCGTTCGAAAGTGGTCGAGCGAATACGATTGGCGACTAGCCGCTGATAAAAGGTGACGTTGGTTCCCTCTTTCTGAAAAAGGGCATGTGCCTGAATCAACCTACCTACCCGTTCGATGGGATACGTTGTCAGGTCTTTCACTTCCAAAACCGCATGCGGCACGCCGGTGTTGGTGCAGTGCAACTCAAAGGCGTGCTTGTCGATTTCCAAAATATGCTCGGTGTACTCAAACTCGAAAGGACTTTGAGGAAGCAAAGAAACTTCCACCTGCTTGTCGGGAAGAAGTCGGCCACGTATCACGCCCGCAAGCGTTTCAATCGAAACGGTTTCGTCGGGAAGGTAGTTTTCACTCACGTATCGCACCGCGCACCGCGCAGCATTGCCGCACATTTCCGCGTGTGAGCCATCCGAGTTGTAAAAGGTCCACGCCACATCGGCGATCTCACTCGAATGCAACACGACCAATCCGTCTGCTCCGATTCCGAAATGCCGATCGCAATAGTACTGAACTTCAGCGGGTCGGAAGGTAAGCGGCGTAGAGCGAACGGAGTCCACGAAAAGAAAATCGTTTCCACAGCCCTGCATCTTAAAAAAGTTTACTCTCACTCGGTGGGTTCCTTCTCCGGCTTGTCTTCCGCAGGCGCAGGGATCGGAGCGGCCTCAGCCGATGGTTCTCGCTCCGGATAAACTTCGACATAGGCGCGCGGGGGGCCGACCACTCCGCAAGAGGAAAGCGCTGATATAACTATAAAACTGAGAAAAAATCGCAAATGGGCGCGCATGGCAGGGGTGTAGCACGCGAGCCACAATCGCAGCAAGACGTCACCCCAGATCGCGGATGACTTTAATGATGGTATCCACCCCACGCTCGAGCTCCGACTCGGGGATAACCAGAGGGGGCGCGATCCGGATGACGTAGGTATGCGTTTCTTTACACAAAACCCCTTTCTCAGCGATGCGCTCGCAGTACTTGCGCGCACCCCCCGAGGAAGGGAGCAAGTCGATACCGATCAGGGCCCCTTTGCCTCGGATTTCTTTGACGTGCGGCAACGGGGTCGCTTTCAGCATATCCATCACCTTTTTGCCCAGAGCCTGGGAGCGTTCCGAGAGTTTTTCTTCCCTTAGCAGGCGCAAGGAAGCGCGCGACACGGCGCTGGCCAAGGGGTTTCCGCCGAAAGTCGAACCGTGCTGACCAGGTTGAATCACATCCATCACGTCTTTCCGACCCACTACCGCGGATATCGGGAGTAGTCCGCCACCCAGGGATTTACCCAAGATAAGTAGGTCGGGTTTAGCGTCTTCGTGTTGGAAGCAGAAGTCCCGACCCGTTCGGCCGAGGCCCGTCTGAATCTCGTCCATCATGAGGAGCATGTTCTTCCGAGTGCACAGCGTGCGGACCGCCGACAGGTATCCCGGTTGCGGCACCAGAATTCCGGCTTCGGCCTGAATGGGCTCCATCAAGACACCGACCGTGCTGTCATCCACGGCAGCTTCGAGATCCTCAATGGAATCGAAAGGAATGGTCTTGAACCCGGGAGTGAACGGACCAAAGCCCTGCTTGTAGTCCTCCTCCGATGAAAACGAGACGATCGTGATGGTTCGACCGTGAAAATTGTTCTGAAAAGTAATGAGCTTCGCTTCGCCTTTGGCACCACGCTTTTCATAGCCCCACTTCCGAGCAACTTTTATCGCAGTTTCCACGGCTTCAGCACCGCTGTTCATCGGAAGCACAGAGTCTAGTCCGACCATGTCGGCGAGTTCTTGGCTCAAATGGCAAAGTTCCTCGCTATAAAAGGCGCGGGAGCACAGAGCCAGTTTCTTGGCCTGAGCGATCATCGCATCGACTAGCTTGGGATGCTGGTGTCCAAAATTCAGAGCGGAGTAGCAAGATAGAAAATCGAGATACGCCTTGCCTTCGACGTCCCAGACGGTGGAGCCCTCGGCTCGATTTAAAACGATCGGCAGAGGGAGATAGTTATGGGCGCCGTACTTTTCGACAGTTTGAATGAGTTCTTTAGTCTTCGACATCGCGCCATACTAACCACAAATTTTGGGGGAGTCGATTGGGATACTATTTTTTTGTCGTCGCTTTGGAGCGCTGGCTAGCTTCGTCGAGGGAAAGCCTGAAGTTGGTCTGTCGCCCATCCTCAATCGCAACCTGGGCTTCTACATCAATCGACAGGGTGGGATTCACGAGTTTCAAAGTGTAGGTTCGCTTGGCGCGCAGCGGAATCTCAAGCAGCTGCCGAGCTTGCGCATCCCGGACGGCCTCGCCATTGATAAAGACCTGAGCATTGAAACCCAAAGTCAGAGCAAGACGTCCAATGGGAATTTGCTTGAGTGACTTGAACCATTCAGCAACCTTGGACCCGATCACCACATTCTCTGAAAGTGTTTCGTAACCCTCTTTTCGCAAACTGATGTTGATGGACCGGCTGCAAGGGCCAGACAGGATCAGCGGGGTAAAGCCTCTGGATTCGCCGCCCTCGAAAACCTCAGCTCCCGGAGGCTGCGACTGGACGTTGAGTGTGCAATCTCCTACTGGCTTGCGGTCCACCGATACCGGATCGGTATCACTTTTTGGAATAAGAGGTTCTGCCTGCGTCGGTTCGCGTGGGCCATTTTGCTCAATCCAACTCGCAAACTCTCCATCGAAGTACAACTTGAAGCCATAGCCCATGACGACGGTGACAATCAGAAGACGTGCTACGGGGTGGATGAGTCGCTTGGGACGACGCACAATCTGTGGGCGACGCTTCTGTGGTGCTTCTTCCGCGCCCCAGAGCTTCGGACGTTCCAACTCAGCTTGCGCCTCAACTTCAATATGCTGGCTGGGTTTTGCCTTGCTGCGGGGTACCGATACCCCTCTGGCTAGAATTGGTGTTTTTGAAGTCGTCGGTGCGGGCTCGGAATCCTCCGGCGGGGTTTTCGGCATTCCCGAACCGGTGTTGGTCGATGCGTTCGTATCGCCTTTTCCCAGCGTACTCATATCAACGTTGCTAGTTCCGGTGCGCGGCTCTGGTGGTTCATCGCCGATAGCATCCATGGGGACGATTTTCGGCTCTACCCGCTGGCTGAGGGAAGTCCCGACCAAAGTGACTTTAGTTTCCGGAGTCGGTGCCTCTTGCTCAAGAAGTATTTGTTTGGAGGGAGGGGGGGGCGCTCCTTTGGTGAACTCGTGTTTCGCCCCACCGGGAAGTACGAGATCGAGATTTTCAGATTCGCCCTTGATCTCGATGGAATGCGGATCGCTGCCGGAGGATTGCGGTTCTTCCTCTTGCAACTCTTCCGAGGGCGGCACCCCTTCCGTCCCGGCCTCTTGAGCGAGAACGTCAATCTCAATGCTGGGCCGAGTAACATCCAGTACCGCTTCGCGAGCCTCTTCACCCTCGGTAGGGACACTGACCTGGCTCTTCGTAAGCTGGGAGATACTCCCCTCTGATTTGGGCTGCTTGAATTCAGTCGAATCGACTACCTTCGAATTGACGATAAAAGCCCCGGAGACTTCAGGCTCCGCGGCAGGGACTTCTAAGCCACCGTCTTCAGATTGTTCGAGCTCACCCACTTCTCCCTCAAAGGACTCGGACTGATCCGCAAAGGTGTCTCCCGTCTGCTCCGCGACATCTGACTTCGTTTGCAACCCCTCCAGTGCGTCCTCAACCTCCGCCATTTCATCCTGCGGGGGCTTTTCCTTTTTTCGAGCGCCCTGGGAAAAGGGAATCGACTGACGATTCAGCTGTTCGTACCGCTTCTTCTCCTTCGAAATGTCATCGACAAAAACTTTTTGTAAGAAGTCAGAGACTTCTCGCTGGGTGTAAGTGGGAGCGTTCTTACTCAGAAACTCAAGTAAAGACCGATGCAAGTCGCCCGCCGAGGAATAGCGCAAGCGAAGATCCTTCGAGAGCACTTTCATGACAATGCGATCAAGTTCAATTGGCACTCGCGGATTTACTTTAGAAGGAGGAATGACAACGCACTCCTGAATCATCCGCAGCGTCGCAAGATCACTATCAGCAGAAAACAGACGCCGACCCGTCAACATTTCCCAGAGGATGATCCCCGTCGAGAAGATATCTGTTTTATGATCAACCGATAGCCCGTTTGCTTGTTCGGGTGACATGTACCCGAACTTTCCTTTGATGACGCCAGATCGCGTTTCGTCGACGCGATCTTTTGCTTTGGCGATACCGAAGTCGACGATCTTCACCGCGCCTTCATAGGACAACATGACGTTCTGAGGAGACATGTCCCGGTGAATGATGTTGAGCTGCTTTCCGGTATTATCGTCCTTTTTGGTGTGCGCGTACTCAAGGCCTTTGCAAACCTCGTTCATCACAAACACGCTGAATTCGATCGAAGGCGTGATGTTCGCCTTTTTGCATTTATTTACGAATTGACGGAGGTTCTTCCCGTCAACGTACTCCATCGCAAGCAGGTAGGTTTCGCCGAACTTGTTGAAATCGAAGATTTGAACGATATTTGAATGCGTTAGCATGCTCGAGAGGCGCGCCTCGTACTCAAACATTTTTCGAAACTCGTCATTTTGACTGTAGGTGGGAAGAATCCGCTTGATAGCGACTTGTTTTTCAAAGCCCCCTGCGCCTTGGGCCTTCGCTCGATAGACCTCGGCCATCCCGCCGGTCGCGAGTCGCTCGAGCAAAAGATACTTACCCATTTTGAAAGGCTTGAAGTCCATCTACCCCTTTGATTCGTTAAGCTACGAATCCTCTTAGACTATTCGGCATTTTCTGGAGATTTATTGAGCCCAAACCGGGGGCTTTTACGCCCGGCGCCTAGCCGCTAAACGGCCGTGACTATTGGAAAAAGCACGTCTATAACTCACCAGTCAGGTTGGGAGGCTTTGTATTGGAAAAGGGTGGAATAGGTAAGTTTATGGCGGCATTCAATCCGACGCGGCGCGTTCTCAACAGAATGATGGGTATGTTTTCCAGTGATCTGGCCATCGACTTGGGAACAGCCAACACTTTAGTTTATGCAAAAAATCGCGGTTTGATTATCGATGAACCCTCTGTGGTTGCGGTGGCAAAAAATGCCCGCGGCGGTCCGAGTCGAGTACTCGCGGTGGGTCGCGAAGCAAAAGAGATGCTCGGGCGTACCCCCGGCAGCATCGTTGCGATTCGTCCGATGAAGGACGGCGTCATCGCCGACTTCGAAGTAACTCAGAGCATGTTGAAGTACTTCATCGCAAAATCTCAGGAAAAGATTACGCTCGTTCGTCCGCGCATTATCATCTGCGTTCCTTTCGGCATCACGCAAGTTGAGCGTCGTGCCGTTCGAGAATCTGCACAATCTGCGGGCGCACGCGAAGTGTTTTTGATTGAAGAACCGATGGCGGCTGCCATTGGCGCGGGACTTCCGATTACAGAACCTTCGGGGAATATGATCGTCGATATCGGTGGCGGAACCACTGAAGTGGCTGTGATTTCTCTCGGTGGCATTGTGTATAGCCAGTCCGTTCGTGTCGCGGGCGATAAGTTCGATGACGCCATCGTCAACTACATCAAACGTCAGTACAACTTGCTGATTGGTGAGCGCACCGCAGAGCACATTAAGATTGAGATCGGAAACGCGTTTCCGTTCGATGAAGTGAAGTACTGCGAAGTAAAGGGACGCGACTTGGTCGTGGGTAGCCCAAAAACTGTCACAGTAAGCAGCGATGAAATTCGCGAAGCGCTAGTCGATCAGGTCAACATCGTAGTGGATGCTGTGAAGCAAGCGCTCGAGCGAACCCCTCCCGAGTTGGCTGCGGATATCGTCGATAAAGGCATTGTGTTGGCCGGCGGCGGATCGTTACTCGCGAACTTCGACATCCTGATTCGTGAGCGAACGGGCTTGCCCGTGATGTACGCAGAAGATCCTCTCAAATGCGTCGTCATTGGTTCGGGCAAAGTTCTCGACCAACTCGACCTGCTCAAGTCTTTGACGATTGAATAAAACAAGTTTTTGCGCTGGGATTCTTTTAGGGCAGACTCGTCGTGCAAAAACTAGCATGGTTGGCATATCAATCCTAAAAGGTGCCCGTGCACTTCCTCAGAAAAGTGGACACCTAGGAGTTAGGCGTTATAACAGCCAACCCGGAGGTTGAAGGTGTCAGAGAAACGTCCTTATCGAGCGCATTCCGCTGAGTTCAAAGCGGAGGCAGTGAAGATG
>JBGTAN010000057.1:0-31566 GCA_041749855.1 Bdellovibrionota bacterium
ATGCTCGTTGAGAACACTTGCTCAATAAGTGGAGGGCCCATTGCGTTGCCCAAATCGCCAACTAGGCCACCTACCACCCCAGCCCCATAGACGGTTCCTGTTGAGTAGGAGGACCGTATGTTGGGAGCACTAAAAAACGAGAATGTGTTCCCTACAAGGCCCGCCCCCGAACCCTGGCGCGAATAGACTTCCGCTGAGGCGTAGCTGTCGGTGACCACAGGCGCACTGCCTGCTAATCCAGCCGATCCGACAGCTCCTGAGCTGACTCTGCCTATGAAGTAACTTTGGCTAATCGTTTCTGCACTTCCTGTAAGCCCCCCTGCCGCACTCGTGTCAGAGCGAACGTGACTCATTGAAAAGGACCGGGAAATCGCGAACGCCTGTCCCGCCAACCCACCGACAATCTGGTCGGCGATGACATCGACCGTCGAGAAGGAGTCGATGATAGGATTGAATGTGAAGCCCACTAGGCCGCCTACGCGCGCGCCCGTGTTGGCTATAAAGCCGGTTGCATAGCACTGGGAAACGGTTCCGGTTCCCGGTGCAGGGATATACCCCGCAAGTCCACCGGTATCATCGTCCCCAGTGACAGCAATATTTTCGAGACCGATGTTCGACAGGCTGCTGTTGGCCCCAACTCTTCCAAACAGGCCTTGCTCATCGGACATGCTTGTCGCGGTAAGATTGGAAATGACGTAGCCATGCCCATCAAAATTGCCGGTATATGAAGTTGCTGTATTTCCAATAGGTGCCCAGGCAACCCCGGTCAGGTCGACATTGTCGGCTAAGTGAAAGTCTTTAGAATAGTGAATGTAAGTTCCGCTAAAGGCGGTTGCGATTCGCTCGAGTTGTTGTCGGTTACAAATGTAGTAAGGCCCGGCTCCCGAATACTGTGTGTCTATTCCGCCGTTGGTAATTGCGGTGTTAATCCCATCGCAGTTCACCGTGTCTTTCGTCAATGACCGTGCAACCGGTGTGGCGCTACCTTCTTGCACTGCAATATTGATTGTTCCGTCGGGCTGGCCACTGAAGTCCCAGCTCACATCAAAAGTGCCACCGTTGCAGGAGGTGCTCGCCGGAGCATTGGGCCCTGAGAAAGACACTGTCGCTCCGGGAGAGGAGCAGAACCCCCACACTCGGTAAGCGGCCATATCGCTGAAGCCAATCTTGCGGCCATTTCTAAACTCTGGTGGAAACTCAATCGGGCGATTAGGGTTTTGCCAGCGTAGAACAGGGTACTTGCCAGTTGCAGGCATAATCCATGCGCCACTTGATGTGAAATCCCAGTTTAACTCGCCCGCGCCACTTCCGTAATTCGCGATGTCGTAAAACCAAGTGGGGTTGGTTTTGCTGGTGCAGCCTGTATTTCCTCCGGATGCGCAGTTTGCCGGAGTAAAGGGATGCGTGAAGTAGTAGGAGTTGAGTGGCGTGAGACCGGAATAGTTTCCAATCAACGCACCGATTTCGCCAGGGCCTTGAACATTACCTGTCGCGAAACTGTTTTCGAAGCGGCCATAGTTTCCTGTGCCTAGCAACCCACCTGCATCTCCATCGCCTGGAAAGCTGAACGTATCGCCGTCAAGCGTTGCGGAAATGTTTCCAGTAGCGTAACTGCGTCGGATAACTCCCGCGCCCACGTCTGCCAAAACGCCAATCAGTCCACCGACACCGAAACTGCCGTGAACGTTGCCGGTAGCGTACACATCGTAAAGATTGGTGCCTGCCTGAATTAGATACCCAATGAGTCCGCCCGCATAGGCTGTACTTACGGTCTCCGTCGCGAGCACGTTCGCGGAAGAATAGCTTTGAGTGAGATCACCGTATTGGTAAAAACCGATCAATCCCCCGACCCAAGTTCGCCCAGAAACCGATCCCGAGCTCATGGACTCAGAGAGATTGGACCCCTGTAGACCTCCAGTGAGCATGCCAACAATCGATTGGCCCTCGACATTGCCTTGTTGGATGAGTAGCCGGGTTAGAGTGCTGTTGTGTATATCGCCTGCCAACGCGCCCGAGTAACCTCCGCCTTTCACTCGAGGGTAGTCCAGCGTCAGGTGTTTCAATTCGCTCACCTCCGTGATGCTTAGGAAACCTACTGCTCCAAACAGGCCCGCGTAGTCCCCACTCCGATTCACGAAAAGGTGAGAGATACGATGACTTTGCCCGTCTAATGCGCCTTGGAAATGGGTGGGATATATTCCCCCAATCGGATACCAACCTTTTCCTGCGTTCCAGTTCGGTGTGTCGCTCAAGTCGATGTCAGCGGTGAGGACAAAACTCCCTCGAAGGGTGATCCCCATCCATTGAAGGCTTCCCGGATCGCAGACTTCGTATTCGTCTCCTGTCACTCCCGTTCCCCCACAAAACGGAGCGCGTAAGTCATAGGCAAGTTCAGTTCCCGTCGCATCTTGCGCGATGACGTTGAAGTAGTAGTCTTTGTCGACGGGAATAGCAGTTATTTGAAATGAGGATTGGTCCGTTGATCCTGCGAGTGTTCCATTGGCTTTGGTGTTTGCCAAAGTATCGAGGTTGGCACTCGTGCTGTAGTAGACGGAGTAAGTGACCGGCGAACTGCCGCCTGTAGCAGGCGTCCAGGCAATGGTGATTTCGCTATCGTCGATTTCCACAGCCGAAAGCGAAGGCGCCCTCGTTCCCAAAGTCAGGCTGAGACTTCCGCCTGTACAAATCGTTTCGTTCACACAAAGCCCCACGCCACAGCCGGAGAGGCAAACAAGAAGGCAAAGAAGCAATATGTGGCCTAGCTGCTTCAAGGCGCTTCCTCCTGCCATTGCAGGATAGGAAGACCGCCTGCGGCGGGGAATTTCCAAATGGTAGAGAAGTCCCACGCTGAAAGAGGTGGAGATTGCGCTGAATAAAACTGGGTTTGGGAAATAACCTTTGAGCAACTGACAGTAGCAGTGGTGGGCGCCCCAGAACACACAGAGGGGTTCCCTGGTACATCCAAGTGGTAATAGCCGGCAAAGGTGCTTGCCGCTTCCGTGGTTCCCGCTCCAAAACCTGCATTCGTCGGAGAGTAAACACTTCCCAAGCCAAAGGAATTTAGTTGGCCGCCGGCGGTATGATACCCGACCAAGCCGCCCGCGTAGTCCCCGGCGAAGACGTTTCCGGTCGCATAAGAATGCTCTGAATTGCCGCCCCCATATCCAAGTAGTCCACCGCAGTAACGGCCTTGGCAATAGACGGAGCCGGTCGCATAGCTATTGGTGGCACTTCCCCAGCCAACGAGGCCACCCGCGTAGCTGGCTCCAACATTCGCACCAGCCGAAACATTGCCTGTCGCATACGAGCGACTGACAGCAATCGAATATCCGGCCAGCCCACCTATCTGGTATCGACCTCTAACGTTTCCAGTGGCAAAGGAATTGGTAACACGAAAGATGTCCCCCGCGAGCCCCCCCGTAAGATCGTTATTGTGAAGCACGTCGGCAGTAGAGAACGAGTTGTCGATCGTCGTGGCTATGCCCCGGCCTACCAACCCACCAATGCGAGCATTGAGTACCCCTGTCTGATAGCCCACAAAGCCGGTCGAGTAGCAATTGGTCACGGTGGTCAATATACTTGCCACACCTAACAGAGCGCCCACCTCGCCAAAACCCCGAACATCTGCATTCTCAATCCCAAGATTGCTGGGAGGATTTCCGTTTCCGATAAAGCCAACGTAAATGTCATTCAGAGCCATCGTCAGGTTGGATAAGACGAACCCATCTCCATCGAAGCTTCCGGTAAAATCGGGGGCGAACACCCCTATCGGACTATTGGTGTAGCCCACTGCTAAGTCGATGTTGTTGCCCAAGACAAAGCTTTTCGACCAATTGCCGCTGTTGGCCTGGAGACGACTCAATTGCTGAACATTGCAAACGGTGTGAGGTCCCGCACTTAATCCAAATCGGGTATCAATCGCTCCTGCCGCGATGTCCGCATTGGTTGTGGCATTGCAATGGGCGGTGTCTTTCACGAGCCGGCGTTGAACGACAGGACTCGTACCTTGTTGAACGGTGATGTCGATACTCCCATCGCTTGCCGCAGAGAAATCCCAGTTCGTGGTGAAGGTGCCGCCATTGCAAGTGGTATTGGCTGGTGCGTTGGGACCCCCAAAAGAGATCGTTTCACCCGGAGTGCCGCAGAATCCCCACACACGGTAAGCGGCCATATCACTGTATCCAATTTTGCGACCATTGCGAAACTCTGGCGGAAACTCAATCGGACGGTTGGGATTTTGCCAGCGTAGAACAGGGTACTTGCCAGTTGCAGGCATCATCCACGCGCCTGTCGACGAGAAATCCCAGTCCAGCTCTAAGGCGCCTCCGTCGTAGTTCGCGATGTCATAAAACCAAGTGGGATTCGTGTGAGACGTGCAATTGACGTCTCCGACGCTGTAGCAGGTAGCAGGATTGAACGGGTGATTGAACCAATGGACATTGGTGCGCGTACCGGCCTGCCCCGAAAGCCCACCCAAGTTTCCTGCAGCGCTGACGTTTCCCACTGCAAAGGAGTTTTCGGTCGTTCCGCCCGTCCCCCCAAGAAGGCCGCCTGCGAGAGTCGACACCGCAAGAACATTGCCGAGTGCATAGGACCTGCGAATCGTACTTGTTCCACTTAACGCGCCCGCCAATCCACCCACGGCACCTTGGTCGCCGTAGACGTTCCCAGTAGCGTAGCAATCTTCAAGGACGGCTGACCCATTAGCGAACCCAATCAATCCGCCAACGTAAGTGCCAAAGCCAACGACGTTGCCAGAAGCAAAGCTCCTAAGAACGCTGTTTGTAGTTCCGCCAGCGGTTTCTCCAATGAGGCCGCCCGTTCGGGAGCCACTCGACGAATAGACCGACGCGGTGGAGCTGCTGTCCATAACAGACGAATCCCATAGGCTGCCGATGAGCCCACCCACCGTGCCTAGGCTAGAAGTGATTCTTCCCGAGACGTGCACATTGTGCACGCTTGCTCCATTGGCGGCGAAGCCAGCTAGAATGCCAGCGTTCCCCGGCGTTAGGACGTTTGCATTGCTGATAGTGAGCTGGGACACGGCCGCCCCATCCAGAAAATAAAAAAGCCCGGTGGTTAAGGTTGAAAAGAATGAATCAATCGTGTGCTCGCCGCCATCCAGCACCCCGGAAAAGGAAGCTAAGAAGCCGCCGATAGATGCGAAACCTGTTCCAGAGTTCCACGCGGTAGTGCCCGAAAGATCAATATCTGAAGTCACGAGGTAGCTTGACGAAAGATGTAGCTCAATCAGCTGAAGACTTCCTGGGTCGCAGACTTGATACGGGTCGGCTAGCGTTCCTGTTCCGCCGCAGTACGGAGAGCGAAGCGTGTAAGCAACCTGTGCGCCGCTAGTTTCTGTTGCGATGACATTGAAGTAGTAGTCTTGGTCGAAAGTGAAATCCGTAATCGTCAAAGAGGCGTCGGTGGTTTCCCCAGCCAAAGTTCCGTTGAGTAAGATCTCAGCAACGGTAGAGAGGTTGGGCGTGGTGCTGTAGTACACCGAGTACCGATTTCCTGATCCTGTCCATGGCGTCCAAGAAAGCGTGACCTTCTTGGCTGTTAACTCAACCGCCGAAAGCGAAACGAAAGTAGGGGGAGGCGTATTCGAGAGAGAACTACAATTTTGCTCGTTGATGCATAAGCCCACACCGCAGCCGGAGAGGCAAACAAGAAGGCAAAGAAGCAATATGTGGCCTAGCTGCTTCAAGGCGCTTCCTCCTGCCACTGGAGAATGGGAAGACCGCCTGCAGTCGGAAACTTCCAATGGCTCGTGAAGTCCCAGTTCTCGTAAACTTCCGAGGGTTCTAAAAAGGGCTGACGTGAAGTGACTACTTGGCAATTAACCGAAGCGCCGTTGGTGTTTGCGACGCAAACCAGGTCGTCGGCTTGGCCAATCCAATACAGATTACTTGTGGTGATGCCGCTGTTGGTAAACTGCCCGCCGATGGGTCCTACGTCGACTAAGCCCCAAATGTTCGCACTGAAGAATCCGTCGCTGAGCGAATAGCCCCCGGCCTTATATCCCACTAATCCGCCGCTATTGGTGAGTCCGAGGACGGATCCAGAAGCGTATACTTTGGAGATGGCACCAATCGAGGAATCTCCGATAAGCCCGCCTACATTCGTGCCGCCGTAAACTGGCCCCGTAGCATAGCAGTTTTCAAGACTGCCAGTTGAATTGTCCATCTGTCCAATCACGCCTCCGATGCCCGTCCCATCGTAGCGCCCCTGGACGGTGCCGGTTGCGAAGCAGTGGGAGGCATTTTTTCTCAGTCGACCGGCAAGGCCCCCCACGTCCGACAATCCTCGCACGTCTCCCGTCGCAAAAACCCGGGTCATGGAATACGCACCTGGTATTGGATTGAACCATCCTAGGAGGCCCCCGGCACCCGTCGAGGAGGCCACTACGTCTGCCGTTGAAAAGGAATCCTCAACTAAAGTGCCATTGAAATCCCCAACTAGGCCACCCACGATACTGGCGCCTCTCAAATAGCCCGTTGTGTATACATTCTCCACTTGCGCGTTGGCTTGCGCATTTCCAGCCAAAATTCCAGCGCTACCCCCCGTGGTGACAACGCTCGCACGCTCGAGTCCCAAGTCGCTCACCAAACCATCTAGACGCCCGAAGAAGCCGTAGTTGCCGGAGGCGGAGGACATACTCAACCCCTGTAAAACAAATCCTTCTCCGGCGAAACTTCCTGTGAAAGGAGTGCCCGCCGTTCCAATCACTGCGTTGGTGTACCCAGCAGAAAGGTCGATATTGTTGCCCAGCACAAAACTTTTGGACCAGTTTCCTGTCACGGCTTGAAGGCGCGATAGCTGCTGCACGTTGCATACAAAGTGGGGACCCGAGCTTGAAGCGAAACGAACATCAATAGTGCCACCTGGAGTTGTATCGATTTCGGCGTTGGTGACTGCGTTGCAATTCGCTGTGTCCTTAGAGAGCGCCCGAGTGACTGGCGTTGCAGTTCCCTCTTGCACAGCAATTTGGACAGTTCCATCCGATTGCCCACTAAAGTCCCAACTCACTTCAAATGTGCCGCCGTTGCAGGAAGTGTTAGCGGGGGCATTGGGTCCGGAGAACGAAATGGTCGCTCCGGGAGTGGAGCAAAATCCCCACACTCGGTAAGCGGCCATATCACTGTAACCAATTTTGCGACCGTTGCGAAACTCCGGCGGAAACTCAATCGGGCGATTGGGGTTTTGCCAACGTAGAACAGGGTACTTGCCAGTAGCCGGCATAATCCATGCGCCTGTCGACGAGAAATCCCAGTCCAGCTCTAAGGCGCCTCCGTCGTAGTTCGCGATGTCGTAAAACCAAGTGGGATTCGTGTGAGACGTGCAATTGACGTCTCCGACGCTGTAGCAGGTAGCAGGATTGAACGGGTGATTGAACCAATGGACATTCGAGAGGCCCGTGGAATTACCGGAGAAACCACCTAAGCTTCCCGAAGCGGACACGTTTCCCACCGCGAAGGAGTTTTCGGTCGTTCCTCCATTTGATCCGATGAGCCCTCCGCCAAATGTCGAAGTAGTGAAGACGTTGCCTGTTGCATAGGAGCGACGAATCGTTCGGGAGCTATTTAGCCCCCCTACGAGGCCACCGGCCAGACCCAAAGTGGAGTAAAGGTTTCCGGTGGCATAACAGTCCTCGATGACTCCTGTTCCAGTGGCGTAGCCTAACAGCCCGCCGGAATAGAGGTTGGTTGCGATCACATTACCTGATGCAAAACTCTTTCGAATATTGCTGCCGTCTCCCGCCTCGGTTTCGCCGATGAGTCCACCCACCCGAGAACCGGTTGTTGAGCGAACAGTAGCGCTCGAGCTGCAGCTGTCGACGTTGGAAGCGAGCGATGAAGTAAAACCCAACTGCCCAATTAGCCCGCCAAGGCTGCCAAATCCTGTGATAGCCCCTGACGTATGCACGTTTTGGATCATGGATCCATTTCCGGCTAGGCCAGCGAGAATGCCGGAGTAGGTAAAACCCTCAACCTTTGCGTCCGATATTCTCAAATTGGAAAGGGTGACCTGGTCTAGAATATAAAACAGGCCATAAGAATTCTTTGAGAAGAGGGAATGAAGGGTGTGATCCCCACCGTCCATGCTTCCGGTGAACCGGTTGCCCGACAATAATCCTATCGACTTGAATCCGTCCCCTGAGTTCCACGCGGTCGTGCCCGAAAGATCAATATCTGAAGTCACGAGGTAGCTTGACGAAAGATGTAGCTCAATCAGCTGAAGACTTCCTGGGTCGCAGACTTGATAGGGATCTGATGCGGTTCCCGTACCACCGCAATAAGGCGAGCGGAGTGTGTACGCAAGCTGCGCTTTATTGCCATCGGTTGCGATGACGTTGAAGTAATAGTCCTTATCGAAAGTGAAATCGGTAATCGTGAAAGAGGCGTCGGTGGTCTCGCCAGCCGGAGTTCCGTTCAACAAGATCTCAGCAACGGAAGAGAGGTTGGGCGTGGTGCTGTAGTACACCGAGTACCGATTTCCTGATCCCGTCCAAGGCGTCCAGGAGAGCGTGACCTTCTTTGCAGTTAACTCGACAGCTGAAAGGGAAACGAAGGTAGAAGGCGTGACCGATAGCGAACTGCAATTCTGCTCATTGATGCATAGCCCCACGCCACAGCCGGAGAGGCTGAGCAAAAGCACGAAAAGGGGTCCAAGCGAGCGAGAAAGCATTTAGATCTCCACTAGATGGATCGGTAGGAAGGAACTTTAATTGTAGCGCTCAATTGTTATTCAAATATGACGGTGCGGATCGGTTTAAATATTTGATTTTGTTGTCATAGTTCAGTTTCGGTTTCAGTTCGGGAAGCGACAAATAGGCGCCGTGCTTGAACCTCGACGACCCGCCGCGCGTTAACTAACTGGTAAAAATGCCAACAAGTGTCGTATATAGTGTTATATATGGCTATAAATAACACCATAATTTACCCTAGGGAGCTGGATCTGAAGCGGGTCTCAGGTTCCGCTTTCTTGTTTGGCCCCCGAATGACGGGGAAAACTGCGCTTTTGGATAAGGTTGCTGCTTCTCTCTACGTTAATCTCCTCGATCCTCAGTTGGAGTTAGAGTTACGGTCCAACCCCAAACTACTTTGGGAGCAGCTATCCGCGCTGAAACCCAACTGCCGAGTCATCATTGATGAAGTGCAACGGGTTCCGCAGCTTTTGGACTACGTCCAACTCGGCATCGAGAAGCTGAAGCTCAATTTCTTTCTTTCGGGCAGCTCCGCCCGGAAGTTGAAACGGGGTGGAGCAAACTTGCTCGGTGGCCGTGCAGCGGATCTAAAGCTGCACCCGCTCACCGTGGAGGAACTTCAAGGCGATTTTCATTTGAATAGGGCACTTGCCTTAGGAACGCTTCCCAAAATAAGCGTTCTTCTCAAAGAAAAAAAGACAGCCGAAGCCATTCGCCTTTTGAGGAGCTACCACACCACCTACCTTAAAGAAGAGATTCAGGCAGAGGCCATTGTGCGAAAGCTCGATGCGTTTGCTAGGTTCCTTCCCGTTGCAGCTCATTCAAATGCACAGATGATCGAGTACGCCAATATTTCCAGAGAATGCAGCGTTCCGATGGAGTCGGTGAAAGAGTACTATCAGATTTTGGAAGATACATTAATCGGTCGGTTTATCTGGCCGTGGGATCGAAGTGAGCGCAAAAAAGCGAGGCCAAAATTCTACTTCTTTGACTGTGGCGTAACTCGAGCCCTTCAGAGGTTGGCAAGTGCCGAAGTTTCTCCTTTGGAGTACGGATTTCTTTTTGAGACTTGGTTCGTGAACGAGATCATTCGAATACGGGACTACACTGAAAAAGAGCACCGAATTTCGCTTTGGAGAGAAGGGGAATGGGAGATTGATCTTCTCATAGAAGACGGTCGTGGTCCGCTTATGGCGTTTGAGTGTAAGAGTGGCAGGCAAGTAGGCAACTCCCCATCGCTAAATGCCTTTCGCAAAAAGTTTCCGAAAGTTCCGCTTTACGTCTGTGCAGCCCAAGATTCCGAAAGACGCAAGCTCGAAAATGGTGCGATTGTCCTGCCATGGAGAGAGGCGCTTTGGACATACAGAGGCGAAAGGTAAGAAGCGGCAAAAGCTTAGTTTTCCCTTTCCTCCTATCACTAAGGGCCAAAAGGTTCTGCAATTCAATTCTGGCCAGCGTCTCAGTTCTGACTCAATGAAACTGCAGATTCGAAAGTGAAAAGTTTTTGGAAGGCATTCAGCATTGCAATTCTAGCAATCGTAGTCGGTTTCACCCGTGACTGAATGTCGGAACCCCCAAGTCTTCCAGAGGAAGAGTACGAACTGCGTCCTACTATCCTACTGGCGAAGCTGGATTTGGTGAAACTTACAACACAGCAGAGAAGTTGCATGCTTTTCTAAACTTTTTGCCAGGAACTGAGTAATGGCTTGGCGCACTTCGAAATGATGCGCGAGGTCAGTTTTTTCGATCTTCCCTTACTGGAAAACCTGGGAGCGGGACGGGAGAGCTCAGTGAATCTAGTGTTGTGTTTAGTACTACAAACGTTCTCCAAACAAAGCAGCTCGCTTTTGGAGACTCGCTAGAAATCAGATCAGAAGCCGAACTCAAAAAAAACGACTGTGGGACACATTACCTGAGCCAAATCCAAAGCGGGTATCGTCTGGCCGTGGCCGTTCGCTAAGATTTTCGAAGCGACGCTATGGCCCGGCAAGTGATGTCGTCTGCGTTCAGGGGAAGCATCAATTTTCTACCGTCGGCGAGCGAAGTCGCCGAAATAATCAACATCAACAAGATGGCAGAAAAAGCCCGAGCGACAGTGATCGTCCTACAACAAGGTGGCGACGAGAAGCATTTCATCGGAGCGCTCGGCATTCCTTACTCGAACGGTTATGCCGAAGCGAGCTGTAAACTCACGAATATTTCCCATTGCGAAGCGCTTATCGACGAGGCTGTGACCCTCGCTCATGCGTCCGCAAAGAAACTCGCTTCCGATAAAAGTAAGTTTGCCCTTCTTAAACTCCAGATGCGGAACCACTTGGGCCACTTTACTGAACTGCCCGAATTGTTGGTAGTAGCCAGGAGCAAACTTGATGAGACGATGCTTGAGTATCTGCGACGGTCGGTGTCGTTCCAGAGAACTATCAGTGGTTCAACGGGAACGCTTACTCTCGAGCAGAAAGAAGACGTAAGTGGCAGCCTTTACCTCCATGTTCTTCCCGAGCAGATGCGAAGGAACATCTCGGGAAGCCTTCACGATCGGCGGTTTGAGATTGAAATGACAGACCGACAGCGAGAACACATTGCATGGAAGATCACAGCGGCAGAAAGGGCCTATGAGTATTGCTACGGCGATGTGCTGAAGGACTATGAGCTGGAGAACGCTCACAGGAGTTGCTCACGTTTTACCGAGAGCTGGGCGGACGGGATGGAGAAACGGGTTTCATTGTTCTGATAGCTGTTTTGTTAGTCCAAGGTCCCAATGTAAGTGAGTCGTGCGAGACCAATTGCAACTGTCGCGTCGTAAGTCGCAAATTGTCCCCCTACCACAATCTTGCCATCGGTTTGGAGAGCAAGAGCGAACACAGCGTTGCTAAGCCCCAAGCCCGATTGCTCAAAAGTGGTATCGAGTGATCCGTCAGAATTTAAGCGAGCTACATACGGTCGCGACGTTCCATTGTATTCGCCAAACAAGCCACCCACTACAACTTTGCCATCGCTTTGCACTGATATGGCGGAGACTAGAATGGTCAGCCCGGAGCCTGTAGGCAAAAAAGTTGGATCAAGTGAGCCGTCCGAATTCAAGCGAGCGATATTTGATGTGTAGGTGCCATTGTAGGTGGAGAAAATTCCTCCCACTAAGACCTTGCCATCGCTCTGGATAGATAGAGCGCGGGCAGGGGCATCAAAGCCCGACCCGGTCAGCGCAAAGCTGGTATCGAGGCTACCGTCGGAATTTAAGCGCGCTGCATAGCGTCTTGATGTGCCATTGTAGAGAGTGAAATCTCCCCCCACCAAAACTTTGCCATCGTTTTGGACAGCGACCGCGTGCACGGGGGAATTTAAGCCCGTTCCCGTGGGTGCAAAAGTAGTGTCTAGGCTACCATCGGCATTTAACCGGGCCACTCTGCGCACCGATGTTCCGTTGTAAAGGGTGAAGTAACCCCCCACTACAATCTTGCCATCCCCCTGCGGGGAGAGGCAGAGGGAAAGGG
This sequence comes from Bdellovibrionota bacterium, assembly GCA_041749855.1. Lineage (GTDB taxonomy): Bacteria > Bdellovibrionota > FAC87 > UBA2466 > UBA2466 > JAIEOG01. Next base: position 12,202 of record JBGTAN010000057.1, read on the forward strand.
CCCAGTCATCTAACCCAGTTCCCGATTGGGCAAAGGTAGTATCGAGAGACCCATCGGCTTCTAGCCGTGCCACACGAGGCGTTGCTGTTCCATTGTAGGAATTGAAGAGCCCACCCACCAAGACTTTGCCGTCGTTTCGGGCGGAAAGGGTGCGGACCTGAGCGTTCAACCCAGAGCCCGTATATGCGAAACTGGTGTCGAATGTCCCATCTGAGTTTACGCGCGCCACATAGCGACTTGGGCCGCCACTGTGGGAAGTGAAATCACCCCCGACCAGAACCTTGCCATCGCTTTGGAGGGAAAGTGCATTCACAAGAGTGAATCCCGAGCCGGCGTCAAAAGCAGCGTACCCAACTTCAATAGTTTTAGTTGCCGTCATTCCAATGGAAGTTGAAGGGGTAGCTGCGAGAGAAACCGCTCCTTCCACATCCGAGCGAAAATAAAACACGACCTCAGGTGTGAGCGGGCTCAAGACAAAAACAGATTTCTCCTGAGTATTGTCGTAAGTTTGGCAACCCTGAAGGCTGTTGTAAGTCACTGCGCCACTGGAAGCGGTGATGGACACGGAAGTCGTGACATTGGTGATCCGATTTCCATCGGCATCGACAGCGCTTAGCGTGACGGGGTAGCAGTCATTTTTTCGAATGGCGAGGCCTTCTAGTCCAGATAAAACCAATCGGGGAGTGAGGCAACCACCCGAGCCATTGCCTCCTACACAAAGACCTGTCCCACATCCGCTGACCAAGAGTGCCGCGGCGCACGCCGCAAGCGGAAGCAAGTTTTTGTGAAGGATAGGCATTATCCGGCTCCGAAACGAAGTGAGTGGGTGAAATCAAAGGAGTACTTCTAATGATACGCGCAAACCATGGAGTAATTGTGAAGGGTTGTGAGGCTAACCGAGTTTTAAATATTGGATTTTGTTGTCATATTTCAGTTTCAGTTCGGGAAGCGATAAATCGGCGCCGTGCTTATCGCGAGCTCGTGGTAAAAAGTCGTATGAGTCTTTTTTGCTTGGCCCACTCAGACTACTCGGATGAACAGTGGCAAGCCCAGATTGATAAGGTGCTTTCGACTATCCTCGAACGGCATCAAAGCGGTCTGTTCGCCACGTCGCTTCGCTATCGCGAAGGCAATGCGATCTTGCCCGACGACCAGATCCAAATTGTTTTGAAAACGGCCGAGGAAGTTTTGTCTTGGTGCAGGAGCCAGCTTGATAAGGGCCTGAAGCTAGACGAATAGCTTGATCTCAAGCGGGTCTCAGGTTCCGCTTTCTTGTTTGGCCCCCACTTTGGGAGCAGCTATCCGCGCTGAAACCCAACTGCCGAGTCATCATTGATGAAGTGCAACGGGTTCCGCAGCTGTTGGACTACGTTCAACTCGGCATCGACTACTGCAGGCACTCGGGCGATGGTAATAGCAAGAGGAGTGCCCAGTCGCTTGCTGTTCGCTGAATGGGGGGGGGGCTATTTGTCGGCAGACCCTAGCGGGCCTCAGGGCATCTTTGTGGGGAATTCTGCTTGGGCGGGACATTCGCTCTTTACCAAACGCAGGGTTCAAACCATTTAGTCGGGATTTCCTTGAGGCGAGACACGGGCCATACCGTCGTGGGAGGCGTTGTTGAAAAAAGAAATACTGCCGTAAACGTAGACATCCCCGCTACCATCGCCAGCAGCGGCGACTTGAGGCTCACTCGCATCCACTCCACTTCCCGCGTTAAATTCGGCATTGAGGGTACCGTCCGCGTCAATACGAACAATCCCGTAACTAATCGGGGTGCCTTGGTAGGTACCGAAGCTTCCCGACGCGTAAACGGTCTGGCTCCCGTCATTCGATAGTGCAAGGGACCAGACAGGACTGCCTAAGCCCGTCTGAAAGCCCGAGTCAATGGAACCATCGGGCTTCAACCGAACGAGCATGCCCCCGATGACTTGCCCCTTCCACCAGATAAAGCCGCCCCCCACGTAGAGGTCACCGCTGGGAGTGAGCGCTAGGGACGTAACAAGGTGGAAAAGAGAACCGAAAGCAGCATCGGTCCCGGTGCCAATATCAAAGGCCGGATCAATAGCACCGTTGGGAAGCAGTCGAACGAGCCCGTAAATATCGGAAGTGCCATTGTAGTAGTCGTAATTGCCTCCTACATAAATCGTCCCACTCCCATCCAAGACCGGGGCTATCGCTAAGATTTCGGCTGACGCACCATGAAACCCCGATGTCGGTGCCCCAAAAGGGATCGCAGCGTTGAGCGAACCATTTGCTCGCAGACGAGCGATTCTGTTTACATTGGGGTTCCCGTTGTAGTTGAAAAAATTGCCTCCAACGAGGATGTCGCCACTGCCGTCGACTGTTGCCGCAAGACAGCGCACGTTCCCCGAGAAACCTGCCGAGGCACCCGTTCCAATGTCGAAAGTGGAATTGATCGTGCCGTCTGCACGCAAGCGCACAATTTTTCTGATATTACTACTTCCATTGTAGGAATCGAATTCCCCGCCCACATAAATATCGCCGCTCCCATCTGGGGCGGGCAGAATGGCCCGAACGACGCCGCCGCTGAAACCAGAACCCGTATTAAAAGTCGGGTCTAGGGATCCATCAAACTTAAGCCTAGCGATTCGGATAGCGGACGTCCCGTTGTAGGAAGTAAAAGACCCACCCACGTAGACCGAACCACTAATGCCGGGCACCGGGGTCGCCGCGAAAGTAACGTTGTTAAACCCAACCACAGATCCAAGTCCTTCGTTAAACTCGGTTTCCGCAGAACCCCCCTCTCGAATACGAGCCAGGTATTTCGTTTTATAATCGGACCCGAAATCTCCCCCGACATAGAAATCGGTACTGCCATCCGAGGCAGAGGCAAGAGAGTAAATGGGTTTGGCGATTAGATCCGGAAATCCGGCATCAAAAGTAGCGTCGCGGGTTCCGTCGGCATTCAATCGAACGAGCCGAAATAGGTTCGCGGTTGAATTGTAAGAACTAAAAACCCCACCAACGTAGATACGGCCGCTCATGTCACTGGCTGGCAAGATGGAATAGACAGCACCGTCGAACCCCGCCGAAGCGCCCGCGCCAATATTGAAGCTGCCCACAATAGCGCCCGTGCTACTAAGCCTCAGTATGTTGCGGCGATTAGGAACTGTGTTGTAGCTACTAAAGCTTCCACCTACATAAATGTCTTGGCTTGCGTCCGGTGCCGGGACAATCGTGTACACAGTACCAATGGGGAACCCTGCCGTCGCTCCGGCGCCGATGTTGAACGTAGCATTAATGTTGCCTGTAGCGTCTAAGCGCACAATGCGGTTCACATTGGTCGCCGCGCCGTAAGTACTGAAGGCTCCGCCCACATAAATGTCACCGCTCCCGTCCGGAGCGATGGCGATGGAGCCCACACCAGCCCCATTGAACCCAGTACCCGTCGCAAAGCTGGTCTGCACCGAACCATCGGGACGCAATCGGACAATGCGATTGATTCCGGTGGTGCCCCGATAGGAAGTAAAGGATCCGCCAACATAAATATCGCTTGTCCCGTCGGTAGTAGGAGTAATGACACTAACCGTCGCATTAAATCCCAAGTCGACCCCACTCCCCGTATAGAAGGCGCTGTCCACCGACCCGTCTTCGTTTAAACGTACAATATGATTTGCCGGAGTGCCCGCGTAAGATTGGAAGTCGCCTCCGACGTAAATGCCTTCCGGCGTAAGCGCGATAGTTCGCACGATATCACTGAACCCCGTTCCTATTTCGAAAGTAGTATCCGCAGTTCCATCGCTCCTATAGACAGCAAACCGTCCTTGGGGTTTGTCTGAGTCGAATAGGAACGCACCTCCCACAAAAACGCGATTACTGTCTGCCGCAACGGCGAAAACACTATCATTCAGTCCGCGCGCAATATTGAAGCTGCCGTTGTCGCTCGTAGCGGTGACTTGCGTGGTGAGTACCACAAGTTGAGAGTCAATCGAGAATCGCAAAGTAAGAGTTTGTTCGTGGATCGCAAAGGTTGAACCCGCGGTGAACTCCAACATGAGCGTGCAGCTTTGGCCCGCTCCTAGCGAGTCGGTGCACGTGCCACCTACTCCTGGGAAGCTGCCCCCCGCAAATGAAAAGGGGGTGTCGATTCCAGTGGCCGAGAATCCGGTCATTGAAGATCTCCCGTTGTTGCTCACTAGGAGCGCTTGGGTGTGCGTGCTTCCGAAACTGCGCGCTCCAAAGTCCAGGAGCGGTGAAATGGAAAGACCGTCCATTGAGCAGAATTGAGTTAGGCAAAGCCCCACGCCGCAGCCGGAGAGGCTGAGCAAAAGCGCGAATAGGGGTCCAACCGAGCGAGAAAGCATTGAGATCTCCACTAGATGGATCGGTAGGAAGGAACTTTAATTGTAGCGCTCAATTGTTATTCAAATATGAGGCCGGAGAGGTCGCTAAACATACGAAATACCTAGCTATTTACTTCAGGGGTGAGCCGTGATGGCGATGATCGTAATCACGGTTTTGCCGGGGCCATAGTGCCAGAAGATTCTGTAGGCAGCCGCTGTCTGGTTTTCGGCGTAGGCTTCAAAAACTTCTTCGCCATGAATGCCGCGAAGCGACGAGTACTTGTGAGTGTTCAGTCCCTGGTGACGGGGATTGCTTTCGAGGTAGGCTAGCGCTTTACGAACGGCTTTCAATCGCTTTTGCAGGCCCTTGTTTTTTTCAAGCGCTTTCAGTTGGGAGGCCGCTTCATCTGTGAAAAGTAGCTTGAAAGGCATGCGTGATTCTATTCGCTGTCGTCTTTTAGGTGTTTTGCGAAAGAGCCCAGCGACTTTGTCTTTCCCGCCGCGGATTGTTTGAGTCCTTTCTCGACGCTGGCGAGAGCGTCTTTGTTCTTAAACAGCCAAGCTTCGCGAGCCGGAAGTTCGACCAACGGTTCTAGGAGGATCGTGCCGTCCGCCGATTCCTTCAAGGTGTAGCCGCTATATTCCTTGGCTAACTTGCCGAGGGTGATACGCCCCTTGCTGTCGGGTCTAACCGTCTTAACTTTTTGATGGACTGGATTTGCCATAGCGCTGTCCTTACCTCCATTATCGTCGGAAGTGGGAATATGATCAAGTGGGAATTCCCACCAAGCGCTGAAAAGAGTGGTTAAGCGGCTGTTATTGTGGGGGGGGGTCAACGCGATCTTAATCGACGCCGCCGTACTCATCGAGCCGGCAGACGTACACACAAGGCTTGTTTCCAATGCCCGTCAGGTTCCCAGAGATATAAACGTCTGTGGAGCCATCCGCCGCCGGGACATCGAACTCACAGCATTGTTAGCACCAGGCCCAATCGCAATTGGTCGTAGCCTCGAACGCGGTTTCGAAAGCGGGACCGGTTCCCACGTTTGAAACCACGACGGTGTAGTCTGTTTCGCTTGAGAAGGCGCGAACTCCAAAACCGACTTAATTTTATCACACGGTGCCCCAAAAATTGTGGAGGGTTAAAAACCCAATAAAAACCGAATGATATCGGCTTTTACCGCAACATATTTAAGGCGAGGTTTCCTGGTATACTTTTACATCTACTCACATGAAGCGCTTACACTTACTCACATTGTGCCTTCTTCCTTATTTTACTGGCTGTGGCTTGGGGCTATGCATTAGAGACCAATGCTTCAGCGGAAGCGGCGCGCACATTGTTTTTTCGCAGCCAGTGCTCGACTACGGCGTAAAGGCTTTCGGTACGCGCACTGGCGAAACGGTGGTGGTTTCCAATTCGGGCGCAGCCGTCGCGGAAGGGTTGAGCGCCATGGTAGTGACGCCGCCTTTTTTCTTTGTCGGGGGTGTGTTCCCCGGAACGGGTGGTACTTGCACCGATGTGCTTGAGACCAGCACGCAGTGCACTGTGGAAGTGGAGTATCGAGCCACGCCGCCGGCCGCTTCTCACTCAGGCAGCATCCAGCTCGCCTATTCCGGTGCGCAAGCCCAGATGCCGCTCTTGGGTGAAGCAAACAAGTTCCAGTTTCGCATCGCCGATGGTTTCGCAGGGACGGTGTACGCGCTCGCTGTAAGTGGGGCTCGGCTTTACGTAGGGGGCGACTTTGAAGCTTACGGATCTGCAAGCGCGCAGCGGCTGCTCGCGATCAATACTACGACGGATGAAGTGGATCCGACTTTCGACATGAGTAACGGATTCAATGGCACCGTGCGCACTCTCGCGGTGGCTTTGGATGGCTCCGGAGACTTGTACGTTGGCGGTGAATTCACGACGTTTCAAGGAGTGGCTGCGAATCGAATCATCCGACTCAACGCAGATGGCTCTCGCGATGCGGGGTTCAATACCGGAGCGGGCTGTAACAACTGGGTCTATGACATTGCCTTGGCGACCGATGGAAGTTTCGACGTTTATGCAACGGGCTCCTTCACGACTTACGCGGGCGCTGCCTCCTCTGGAGTGGTCCGGATCAACGCCAATGGCAGCAGGGATGCAGGCTTCGCGGTGGGTGCAGGGCTTACTGGTTTCCCTCGAGGAGAGAAGATCCGGGTGGCAGTGGATGGGTCCAACGATGTCTATGTCGCCGGAAGTTTCACTCACTACGCAGGCGCGTCTTCCAACAACCTCGTTCGGATCAACTCTAACGGGTCGCGCGATGCGGCTTTCAACGTGGGGACGGGCTTCAACAACTTCGTCTGGGCCTTGGGACTCGCTTTGGACGGAACAGGGAAAGTCTACGTCGGGGGCCTGTTTTCAAGCTACCAAGGGGGCTCGTCCAATCTCTTCAGACTTCGTCTGAACCCGGATGGGACGGTCGATGGCACGCTTAACTATTTTTGTTCCGCTGGCTGGGTGTCGGCCTTGCATCCCGTGGATGACGGGTCCGAGGACGTTTATGTTGCCGCAACTTTAAGTACTTCAGACGGCGCTGTCCTCTCGGGAAGAGCGGGCAGGGTAAACTCAGACGGTTGCCTCGACGCCACTTTCGCTTCGGGCATTAACGGCGGCTTTCCTGCTTCCTTTATTTATGCATTTGCGACGGACCCCGCTTGGCCCGGGGAGGTTTTCGTGGGTGGGTTTTTTGATTCGGTCGGAGGCAGCCCTGCCCGTTCCTTGGTCCGCCTTCGAGCCAATGGAAGCATAAAGGCCACTTACGGCACTCGCACCGGATTTTTTGGGGGTAGCACCAGTACTAGGGTCCTGGCACTGCTACCGTTGCCCGATGGAAACACGCTCCTGGGTGGCAGCTCCGTGTACAATTATGACTCGCTCGGCGCCGGCTCCTTAATCCGACTACATTCCAATGCGGAACGAGATATTCGTTTTACTCCGTTCTTTTCCCAATTTGCCGAGTTTGGAATTACTTGGAATAACGTTTCTTCTCTAGCGGTCATGCCCAGTGCGCCAGAGAAAGTTTACGTCGGGGGGTACAATGCAGGAGGCCGATTGGCACGACTGAACTTCGACGGAACAGCCGACACGGCATTCGATGTGGGTACCGGGCCAAACCATGATGTGTACACCATGGCTCACGCCGTCGACAGAGACGCTCTTTATATTGGAGGGGCTTTCGCACAATACAACGGCAGCCCCGTCGGCTACATCGCGCGGGTTCTCCCTAGCGGAGCTCGGGACACCACTTTTGCCACTGGAGCAGGTTTTAATAATGCGGTGCTTTCTCTGGTTCCGGCATTGGACGGGACCGGGAGCCTCTATATTGGAGGTGGCTTCTCGCTTTTGGACGGAGGGAGTGCCGACAAACTCGTAAAGCTGCTTGCCGATGGCACGCGAGATCCGGGCTTTAGCATCGGGTCGGGGTTTTCGGTCGGGGCGGCGGTGTATGCAATCGCTCTGGTGCCGGATGGTTCAGGGAAAATCTACGTGGGCGGCCGCTTCTCCACATACAATGGATCCCCCGTCGGCGATCTCATGCGGCTAAATAGCGACGGCTCTCTCGACGGGGCCTTTTCAACGGGCGCTGGATTTTCCGCGCTTCCTTACGTTTATGCGCTTTTGCCATGTCCAGACGGCAAACTCTATGTCGGAGGCACTTTCACGAGTTACGACGGTACGCCTGTACGACACTTCGTTCGCGTTAGCAGCACGGGCGCGGTTGACGCGAGCTTTGACCAAGGGGTGGGTTTTAGTGGCGCCGTGCGAGCTATTGCTTTTACGCAGCAGGGTAACGAATCCATTGTGGTGGGCGGAGATTTCCGATCCTACAACGGCGAAACAGTCGATTTGGCCGTGCGGTTACTCCCCAACGGCCAACGGGACTGAACTCCCCAGGCCAGTGGGAAAAGGCGTTTCACCTCTCGCGCACGCGAGAGGTGCGAGTTTTTCCACAAATAGACCTCGAGTCCTGCTAGGGTCCCCCGATGCAGAACACCCCCAAATTCAGCGAATTGCAGCTGCCCCCCATTCTTGTAACAGCCTTGGAATCGATGGGTTTTGAAAATCCCACCCCTATCCAGGCCAAAAGTATCCCCCCCGCCCTGGCTGGACGGGACATCCTAGCTATTGCACCGACCGGGACGGGAAAAACAGGGGCGTTTGGCATTCCGGCTATGGCGGGCCTTTACAATAACCCCGGCAAACAAGTGCTAGTACTTGCTCCCACGAGAGAACTCGCCGCCCAAATTCATAAGTTTCTTGCGAAGCTGGGTAAGACGATGGATTTTGCCTGCACCCTGATTGTGGGTGGTGAGTCGAATTACCGTCAGCGAGCTGAAGTAAAAGCGGGGGTGGATTTTCTTATCGCGACGCCGGGACGCTTCATGGATCACATTGAACGTGGGATTCCGCTCGAAAAAATCAGCGTGCTTGTTTTGGATGAAGTCGATCGCATGCTCGATATGGGATTTGCTCCGCAGGTCGAACAAATCGTCAAAAGCCTGCCGCCTGAACGGCAGACCTTTTTATTCTCGGCCACACTCCCTCCTGAGATTGTGAAACTCGCCCACCGGTACTTGAAAAATCCGGAGCAGGTCAATGTCACGGGCGACGCTCAAGCAGCACCTAAGATTTCCGAAGAACAGATTGATACGAACGATGTCGAGAAGCCTCGTTTGCTCGTCGACAAGGTCACCGAGCTTCCCGGCAAGATTCTTATTTTCGCTAACACGCAAGGGCGTGTCGAACAGGCGGCACGTCGACTCGAGCATGCAGGGCACCCGGCGGCTTACATGCACGGCGGCCGTACGCACGGCGAGCGTAAAAAAGCCCTCGAAGCTTTTCGTAATGGCGTCGTTCGTGTGCTAGTGGCTACCGACATTGCCGCTCGTGGCATCGATGTTTCTGACATCGAAACCGTCATCAACTACGATTACCCGGCCACGAAAGAAGATTATCTGCATCGCATTGGACGCACCGGTCGTATCGGAAAAGAAGGGCGAGCCATCACCTTCATGGATCCTAAACGTCGTCCCAGAGGACACCGTCCTGCGGGCAGGCCGCCCGCAGCTTCTGCTCCCCGATCCGCGCCCTCAGCGAAAAAACCGTTTCGCTCTGATGAACCGAAGAAGCCTTTCGTTGCGCGATCGCAGGACTTTAGAAAGCCGTTCGCCGCTCGCAAGTCCGAAGATCGCCGACCCGCTCGGCCGATGGGTGAGCGAGACGCGCGACGTACAGGTCCCAGGCGTCCCCCGTTCAAAGGCGGTCGTCCGGCCTTTAGAACCGAGCGTCCTGCATTTGACGGTAAAGTTCGTACCGGAGAGCAGCGTGGCCCTCGACCTCGTCCCCCTGGAAAAGGTTCTCCGAATGCCCATGTGTTCCGAGCCGGCGAAGAGCGTGAGTACAGCCCCCAACAAGGACGCCGCCATGCTTCTCGTGGGTTTGCGCCACCGCCCAAGAAGCAGCGCACTCCAAAGCCCTGGGTGCGTGGAACGGGTGGGAGCCCGCGTCGCAAAGGTCCTAAACCGGCAGACACAGACGCCCGCCCCCAGTGAACTGATTTGAATTCATTGCTGAGCCTAGGCGAAACCTAACTATTCGAATTTAAAGCAACATTTGTGGCGAGGCCACTCGTCGTTCGCTGGCCTTCATTATTGCCCTACTTTTCAAGCGTAAGATTAATGCTACGGATCGGCAAAACGATGCAAAGCATTTTACAGAGTGGAGTGGTGTTGGTGGCCTTGGTGAGCCTGTTGCCCGGCTGTGGCATCGGTCTTTGCTTAGATCGTTGTATTTACACCCGAGTACTTTGTGCAAGTTCGGGTTTGCCTTTGGATCCGTCCGAGTGGGGGAGCTTTATTGAGTCTTCTGAGTTGCAGAGTGTGCATATAGAAGAGCTACTTTGCAGAAGCCTTGAGTTGGACTTAGCAGCAGGGATGGCTTTGGCGAGTGTGCGTTCGGTTTCGATGACTTCTTCGGGGCGAGCGACCTTTTCTCAAAAACTTAACCAAGCGATGTTCCACTCCCAAGCCCAGCTGACTGCGGAGCAAATTCAACGCGTCTTGTGGCGACTGATGTTGACGAGCGTCGCCATGGGCACGGAGCTAAAGGCATTAGATCTGTCGCAGGTCAGTTTTAACGGCCGCAACCTATCCGGATTCGACTTTAAAGATACGAATATTAAAGGGTACCAACTCAATGGGATGGATCCTACCTCCTACCCACTCAAGTTTTCGGGGCTGGATTTAACGGGGTGGACGCCGGAACCCACTCAAGACCTAACGCAGATGGATTTAACCCAAGCAACTCATATTCCTTGGGCTGAACTAAATGCCAATACCCATGCCGATGGATTGCAGGGTTTAACTTTCACGGGTGTGGATTTAAGTGATTGGAACCCTGGGACCACTCAGCGCATTAGCTATATCAACTATACAGGCGCGACCAACATTCCGTGGGCCGCGCTCAATGCTAATACCCATACCGAAGGGTATAGTTATTCAAACTTCACGGGTCTAGATCTAAGCAGTTGGAACCCTGGGACCACTCGGCGCGTTAGCAATATCAACTACACAGGAGCGACCAACATTCCGTGGGCCGCGCTCAATGCCAATACCAATGGCAACGGTTTTTTGAGTTCCAACTTCACCGGCGTTGATCTAAATGGCTGGAACCCTGGGGCGGCTCAGAACATTGGCGATATCACTTATACGGGTGCCACCAATATTCCGTGGGCGGCGCTCAATGCGAATGCCCATGCCAACGGGTTTGCCGATTCAGACTTCACGGGTGTCGATTTGAATGGTTGGAACCCGGGGACGAATCGTGACATTCGCCAAATCAACTACACCGGTGCCAGCAATATTCCGTGGGCCGCGCTCAATGCCAATACCGACACCAACGGGTTTATGAGTTCAAATTTCACCGGGGTCGATTTAAGCGGTTGGAGCCCGGGGACAACACGTCGCATTAGTGGCATCAACTACACAGGAGCCAGCAACATTGTCTGGGCCACGCTGAACGCCAATACCCATTCCAATGGTTTCGACGGTTCAACCTTCACCGGTATCGATCTGGGTAGCTGGAACCCAGGGACTACGCGTCGCATTGGCCGTATCAACTTTACAGGCGCTACGAACATACCGTGGGGCGCAATCAACGCCAATACTCATGCTGATGGGGTCAATAGTTCCAACTTCACTGGTGTCGACTTAAACGGTTGGAACCCAGGCACGGCTCAGCAGATTAGCGGCATCATCTACACCGGTGCCACGAATATCCCGTGGCTTGCGCTCAATGCCAATACCCATGCGAACGGATTTAGCAGTTCAAGGTTTATCGATGTTGATTTAAGCGGCTGGAACCCGGGGACGAGTGTTCGTATCGACAACATCAACTACACAGGCGCCAGTGATATTCCATGGGCTGCGCTCAATGCGAATGTGAATGCGAGTGGGCTAGGCAATTCCAAGTTCACCGGAGCTGATTTAAGCGGTTGGAGCCCAGGGGCGGCTCAGGATATTAGCGGAATCAACTACACAAGGGCGACCCATCTTCCGTGGGCCGCGCTCAACGCCAATACCCATGCCGCTGGTTTTCAGAGCTCCATCTTCACCGATGTCGATTTAAGTGGGTGGGAGCCCCGGACAACTCAGAGCCTTCGCTACACCGTCTACACAGGGGCGACCCATATTCCATGGGCCGCCTTCAATGCTAATACATTAGACTTCGCCGGTTGCAACTTCACTGGTGTTGATATCACTGGTTTTGTACCATCGGGTACCCAGCTCGGTGCGGGATTCCCAGTTACTTTGCCGGCGGGGGTCAGATCGCCCTCTGACTTTGTAGAGGCCACCGGGATTGAACCTTCGTCTGGTACCCGGTGGCGAGACCCAAACAACGTTATCTCCTACCCCTGGGGACCGTAGCTTGGCAGACCAGTCGCTCTAAAGCAAAAATTGGAAAACTGGAAAAGAGCAAGAGCCTATCGACCCAGCATCTTGCGCGAGATGTTCATCATGGAAAGTGGTGTCCCCAACGGGATTCGAACCCGTGTCTACTCCGTGAAAGGGAGTTGTCCTAGGCCTCTAGACTATGGGGACCCTAAGGAATCGAAGGGCAGATAATGTCGGCCAAAGGCGCGCCTGGCAATGTGTTTTTAAGCTCTCGGTGCGACTTTTACTCGCGCAAGAGCGCGGATTTGAGACTGTTTCTCGAATCGTTCTAAAACCGCCTGACCAAAGGCGAGAGGTTCAACTCCCATTTCCTGAAGTCCTGCCGTCGGGACTGGAGTTCCTTCGGTTTCGATGTTCAGCGCCATGTGCATGAGGACCGAAACACCGGATTTAGTCGCGATACTCACAGAGAGTTTTCGGCCATCGAAGAACAAGTCGTTGCCCCGCTTTTGCATTCCAGTGAGCCCCTTTTCCAGCAAGAGTTCGTACACTTCCGCCACGAAGAGGTGTTGGAGCAAGATGCCCTGATCGAGCGAATCGATGAACCATTCGCCCATGAAGTGCAGCATGCTAGGGCTGTAGATGGGGGCATTTTGCTTTACGTCTACTTGGTCCACCATGTGGTCCAGCGTCACGTTGGCAGCACCACGGAAGGCCACCAGCGCATCCCCGCTTAAGCCAAACGTGTGGAAGATCCAGTGCGCCCGCAGCTGACTGCCGTCGTAGTCTGTGAGCTGATCAGAAACTCGTATTTGCAAAGGCAATGGAAGATCCTGTTTCGTTGTTCTTCAACGCTCGACGAAGACGCATGCACGATTCACATACCCCGCACATGCGGTCGAATCCCTCGTAGCAACTCCAAACCAAATCCAAGGGAAAACCGATATCCATTGCGGTGCGGACAATCTGGCTCTTATCCATGGCAGCAGTGGGCGCTTCGATGGTGACGCCATTTGAAGTCGAGAAGCTTAAGGCGCGCGTGAGTGCGTCCAGGTAGGCCGTGCAATTGTCGGGAAAGCTTGCCGCTTCTTCGCGATTAAACCCAACCACGACGCTATCTGCGCCGCGCGACTCTGCAATGCCGGCCGCAATTTCCAAAAAGACGCCATTGCGATTGGGTACCCAAACTTTTCGCGCCGATTGAGAACAAGCTTTGGCATCCGACAGATCCGTCAAACTGGGTTTCGGAAGCGGTTCAGAGTCGGTGAGTAGGGCACCTGCGCTCCACAATTCCCGAAACCAGGGAAGCGGAATCACAGAGTGTAAAACTTTGAAGTGTCGGCAAAGGCGTTCAGAAGTCTGAATTTCTCGAAGCGCCGCTCGTTGACCGTAGTCGAAAGTAATCGCGCGGCAGATCTTCGTGCCCTGCGCGATAGAGTAGGCCATCGCTACAGAGGAATCGAGGCCACCTGACAATAAGACGACTGCACGTTTTCCGGCTTGCTCAGCCATTGGCTTCTACCCCGCTTCGTTGGTGTGAGATAGCACAGAGGGGGCAGTGGCTGAAAGGTCTATGAGGGGAAGGGAAGAAAGTCGTCTAGCCTGCGCGGGTGGTCAGGCGAGCGATGCGTTGATTGATTTCCTCAATCTTCTCTTTCACTTTGCGAATGCGCTCGGTTAGGTCGGGACTCGCTTCGGGCGTTTCCGGACCAAAGTCCAAGAGGTCGCTGAAGGGGTCTTTAGATTGGCCGTTCTTACCTAGAGGAAATCGGTGTGCACCCATACCTATCTCAACGGCTATATAAGCGATTTTCTTTAATGATCTGCCACACGCCGCGTTGTAAACCCGGCACCGGGCACCGTTCGCTCTCCCACTGGGTCTTATCCAAGTCGCCCAATCGCGTTCGGATTTGAGTGCTCGAAAACGGCAAGAGGTCGAGGTGAAGAACCGTTACTTGCGACGTGAGATGGGATGAGGCGTTTAATGCGCTCAGCGTTTCGTCCACTTGAGGGGGCACGGTACCTGGGCGCGTGATGACCGCAATACGCGCAAGCTGGAGCAGCCGCCGAGGGTTTTTCCACTGGGGGAGGGAGCGAAAAACTTCGCTTCCCATGAGCAGTGTCCAGTCCCCACGGGGAAGCTGTTCTAGCGTATCGACCGTAAAGCTGGGGCCTTGGCGATTCGTTTCAACTTCGGCTATTTCGAAAGCCGCATCTGGGGTTTCACTGATGGCAGCGCGTAGCATCGCCACGCGTTGGGCCGCAGAAGCAATGGGGCCCACTTGTTTTAGGGGGTTTTGGCCGGCGGGAAGAAAGACCACCGAGTCTGCTGCCAGTTGGCGAAGCGCTTGCTGGGCCAGATGCATATGCCCGTTGTGAACGGGATCGAAAGTTCCTCCGAAGAGGGCTTTCACATCAGGCCTTCCTGCATTTCCATCCGTTTATCCACAGCAGAAACAGGGGCCAGTGTGGAATCACTTTGCCCGGCAACGTCTTGGCTGCGCCATGCGGGGGCGGCGGCTGCAAGCTTGTCGAGCAAGACACTCATCCCTTCGCTGGTGACAGCACTGATCGCAAGGCCGTCTACCCCGGCAGCTTTCAGTTGTGCGAGCTTTTCGGCACGTGCTTCCGCATCGAGTAAATCGATCTTAGTGATGAGCAAGATCCGCGGCAGGTCCATAAGCGATTTGTCATAGGCCATGAGCTCGGCTTCAATCACGGCAACGTTGGTCGCAACGGCTTCTACGGTATCGTCGATAGAAACCAGATGCAGCAGCAGGCGATTGCGAGAAACGTGTCTTAGAAACTGGTGTCCGAGTCCCGCGCCGCTTGCGGCACCCTCAATCAGACCGGGAAGATCAGCGACGACGAACGTTTGATCTTTGTGATTCACGACGCCTAAGTGCGGAGCCAACGTCGTGAAGGGATAATCCGCTGCTTTGGGACGCGCATTGCTAACTGAACGTAAGAAAGTAGATTTGCCCGCATTGGGAAGTCCGACGAGACCTACGTCGGCGAGCAAGCGCAATTCCAAGCGGAGCTGACGCTCTTCGCCGGTATCCCCCGGAGTCGTTGTGCGAGGTGCGCGATTGGTGGAAGTGGCGAACATGCGGTTGCCTTTGCCGCCTCGACCACCATGGGCGCATTCGAAAACTTGCCCGTGCTCAATCAGGTCGGCGAGCAGCAATCCTGTGTCTTGATCGTAGACAAGCGTCCCCAAGGGAACTTTTAAAACGAGATCTTCGCCGCCTCGGCCGTCCATCTCTTTGCCCATGCCGTGTTCGCCACGTTCGGCTTGGTATTTCGGCTGGTACTTAAAGTCTAAAAGGCTGGTTTTATCGTCTGTGGCCTCGAGATACACGGAACCGCCTCGGCCCCCGTTGCCCCCATTCGGGCCCCCATAAGGAACATACTTCTCACGGCGAAAACTGCAGCAGCCTTTTCCGCCCGAGCCTCCGATTACACGGATTTCTACTTCATCGATTAGAGCCATCGAGAGGGTCTATAACATCAAATGATTGCAGCCCAAAGGGGCGTGATTAAGAAGCTCTAGAAGCTTCAGCAGGAGCTTCGACCGGTGCCGGGATAATGGCTACCTTTTGGCGAAGCTTACCCAGGCGCTGAAAGGCTACGGTGCCCGGAACCAGGGCAAACAAAGTCCAGTCACGTCCCGTGCCTACGTTGAGGCCCGCATGAAATTTCGTACCGCGCTGGCGGACGATGATTTTTCCCGCTGTGACGAACTCACCACCAAAAACTTTTACGCCAAGCCGTTGGCCATTACTGTCGCGACCGTTTCGGGAGCTGCCGCCTGCTTTTTTATGTGCCATTTCTTAGTTTCCCTTTTGCTCAAACTTTTCGATGAGCAGTCGTGTGTAGGTTTGACGATGACCCATGGTGCGCTTGTAGCCTTTGCGGCGCTTGTACTTGATCGTACGGAGCTTTTCGCCCTTTTCGTGCTTCAAGACTAAAGCGTGAACCGTGAAGGGCAGAATGGGTGTGCCGACTGCAACGGAATCGCCGTCGCCAGTCATCAAAACGTCCGTCAGGGCGATTGGCTGGCCTTCTTCAACGTCTAGTTTTTCAACCAAAAGTTCGCGACCCGGTTCGACCCGGTACTGGTGGCTTCCTGTTCGGATGACTGCGTACTGCACTTAAAAGCGCTCCTGTAAAACTGCTTACTTAAGGCGCATCTCACGCCTGAGTCAAGAGGAATGACCCCGGTTGTCTGGCGGTGCAAAAGCGGAAAAACCAGTAGGAAGCGGGCGCCGGTTTTCGGACTACCCTTTGCAATGAGGCACCCTCGTGTTTAGCGCGCGCGTTTTTTGGGCGGTGGTCATTGCGGTGAGCCTTTTGCGGTGGGGCTCTTTCCGCAAAGTACAAAACGCCCATCAAATTGCTTGCGAGCGCCAGCAGTCCCATTTCTGGACGGGTGAGGGCGACTTGCTACCCCTGTCCCGCGACGACGGGCTTTTGGTCGGCGCCCGGTCCTACCCCATTCGCGTTAAAACAGAGCGGGCGCCCGAATACCAGCGGGTGCGATTTACCGGGCGAGTGAAATGTTTGAACCCTGCGCGCAATCCGGCGCGTCTTCAAGACTCCTGGCGGGCGCTTGGCGGGCCATTGGCTTTCGGGCGTGGAAAGTTGACTGCGGTGGGCCCCGCTTCCTGGAGAGTGCGGTCGCGGGGGGCGTTGCATCGCAAAATTGAGTCACTGCCCGGGGCGGGAATGCGCGCACTCAGCTTGTCCGTGTGGTTGGGATACACACAAGGGTTGGGTGTGGTGTGGATGGATCTGTATCGAACGACCGGCGTTCTACATCTCGTGGCTTTGAGCGGGCAACATGTCGCGACGCTTTG
Source organism: Bdellovibrionota bacterium (assembly GCA_041749855.1). Lineage (GTDB taxonomy): Bacteria > Bdellovibrionota > FAC87 > UBA2466 > UBA2466 > JAIEOG01. The sequence goes on from JBGTAN010000057.1 coordinate 29,288, forward strand.
GATGCTACTGCGTTCGATGCTTTGGTTCGTGGCGCTTTTCGGTTCGCGATACGCTTTTTGTCGACGATATATAACACTGTCCATCGCGTGGTTGCCGTTTGGTTGTGCGGTGGTTCTTTGGTGGATCAATCCCGGAAACGATTCTGTTTTTCGGGCACTCCTCGTCGTGCTTTGCGCGAGAGTTCTCAAGTTGCGCGCGCTGAATGCGCAATTGCTCCCCATCGTGGCGGGGGCGGTAGCGGTAGGGGTGATGAGTGTTCCAACGCAAGCAGCGTCGATTTCGTATTGGCTCAGCGGGGCGGGTACATTGTTTTTGGTCCTACAACTCGATGCCATGAAAAAGCATTCGGCGCTTCGGCAATACTTGATCCTATCGCTGCTCATGCCCCTGTGGATGTTCCCTTCTTCCGTTTTCTTTTTTGGGCGCCTCACACTTGCTGCTCCTTTGGCGGGCCTGGCGTTGGGAGGGTTGTGGTCACTGGTGTTGATCCCGCTAGGGTTTGTCTTTCCGTGGATCGGGCCCTGGCTGCCGGGTGACGCGGTGCGGTTATTTGAAAAAGCGTGGAATGGCCTTGAAAGCGGGCAAGTCGGTCTTGCGAGCTGGTTAACGCACAGCGCACCCGCTGTTTATCGCCCCACCTGGGTCGAAACGGCCGCCCTTAACGCACTGCTCTTTTTGCTTCTTTTTCGGCGGCGAAAAGAGGCATGAAATGATGCGCCATTCATTGATTTTCTCGTGGTTTTTCGATGAAATAGATAGACCAGGGGACTTTAAAAACGCATGGAAAAAACAGCGCGTCCAAACCGCATTCGTGAAGCACTCGGACAGTTGCAGGAACAACAACCTCCTTATTTTCGTGAGTACCTGCGTCGGTTCCAAGAAGACCCCACAAGCCGAGTGTTTGCGCCGCTAGCAGAAGCTTATCGAAGACTCGGTCGCTACGATGAAGCCATTGCCATTTGTATCGAAGGGCTTGAGCACCATCCCGATTTTCACGGCGGCCGCGTCGTGTTGGCCAAGTGTTACATGGCAAAAAACCAACAAGGCGACGCTCGAGCGGAACTGGAACGTGTGGTCCACGCGGTCCCTGAAAATCTCATGGGGCAGCGGCTTCTCGGGGATGTCTACCTTGCTTTAGGCAATCGTGCTTCGGCATTGCATTGCTACAAGATGGCGCTGCTACTTGCGCCGGCGGATGTGGCGCTCTGTGAAAAAGTGCATGACTTGGAAGCGGGCGCCTCGCCGCTCATTTCTCATGATTCACCCGCTGATCCGGTCGACATTCTTCCGCTTTCGAAGGATGAGCTAGAAGTGGACATGCCTCCGTTCTGGGCCAATGAAGCCGCGCCTGTGCGCGAGCCGGTTCTCGAAGGTGGCATGGACGTCGTGACGACTCAGTCGATGATGGTTGAACCGGGGCTAGGAGAGGGCTTGCAGCTGCTTCCTACCGACGATGAGCACCCGATTGACGATGAAGCCTTTAAAGTGGGTTCCATTGGCGCGCTTTTTGATGAACAGCAAGATCCCCAGCGTCGAGAAATCACCACGGAAACCTTGGGTGACCTTTATTTTTCCCAAGGGCAGTTTGACAAGGCGCTTCGAATTTTTGAGAAGCTCAAACCACTCCCCAAGGTCAAAGCCAAGATTGAGGCGTGCCGTGGGCGATTGGGAGTGGATCCTCAAAGTCGAGCGCGTTCTCGCAAGATTGCTTTGCTTCGGTCCGTAGTTCATAAGGCCCGCGGAAAAGCTTAGGACTCGGCGATAGCCCAGCGCTTTGCCTGCAATCGCAGGCCTTCCTTGAAATTTGCCCCGTTTTGCGAGACATAAGCTCGATGATTTCTACAAACGATTTCAAAAAAGGCCTGTACATCGAAATGGACGGAGTTCCCTTCCAAATCTTGGAATTCCAGCACGTCAAACCAGGCAAGGGAAACGCGTTTGTCCGCACCCGCATGAAGAATTTGATCACGACGAACGTTTTAGAAAAGACGTTCAAGTCAGGCGACCGAGTGGGTGAGCCGGAACTCGAGCACAAACGGATGCAGTATCTGTACAAAGACGGCAACGGGTATCAATTCTTGGATTTGGACAGTTATGAACCGACTTCGCTAGAAGTGGCAGCGGTCGGCGACAACAAAGATTATCTGGTCGAGAATTTGGAAATCGAAGTGCTTTATTTTAATGGGAGACCGATCGCAGTCGAACTTCCAAACTTCGTGAATCTTGCGATCACCTATTGTGAACCCGCGGTTAAGGGGGACACGGTAAGTGGAGGTGG